>NZ_JBDJNL010000007.1:0-178032 GCF_039674445.1 Brucella sp. TWI432 | reverse complement strand
AAAACGCCGCTTGAACCACCAGGCCAAAGCGGCTTAAATCAACCCCCAAACCGAGCCGGAAACTCCAATCTTCAAAAGCACAAATAGTCTCAAATCATTCGACGACGGACATACCTTGTAGATGTCCATGACACACCGGAGTGGGCTCTCGCGGCGGCAGAGGATGAAGGCTGGTTATATGACCAGCACACCTACAAAATGATTGAACAAACAATCATTTTTAATGCCGTCGATCTCGTTCCCTTTGCCTCATCTACGGTTTCGCTCGGAGACCGACTTCGACTACTTTCCGCGTTAGACGATGACGGTCCTCTACCTCTTAAGCATTGCTGTCAGTTGGTACGCAATTCTAACGAACCGATGAGCGCTCTGGCCGCGCTCTATTTTTCTGGAGAAGTTTCATTCGACCTGAATGAAAGAATAAGCCCGGAAACTAGGGTTTCGAGAACTTAATCTCACTTCAAAATCAGAATTATCCAGATCGGCATTCGATGCCCGATAACGAGGAGGCTTACCATGAACAATCTGAATTATTTAACTGAAACGATCAGTACGCTCGAAAAATTGATCAACGATCTCAGGGTTTTACGCGAGGGCAAACAACCGGACCTGAACCTTCTGGATAAAAGCCCACTTCTCAACGACTGGGTTCGAACGACACGCTCCTTGCCTTGCCTGGAGGGAATTGTTCTAGAGCATCCGAAGCTGGGTAGCCGCAGACTGATTACGACCAGCGAACTGTTTTTTGTCGATCCGCAACTGCACTTTGCGCGTACGTATTCGCGATTTTATCGACTTGGTAAACCCGCTCCAGTCAGAGGTCTGCGTTAATTTTATGAGGGTGACGTCTATGACAATGTTTCGAATATCGCACTGCAACTGCCGGTCTCCATCTTTCAATGCTGTGAAATCTTGTGAGAAAACAGAATGCAGAATTTTCAACAGACACCAGAAGGTCTGGCGTTGCGCCTTGCTGTTGCGCATCTTACTCGGCAAATTCGAAGGCGAGGTCTTCATGATTTACTCGCGGGCCGGGTGCTCGACCTAGTTGTGACATGTGAACATGCAGATGACCTGGAGCTTTATGAGAAGGCCCTTGGTCGGTTGAACTATTACAATTCGAAACGGCCGTCACAGCGAAGCATCGTCCTACTAACAGCCCAAAAGCGGGATCACAGTGATTTTGGTGATGATCACGTCACCTACAAGCAAACCGTCTATTTCGCACAACAGGTAGCTTCCTTGCCACAGCAGGTGTTGGACTCCGCTGATGATATCATCGAAATCAAGATTGATGGCTCTCTGTGTGAAGCAATTGCAAATGAAAGTCTTCTAACTCCGCCGCGTTTTTCCGATCTGCCTGTCCCTGCCCCGTTCTCGTTACGCATCCTCGCTTCGATGATCTGTCAATCATGGAGTGATCAGGACGTTCAACACAAGCTTGATCGCGTGACCAGAGGAGCAAAAGCGATCAGCACAAAAAACCAGATCAACCTCGATAATATCGCAGGATACGGCGAAGCGGCTTCGTGGGGAAAAAGGCTTGCAGAAGATCTAGCTCTCTTCGCCAAGCGAGAACTGGACTGGGACGATATTGATCGTGGTGTGTTGCTTTGTGGGCCGCCAGGCGTCGGCAAAACGCTTTTTGCTCGTGCATTAGCTGGAACCTGCAGAGTCCCCTTGTTTGCGCACTCTCTAGCGCAATGGCAAGCCAAAGGTAGCTTAGACGACCTGCTCAAAGCGATGCTTCGTGCATTTGAGCAGGCGAAACGGGAAGCGCCATGCATTTTGTTTGTCGATGAAGTTGACAGTTTCGGAACACGATCCCAGCTTTCTGGACGAAACTCCAATTACGCGCGGCAGGTTATCAATGGATTTTTGCAGTGCTTGGACGGGCTGGATGGACGAGAAGGTGTCGTCGTAGTTGCAGCGACCAACGACATCAATGCAATTGACCCTGCGATCATTCGTTCTGGAAGAATTGAACGGCATATTCACATCCCCCTCCCCGATGCAGTCGGAAGGGAACAAATCCTCAAATACCATTTGCGAGATGCCCTGCCAGGGGAAGACATTTCTGAAATCGCTGTTAGGATTGAAGGCGCGTCCGGTGCAGACATTGCCCGACTGGTGCGAGAAGCACGGAGCCGCGCACGAGCGAGGAAAGCCCCTCTAAGCGCGTCAGACCTTGCCATCAATATTCCTTCTCCGCGCCCGGTATGTATTCAAGACATCCGCCGAACAGCCATTCACGAAGCCGGGCATGCTATCGTTGCAGATGAATTGTTCGATGTTACTGGCATCAAACCAGTGTCCGTTCATATCAGGCGAACCTTCGGAGACCGTGATTGCAATCTCGGCGGCACACTGATGCAAATTCGAGCAGATAGAATCCTAACAACCAGAAACGCTTTTGAGGCGCAGATTTGCACACTTTTGGGTGGGTTAGCCGCCGAGAAGGTTGTGTTTGGAGAGACGACTGATGGCAGCGGCGGCGGCTCTCAATCTGATCTAGCAGAAGCGACCCGAATTGCAATTCGGATGGAAGCATCCTTCGGCTTGGGTAACGGGCTGGCTTTCTTAGCTACTATGGATTTGTGCGACGAAACCCTACTGCGCCAAAATACCCATCTCCATCAGCGTGTGAATGAAATCCTTCGAATCCAGTTTGATAGAGCGGTCGGCATCATCGAGAAAAAAGCGAAAGCCGTTTCTTCAATCGCCGCGAAGCTCGAACGTTATTCGATACTCAACGAAAGGCAACTGAAAAGGATTCTTCTGCGAGAAACCAAATCGACTACCCGCGCTCGGAGGCAATAACCAAATTCATTGCCAGAAGATTGCTTAAAATATAAAAATCTATTTTCAGAAGAATGCGAAAGAGGAAAGCATGGCTACAGGTACAGTAAAATTTTTCAATCATGAGAAGGGCTTCGGTTTCATCACACCAGAAAATGGTGGTTCGGATGTATTCGTTCACATCTCTGGTATAATGGCAGGCGGAGACCTCCGGGACGGTGATAAAGTGAGTTATGACGTTGGACAGGATCGCAAGACTGGTAAATCGAAGGCTGAGAACGTTACCCTTCTGTAAGCTCTTCGGCAAACCTGCTCAGTATAGCCTCGGATATTATGATAATGCCCGCGCCAAGCGGGCAATATATCAAGGAACGCTCCATCCGCTGGCTAAATCCACGGCTCCTATTTCGCGTATAAAAATCCAAATCGGCGGTTTAATTCTAAAATCCGCAGGTCCCTGATCTGATTAGAATTGCCAGTGCGATGACGCAGGGAATAAAGCTACACCCCACCACAATATCCTATCAACCAGCCCTAATATCCCCGCGAATAATCGATATTAATGTTTGCGAGGTTGTTCTTCATCTGGAATGGCTAAAATGAAAATTCGTCACTACTTTACTAGTGCGTTCGTTGCGCTCACGGCAATGAGCGGTCAATGTCTTGCAGAGACGACTGAAGTTTCCACTGATGCGCAGGCAGCTTTGAAAAAAAGTCCGGTCTACCGCCTCTACAAAGCTGCCTTAGTAGAATGGACCGCCGATAATTGCTCTCCCGCTATAAATACAGAAAGGGCAATGAGCGCCAAGACTATCTTGAGCGAAACAAATGATACCAACGCTGTAGAACTCTTCCGTACCCTGAATGCGGAACGCGCCTTGCTAATTCGAGACCGGGGAGACGATCCATGTGATCTGGCCATGCGGGATGTATTTACCCCTGTTGAGCAATCGAAAAAAGACTTGCAGGTTCGCACCGCCGCTGAACGGGCTCGAATTCGACCACTTAGAGAGGCTACACTGATTGAATGGGCGGCGAGAAACTGTTCGTCGGCGGTCGCCCCGAAAACCGCCGCTCAGGCACAGCAAACGTTGAAGAACTTTAACGAGGAGGAAGTACGATTTCATCGCCTCGTCGTCTCGTCCGAAATTCATACAGAAACACAGAGCGGTAAGGATGCGTGCAAGTCCGTGTTGAACGAAATTTCGAGTTTGTGATCCGTCTTCAACGTCAGCTCGTGTCTGTAAATAGACATATCGACTTTGGCACGAGGCCGTTGCGTTCCCATACGTGGCAATTAAAAAGGAACTCAAACAAAGATGAAGGTACTTAGCCTTGAAACTCGCTCACATCAATATGGTCGCTAGAAATGCGGAAACGCTCGCTGCATTTTATATGGACGTCATGAAATGCGAGTTGCTTCGCGAGCCCAGGGTTTTATCAGGCGATAAGGTCTCACGTGGTAACGGGCTTTCGGATTGCGAGATCTATTCGATCTGGTTAAAGTTTTCGGAGCTCGAATGGCCCTTCCTTGAGATACATGAGCATAAGACCACCCATTCGCGCGACCTGCCAAAGGTCAATGAACCTGGTTATGGTCATCTTTCTTTCCGGATAGAGAACCTCGACGATATACTTTCGAAAATCATCAGGGCGGGTGGGTCACAGATCGGGCAAACTACAAATTTCGGAACGCCGGAGAAGCCTTACTTTATCGCTTATGCACGTGATCCTGAAGGGAACGTGCTTGAGCTTGAGCAAATGGGCGCGTGAGTTTGGACAGTAAATTACCGACTAACCACGAAGTATGCGTCTTCCGAGACGTAATCAAATAAGGGAATGGTATAGCGTGCCAAGGCGGGAAAGCGTTGTTGCCAGTCCTCGTCAGACAAGTTTCGAAGCCACTGGCAAGTGTTCGTAACTGAACGCGCATAATCGGTAACCGGTATGTATCCGATTTTCTGTGCGGCTTCAGTACTCAAAGTAAACGGAGCAGGAACTGACCAAGGTGTCCAGCCAACGAGCGAATCCTTACCTGCATCTGCGACATTAATTGGCTTAAGTATCCCTTTCCAACGCATGGCTTTGGCAATGTGAGAGCCGATCTCATGAACGGTCGGAGCACCCGGATCTGCTATATTAAGGATGAGGCTCCCAGTTTGGATTAAAGCAGCGTTCGTCACCTCGGCTATGTTCAGCGCGGCAGTCGTATGGAAACGGCTTTTCCCATTAAAACAGATTGGAATCACCTCACGGCCGTCTAACATGCGCTTCACAAACCACCACTCGCGGGGATGCGAAGAATGCGTGCCGTGAATTGCACCGGGACGTAAAATTATAACGGGACGCCTAGCTTTATCGAGTAGCCGTCTTTCGAGCGCAACCTTCTTTGTCGAGTAATTCGTTGAACCAGGTTCGACAGTTGGCTGTTGTTCTGTCATCCCGTCTGGCAAGTCCGGAAAACCATTCTCTCGCGCTTCATCAAGTGTTCTGCCAGATGCATCACGATAAACGCTCGAAGACGAGATCACTACAAACTGCCCAATTGATGACTCCAGTTCGAGCAACTGATTTGCGTGTGTTTCGTCGAACGCCACTGTGTCGATCACAGCATCAGCGCCTTCGCCGATGGCTTGTGCTAAAGCGCCCGGTTGATCACGATCCAAAGAGATTGCCTTAGCGCCAAAGCCCACAGCTTCATCGGGAATGTTTCCATTACGACTTGCGAAGGTAACGCCCCACCCTTCCTTCAACAATTTCAGGCCAACTACCCGACCGATTTGCCCGGTTCCGCCAATGATAAATGCCTGTTTTCCCATGTCGGCTCCCTTTAGTCTGATTGACGATTTCTCGGAACCAAGCAGTTTATAAGGAATCTGCTTGAGCTTGATCAGACATGCGCATGACTATGCGTCAGCCTTAAGCTACCTTGAAGCTATCGACGCTACTTCGCATCACAGTACAATATGAATGTGGGCGCTAAACATGTCACTCTCCGGCGCAGAACCGCCAAGATGATAACCAGAGCCTTGATACTCCGCAACAAACGCCAGTTGCCCAGCATCTCCACCGGACGTCACCGATCATCAGGTCCACCTGTCAAAATCGTTAGCCATAAGCTTATCCTCAAGCCTGTGCTTGAGCCTTCCTGCTCATGCTAAGTGTCTGGCCGAAAGTGGGCGCAGTTCAAACCAATGCTAAACCTGTGCAGCGTCACTTATTTAAGTAAGCATCGCGAATTTTCAGCGCGGCCAAGTTTTTGGAAAATGTTCCCGCAACCATGCTAGCAAAGCTTCGTCACCACCATCATTTGAATTAACGGCGCGTCCATATACGTATGTCGGAGGACAGTCACTCGCATGCTCAGAGACTTTCTCTTGGTCAAACTGACAAACGACTTCATTAAGCGCCTGCAGGCGCTCAGCAATTTTTCCCATCCTCTTACAACTCTCACATGCTCAGTGGACCCCTCCCTGAATCCTTGAGCTGAAAGATCAAGAGCATGAAGCATCTCGAAAAACTCCTGGTACAATTCTCTAGCGCGGAGATTTTTTCCCCGATCATAGTCATCGATGATACTATTGATTTCTTCGAACATTTAGCCCTCACTTTTTGAGAAGGCTATATCTGATCCAATTGAAAACTCTATTCAGTTTCAACAGAAATGGTTAATTCTCGATACTTTCCAGCCGCTAGCGCAAGTTTTTGCATAAGCCAAAATGAACGATTTATCAGATTCAAGCGCACGTCATTTTTAGGATCAAATCCGCTATTAATTAAACGCAGTGACGCTGCAAGATTTGCTTCAGCGAGTTGAATCGCAAACATTAAAGAAAGAAAATTCAGATCTTTAACGTAAATTGAGGCGACGAAGTCATTAATATCTCTATCTATAACATCTCTATCGATGAATTTATCATAGACCAACCTAACAACAACTGATGATTCATTGATATGAATATCACTCAAATTTTCATCGATAAGCAATTCTTGTATGCATTTCTGAAAAAGTTCTTCGATTATTTGTTCCATAAAATTTCTCTATTTTTAGATATATTGGTATGAAAATAATCATATATCAACCTTTAATATTTTTCATAATTGTAAAATTGATAATTAATTAATTAAATTGTGCTTCAAATAATTATACACCTCTTTCCAAATTATTATACATTTTTTGGAGATAAATTGATCCCCATCAGGCATCTATAGAAGACGCGCAATTGGGCTCAAAGGTAAACGTCTCTGAGCACTGCGAACACTCTCGATCAAAGAGACAAGCCCTCAGGGAGCGGTCAAGTCATCAATGAGGATGGTTGCACTTTTTAATGCAGCCTTGACTGCGTTGAGTTCAACAGAAACTTGGAAAGTATTCCGGCGGCTCAAACGTAGCACTGCGTGAAATACAGCATCGGAATGTTCGGCCAGAACGACCAATTGCCACCCGCTTGGCGCGCGAGCGCCCGACAGCCAATATTTGGCAGTACGATCACTTGCCCCTGTCCATTTCGTGATTTCTTTAGCCGCTTTGCGACTATCGCCAAGTTCCGATTTTAACGCGATTGACATCTCTTCTAGAAAAATACGCCGCGCTTGCTTCAGAACATCTGTGCCTTTTTTAGGAACCATTGTTCTTACCCTTATAGTGTATATTAATCCTTTAATCAGCTTTTCCGCCAAGAAAGACGATGATTATTGATTGGAGTCACCAAACAGGTCCCATCTTAATGCCTCCCGTGTCGGCGGCAGCTTATGTTCGTATGTCTACAGATCATCAGCGCTATTCAACCGACAATCAGCTTGCCGTAATTCAATCCTATGCCGAGAAGCACAATTATGAAATTGTTCAACTCTATGCTGACGAAGGTAAGAGCGGCCTCAATCTCCGAGGACGTGACGCATTAACAGGTTTACTTTTCGACATTGAAAACAATCACGTTAATTACAAGGCTCTCCTCGTATACGACGTTAGCCGCCTCGGACGATTTCAAGATCCTGACGAAGCTGCGGTAATTGAGTTGAAATGCAAACGTGCCGGTGTCTCGGTGCATTATTGCGGAGAGCTATTTTCGAATGACGGCAGTATGGGCTCTTCCATCGTTAAAACACTCAAACGCGCCATGGCTGGCGAGTACAGTCGTGATCTTTCCATCAAAGTTTATAATGGGCAAGTGCGCCTAATCCGATTAGGCTTTCGACAAGGTGGTGCTGCCGGTTACGGCCTGCGACGCATGTTAATCGATCAGTGCGGCAATCAGAAAAGCGAACTTTTGCCAGGTCAGCAGAAGAGCATCGCGACTGATCGGGTCATTCTCGTTCCCGGCCCCGCAGAGGAGCAGAAACGAGTGAGGGATATCTACGATTTATTTGTTAATCAGAAACGGACGGAAGCCGAAATAGCCCATCACTTGAACGAGATGGGCGTCCTGACCGATTTAAATCGCCAATGGACGCGAGGTACAGTTCATCAGGTACTTACTAACGAAAAATACATCGGGAACAATGTTTGGGCGAAGACGTCTTTCAAGCTCAAATCCAAACATGCTCGCAATCCCCCGGAAGAATGGGTTCGAGCCGACAGCGTCTTCGAACCAATTGTAACCGGAGAACTTTTCCGGAAAGCTACGGGAATTATTCTCGAGCGTTCTGCGCGATTGAGTGACGAGGCAATGTTGGAGAAACTGGCAAAGGTGTTTCACAATACGGGCTATCTTTCTGGATTGATAATAGATGAAGCGGAAGAATGTCCTTCAAGCAGCGCCTTTACTCATCGCTTCGGTAGTCTGCTTCGAGCCTATACATTAGTGGGGTTTGCACCGGATAAAGATTACAGTTTCATTGAAATTAATAAGGCTTTGCGCGTCAGACATCGCGATCTAATAAGCGAGCTCGTCCAAGGCCTTCAAATTACGGGTGGGACTGTAATCCAGGATCCAGAAACAGATCTGCTCACTATCAATGGTGAGTTTACAGTCTCACTTATAATCGCGCGGTGTCTGACTACGCCCAATGGTCACCTTCGATGGAAAGTCCGGCTCGATACAGAAATCCGGCCGGATTTTTCACTCGTCGTTCGTATGGACCAATCGAACGCTGCCGCTCACGATTATTATCTATTGCCAACAATGACGATTGAGCAAGCCGTGGTGCGCCTTTGTGAAGAGAACGGTTTATATTTCGACGCATTTCGCACTGAATCGCTAGACAATTTTTATTCTTTGGCTGCTCGCGTCCCAATTTCGGAGGTTGCATGATGTCTGCTACACCTGCCCAGAAGATCGAGATGATACCCATTTCCAGTATCACGGTCATTAACGCCCGCAGTCGAAATCGAAAACAGTTTCGAGAAATCATCGACAATATCGGCCAGATCGGGTTGAAAAGACCTATCACTGTCGCGCGCCGTATGACGTCTGAAGGACCATGCTACGATTTAGTTTGTGGTCAAGGGCGTATCGAAGCCTTTATAGCGCTTGGCCAGACCGAAGTTCCAGCACTTGTAGTTAATGCGAGAACGGAAGACTGTTACATCGCAAGCCTAGTGGAGAACTGTGCAAGGCGTAAACTTCGCGCTGTCGATTTGTTGAAAGACATCGCAGGTATGAGTCGGCGCGGCCATTCTGTTCCGAAGATTGCACAAATGACTGGCCTCACGCCCGAATATATTCATGCAATTATAAGCCTCATCGAAAAAGGGGAAGAACGACTGCTCAATGCTGTAGAGTGCGGACAGATTCCATTCTCCATTGCACTGGAAATTGCAGGTGCAGAAAACAACGAGATTCAGTCAGCCTTGCAGACCGCATACGAAAGCAAGCTTCTTCGTGGACGCAAGCTAATACAGGCCAAGAGAATTGTCGAAATGCGTCGTCTTCGAGGTAAAGGCCTAAAGGTTTATGACAGCCGAGCTCGCCCGATGTCATCTGACGCCATTCTCAAGGCATTCGAAGCCGATACGACCAAAAAGAAAATGCTGATCAAGAGAGCTGACGCCGCGAAGAGCAGACTGGCATTCATTATTGCAGCAGTCAAAACGCTTCTTCTCGACAATAGATTAAGGCCAATCTTTGAAGAGGAAGGATTGACAACCATTCCTGAAGTTTTGGCTCGAAAGCTCTAAATCTGGAGAAGGTACATGTCAAATAGTAGTAAAGATGGCTCCGTATCACTAGCTTTCGAAACAACCAGCCTTCGCATTTCGCTGGATTCCATTCTTCCCTTGAGGCCTATTACACCAACCGCGTTACGATCTTCCAAGTATGCTCAAATAGCAGCTTCCATAGGGGAAATCGGCCTAATAGAACCGCCGGTCGTCGTGAGAGACAAGCAGAATGCTACCTTATTTCATCTTTTAGACGGCCATTTGCGTTTGGATGTTTTGCGCAAGAGGGGCGACACCGAGGTCGTATGCCTTGTTGCAACCGAAGATGAAGCCTTCACTTACAACAAAAGGATCAGCAAATTGGCGACGATCCAAGAGTACAGAATGATTATGAAGGCTATCGAAAAAGGTGTTTCAGAGGAACGCTTGGCTCGAGCACTGAACGTTAACATCAACAGCATCAGGGCTAAAAAACGAATGCTCGACGGTATCTGTCCGGAGGCTGCCGAGCTGCTAAAAGACAGACACGTACCGTTGAATTCGATGTCTCAAATTAAAAAGCTGAAACCAATGAGGCAAATTGAAGTCGCCGAACTTATGATTGCGATGAACAACTATAGCCAAAGCTATGCGAATTCGCTTGTGCTATCGACCCCCGAGAGTATGCTGATCGCCCCCAAAAAAGCCGCTAAAGGGCTAACACTTGAGCAGATTTCCAGAATGGAAAGCGAGACGGCAAACTTGGAAAAGGAGTTCAAGATTGCCGAAGAAGACTACGGCAAAGATAACATCGATCTGGTTATTGCCACCGGATACGTCGGTCGATTGCTAGAGAACGTCCGTGTTGTCCGGCAACTTGCCCAATATTATCCGGAGATACTGGCGGAGTTTCAACGAATAAGCGAGAATCGAAAGGCTGCATAAAATTTATGTTGAAACGACTATAGGTGCTTACGGCCCCCGATAGCGCGAACCCATGTGTTATTGAACATAACGGCTCTGATGAGCAGCGCCACAGCGCCCAACGCGATCATGCCAACTGCTATCCCCTGGTCTCCGAACTGCTGATAAAGCCATCCAGATTTTTCAACCGTCTGAGCTGGTTTTCCAAGACGAAGAATGCCTTGGATGAGTGCTCCGAAACCGACGATCAACATGCAAACGCTTCTAATCATAGCGTGCAAATATCAGGTCTGCTCGATCATATCCATATCGCTTATTGAGACTTTGGCTCGTCGGTCATCGGTGAGGTGGCTTTGAAAATAAACGGAACTCTCACCTTACCAACAATCGAGGTCTGATATGGCTGGCATTTCCTCACGGCTTCCTCAGCTGCCAATCCGACAACATAGTTGGTGCATCCTTCAGATTTCACCGTTTCGACCTCAGTTACTCTTCCGTTTTTGTGAAGGCGGAATTCTATAACAGCGTCTCCGGACTGGTTTAGAGGCATCCTAAAACATTTGCGAACCTGATTTGAGAGACGGAAAGCCTCCTCACGGCTGGGTGGCTCATTGGCGAGCGAAACACCACCACCGAGTGTTGCCATCAAGGCGATGCCATTCAGCGTGATCTTCATACTCAACTCCTGAAAGTTAACGTTCAGCGCACACGAGAGCTAAGACTGCTCCTTATGCCGGTTGCAACTTCGGTTGTGAATCTTGAGCATAATAACGCCACCAACTTTTTATGGTTAACTCAAATTTAGTTGTTGCAATCAAATCGAAACGCTGCCATATGCAGCGCCCTGAGCTTAATCGCTCAAGCAAAAGGATAATATCACCATGATACGCAAACCGACTACCCAGTGGAGCACAAGCAAGGCCTAGTATTGGCGTCGGTTTAATACCCGTTGCGCATTTGCATCGGCTTATCCTTGTGTTCCCCATTTGACAGACTTTCGGCCATCCTGGCCGCCAAAAGCTTTCAGGGGACAGCTATGAATTTTTCTCGTCAAGTATCTCGAAACATCAGTCTTCAACGTGCCGGTCTCGGATTCATCGCCGAAGCTGACGCATCACGTGATCTGCTGCAGCTCATTGACCAAGATTGTCACGGCCTGACCAAGGTCGGGGGCTTGGAAATATAAGGCAGCCTCATCCGAGAGTGGCGGCTCTTCCGTCAAGTTTTGGAAAGAGCCCCGCCCTGGATTTGCAACCCGTGAACCTCAGCAGAAGAATGCCAAAACCGCTCGTGGTTCCACTGTTCATGAAGTTACAGTTGTCTTCCATGAAAGTGAACTTGAGCACCGGGTTTCGACATTAATTCAGGCGCGGCGAGACGTTCAGGAACTTCATTCTCAGTACCCGGTAATGAGCTACGTCGACGCTGATGGTGTCCGACGAAAGCATACCTTCGACTATTACGTGGTGCTGAAAAGCGGAGTCCACCTGGCCATTGCAGTTAAGCCGTTCAAGAAAAAGGCGGCCATGCAAGATGTGCTGGAGCGCATTCAACGGGCAGGCATGGAATGCATCGGGACACTGGGTGAAATTGAAACTCGACACCCCGACATCAAGCTCAGACTTCTCACCGAAGTCGAGGCTAACATCGATGCATTTTTGAACGCCATGAACATTCTACGCGCCCGTTCTCATTACAATGAGACTGAGTATCTGGCGCTGGCCAACGAGATCAAATACTGCCCAGGCCACTTCCGGTTTGGGCAATTGTTCAAGAACTGCACGAGCCGTTCAAGCCGCTGGACTGCGGCTTGGTCGCTTATCGACCACGAAATTATCAGGCCCGTGAATCCGGGACAGATCAACGAACTCAGTTGGATGACTGTGGTTCGCTAGACGACGACCAATACAGCTACGTTCAAAAAGGAGGTTAGCATGAACAGCTATTTTGCACAGCCAGCCACATTCCAGCGCTCTTTGGTGAACATGCGCAAGGTCGACAGGCTTAGCTATAAGAACGCCCATTGGATTCCAGTTTGCAGAGGCAACGAGGGATGGCACATCAAGAGGGAAGACGACAGCCACGAAGTCGTTGTCGGCCATCAGGAGCTCTATAACGAAATTTCTGCTGGTCGCGCCTCGGTTCGGTATGGGTATCAGGAACCTGAGCAACAGAAGCTACGCATTATCTTCGGCGATAAAAAGTTCTCTGATTTCCCTGAGAAGGTTCAGAAGCTGGCTCTCGTTCGTGAAAAGCTGATCAACCGTTATGACGCGGAATTCCCGGAATATGGGCGGAAACGTTGGAACAATGGGAAGCTCCAGCATCTTCTGAAGACTTGGCACGCCGAGATCCAGTCAAGCCTTCTCCCAAGCGCCAGGCGCGCAGACAGGCCGATGGAACTCACGTTCTATCGCGCCCCATCGGTCAAGACTTTCTGGAGGGATTACACCAAGTATCACGGATGCGGAGGCGACGTCCTCGGATTGGTTCAACGTCATCATGGTCCTGGTACCTATTATCGTTCCGCTGATCCGGAATCGATTGCATTCGCGCATAGCGAAGCTCTTCGGTACATGGATAACAGGAAGAAATCGAAGGCACAGGTTTATCAGGATTATCTGGCCAAGCTTTTTGAGATGAATTCATCACCGGATTCTCAGCTCAAAAAAGTTTCGCGCACAAAATTCGAGAGCATCATTGATGGTTTTGATGAGTACGCGAAGGTCGCTGGACGACACGGGGAGGCTTACGCCAAGAAACGACTTTCTTCCGTAAAGCGAAGCTTCCATTTCGAAGTGCCGGGTGACCGGATCGAGATGGATTTCTGGAATGTGGAATTGATGTCCTTGTTCGTGGAAACGGGGATGTGGTCCCTCTTACCAGAAAGCTACCGTAATCAGATCGGAAGCACCCGCATTTGGTTCGCTGCCGCCATCGACGTGTCCACTCGCTATGTGTTGGCTTTTAAGGCGAGCACTAATCCGAATGCGGCCAATGCTGTCGAAGCAATCAGAATGATCATGTCCGACAAAACGCATATTTCCACTGCGTTGGGTTGCGAAACGCCCTGGATTGGACGCCTTCGTCCTCGCCAGATCTATTGCGATAACGGCAAGGAGTTCGTCAGCCAGCGGACCCAGGAAGTTTTGAGGAATGCACGCATTGCGTTTACCCGACCACCAGCGGGTGAACCACAAGCCAGACCATTTATCGAACGGCTTTTCAAAACCATTGGTCCGATGGTGGCGCATCATTTTGATGGCCGAACCTTCGGTTCTATTCACGAGAAAGGAGACTACAATCCGGAGGAACGCTTAAGCCTGCAGAGTGATGAGCTGATCAAGTTCTTCCTCTACGCGATCTGCGATATCTATCACAACAAGAAGCATGCAGGGCTCGCGGATGGTACCCCACACAATGCTTGGGTGAAGGCGACATCCCGATATCCAATCGACGTTGCGCCCGACGAAGAGGAAATGCTTCACATCTTTGGGGAGAAGGTTTCGCGACGGATTTCGTCCTATGGCGTGTCTTTCATGGGCATTCCTTATTCGAACGATGAGCTAACGCGCCTTCGCCTGAAACATGGTCAGACGGATTTTGAGATCAAGTACGATCCAGCGAATCTGCGTTCCATTGCCGTCTATGCAGGCAAGGATAAGGGCTGGTTCTCAGTCGAAAACCAAATCGGACTGGACGATAACGTTTCGCTTGAGGAATGGATCGTAGCACGGCAGCAGCTTCGTCTGGCTAATGCCAAGGAAAGCGAGTCTGGTCTCGCCGCTATGTACCGGGCGATCAATAAATTGCGGACCTCCGGTGACGCCGCGATGATCAGGGCAAAGCTGGGTGCACGGTCATTGGATAGCAATGCACTGGCAAGGCTCGAAGCCGAACTGTGCGGCAGTTGGATCGCAAATCCGGATGACCAGATGCAGGGACTTGAAGCGCTCGCTTCTCTTCCGGGGGATCTGAAGCTCGCGGATGAATCGGCGTTCGTGGAGTACCAAACGGTCCAGAAGAAAGAGATCGCAGCTGCAAAACGGGCTGCGAAAAGCGAGCGGCTGGAAACCAGAGCGAACAATACAGATTCCGACCTTCAAACAGAAACCTCTGTTTCAAGGAGCGGCTATTACGACGAATTTTAAGAAGGGCGGGACCAATGAACACTGACGAATTGAAAGAACTCAAAAGACATATCTACGGCACATATCTCGAAAGTCCTCGTGACAGAAAATTGCTCAATATGCTGCAAGGACTGGTTGATAACGTCGATGATCACCTGAACGGTGGCGGCGGCTCTCGCCAGACTGCATTATTTGTCATTGGTGAATCCGGGAGCGGCAAATCCCATTCATTGAAACACCACTGTGGTCGCATCGCAGAGTTTCAGCCACGAGAAAATGAGTTTGGCGAAACCATCACGCCTTTTCTCAGCATCGAGGCATCAAGCTCATCAACCATGAAGGGGTTTGCAATCACACTGCTGTCCGCGATGGGGCTTCCAGCAAACTCCAAGCAAACTGAAACCCAGCTATTTTCGGCTGTGAAAACTCAGTTGAAAGCGAGAGGTATTCTCTACCTGCACGTCGATGAGGCTCAACACCTCATTCGTCACGATAGTCAGAAGGTGATTACCGAGGTCCAGGACGGGCTGAAGAGCCTTATGCAGATTCCTGACTGGCCTTTGCATACGATCTTTTCGGGTGTGCCGGATCTTGCCAAATTGCTGACAAATGATCTCCAGCTCGCGAACCGTAGCAAGGTCATTCGCTATGTTGAGCAGAGCCCTACTGATGATCAGCAATTCATCAACGATGCCATGACCAAAATTGCCGAACAGATCTGTGGCCTGAAGATCGCGGATGAACTGCGAGAAGCAGACTTTGTGGGGCGACTGTGTCACTCGGCTCAAGGCGGGCTAGGCAAGATTGTTGAAACTATTCGTGCCGCTTGCATCCTGACCGTTAAAAACGACAGGACTGTGCTCGAAAATCGTGCGTTCGCATTCGTCTATCAAGAATCGAGCGGTTGCCTGCCCGAACACAATATCTTCTCAGCGCCGCGTTGGTCAGAAATCTCGCCGGAACATGTGCTCGCCGATTTGTCTGCACCCAACGAACCCAAGAAAAAAGGAAGGACCAAGAAATGACATTGCCGGTTACCCTGCCCTTCCATGAAGACGAAAGTCCGATCAGCCTCGTGTCGCGTCTGGCGCGCGCGAATAGCTATGATTCCTTGCAATCATTGCTCGGTTTCACACACACGAGCCGAGAAGCTATTGTTCGTGGAGATCATGACGCGCTTGCGGAAATCGCGGAGCTTTCAGGGATTTCCATTGAACGCTTAGCGGATGCAAGCATCGTCCATCAACATCCAGGTTCCAACTGGAAGCTTGGCCACGCTATTTTCAATAAAGAGATGCGTCCGGGAAAGATGCTCCGATACTGTCCGCATTGCGTTCTTGACGACATTGATCGGCGACCAGGTCGCTCCATTGCCAAGCCCTATGCACGCTCGTGGTGGAGTTGTCGCGGTATCGAAGGTTGTCCAGAGCATGGGCGTAAGTTGGCCGAGCACCTCGTAACTTCTTTTGACCAGCGCGACGACTTTGCCACGTTCGTCGAGCAAAATGTCCAGACAATCCGCAATCAGGCGTGCACTGATCAGCAAAGCTCAGCACCCTTCATGGATCGTTTTCTGCGTGACCGCATTTTCAAACGCGCCGAAGCCAACGATTTGGTCGACACATTGGACGCACATATCGTTGCTGAGCTTTCTGGTTATATGGGAAAGTTCATTGCGATTCATAAGCTCACCCACTTTCAGGATGAGGCGACGGACCAGCGTGAATGGGGATTTAGGCTACTCTGCAAAGGGGAGGCAGAACTGGAGCGCATTATTATTGAAACCATCGAGCAGAAAAGGCCGATGGTTCGTTTCGTCGAGCAGTTCTTCGGTCAGCTTGTCGATTGGCTCCGCCGCAATAAACTGAAGCCAGCATACCAGCCTCTTGTGACGTTGTTCCAGGACATTGCCGAAAAGAACATGCCATTTGGTCCGGGCATGACCTTTATCAATCCCGTCGAGCACCGCTATGTCTATTGTGTGAACTCTGCTCACACAGACTTCGGCATTCATAAAAAGCGCATTAAGACCCTGCTTGTTTCGCATGGACTAACCGACCGCATCAACCAGAATGACTCGGCTATCTATTTTGATGCTGAGAGGGCCCGCCCAATTTTAGAAGCCGCTAGCGAAACCCTTACATCTACGGCTGCCGCAGAAATTCTCGGCGTGGATGAAGAACAGTTCCGGACGCTGGTGAAAGTCGGGTTTGTAGGCCAGGTTGAAGAACGAGAGAACGAAAGGGGATATTTGCGTATTCCTCAAGCGGAATTGGACAGCTTCCAATCCGCGTTGCTCGCAAACGCGGAATCGGTCGAACATGACGAAGACGAGTGGGGTTCGCTAATGGAACTCGCCCACGCTTTTACGATGGCTTTTGAAAACATTCTTCAACTGATTATCGAGGGTTCTGTAGACGCTCGTGTCATTACTGGCCCAGGCGGCCTGCTTGCGAGGCTACGCGTGAGTAAGCTCGAAGTTCAACGTGTTCGACTCCAGAGCCTGTCTGACATGCAAGAAAATTTCGTAACTTTCGAGCAGGCTCTCGACTTACTCGGTACATCGGATGTCACGCTATCGCAGCTTCTCAGGCGAGGTTATATCAAGGAGAGGGATTACAAGCGGTCATCAAAAATGGCTCGATTGATTAACGAGGACTCGCTTCAAGAATTTAAATCCAAGTTCATTTCTCTTGTAGATTTCTGTCAGAAGGTCGGCGTGAACCGAGTTGGGATGAAGAAGCGATTAGCAGATCTCGGCGTCTCGCCACTTTTCGACAATAATAAATTCGTGGCTAGTTATTACAATTTGTCCGATCTTGAAAAGCGAGGAGCCTTCGCTTTGGGACGGTGAGAAAATCAATTCCGAAAACTTACGAAGCCCGCTTTGCGGGCTTTTTTTGTATCTTCCCTTTAAAAGAGACAAATCAAACGCAACGAAATGATCATACCTTTTTGAAGGTACGCTAAAAAGACCAATAAAATCAACGATGATGCCGTCAAACAAGACAAACCAAGGCGGACTCTACACTTTGTAAACGCCATCGCGGCTTCCTCCCTACGCCTTGGTAAGAGCATTGCGTTGCCTTTGCTTTGGCCACTTTGACAAAAGCACTTGTTCAAAGATTTACCATCAAGGCTTGTGGTTTTTCTCTTACATTTCAATTTATCTGCACGTTGGCGTGGCGAACTACGCAAACCCGCATTGTCAGCAACTGATGGAACCTGTAATTCAGGGTTATGTCTGGGTGAGAAAGCGCAATGGGACAGGCTTTACACCGCAGCGCCACGACCACGCATGTAATCTGTGGCTTAATACAGCGATAGCAAGCTTCCGCCGCTGCACGAAGTCGGAGCTACGCTAACCAAGCCAAAGCATCTATTGGCGAACTGACACGTCGAACGGATGAACAGAGCCATCGAAGACGCAACCGTCAAACGCTATCATTTCGACAATCATGAACAGTTACATCACCACCACGGAAACTATATCTCGGCGTCCAACTTTACCCGCAAGATTAAGAGACCGAGAGAACGCAAGCCTTACCGATGCAGCTGCAAAGACTGGACGTTAGAGCCAGAGAAATCAAGTTGAACCCAATCCATCAATGGCAGGAACTAAACACCAACCCACGCGCTCCAACATCCCATTATAGACTGGAGGATCTATAAAGAATATCATCAGATTGAGCGCTTTTTCAACAAGTTGAAGCGATATCGCCGTATTGCATTGCGATGCGAGAAAACGCTGACACCTTCATGGGCCTCGTCCGTCTCGCATGCGCTGTACTATGGATAAAATGAATGCAGATAGAATCTAATCCGACCATTGTTCCACCCGGTCGGATAATGCTGTCATTCAGAGCGTAAATTCGAGAATTGTCCCATTCGCCTCATCGGGTGAAATGACAATATTGCCTGATCTCTCAGTATAAGGGACATGATTGGCATTAAGAACTGCGCGGGTCTTGTCGAGCGATGCTACGCGAAGACGCAAGCCGGAAAATGCTTGAACCGAAGTCTTGTCCAACGCCGCAGCTCCATAGAGTTGCTCCGCATGAGGACGATCATAAACAAGAATATAAGCAGAGTCCGGCCCCGTGGAAACGCGCCACTCGCCGCCGCTGCCTGTTGCTTTTCCTTCAGCAAAAAGCTTTGCAAAGCCGTTCGCCGATGCTTCAGGATCAGTAGAAACTGCCAGCACTGCCGATAATTCGTTTGCACCATTTTCATGCTCGATCAACTCAGGAAGCCAAACAGTCTCACGTGTCTTATGCTGGCACATGAAAACCATGCCCTGCGGCACTTCCTGATCGGCAAATGAAACAGTCTCAAAAGCCGCAACGTCCTCACCACCATTCGGCAACTGAACCGGACGCGAAAAGGCACCCACGTTCCCTGTTTCAAGTCCAAGAGCCGCCAGTTCCGCTTTAGCCTGTGACGCGCTATCAATGCGGCAGGCTACGGCATGCACACCTTCCCCCTGTGCAGAAAGCTTCTCACGCAGATGCAGATTTCCGGGCGTTTCAGCAACCATACCCAAAAGCTCGAAATAATCCTTCGGGAACATGATTGTATAATTGCCGGAGCCTTTTTCCTTGCTGTGAAGACCACGAGGGCTGAGCGTAAAACCAAGACGGCGATATTGCTCAGCACTCTGCTCCAGATTTTTAACAAGCAGGAAGATGTGATCAACACCTTTGACAGGATGGGACATACAAGCTCTCCTTTTTCTTTACAGGCAGTGAATTCGTTCTTTCAGCGAAAGTTATGGCACACACTTATGCAAAGCAACGCAACGCGCGCCGTGACAAACCTGCGTTGAAGAAATTGAGACTTATTAACGCAGAAATTCCGATATAATTTTCCATTTTTGAGACAAATGTTAGTTTATATTGACATTTTTCATATAGATTCTAGCATAGGCGTGCTTGCATAGAACATTCAAGCTGGAATCAGGCATTTTCTAGCAAAATCAGGGACTTGAACAAGAATGGAACCTGCGGGAAAAGAGGCTGGAAAGCCCTCCCTCAACGTTCTTTTAGGGGAACATCAATGCATATCAGGAAAGCTGGCCTTAGCCTGTTTCTCGCTGCTTTTTCGCTCACAACGGCACCCTCCCATGCTGAAGACGTGAAACGCGGCGGCACAGTCATCGTCCATATGAATACCGAGCAGGGTATCCTTAATCCGGCCTTGCGTGCCTCGACAGGTATTTATCAGATCACGGGCCGTATCATGGAGCCACTGATCGACCGCACCTATGAAGGCTATGTGCCTGTGCTGGCGACAAGCTGGGCTTCATCGGAAGACGGCAAGGAAATTACTTTTAAGCTGCGCGAAAATGTACGCTGGCATGATGGCGAGCCTTTCACCTGCGATGATGTTTCGTTCAGTGCGATGAATCTGTGGAAGAAGCTGCTCAACTATTCGACAACGCTTCAGGCCAATCTGGAAGCTGTCGATTGCACAGACCCGCACACGGCTGTTTTCCGTTATTCAAAACCGATGCCGCTTGATCTTCTGGTCGCCGCGATGCCTGACCTTGGCCATCCTGTCGCCAAGCACCTTTATGAAGGCACCGATATCCTCAAGAACAAGTATAACTCGGCACCTGTCGGCACTGGCCCATTCAAATTCGTTGAATATGAGCGCGGACAGCACATCATTGCTCAGCGCAATGACGATTACTGGCGCGGAAAGGAATATCCGTATCTTGATCGCGTAATCTGGCGCTTCATGCCAGACAAGGCGGCCGCTGCAGCAGCGCTTGAATCAGGCGAAATCATGGAAACTGCTTTCAACGGCATCTCCATGTCGGATACAGAGCGCCTTGCAAAAGATGGCCGTTTCGACACAGGCACCAAGGGCTTTGAAAACAACGTCGCTCACTCGACCGTTGAATTTAATCTGCGCAATCCGATCCTAGCAAATCTGAAAGTTCGTCAGGCGATCTACCACGCCCTCGACATCGATTTTGCGATCCAGTCGATCATGCGGGGCTATGCCAAGCCGGGCCGTGGCCCGATCCCAAGTTCGGGTGGTGCAAATTACACCGATCAGGTTCAGACCTATCCTTATGATGTTGAAAAAGCCAAGCAACTGCTTGATGAAGCTGGCTATCCAGCAGGGCCGGACGGCATCCGCTTCAAATTGCGCCATCGCGCAGCACCATGGGGCGAATATACCCAGCTCTGGTCTGAATATTATGCACAAGCCATGAAAGAAGTGGGCATCGATGTTCAGCTCGTGACCAATGATGCGCCGGGCTTCCTCAATGGTGTCTATCGCGATCATGATTTTGACACGGCCAGTGGCTGGCACCAGTTCCGTTCGGATCCGGCCGTCTCAACCACAGTCTGGCTGCGGTCCGGCACTCCGGCCGGGACCGCATGGTCAAACCAGTTCGATTACAAGTCGGACGAAATGGACAGTCTGATCGATCAGGCCGCATCCGAGCTCGACCCTGCAAAGCGTGCAGCGCTTTACCATCAGGTTCAGCAGCTCGAAATGAAAGATCTGCCGGTTATTTTCGCCATTGAGCATCCGTTCATCGGCGTCACCAACAAGGCTTTGAAGAACCACCACAACACGCCACGTTGGGATTCTTCAAGCTGGTACGATCTGTGGATCGACCAATAAACTGAACAAACAATACCGTCGATGGACATTCCGTCGGCGGTATTGCCTATAAAATCCATCGGATGCTCCGTCATGCCCCTGCCTCCCCTATTGCGTTTTGCGCTGCGGCGCATTTTGCAGGCGATCCCCGTCATACTTCTCATCATGATCGGGTCGTTTCTGATTATAAAGCTTGCCCCCGGCGATACCGTTGACGCGCTTGTCGGTGACATGGGCGGGGCGGACCCGCAATTCGTTGCCAATCTGCGGACCGAATATGGTCTTGACCAGGCTGTGTGGATGCAACTCGGGCTTTATATGAGCAAAATCGCACAGCTGGATTTTGGTTGGTCTTATGTTTACGAGCTGCCCGTCTGGGATGTGCTGATGAGCCGTCTGGTGCCCACATTGCTCCTGATGGTTTCCTCGCTCTCGGTGGCCTTTATTTTCGGCGTTGCATTGGGCGCAATTGCTGCGCGCCGCGCCTATACGCTGACCGATAATGCAATCTCAACACTCGGCCTCATTTTCTATGCGATGCCGAGCTTTTTCTTCAGCCTTCTTCTGATGCTGGTGTTTTCCGTCAAGCTTGGCTGGCTGCCGGTGGGCGGATTGAAGACGCTGGGTGCCTTCTATTCGGGCTGGGATAATGTGGTCGATATTGCAATGCACCTCATCATGCCAACCACAGCGCTGGCACTGATTTATCTGGCATTTTATATGCGCTTGATGCGCACCAGCGTTCTGGAAGTCGAAGACCTTGATTATGTGCGCACCGCACGCGCAAAGGGTGCAAGTGGCACGCGTCTTATGTTTCACCACATCATGCGCAATGCGCTGTTGCCGGTTGTCACATTGCTCGGACTTCAATTCTCCACCGTGCTTGGCGGCTCCGTGGTTATTGAGACAATCTTCTCTCTACCGGGACTTGGCCAGCTTGCTTATATGTCGGTGATAAAACGCGATATAAACACATTGATGGGCATTATCTTCCTGTGCTCCATTCTTGTCATCATCGTCAATTTCCTCACCGATCTTATCTATGCGCGGCTTGATTCCAGGATCGAATTGTCATGACATCGCAAGACTTCACTCTCCCGCGCCCGCAGACCTCCCGCACAAAGATTCTTTGGCAGAGGTTCAAACGCAACCGCGCTGCCGTGCTCGGTCTTTTGCTTTTCATTCTTGTTGTGCTGATCGCAGTTTTCGCTGACGTGATCACACCCGGCGATCCGCTGCGCCGTGCCGGTGATCCGCTTGTCTGGCCATTCGTGAATATGGCTACACCGCTCGGAACTGACCAGCTTGGTCGTGACATCATGTCCGGCATTTTTCACGGTGCCCGCATATCATTGCTGATCGGCGTGGTGGCCACGCTCATTTCCATCTTCATCGGAGTGCTGATTGGCGCCTTTGCCGGCTATTATGGCGGATGGGTCGATGATGTTCTGATGCGCGTTACAGAAGCTTTCCAGACGGTTCCAAGTTTCGTTTTGTTGCTGGCACTGGTAGCAATCTTCGGATCATCCATTGAAAACATTATCATTTGCATCGGCATTGTTTCATGGACGGCACCTGCGCGCATGGTACGCGCTGAATTTCTGGCCCTTCGCAAACGTGAGTTTGTCGATGCGGCGCGCAACTTAGGTATTGGAAACGCATCGATCATTTTCCGCGAAATTCTGCCCAATGCATTGCCGCCGGTGATCGTGTTTGCATCCGTCGTGATGGCAACAGCCATTCTGATGGAAAGCGCATTGGCGTTTCTTGGTCTGGGCGATCCCAATTATGCAAGCTGGGGCAACATGATCGGTCAGGGCCGCGCGGTGTTGCGCACAGACTGGTTCTGCTCGGTCATTCCCGGCATTGCCATTCTGCTGACCGTCCTCTCCTTCAGTCTGCTCGGCGAGGGACTCAACGATGCGCTTAATCCGAGACAGAAAAAATGACAGCCAGCCCGGTTCTTGAAATTAAAAATCTGCAAATAGCGCTCCCGACCGGTGCGGACCGTCCGTTTGCCTTGCATGACCTGACATTAACCGTCAATCCGGGTGAGATTGTCTGCCTCGTTGGTGAGAGCGGTTCAGGCAAGTCGCTCTCCGCAGGCGCGATCATGCGCCTACTGCCCGAACCACATGTGCGCGTTACCAATGGCACGGTTCTGCTTGAAGGCACCGATCTTTACGCGCTGAGCGAAAAGGAAATGAAGGCTCTGCGGGGAAACCGCATCGGCATGATCTTTCAGGAACCGATGACAGCGCTTAATCCGCAAAAGACAGTTGGCTGGCAGATTGATGAAGTGCTGCGGCTACACACCAGGCTTGGCCGAAAAGAGCGTCGCACCGCGGTTATGGACATTTTGCATGACGTCAAAATTCCCGATCCGCAGTCGGCCTATAATGCCTATCCCCACCAGATTTCCGGCGGGCAGCGTCAGCGGGTAATGATCGCCATGGCGCTGATCCTCAAGCCACGCCTTCTCATCGCGGACGAGCCAACCACTGCGCTTGATGTGACCACACAAGCGCAGATTCTCAAACTCATCCGTGATCTGCAACGCGAACAGAGCACCGGTATTTTGTTCATTACGCATGATTTTGGCGTGGTGGCAGAAATTGCCGATCGCGTTGCTGTGCTCAGGCTTGGAGAACTTGTTGAGGAAGGGCCGGCAAAGGATGTGCTCAACAACCCGCAACATCCCTATACGAAAGCCCTTATCGCAGCCGTTCCCGCGCTGATACCACCTGCCGTTCGGCCATTCGGTGATGCTCAGCCCGTCGTTCTTAAAGCGGATGCTTTGTCCAAAACATTCAGGGCGCACGGTGGAATATTCAGTGGCAAACGCAGTGCTGTGCCAGCTGTAAAAGACTTGTCTTTCGAACTGCGACAGGGCGAAACGCTCGGTGTGGTCGGCGAAAGCGGCTCTGGCAAGACCACCGTCTCGCGCATTGTCACGCGGCTTCTGGAAGCGGACAGCGGCAAGGTCGATTTGAATGGCCGCGATTTCCTCAGTGCAAGCCCGCGCGAAGTGCGCGCCATGCGCAAGGATATTCAAATGGTCTTTCAGGACCCGATGGCATCACTCAATCCTCGCCGCCGTGTCGTCGATCTGATTGCACAGGGACCAATCGTCCACGGTATGCCAAAAAGACAGGCGCATGCAAAAGCGCGCGACCTGCTTGAACTGGTCGAGCTTTCACCGGCTGCGGCTGATCGTTTCCCGCACGAATTCTCCGGCGGCCAACGCCAGCGCATTGGCATCGCACGGGCATTGGCACTGGAACCACGCATCATCGTGGCTGACGAGCCGGTTTCCGCGCTTGATGTCTCGGTTCAGGCACAGGTCTTGCGGCTTCTTGCCGATCTGCGTGAACGGCTCAACCTCTCGCTTCTTTTCGTAACACATGACCTGCGCGTCGCATCCCAATTATGCGACCGCATCATCGTGATGTCGAAAGGCGAAATTGCTGAAACCGGACCGACAGCCGAAGTTTTTGCTCATCCGCAGCACGAATATACACAGCGCCTTCTTGCCTCAATCCCCGGCAAAAGCTGGACGCCGCCGCGCTTTGACAGCACAGAATGAAGGTTCACGCCCCTATGCAGAATATCCAATTTCCTCCTTCCATCTGGGCTGCAACCGCACCCGAGCGCGTTCCTTCTGCGCCAATCAAAGCCGATGCGGAAGCGGATTTCGTCATTGTAGGCGGTGGCTTCACGGGCCTATCAGCAGCACTTCATCTTGCGAAACGTGGCAAACGGGTGATCCTGCTTGAAGCAAAGGCTGTTGGCTGGGGTGCATCGGGACGCAACAATGGTCAGGTTATTCCGACAATGACCGCCGCAGAACCAGACGCCATTGCCGCACGGTATGGCGATGCCGGAACACGGTTTGCAAAATTGATCGGCAACAGTGCCGACATTCTTTTTTCCATCATCCGTGACGAAAACATCCATGCCGAGGCTGAACAGACCGGCTGGTTCCAGCCTGCGCATTCACCGGGCCGCGTGAAACTATCGCAATCACGTGTGGAGGCATGGAAGCGGTTCGGCTTTCCAGCGCAATATCTTGATAGCGCCGCGACATCGAAGTTGTTGGGCAGCGATTTCTGGTATGGTGGCATGTTTAACCCAACGGGTGGCCACATCAATCCGCTCGCCCTTGCGCGTGGTCTGGCCGCTGCTGCGGAGCGTCACGGCGCAATCATCCATGAGCAAAGCCCTGTCACATCTTTCGAAATAACAGGCGACCATTGGATCGTGCGCGTTGGTAATGCAACGGTTCGTGCAAAAGGCTTTTTGCTTGCAACCAATGCCTATACAGGCGAATTGCGTGAAAGCCTTGCACCGCGTCTGGCGCGCTCCATCGTGCCGGTTCTTTCATGGCAAATGGCAACGGCCCCGCTCAGTGATACTCTGCGTGCAACAATTCTTCCGGGCCGTCAGGCCGTCTCTGATACACGCGGCGATCTGCGCTTTTTCCGCTATGACGCGCGTAACCGGCTGATCACCGGCGGCGTGGTGATGGGTGATTATAATGTTGCCGAACGCGTCAAACGCAAAGCCGCCCGCAATATGGCAGAAGCATTTCCGGCCTTGGGTGAACCCGAAATTACCCATGTCTGGAGCGGCTATATCGGCATGACGTGGGATCGCTTTCCGCGAATGCATCAGCTTGGAACCAACGGCTGGGCGTGGATAGGCTGCAATGGCCGCGGGGTCGCGCTTGGCACAGCACTTGGACGCGAATTTGCACGCGCGCTTGATGGCGAACCATTACAGGAGCTCGCACTTCCGATTTCAGACCCTGCCCCTCTGCCCTTCCACAAAATTGCGCGAAAGATTGCGCCGTTCTATCTCGCCTGGTTGCGGCGTAAGGATAAAACAGAGCCTCAGTTATAAGCGAAGTTGAATAACATTCATGCGAAAGGTTGATCCATGAATCAGATGCCAATTCTCGAACGTCGCCGCATTGAGGCGCTTGTTCTTAAAAATGTTTATGAGGTTCTTCGCGAGCGGTCAGGCGAAGAAGAAGCGCAGGCTGCCATCGGCGAAGCGGTGACGCGCTCGGCGATTGAACAGGGTCGCAGTTTTGCGCAGGAACTGGGCCACACGCCGGACCTTCAGGACTTTGCCGATATTCTACCGCTTTGGACCAAGGATGATGCGCTGGAAATTGAAGTTCTGTCGCAGAGCAAAGATCATTTCGATTTCAATGTAAAGCGCTGCCGCTATTCAGAAATGTACCGGGATATGGGACTGGGCCATATCGGGCACCTTCTATCATGTAATCGCGATGGCGATTTCTGCATTGGCTACAATCCGGAAATGAAGCTTGAACGCACCCAGACCATCATGCAGGGCGCAAGTCATTGCGACTTCCGATACACACTCGACGCTGCAGAAAAAGGAGCCTGATATGCCGGTTGAAAACTGGACGTCGAACCAGCTCGACGAACTGATTGCCTTCCGACGTGATCTGCATGAAAATCCGGAACTGCTCTATGATGTTCATCGCACAGCGGAAAAAGTCGCGGAAGCGCTGCGTGCGGCAGGCCTTGATGAAGTCGTGACCGGCATTGGCCGCACCGGCGTTGTCGGTGTCATTCACGGACAGACCAACAAATCAGGCCGCGCTATTGCCCTTCGCTCCGATATGGACGCGCTGCCAATCCATGAAGAAACCGGCGCTGAATGGGCCTCAAAAATTCCGGGTAAAATGCATGCCTGCGGCCATGATGGTCACACGACGATGCTTTTAGGCGCGGCACGTGAACTGGCAAAAAGCCGCGCTTTTGACGGCACCGTCATTGTGATCTTCCAGCCGGCGGAAGAAGGCGGCGCGGGTGCCAAAGCGATGATTGATGACGGCCTTTTCAGGCGCTGGCCGGTCAATGAAGTTTACGGCATGCATAACCGTCCAAACCTGCCGGTCGGTGACTTCATTATCAACTCCGGTCCGATCATGGGCTCGGTCGATGTGCTGGAGATAACCATCGAAGGTGTTGGCGGACATGCCGCCTCCCCGCATCATACGATTGACCCAATTCCGGTGACGGCAGCGCTTATTCAGGCGATTCAGACCTTGAGCGCACGCACCATCGATCCGCTTGATTCCGCCGTCATTTCGATCACCACGCTTCATGGCGGTGACGCCTTTAATGTCATTCCGCAGAAGATTAAATTGACCGGTACAGTCCGCACATTGCGCGAAGAAGTGCGCAATCACATCGAGGAGCGGCTGACGCGTGCTGTTGCTGGTATTGCTGATGCTTTTGGCGCGAAGGCCACACTTGATTATCAGCGTAATTATCCCGTCACCATCAATCACGAACGTGAAACCGAACTGGCAGCCCTCGCCGCTGAGGCGGTTTCCGGTGCGGACCGCGTCGCGCGCGACATGCCCGCCACTCTCGGCGGCGAAGATTTTGCATTCATGCTCAATGAAGTGCCGGGCGCCATGATCAATATTGGCAATGGTCCAAGTGCCAATCTGCACCACCCGGAATATGACTTTAACGACGATGTGATTGCCTGGGGAGCTTCGTATTGGACGACCTTGGTCCGCCAGAGATTACCTGTGTGATTGCATAATAGTCAGAAAGCCGGGAATTTTTCCCGGCTTTTTTTGTCCACGTCTCTACCGACCCAATCGGAAATGATTGTTTGCGCCAGCTATTCTTGAAAGCAGGCTCTCATCATGGCTGATCGCGACAATACCAAGACTGTGCTTCTCTGCAAGCATCGACAAAAGTTGCCATATCTGTGCTTGTGCAACGGGGTCGAGCGCCGAGGTAATTTCATCAGCAATCAAAAATGCAGGTTTTGCGCCAAGTGCGCGCAGGATTGAGACACGCTGTAATTGTCCGCCTGACAACTCGTGCGGATAACGGTTTTCCCATTCTGTTTCAACGCCAAGAGTCCGCGCAATATCGGGATCGACCGGACCAGATTCAGCAATGATTTTTCGGATCTGCCAGCGTGGATTCATCGCTGCAAGCGGCGACTGATAGAGATATTGTACCGGCCAAAGTTTTGCGTCCGATAGGTTTTGCTGACCAAAAGAGACCGTACCGGAAACAGGACGGTTCAGCCCCGCAAGAATACGCCCCAACGTGGTCTTGCCGCAGCCCGATGGTCCCGAAATACAATAGATTGTTCCCGCGCTCAGGCTCAGCGAAACATCGGTGAAGATCGTTCGTTTGCCATAGCCGGCCGTGATGTTTTTTGCTTCAAGCATAGGCATGGAAGTCATTTTGTGGCAGCGCACGCCAGAGTGATTGCGCATAGGTAGAACCGAGCGTTTCTCCTCTTCCGCTGAAGGCTGATGTTGGCGCCAGACAACACATTTTCCCGTCATTCAGAATCGCAATACGATCCGCATAGGAAAGCACAGGAATCAAATCATGTGTGATGAGCAAGACGGCACCGCCTTCATCAGCATGTTTGCGCAGTTTAGCCAGAATAATATCGCGATTGGTGGGATCCAGCCCTGCTGTCGGCTCATCTGCGATCAGCAATTTAGCCCCGCCGGAGATCGCCTGTGCCATCAAAACGCGCCGCGCCATGCCTCCTGAAAGCTGATGCGGATAAAGGCGAGCAACATCACCACTCAAGCCCACATCCATCAGGCGACTTTCAATCGCGGGCGGCTTGCCAGCGCGGTTTGCGGCCCAGCCAATCAGCGCACCGACACTTGCCGTTGGATCAAGATAAGTCGTTTGTTGTGGCAGAAGCGCGATTTCCCGGCCACGCTTTTCACTCAAGCTCTTCTTGCACAACGGTTTTCCGTGAAAATAAATATCACCTTCCGCAATGGCATTGTTTGGCAAAAGTCCCAAAATCGCATGAGCAAGCAGACTTTTCCCGGCCCCTGAATGCCCGATCATTGCAACAATCTCGCCCGGCGCAATATTGAGGTGAACATCCGACAGCCGGGTAATCATATCCTGACTAAAAAAACCGTTATAGCGACGAAACGAAACGCAAAGATTATTGATTTCAAGCATCAGGTCTGAGCCTCCCTCGGACTGGTCAGGCGGCGCAATCCATTAGCGAGCACGTCAAAGCACAGCACCATGATCAACAAAGCCAAACCGGGAAAAAGCGCCAGCCACCAACGGCCACCGCTGATATGACGCATCGCTTCTGAGAGCATAATGCCAATGGCTGGCCGCGATGGTTCAAGCCCAAATCCCAGAAAGGTCAGACCGGCTTCATGCAAAATTGCATGCGGAAACATCAGCAGAAAGCCAACAAGCATTTGCGGCAACAGATGCGGAAGAATGTGGTTTATCAAGATAAAGTGGCGCGATTTTCCAAAACTGCGCGATGCTTCGACAAAAGGTGCGGCACGCACCTGTATGAGTTCAGCGCGCAGAATACGCGCGAAACGTGGCCAGTGAGAGATCGCAACGGCGATAATAACTGCCCCCGTACCGCCACCCAGTGCGAAACTTATAAGAATAAGCAAAACAAAATGCGGCATAGCCAGCATGCCATCGGTGACAAAACTGCCAATCGCATCCGCAGTTTTACCAAGGCCTGATAAAAGGACAATCACAAGGGCGATGACCACGGAAAAGCCTGCGGCAAGAATTCCAACGCGCAGGCTCAGCGTAAGACCGTGCAATGTACGGGCAAACATATCCCGTCCCATCTGATCCGTTCCAAACCAGTGCGAAAGGGAGGGTCCCATATTGCGTATCGCAAAATCGGAGCGAATACCCGTTTCACCATAGGCCCATGCAGCAATAGAGATCGCAACGATAATTGCCAGCGAAAACAGCGCACTGATCAATGCACGTATGCGTCCATTGAGAGGGATGAACATCATGCTCCCTCTCTCAGTCGTGGATCAACAATGCGATACAGAAGATCGGCAATCATATTCCCGGTCGAAACAATCACAGTCATGAGCATTGCGATGGCAAGCAGCAGAGCCACATCGCCCCGAATGCCTGCTTCAACCGTGGCACGTCCCAATCCCGGCCATGCAAAAACCTGTTCGGCCAAAATGGCCCCGCCAAAAATCTCGCCTATTGAAGCAAAGAGCACCGTCAGGGCTGGTAAAGCGGCATTTCGAACACCGTGACGCAGGATAATGTCGCCCTGACGCGCGCCTTGGGCACGCGCAAACGTGATATAATCCGATTGCAGCACTTCAATAAGCTTGGCACGGGAGTGCAGAGCAATCTGCGCAACCCCGAAAAGCGTCAATGCCGATAATGGCAATATCAGATGCTGGACACGCTCAAGAAAACTCACCTGTTCAGAAGGAACGCCAATCGGACCTGCGCAACAGATTGGTGTCCAGCCGAGCTTAACCGAGAACAGCGCCAGCATCAGCATGGCGAGCCAGAACGTTGGCGTTGCCGCAAGAATATAACAGTACAATCGGATGGTGCGGTCGATCCAGCGCCCCTCATAGGCTGCTGAAACCAGTCCAAGGGCAAAGCCAAGAAGACCGGACAAAAGCCATGCAAGCCCCGTCAATGTCAGCGACGCGCCAATGCGGCTGCTCATTACTTCGCTTACCGGTGCGTTGTATGTGATGCTGAAACCCAGATCGCCCGACAGAATATTTCCTGCCCATCGCGCAAACTGCTCATAAATAGGACGATCCAGCCCCCAGATGGCGGCAATCTGCATCTTCTGTTCAGGACCGACATAGGCCATGGCCGGTCCGAGATAAGCGTCAACCGGATCGATCGGCGAAGCTTTCATCAGCAAAAACACTGCGAAAGCAACGCACACGACCAAGGCGCCAAGGCGCAAAACCCGCAATACAATTAAAGTGATGATTGCAACATTCACTCGCAGGTCCACCGCCAGTTTGCAATTGTTGCAGTCACCGGCCAGCCATGCCCATGCGGTTCGATCTGGGTTTTTCCAATATCGAGACACTTATTGGCCAGATAGACATGATCGAGATTGACCAGCCACGCCCATGAATTGTCGCCCTTCAGACCGTAATAATCAGCGGCCTGCGACCAATAAGACAGCGAAGCTTCAAGACTTTCTGCGCCCTGCGCTTTCTCAAAAAGCGCTTCAACCTGGCTGTTCGCATAATAGCTTGGGTTCATATATTCGACCCCGCGCAGCTTTTCAGCAAAGAGGCTATAAAGCTGGTAGGGTGAGTGGCTGCCAAAGCCAAAAACCACAGGCTCGGAATGCATGACGCGTTCAATCGCGTCCCAGCTTCCACCTTTTGGCGTCGCATCAATACCCAATGGGCGCAGTAATTCGGCTGATGTCTCAGCCAATGCCTGCCGGGTTGCATCACTGGCAGGGTAATTGATCGGGAAAGCGGCTCTTATGCCGTCTTTGGATCGAATGCCATCATCACCGGCAACCCAGCCCGCTTCATCGAGCAGCGCTTTTGCAGCATCCAGATTGAACTCGACGGTATCCGCCTTACCTGCCCACGGCAATCCATCGGCAGGACCGAATGCTGGCGTTCCATGACCATGAAGCGCCACATCGACAATGAGCTTCCGATCCAGCCCCATATTGATCGCTTTGCGGACGACAGGATCGGAAGTCACTGCATTGCCCACTTTGCGACCATTCACGTCATGCGGCTTTACAAAAGGCAGGCTGAGCCCTCTGTTATCGACGGTCTGAACCGGTATAGCCTTAAATCCATTGGGAATGGTATCGGCAAGCTGTGCAGGAACGGCAACCATATCAACCGCGCCAGCATTTGCAGCCGCAAGCCCCGGCGCTTCACCCGTGAAAAGGAACGTAATTTTCTCAAACGGTCCTTTGTCACCATAATAGGCGTCATTGCGCTTGACGATAAGCTGTTCACCTTCATTCCACGCGACCAGTTTATAAGGCCCGGAGCCGATCGGCTTGCGTGCATATTCCGTTCCATAGGTCGCAGCCGGAACAATGCCGAGTGTGTAAAACGCCTCAACAAAAGTGATCCATGGTTTATTGAGCGAAATACGAAGCGTGTTTTTATCAACGGCTTCCGCTTTTTCCATGACACTCAGATCAATCGCATTGGCTGATGCTTTGGCGGTATTGAATGTGAATGCAACATCTTCCGCAGTGAGCGGCGATCCATCGGAAAAGCGCACATCATCACGCAGCTTGATGGTCCAGACTTTACGGTCGTCGGAGAGTTTCCACTCGGTTGCAAGATCAGGGACAGTGCCAAGATCGACATCGCGCCGCAAAAGGGTCGATTGAAACAAGGGGTTTCCATAGCCACCCCAACCCGCCAGAGGATCAAATCCATTATCCGGCTCGCCGCCGATTGCCAGAACAAGGCTGTCTTTTGGCGCGGCACATGCCTGTGTCGCAGCACCCCATGTCACAATCGCTGCAATCGCAACCGACACCCAATTCATCGCACTCTCCGAAGTATGATCTTTTTACAGAATCATCTTACTGAGGGTATTTGGTGGGCGCAATATACTTATAGGTAAAGTTCAAACTTTTATTGATATTCAACTGTTAGGCAGGCCAAACGAGCCCGTGAAATATCTTGCACGGGCTCATTTATGCTTTTCCGAATAAATAATGCCGGATTACTTATCCATCTGTCTTTTCATGCCCCACAAGCTGAAAGCATTTTCGCCATAAAGCTCGTCATCCAAACCTTCACGCTGAACATCATCAGGCACCCGCAGATGGCCAAAAGCATCCAGAATTTTTAGCAGGATCATCGTGATAATCCAGGCATAAGCAGCAACGATAACAACCGCCAGAACCTGAATACCAAGCTGATAGGCACTTGCCGACACAGCGTTGATATGGGAGCTCGCGGTAACACCGATCAGGACCGCGCCGGTCATGCCACCCACGCCGTGCGCACGCCAGACTTCCAATGTGTCATCAATTTTGAGCCATTTCTGCACATATTTGGCATTAAAGCAGACCGATGCGCCGATAGCACCGATGAGAAGCGCTGTGATCGGCTCCACATAACCTGCAGCAGGCGTAATCGTTGCAAGACCCGTCACTGCGCCCACAAGAACACCGGAGAAGGACGGACGACCGGATTCCTTCCATTCCCAGAACATCCAGACAAGCATAGCGATGGAGCCTGCAAGCATGGTGTTGGTGAAAGCATAAGCCGCGAGCGCATCGGCTGCATATGCGCCGCCGGCATTAAAGCCAAACCAGCCAAACCACAGAAGACCGGCACCGATGGCCACAAGTGGCAGGCTTGCAGGCCGCGATTCCGTTTCGCCGGGAGCGAGTTTGCGCTTTCCAAGATATTTGGCTGCGGCCAGTGCTGAAAAGCCCGCGGAGGCATGAATAACGATGCCGCCGGCGAAATCAACAACGCCAAGTTTCGCAAGGAACCCGCCGCCCCAAACCCAGTGGGCTGCTGGCAAATAAACTAGGATCGTCCAAAATGCGATAAAGAACAGATAAGCCCCGAACTTGAAGCGTCCGACAAAGGCCCCTGTCATCAGCGCAGGCGTGATGATCGCAAACATCATCTGATACGCAAACACCATAATGAAGGGAACGTTTGCTGCATAAGTTGGATTTGGCTCAATACCGACATGATACATGCCAAAATAGGTGGTGATATCACCAATGACGCCGCCTATGGACGGACCGAAAGCCAGACTGAACCCACCAAAAACCCAGATGAGGCCAACCACGCCCATACAAACAAAGTTCTGTATCATGATGGAAAGAACATCACGCTGGCGGACAAGTCCGCCATAAAACAAGGCCAGTGCGGGAGTCATCATGCACACCAGTGCGGTGCAGATTAGAATAAAGGCTGTATCGCCTGCGCTGATAGACTGCATGTTATTTTCCTTCAGATTTGGAACTCTGAACTATTTGAATTTTAACAAGAAAATCTAGTTATCTTTAACCAGATGCTGCGCCACCGGCTTATGTGGATGCGGTGCAAGCAGCTTCTTCGGCGCGATAAACAGATACAGTGTGAGCACATAGGGCGCCGTGAAGGATGGCAGTCCCATCGGAGACATGATCACATCATAAGCGCCTTGAATGAAAACAGTAACGATGGTTGCAAGCACTGCATAGGCAATCACCTTTCCATCCGTCTTCAGGAAAACAACGCCCACGGCAATGGCTGTCAGAACAGAACTGAAACCATAAAGCCCTTGAATGACGACCGCAGGATCAGCACGCATGCCAATGGCGGTTATCATCGCGATCAGCGATCCAAGCGCTGCTGCGATACCTGCCTGCCTCGACGCCACAAAAATGCCGAGCAGAATTAAAGCGCCGCTGACCTCGTTGCCAAGCAAAAAGACCTGCGCAATATTGCGGAAGAAAATTTGCACCAGCTCAATATTTGCGGGAATTGTAGCGGCCCCCTGCAAATAATCTGAGGCGAGTTTGGGACTGTCGCCAGTGACATCAAGCGCGCCAAAAGAATAAGCAGCAGCAACCATGAGCCAGCCCGTCAAAACAAATGGCCCTGTAGACCCCGGAATGCCCCAGCTTTTGGTAAGCGTTGCGCCGAATGCTGCTGTGATAACGGTGCTGAGCGCCGAGCCGATGATGATATAAAACCAGAGTTGAGGCGTGGCCGCGATAAATGTCGGCAAAGCAACACCAACAAGAATGCCATTAAAACCAAACAGGCCCGAATAAATGGATGGCTTATCGCAATCAAGCAACTGTGCGGTCAATGTAGCGACGATGAGACCAACGACTGCACCAATTGTGATTGCCCAGCCGCCCGTTGCATAGGATGCATAAGCAATTGCAGCAACAAACAGCAATCCGGTAAAGGCATTCTCCATAAAGAACACCTGTCCCGCCCCACGCAGGCAGGCGATTGGAAAACTCACTTTCTTGTCTGACATTTCGATAACCCCTCTTAGCCAGATCTCCGCTCTGTCTATTTGCCTTCACGCATTACCCACCACAAAATCGCTTCGCACTTTTTGAGCGTAAGTGCTTTAACGCCAAAGGAATTCCTCTGGTAATGTGCGACCGCGCGCCTCTTCCCGAACAATCTGCCAGAAATTGCGCACTTCAGCGCGCACGTCGTAGCTCTCCATGCCGACAGCGCGCAAAATAAGCCCCGCATTGTTGGGCAGCGCTGACACCCCGGATATTGCGCGTGGCGCGTCGGTACTGAAGTTCACCTGAACACGCTCTTTGATCCGCGCAGCAACATCGGGCGGCGTTATGCAGATGATATTTGCAAACGCGTCGTAACCACGCATGACCGCTGCAAAATCGATGGTCGGATTGCCCGTTTCAATCAGGACCTTATCTGTAAACAGGCGCTTGCCGTCTGGCCGCTTTGCCGAGATCAGCATGGAAAGCAGATCGAAACCAAAACGCTCGCTTTCATGATGATGCTTGCGTCCCGTCATCATCATCTCGCCATAGATGAGCGTCGCACTCTCATCAATCACAATATCGGTCTGATTGATGAAGCGGGAATTGCGATAGGGAATTGTAAAATCAGGGAGATATTCCAGATATGCCCCTGCTTCCACCGTTACGGTCTGATATTGTGAAGCATAGTTGGCATCCATCTGATGAACACGATTAGCGCCCTGTGATGTGACCTGAGCACATGCGCCTTCACCCACATGAATATCGATCTTGTAACGATCCCCCTGAAGAATGCCGCCGCCAATCGAAATGATTGAGCAGATCGGCAATTCCGGCATCGCCTCGTCCCAGTAAAGCGCCTGTTGCACCAGAAGCGGGGCCACACGATAAAGATCGTGCAGTACCGAGCGACCATTGCGTAAGGAGAAGCCCAAACGCAATTCGCCGATTTTGCCGGGTCCGGCAGCACGCATCTGTGCAGGCTGCGTATGATACCCGCTCAGTTCACGGGCTGCATCAAGTCGGCTTAGTCGCTCGTGTAAGCTCATGACATTACCCAGCCGCCTGAGAGGCTTGAGACGCCTGAACCGGTTTCACGTCAAACAGAGCCATATCAAGGATCAGTTGCATCAGATCGTCAATGCCTTCACCGGTTTTGCAATTGGTGAAAACAAAAGGCTTCTTGCCGCGCATCAGTTTGGAATCGCGATCCATAACCTCAAGGCTTGCACCGACATAAGGCGCCAGATCCTTCTTGTTGATGACCAGAATATCCGACTGGCAGACGCCAGCGCCATTCTTGCGTGGAATTTTGTCTCCGGCCGCAACGTCAATCACATAGATGTAAAAATCAGCGAGTGCTGGGCTGAATGTCAGCGTGAGATTATCGCCGCCCGATTCAATCAGGATCACATCACTGTCGGGATATTTTTCCTCAAGCTCTTCAACCGCAGCAATATTCATCGACGGGTCTTCACGCACCGCCGTATGCGGGCACGCGCCGGTCTCAACGCCAACGATTTTTTCTTCAATCAGAATGCCATTGAGTGTGCGCCTGACCTGCTTGGCATCTTCAGTCGTAACAACGTCGTTGGTAATAATGAGCGGCTTGATACCCATCTCAATGAGCCGTGGGGTGATTGTTTCAATAACCGCCGTCTTGCCCGAACCGACAGGTCCACCAATACCAATACGCGTAATTTTTTTCATGGTTCATTCCTGTTTGAATTTCCGAAAGCAAGTCTCACAAAATCGATTTCGACGGTGGGAGACATGCCTTAATTCATAAATAGCCGGACATGCGTTTTTGTGTGATGCGCAACCAGAACATCAAAGACGGGCGCGAAACTGGACATTTCATCAAGCGCCAGACCACACACATCAGCATAGTCGCTTTCAACACGGCTTTGCGAAGCAAATAATATGCGCTGCGTATCCAGATGATCGATCCGCATCAGTCGAACCGCGGCACTGAGAACCATCGACGCAACGCCGTATTGATGCACAACAAAGGCCTGTTTCTCATCCGCGCCCATATGCGCCAGCGCGAGCGCCTGACCAACTGGAAAACAACCCGGCGTTTCGCCTGATTTAATGTCTTTCAGCCAGCGCTCAAGCTGTGGGAAATCGCTGATCTTGAGAGACAATTCAGCAAATTTCTTACCCATTCTCGCAAGCATCATCTGCTGTTCTTCGCCAACCCGGCGATTCCATATCTCATGATCCGCAGCAAGCACGCTGTCATAATCACCCGCCACAATGGCACGATGCGCATGAAGAAAAGCGATACCATCCATATGGGCAGCCTGACGCACAACGAGCTCGACGAACTGATGCAAGCTTGCCGAATTGGTTACGACCTCAGTCTGCAAAGCGGATTCAAGCCCATTTGAAAATGCGAATGCACCAACCGGCAAGGTTGAATCTGAAAATTGCAGCAATCTCGCCAGAAGAACCATGTCCTGCCCGCAACGTGGTTCGCTTTTCTGTATGCCTGACATTACTTACCTGTGGTGATGGTGCCCGTGGTGATGCTCATGCCCATGATCGTGATCATGGGTGTGCTCATGACTGTGTTCATGGGTGTGCGCTTCCGAACCATGATGATGTTCATGAGAATGCTTATGCAAATCATGATGATGATGCGGGGTCGCATCGGCGCCGGCAAAGAGCATACGAACTTCCTTCGCATCGAGCTTTGCAGCAATCTCCTCGCCAGGAGCGAAATAGGTCTTCACTCTTTCAAAAGCATGCGTGCGCATCACCGATGCCATCACCTTCTGATCAACAGACAGCGGCACATAGACGGTTGAGCCTTTGATCACGGCTGGCCAATGCTGATTACCCAGCCCATGGCCGAGTTCAAAGCAAATGCGCAGGATGTCCTGCGGCGCGAGCTCTTCCAAACCTTCAAGCTCAATAACCATCACTTCTTTAAGAGCGATGCGAGCGACAACGATGAGTTTCGCGGCTTCATCATAATGCAGCACATCGCCATCATGCAGATGCTCGGACCGCGGCAGAGAGATTGCAAGCTCAACGCCCCCTTCACTCGCCTTGCGCAGACGGCTTTTCGGTGCTTCCCACTGCTCAAGGGCGAGATAGTCAACCTGCGCATGATGCGAACGCTCATGCCACACAGAATCCTTGATATTACCGAGTGTTTTCTCAACGAGAATCATAATTCCTCCGGAAGCATGCGCTTCATATCGGCAGTCGAAAATGCGGCAAGACCAGCACTATTCGGTGTTTGCATCCAAAATCAAAACAGGAGGGAACGTTTTCGCTCCCTCCCGAGAGCGTCTTATCAACTGAAGAAGTAAAGCTGCGTCAAAGGAACATTGGTTGCAGGCTCAACAGTCGCATGTTTGCCATCAACGGTAACAGCAAATGTTTCCGGGTTAACTTCAATGGTCGGCAAAGCATTGTTACGAACCATCGAGCCCTTGCTGATAGCGCGGGTGCCGTAGACAGGGATGACCTGTGACTTCAGTTCATAACGATTGACGATACCGGCATCGAAACCAGCCAGCGAGGTAAATGTCGCGCGGGTTTTCGGCAAAGCCGATCCAAATGAGCCATACATCGGACGATAGATGACTGGCTGTGGCGTTGGAAGCGATGCGTTCGGATCCCCCATCAGCGCCCATGAGATCATGCCGCCTTTGATAACCATTTTGGGCTTCGCGCCGAAAAAGGCGGGTTCCCAAAGCACCAAGTCTGCCATTTTGCCAATTTCAATCGAGCCGACAACGTGAGAGACGCCCTGTGCAATCGCCGGATTGATTGTCACCTTGGAAACAAAACGCAAGACGCGCTGATTGTCATTGCCCGACTTGTCGCCTTCATAGGCACCAAAGCGGGTTTTCATCAGATGTGCAGTTTGAATGGTCCGCATCCAGTTTTCACCGACGCGGCCCATGGCCTGACTGTCACTGGAGAGAATGGAAATCGCGCCAATATCGTGCAGAACGTTTTCAGCAGCGATGGTTTCCGGGCGGACACGACTTTCAGCAAAGGCCACGTCGGTTGGAATTTTCGGGCTCAGATTGTGACAGATCATCGTCATGTCGAACAATTCGGCCTGCGAATTGATGCCATAAGGAAGCGTCGGATTGGTCGAGCTCGGAATAACGTTTGACTGACCTGCAACACGAATAATGTCAGGCGCATGTCCGCCGCCCGCACCTTCGGTGTGATAGGTGTGAATGGTGCGGCCTTCGAAAGCGGCAATGGTATTTTCAACAAAACCGGCTTCGTTGAGCGTATCCGTGTGAATACAGACCTGAATGTCATATTCATCGGCAACGGTCAGCGATGTGCGAATAGCCTCTGGGGTACTGCCCCAGTCTTCATGGATTTTAAGCCCCATGGCACCGGCGCGAATCTGCTCTTCGATCGACAATGCCGATGATGAATTGCCCTTACCAAGCACACCGGCATTGACCGGCCATGAATCAAAGGAGCGCAACATCATTTCGATGTTCCACGTTCCCGGCGTGATGGTCGTACCGTTGGTGCCATCTGTCGGGCCAATGCCGCCACCAAACAGCGTGGTCACGCCATTGCTGAGCGCGGCTTCAGCCTGCTGGGGCGAAATGAAATGAACGTGCGCATCGATACCGCCAGCGGTCAGGATCAGATGTTCGCCTGAAATGGCATCCGTTCCCGGCCCAAGCGGCAGCGTGACACCCGACATGGTGGAGGGGTTGCCAGCTTTACCGATCCCGTAGATCAGGCCGTCCTTAATGCCGACATCCGCCTTGATAACACCCTGAATAGGGTCAACGATGGTCACGTTGGTAATGACCAGATCGGGCGCACCGGCTGCGCTCGTCAATTCATTGTCATACCCCATGCCATCGCGCAGCGTTTTACCGCCGCCATACACAGCTTCTTCGCCATAAACACGAAGGTCTTTTTCAATCTCAATATAAAGGTCCGTATCGCCGAGGCGAATCTTGTCGCCGGTCGTCGGACCGTAAAGATCCGAATATTGCTGCCTTGAAATCTTAGCCATCTCAGTATCCTGTTCGCTGAAATTCTAGAGCGCATCCCGAAAAGTGTGAATCGGCTTTCAGATAAGATGCACGTCAAACAAACGATTGGAGCGTCGAACTGATTAATCAGATCGAAATTCGCTCACAGACGGGCAATTACGGCTTGTTCTTGAAACCGTATTTCGCGACGCGCTCCATCGCATCTGTCAGGCGCGGACGGGAATCGTTGCAGCTCTCATCGCCAACCCAACCATTCACCAGACCGTTAAAGCCGAGCACGCGCTGCTTGCCTTGATAAGGAACGAGCACAACCTGTTTTTCATCACCCGGTTCAAAACGAAGAGCGGTCGTTGCGGGGATATTCAGGCGCTTTCCGAACGCCTGCTCGCGATCAAATTCAAGATCGGCATTCACTTCAAAGAAATGATAATGCGAACCGACCTGAATAGGACGATCGCCGGTATTGCGGACTTTCAAAGTGGTTGTTGGGTATCCGGCATTGATTTCAATATCGCCTTTGCCGAGAACCAAGCCTCCAACAGGAGTCTTTACCTTATCTGCAGCCATAACTGAGCCTCCGTAGGATTTACTGGATTGGATCGTGGACAGTAACCAGGCGACTGCCATCGGTGAAAACGGCTTCGACCTGCACATAAGGAATCATTTCGACAACACCTTCCATCACATCATCTTTGGTGATGGTTTTGCGCGCGAGTTCCATGACCTCTTCGAGCGTCTTGCCAGCGCGCGCAGCATCAAGTGCAGCCGCAGCAATCAAAGAAACAGTCTCAGGATGATTGAGCTTCAAACCCTGATCTTTACGGCGCTGCGCGACAATCGCCAGCGTGTGAATCATAAGTTTGTCGATTTCCCGGGGCGTGAAATGCATACGTAACCTCCGTACCAAGAAAAGGGGGAGATCGGCATTCTATAAGCCCACCCCCAAAATAAAGCCATCACGAAGAAGCTATCAATCTATTTTACGAGGGGCAATAAGTATTTTACATACAACTCAAATAAACATTGAATAAAAGGAACAAAAAAATAACAATACACAACCGATCTATAAATTTTTATATAAATCATTAAAAAGTTTAAAAAACTTTCAAACTACTTCATATTGTCCTTACATTTTGGTTAAAAAAATCACCCAAGATGCTGCCATCAACATACAAAGAACCATAACAACTATACCGGTGCGCGAAAACTCAGCAAATGATATCTTGATACCGCGCGCAGCTGCCTGCTCTACGACAATAATTCCTGCGAGGCTGCCAAAAATAATCATATTACTTGAAAAACCTGTCCCAAGCGCAAGCGCTGCACCCAAGGCATCAGACCCAGATCCTGACTGAAGATAGGGTACCAGCAACATAACCGCAGGATTGTTCCCCACAAGATTGCTCAGAACGCCACCGACAAAAAACAGGGAGATCGGCTCGTTAAGATCAAGCCCGGCTTCGCGGAAATAACCGAGAACATTTTGCGGCAGGCCGGTCGCAGCAATGGCTGCATTGACAACAAAAAGTCCCATGATCAAAAGCAGAAGATCACCATCGACATGTTTAAGCATATCGTGAGAAGAGATTTTGCGGCTGACCAGCAACACCCCCGCGCCCGCCATGGCGATGAGCTCTCGCGGCAAGTCGCTAAAAATAAACATTCCAATGACAATCACCGCAACGATTGCCGTCTTTGCCGTTTCAAGCGCATCAATCGTACCGTCCTGCCCTGCATCTGCCATCGAAGACGGCTGCTGCGTGAGTTGCCAGCGATTGCGATAGGCCAGAACGATGACACCCCAAACGATCGGCAGCGAAAGAAGAGCCGGTACTGCGGCCGCACTCAGAAAACCATTGAATGATAACCCAAGCTCTTGCGCAACAATCATATTCTGCGGGCTGCCGATCAGCGTTGCTGTTGAACCTGTGTTCACTGCAAAACAAAACGCAAGAAGAAATGGCACAGGGTTTAGCCCTCTTGTGAGGGTAACGGACACGAGCAAAGGCGTCATCGCCACCGCGACGACATCCTTTGTCAAAAAAGCAGAGAATGCAGCGCCCATAAAAACCAGAACGCCAACCAGCAAAGGCGGTGATAATGGCAGCTCGGTTACGCGCTTCGCCGCCCAGCCATAAAAGCCCGAAACCGAGAATCCGGCCGACACGACCATCAGTCCGAAAAGCATTCCCAGCGTCCGGTAATCGATGGCATTCCACGCAGCCTGTGCTGTTATGCTACCGGTCACCAGCATAGCGAGAGCGCCTATAATGGCAGCTCCCGTGCGGTCGACCTTAAATCCGGGAAGAGTTCCGCAGCCCATCGCAAGATATACGAGTATAAAGACGATGACTGTCAGATCCATAATCACTCGCTTTTTAAAAGATGACTCTTCGCAGCCCCGAACCTAGACTGACAGAGCAATCTAAATCAATGATTCTAATATGAATATTCGGTCTCAAAGCCTATTCATGGTGCGCATTGTGGGGAATGATTGAAACATCGCCGTAAACGACTGCACGCTGCGAAATGATGGAATTTGCGAATTCTTTTACAGCTTTTGCTTCGCCGCGAAGCAGGCTCACCTCAAGGCACAGGTCTTCGTTGAGATGAACATGCAGGGACGCCAGCGACATATGATGATGCTCATGGTGCGATGTGGTCAGCTTTTTCGCCAGATCACGCGCTTCATGCTGATACACATAGCTTAAGACGCCAACGCATTCGGTCATCGCATCGGATGCAATTGCCGTGTCTTTTATACTTGCCCGAACGAGATCGCGCACGGCCTCCGAGCGGTTAGCGTAGCCTTTTAAAGCAATCAAAGCGTCCAGTTCTGTCATAAGATCATCATCGACAGTGATGGTAATTCTTTGCATCGGCTTAACGCTCCATTGCAATTAGATTCGGCACAATCCGTATTGTGCAGATAATCTTAAAAATTGCGATGCCTTGTACCGACTTGTCTGGACGGCCCTCAATAGCAGCAGCGGATAATTGATGGATTGCTTTCCGCAGCAGACTGACTTCTTTGTTTTAACGCGCATCGTGTCCCGAAAGCCAGTTTCCGCCTTTCGGGAGCGCTCTAACCGTCATTGTAAAGTCGCCCCTCGCCCTGCATCTGATCGATAGGGGCGCTCATTCTAGCCCGAAATCCGGAAGGAGCATAATCGGCCTCGACATTGCCTGTTCCCATAAGACCCATTCGGATGAGTTTTGACCCAAAGCCAATTTTGCCAGGCTTGGTTATTTCAGGCCCACCCGTCTCACACCAATTGAGAAGCAGCGTGGACGTTCCCTCATGATCAGCGGTATTCCAGCAGATGGAAATACGCCCAGCATCATTGGATAATGCACCGTATTTGATAGCATTTGTCGTCAGTTCGTGGATCAAAAGCGACACTGAACTTGCAGCTTTCGGCCCGATAAAAATGTCGCTGCCTTCAACATCAACACGCTGATCAACACCGAGTGCAGCAGTAATTTCAGCGATGATCTGTGCCAATGACCCACTCGAACTTTTTCCAAACTGCAAGACATTATGCGCACTGCTTAACGCAAAAAGGCGTCTGGAAAATGCGTTAAGTTCGTCTTCATTATCCTGGCTTTTAAAGGTCTGGCTGGCGATTGCGCTGACAATGCTAAAAGTATTTTTTATGCGATGCGCAAGCTCGGCATTCATGATCCGCGCATTTTTCTCGGCCTCAACTTTTCCAGTCGTTTCAATGACAGTGTCCATCATGCCGCCAACGCTGCCATCTTCATTTAAAATCGGGCTGTAGCAGAAGGTGAAATAACACTGTTCATCAAAGCCCGAACGATTAACGAGCAACGGAAAGTCTTCAATAAACGTGGCCTCTCCCCGCATCGCCCTTTCGGCTATCGGCCCAATATCCTCCCATACTTCAGCCCATATTTCATTGAATGGCTGGCCCATGCAGTTCTGCTTGTCGCGAAGAATTGTTCTGAAAGCATCGTTGTAAAACGTGATAAATTCCGGCCCCCAGGCAATGGCTTTCGGAAAATGCGACGCCAGCATCATCTGAACTGCTGTCTTAAGCGGGCGCGGCCAGCTTTCCGGCTGGCCCAACGGATTCTTTGACCAATCTATTCTTTTGATTTCTTCAACCGCTTCACCCGCTATAGGAATGAAGAAAAACCTGTCTTTCAATGGGGGCACCCTTCTCGATTACCAAATGTGCTCGAAAGCGCCAGAGAGCGAAGGTTTTTGCCTTAGGAAAGTGGCGAAGCAAGGACTCCAATAACATATTAGCAATTATACTGATAACTAATATTTCAGCATGAACTCCCACATTTCTTATCGCTCAGCGTAGAAGCCTATTGTTCAACAGGCTTCTGCTGCGCCGCCTTATCAGGTTGAATATAAAGCGTTTCAGATGAGAATGCGAAGTCGGCACCATGCGCATGCACGATTTCGATGATCTTGAGATAGACCTCTTGCTGTGCCTGAAGCCAATCAGCCCAACGGGTCGTTTTCGTGAAACAATAGACCATGATATTGAGCGATGAATCTGCAAACGCATCGAAATAAACCAACAGACTCTGTGTCTGATCGATTTTTTGGTTGGCCTTGAGCATCGACCTTATGTCGTCGACAACCCCGGCAATTTTGTCACCATCTTCGTATCGCAAACCAATCGTCGTATTAATGCGCCTGTTGGTCATGCGGCCCGGATTTTCAACGCTGATCGTCGAAAAGGCTGCATTGGGAACATAGAGCGGACGATTGTCGAAGGTTTTGATCTTGGTAAGTCGCCAGCCAATTTCCACAACGGTGCCTTCAATATTCCGATCTGGCGAGCTGATCCAATCGCCAATGCTGAACGGGCGATCAAAATAAAGCATCACGCCCGAAAAAAGATTGCTCAGAACATCTTTGCCGGCCACGCCGATAGCGATGCCACCGATGCCACCAAAAGCGAGCAGGCCGGAAAGACCAATCCCGAATTGCTCCCCGAACAGCAGCATCAAAATCAGGAATATTGCCAGTTTTAATATGCGCGCAACCATACGTGCGGACGTCACGTCATTGCCGCGGTCAATCTGGCTATGGGTCAAACGGTTGATCAACTGGAAGAGCTGCTGCATGGCGATCAGAGCCATGAAGAAGGTCGACAGGGTATTGATGAGTTCCGGTGTGATCGCGGTTATTTTGTAATCCGCAAGCAACATATAGGCGACCTGCCTGAACGTCATGATCAAGCCGAACATTGCCGCAACGAATGTGAGATGGGCGATAATACTTCTCGACCACCCCTTTTTATGCCGGATGAGAAACCAGAACACGAAGGCGGCAACGGTTAAAAGCAGAATAATACCCGCAGCTATCCAGTATTTCGCCATTTTACCCCGTCTCCCGCATGCCTGTTTTCACTTACTGCGCAGACGCAACGCCCGGCAGGCTTGTGCTTGATGTCAACGCACCTGTGAAAAACGCAAGATTGGCAGCAGCAATCAATGCTGCCGCATGAGCATCCGTTTGCGCCAGCTTTGCATCCAGCAGAGAATTGTTCGTCTCATTCACCACCGTAATCGTACCCAATCCATTTTTATAGGATTCAAGTGCAGCGTCAAAAGCTGTGGCAGATGTCTGAACCAGTACATTGGCGGCCTTGTTTGCCGCCAGAGCCGTTTTCAGACTATTGGATGCAAGAACAATTTCCGCAACCGCATCAAGTTGTACACGACGAAAAGTTTCTGTTGCTGCACTGTGCGTGGATTGCGCATTCTTGAGCTGTGCCGCACGCAGTCCTCCGTCATAAAGCGGCATTGTCGCGCCAACGAGAATGCCCATGCCCGACGACTGATTTCCAATTGTTGGCAGGCTTCCGGCATTGAAACTGTTGGATGTGGAAGCAAGTGCACCCGCCACAAAGACTTTCGGCAAGAACTCCGCCTGCGCCACCTTGATCCCGGAATTACTGGCCTGCAAAGCAGCGTAACTTGCAATAAGATCGGGTCGCCGCGACAAAGCTGTTTCTACAACCGATTGTGTCACGCCATCAAATTTTGAAGGCAGCGGTCTGTTCATTGAACTCTCAACATTGATGTTCAACATGGCATTGACGCCCATTGACGCCAGAAGCGCCTGATAAAGGGTCTGCTGCTGCCCCTCTGCCTTAACGAGCCTCAATTCCGACTGCGCAACCTGCTGTTTGGCGAGCGCAAGCTCAACTGTTGTCGCTCGTCCTTCATTGAGCTTGGCCTGAACCGCCGCAAGAACTGCCTTGCTGTTACGCAAGGTCTGTTGCGCGATGCGGTGGCCAGCCACTGCGGCGCTATATTCATAATATGTTCGTGTAACATCGAAGATCAGTTTCTGATGCATCGCATTGAACGTGACATTGGCTGCAAGCGAAACCTGTTTTGCAGCCTCTGCCAATGCTGCCCGCTGGCCAAAATCGAAAACCAGCCATTGCAAGGCAAGAGAGGGTGATACGCCTTTCAGCGTCGTATTGACGTCACGCTCACCGATAAGCGGGACAGCGACGGGTGTTGAGGTTCTTTGCACGCCGCCAATAACATTGGCAGAGATGATCGGCAGCATTGTCGCTTCGACCATTCCAACGGCAAGGGCCGCCTGCCGCGCTTTTTCCCACGCATTGCGGGTACCCGGATTGCTGCGCTGCGCGAGGTCGATCAACTGCGCCAGATCATAAGAAGGTCGCGTATCAACTGCCACAGGGCTGGAAATCAAAGCCAGCTCCGGATTGGAAGGAACACTAAAATCTTTCGTCCGCGATGGCGCATTGGCGGGCGAGCCTTTGTGCTGATCGGCCTTCCACGGCTGATCAGGTGCCGATGGCGCCAGCTTCAAAGCATCGGTCGCACAACCACTAAGCACGAAACCAAAAGCTGAAAGAAACGCTATGGAGGCTGGAGCAGAAGACTTTCTCATGCCTTACCACCTGCCAAAAGAGCTTCCATATGCGCAAGATGCTTATCGATTTTGTTTGCCCCCTCATTTTCTGCGTCCTCGGCAGAATACGCCTGCTTTTCCAGTGAAATTTCGCTTTGTATGCCATCGGATTTTATGCGCAATGAGAGCGCATTCAATCTTTCAACAGCATCAGGCATGACCTGATCGGAAAAGTAGACTTCCTTGTTGAGTGAAGCAAGCTGATCGGCAAAGCCATCAAAGGTTTTTTCAAGTTTCTCTGATGGACGAAGGGCCGCAGGCTCAAAAGGCAGCAGATAAAAGCAATAACGCACTTCATCAAGCAGACGCTCTGTTTCGGCGGCAGTGTTGATCATCTCCATTCGTTCGTCCGGTGCAACCGATGCAATTTCAGCTATCTTTCGCGCAGCATCGGCGAGACGCTGGCGAATGACGGTGACAACCGGCGCAGGCCAGATCAGCGTCGAGACCAGATAAACCGCAAAATTCCCGACCAGGATGCCGATAATACGGTCGCGCGCCGTGTCCATATCGGTGGTCGGGCCGAAGCCCTGCAAAACGGTCAAAGTGAATGCGAGGCCGATCTGTACGCCACCATAGGACACTTTTTCACTGCCTGCAGAGACCCATGCGGCGAGAAGTGCCACCGCAAAGACCAGAACCATGAGACTGCCAACAGATTCAAGTTGCGGCATAAGAAATATAAGCGACGCAACGCCAATAGCAGCACCGACAAGACAGCCGGTGATGCGCAAAGTCAGCTTATGGATTGTATCACCCGCCGTACCAAGGGAAGCGACATAGCAAGTGACCATCGCCGTATGAATGCCTTGCCAGTTAATCGCCGCATAAAACACATAGCAGAGGATAGCCGCCAAAGTCGTTTTAAGCGCAAAACGTTGATAGATGGGATTGGTAAAAGCGTCTGCAGCAAAGAACGAGTCGCCAGAACCTTTTCTATAATCGGTTTTTTCGCTCCCAGCGATATTTCTAAGCGCCTGTAAGATTCCCGCCTCCTGCCTTTGGGCAGACGTGTCAGGCATCGCTTCGGGCGGTGGAAGCGGTGCGTCTTTATCAAGCGCATCGACCATTTTATCGATTTGCCCGGCATAATGCTGGCGTTTTTCAGCTGAGAGATCAGCGGGAAGCGCAGAGGCTGCAAAAAGCAATTGATAAGAAGCGGTAATATCCTTCTGAATGTGGGCCAGTCTTTTTTTCGTGGTCTGATGCAATATTTTAACAAGCATCGAACGTTTGTTCTCGTCTTCGTTGGCGGCCCCAAGCTTTTCCCGCAACAAAGGGTTCATGATGGGATTGTTGTCCGCGAGCACCTTGCGCGCCACCAGCAGGCGTTCACGCAACTCCTCGCGCAGCAGTGTCAGGCTCCAGCGCCCGAAAAACAGGCTAAAGCCTGCAATCACAAACATCGGCAGGATGGCCATTTCCCATGCATATCGCAAAGCAAGCGAAATCACGCCATTGATCGGGACCTCATTCACAAGGCTGAGAATAAAGGCAATGATCAGCGCGACAATGCTGCCCCCTTCGCCAAGCTTGCTGGCCGCACCAAGGAAAATGAATATAAATGAGACGGCGATCATCACGAGAATGCGCAGCAATGCGGATTCAACGGTCCATGCAAGCACCGGCACCATCAAAGCCACCAACAGTGTAATGGCAATGATGGCAGCGGTTGCAATAACGGTGTTTTCGGCTCCGTCGGCTTTCATGAGGAAGATAACAAGGTAGCAGCTAATAGCCGATTCCGGGATGTGAAACATCATCGCGATGCCTGCCACAAAGGCGCAAACCGCTGCAACACGCCATGCGGTTGCCATGCGGCCCGGAAAAGGCGCCAGATCCGCTAGAGTTTCGCGGATTGCGTCCCAGAGCGTGTCGTTAACACTCGTTGCCATTATGCACTGTCACAACGGCTGATGCGCCGGAGCGTGTCAGCTCGGCTGGCGGATCAATCAGTTTTACGCGCACTGGAAACCGTTGCGCAATTCTCACCCAGTTCAGGTTCTTCGGCACATAAGGCAGGTTGCGTGGTATATTGATGAGATCTTCCGATGAAACGCCCCAGCCGATACCTTCAACACGGCCTTTGACGACAATCGAACTGTCGGCAAGAATTCGCACTTGCGCGCAGCTTCCCACCTTGATTCCACCCAGCTCGGTTTCCGGGAACGTAGCGGATGCATACCAGCTTGAAGTATCGATCAATGTGAACAGAGACTGCCCCGGCGCAATGATCTGCCCGGTCCCGTTGAGAACACTCACAATTCTGCCATCATGCGGTGCCGTGACCACAGCATTATCCAGATTGTGCTGCGCCAGAGCGAGTGCAGCCTGCCTTGCTCGAACCAACGCCTGCGCGCTATCCAGCGTACCGACAATTGTTGTTGCGGCCTCAGCCTGCTTGACTGCCTGTGCCAGACTGATCTGCGCATCATTGCGCAGGGTCTTCGCATCATCAACCTGCTGCCGCGTGACATAGCCTTTGGGACTGAGTGCTTCAAGGCGCTTGAGCGTGGCTTCTGCAAGATCCAGATTTGTTCGCGCACGCACCACTTGCTGGTCGGCTATCTGGGCATTTTGTGATTCAGCACGCACGGCGCGCCTTTGTGAATCAAGTGCCGCCTCTGCAATTGCAAGATCAGCCGCCGTCTGATCTACGAGAAGCTTAAGCGGCACCGGGTCGATTGAGAAAAGTATATCGCCTTTTTTGACTTCCTGATTTTCTTTAACATTTATTGAAATAACCTTGCCGGGAACCGTTGCAGCAATATTAACAATATTGGCACCAATAACGGCATCGTTTGAAAGCGGATTCTGATTGGCCTCACGCAGGTAAAGCCATGCCAACACAAAGGCGACAATAATCAGAATGCCGGTGAGCAGAACGCCAACCGTACTGAATTCTCTTTTGCTATAAGCGTTATTTTCCATGCTCATCGACCATACACAAAAAGCGCGAGGCCGCAGGCGATCGCGATAACCAATGCGGTATAGGCAGTCAGGCGAAACGGAAGAATATCATCAAGACCAATGCGGATCATAATCACCCGCACCAAAATAGTGATCACTATCGCAATGAAAAGACAGAGCATCCAAGATGGGAAATATGCCCCTAACAAAGAAAATGACGGACCTGGCACCGGTTATAGGTCTCCGCTAACTACGCTGCCCACGCCTCAGCGTTACAGATTCTTATTTCTATTTCATAGTTACGGTAAGCTCATAACGGCTGCAAGAAGCAAATCTCGACTTCGTTATTTTATGCTCTCAAAAAAGCACTTGATCGCGCAACAGCTAACCCTCGGAGCGATCGGTGCTTAAGCTCAGGACCGTCTCATACTAAAAGATAATAAACGGATCAAACGATTCAGTTCATCATACCTGCGTGAGAAAGTGTGCGGAAGTTGGAGGAGAACATTCGCGCACGTCAGCAAAAATGCTGTTGGGAGGACTCTTATGTCAGTTTCATCAAGTGCCAAGGTCGGCACGCAAAAAATGACGCGCGAAGAAAAGAAGGTGATTTTCGCTTCTTCGCTCGGCACAGTTTTTGAATGGTATGATTTTTATCTTTACGGAACACTGGCTGCTTTCATTGGTGCCGCGTTCTTCAATGAATATCCGGAAACAACCCGTAACATCTTCGTTTTGCTCGCCTTTGCAGCCGGTTTTCTTGTGCGTCCGTTCGGCGCGCTGGTTTTCGGACGCATCGGCGATCTGGTGGGACGTAAATATACGTTCCTTGTTACCATCGTCATCATGGGTGCTTCGACCTTTCTGGTCGGCATTCTGCCGGGATCGGCAACGATTGGCATTGTCGCGCCGGCGATCCTGATCATCCTGCGCATGTTGCAGGGCCTGGCGCTGGGCGGTGAATATGGTGGTGCTGCAACCTATGTTGCCGAACACGCACCCAATGGCCGCCGTGGCTTCTACACATCATGGATTCAGACAACGGCTACGTTGGGCTTGTTCCTTTCGCTTATGGTCATTCTGAGCATTCAGAATGTGATGACCACCGAATCCTTCGCAGCATGGGGCTGGCGTATTCCGTTCCTGGTTTCGATCGTTCTTTTGGGTATCTCCGTCTGGATCCGCTTGCAGATGAGCGAATCCCCCGCCTTCAAGAAAATGAAGGAAGAAGGCAAGACATCAAAAGCACCGCTGACCGAAGCTTTCGGACAGTGGAAGAATGCAAAAATTGCCCTGATTGCCCTTTTCGGTCTTACCGCAGGACAGGCTGTTGTCTGGTATAGCGGCCAGTTTTACGCTCTGTTCTTCTTGCAGAACGTACTCAAAGTTGAAAACCAATCAGCAAATATCATGGTCGCAACGGCCCTGGTTATAGGCACTGGATTTTTCGTCGTGTTCGGCTGGTTGTCGGATAAGATTGGCCGTAAGCCAATCATCATGGCAGGACTGGCTTTGGCAGCCGTCACCTACTTCCCGCTGTTCAAAGCGCTCACTCAGGCTGCCAATCCGGCGCTTGCACATGCGGAACAGACGATCAGTGCAACGGTAACGGCCGCACCTGGCGACTGTAACTTCCAGTTCAACGCAACCGGAACGTCAAAATTCACCAGCTCTTGCGATATTGCAACAAGCTTCCTATCGCGCAGTGCTGTGCCTTATGATGTCGTGACTGGTCCTGCCGGACAGGTTGCAACCGTCAAAATCGGCGATTCAACCATAACATCTTTCGATGCCAATGCAGCCGGAGCGGATGCGAAAGCAAAGCAGGCAGCTCTGACCCACGACATCAATCTGGCGCTTCAGAAGGCTGGCTGGCCATTGGTACGCAACCCGGCAAAGGTTGCAGACTCGAAGCTTGATGCTTTCATTGCTGCAAATCCCGAGCTTGCTCTGGATGCAGGAGCGGTTCGCGCAGGTGAAAGCACAACAATGACCAATGCGGAATTGGTCAAGGCCAACATCGTCACTCAGATTGAAGCGGATGCAGCAGGTGAACCAAGCCAGGCGGTTTATACCATCCCGAATGCAGGTACATTCAAGATGGTTGCCGATCCGGCACAGATCAACTGGACAATGACAATCGCAATCCTGACCGTTCTCGTGATCTACGTCACGATGGTTTACGGACCGATCGCCGCTATCCTGGTCGAAATGTTCCCGACCCGCATTCGCTACACCGGTATGTCGCTGCCTTATCATATTGGTAACGGCTGGTTCGGTGGTCTTCTGCCTGCCACTGTCTTCGCGATGAGTGCAGCAAAGGGCGATATTTACTACGGTCTCTGGTATCCAATTATCATCGCAACGATCACGCTCGTCATCGGCATCCTCTTTGTGAAGGAAACCAAGGACGTTGACCTGAACAAAGTAGAGTAGGCGCGGCCTTCTCTACAAATGAAAACGCCGTCCCACCGGGCGGCGTTTTTTTTGGAGCATTTCCAGCAAAAGTGCGAAGCGGCTTTGCGTGGGATAATGCGTGAAAACAAACAGATAGAGCATTTTCAACCATTCAATCAAAATAGGAAATGCTCGCGCAGCGGTCTTAGCAGATTCACAATTTGGCTTGACCGAAGTCAACAAAAAAAGCCGCTGCGCGATCTTTGCGCAGCGGCTTTTTTTGTAACCAGACAATCAGCAATTAAGCTGAAAGCGCCTTGAACTTCGCGAGAATTGCATCGCCCATTTCAACGGTGCCAATCTTTGTTGTGCCGTCCGACCAGATGTCGGCAGTGCGCAAGCCATTATCAAGAACGCCAGCAATTGCGGCTTCCAGACGGTCGGCTTCATCGATCAAATTGAACGAGTAGCGCAGGCACATGGCCAAAGATGCGATCATTGCGATTGGATTTGCAACGCCCTGACCAGCAATATCAGGTGCCGAGCCATGTACAGGCTCATAAAGCGCTTTGCGCTTTCCGGTTTTGGCATCAGCCGCACCAAGCGAAGCCGATGGCAACATGCCCAGAGAACCGGTCAGCATCGCTGCAACGTCGGAAAGCATATCGCCAAACAGGTTGTCAGTAACGATGACATCAAACTGCTTTGGCCAACGAACAAGCTGCATACCGCCGGCATCAGCCAGCATATGCTCGAGTTCAACGTCGGCATGTTTTTCCTTGTGACGTGCGGTGACGACCTGATTCCACAAGACGCCCGATTTCATCACGTTGCGCTTTTCCATCGACGTAACCTTGTTACGGCGCGTGCGCGCAAGTTCAAAAGCCACATCGGCGATGCGTTCGATTTCGTAGGTGTCATAAACCTGCGTATCGATACCGCGCTTCTGTCCATTGCCCAGATCGATAATTTCCTTCGGCTCGCCGAAGTAAACGCCACCGGTCAGCTCACGCAGAATCAGAATATCGAGGCCTTCGATGACTTCCGGCTTCAACGACGATGAATGCGCAAGTGCTGGATAGCAGATTGCCGGGCGAAGATTGGCATAAAGAGCCAAATCCTTACGCAAACGCAGAAGACCTGCTTCCGGGCGGACTTCATATGGTACGCTATCCCACTTAGGACCGCCAACAGCACCAAAAAGTACGGCATCGGCAGCAAGCGCCTTTTCCATATCCGCATCAGAAATTGCCTGGCCATATGCATCATAGGCCGAACCACCAACCAAGCCCTCATCGGTTTCAAAACCGAGATTGAGACCTGAATTGAGGAAATCGATGATCTTGCGGACCTCAGCCATTGCTTCAGGACCGATACCATCGCCGGGCAGGAGAAGGAGTTTTCTGGATGCCATTATGCCAAGCCTTTGTTTTTTCTCAGATAACAACGGATAAAATTTAACGTCCGCTATCTCTTTTTAGAGAGCGTTTCAATCTGGTTTTATCAGATCAGCACGTCTCAACCATTTGTTTTTAAACTGCACCCTGACTGAAAACCGCTTCACACTTTTCAAGATGCACCTTAAAGTTCCGCGAGGGTTATAGAACCCCCTCGCCTGGCAATCAACAACGGCAGTGCGAAATTTATGAAAAAGAACTGAGGATATGTAGAAATTATATAACAGCTTTTGACATCATGGGGCGCCGACCAAAACCATCTATTCGAGAGCCCGCGCTTCCGATGGCAGCATGATCGGAATACCGCCCCGAACCGGGTAGGCTAGCTTGGCTTTCTCCGAAATAAGCTCGCTGTTTTCCGCATCATATTGAAGCACACCCTTGGTTAGCGGACATACAAGCAATTCAAGCAGCTTCACATCAAGATTGCCGGTATTTTCATTCTCAACCATTGGTCTATCCTCAATATTCATTGCAGGCGTGAGCCATAATCATCCTTGATTTTGGCCAATACCATTTCTGTAATCGCGATCAGGGTTGCAGCACGCGTTTTCAAATCCGGCGCTTCCAGAAGTGCTTGTTTTTCGGCAGGTCCGAAAGGCGACATCATCGACAATGCATTAACCAAAGTATCATTGGCTGCACGCGAAATGCTCTCCCAATCAGCCTCCAGATTATGCACTTCAAGATAATCCTTGAATGCACCCAAAAGCGCATCACGATCAATTTCGCCCAGATCACGCGGGTCTTCCAAGTCGGCCAGAAATGGCGCAATGCGGCATTGGCGATAGGGCTTGCGGCTATTCACTTCTTCCAGCACGCGAAATCGGCAAATACCCTGAAGCGTAATAAGCACGCGTCCATCACCGGTTTCAGAATAAGTAGTGATGCGTCCAAGGCATCCGACCTGACTTAACGGCGGACGAGCGGCTTCATCGAACTTATCGCGATCATCCTCCTCACTATCATCCGTGTCACTCTCGTCAATGTGCGGCTGGATCATTGCGATAATGCGTTTTCCGGCAAGCGCGTCTTCCACCATTTCCAGATAGCGCGGCTCGAAAATATTGAGCGGCAACTGTCCACCAGGCAAAAGAAGCGCACCCGTTAATGGAAACACGGGTACCAGATCCGGTATATCAGCGCCCGTCCGATAACGGGCATTGCCCACCTGCATTACACTCTCCCTCTGTTCATGGCATCCCGCTCAGGAAAACAGGAGCGATGAAAGCTTGCGGCGTGCGCCAAGCGTCGCCGGGTCCATATTGCCCCAGGCTTCAAAGAACTGAAGAAGCTGCTTGCGCGCGCCATCCTCATTCCAGCTACGATCCGCTTTCATAATTGAAAGCAATTCATCAGCTGCCTCTTCCCGACGCCCCTGCGCATTGCGCACCTGCGCCAGATCAAACCGCGCCTGATAATCCTTTGGATCGGCTTGCACCCGACGCTCAAGTTCGACCGGATCACCAATAAGCTTAACCTGATCAGCCAGTGCAAGACGCGCTTCGATTGCACGCACAGCCGCCACATCAAGCTTGTCTTGCGGAAGGCTTGCCAGTGTTTCGCGCGCCTTATTGGCATCACCCGATTCAAGCAGACATGTCGCAAGACCAACGACCGCATCCACATTATTGGGAGCCACCTGCAAGATCGATGAGAATATCTGCGCGGCTTGAACGAAATCGCCTGCTTGCACAAGCTCATTGGCTGCATTGACAGCTTCTGTGATTGCCGCTTCCTGATCGCTCGGACCACCGATCTTGGCGATAAATTCCTTGACCTTTGAATCCGGCAAGGCGCCCATAAAACCATCGGCGGGCTGGCCGTTGACGAAAGCAATAACAGCAGGAATGGACTGAATGCCGAGCTGGCCTGCGATTGACGGATGATCGTCAATATTCATTTTCACTAGCTTCACCGCGCCGCCTGCTGCACGAACGGCGTTTTCAAGAATTGGGGTCAATTGCTTGCACGGCCCGCACCAGGGCGCCCAGAAATCAACCAGAACCGGCTGATTGCGCGATTCTGCCACCACATCCACCTGAAACCCTGCAGTGGTTGTATCCTTGATAAGATCGTTGCTACCGCCGGGTGTCGTTGTTGACCCAAACGACACATTGCCACTCATCTGTCCGCTTGCACTTGAATAAGGATTGTTCTGGCTCGTCATCGGATATTCCTTATATCTTCCCGCTCACATATAGGGCAGCAGCATGTCGGTTTCGATACGTCAATGCATATTGTCTATCGCTATTTTCAAGCCGCGCCCCCGCTGTAAACAGTTTATACCGAAGATGCGGCCTTGGCATCCTCTGAAACAGCAAGAATACGCGGCTCATGTCCGGTTGCGGCAAGAAAGCGGATCAGATCATCGCGCTTAATGGAGGTTGTCGCCTCATTGGTCAAAGGATGACCATTGATCATGTCATTTTCCATCAGGCTTGCGTCGAGGATGATCTGAACTTTGTGCCCAGTATCATTCACCGCACCAAACACTGTCACACTGCCCGGAACAACGCCCAGATATTCCATCAGCTTTTCCGGTTTGCCAAACGATACACGACCGGCAGCTCCGATAACCTGATGGATCGATTTAAGGTCGACCACGGCATTTTCATCTACCGTTACCAGAAAGAAATTGTCCTTCTTGTCTTTAAGAAAGAGGTTCTTGGTGTGACCGCCTGCGATTTCACCACGCAGGCTCTGAGAATCGGCAACCGTGAACAAGGGCGGATGATGCACGGTCCTAACCTCAATATCGAGGTTCCTCAGATAATCATGAAGTTGATGCGATGTCAGAGGCATGCTGATCCCTATTTCAAAAATGAGCAGACAGTTTCGACGTGCTTTATGTAAGGTTTCTATACTCTTAGTGCAAAACCAAGGCCGAGCGAAAGCCGAAGATTCGCGGATCGTCGCAAATGAATCGCCACACGCAGACATTATCAACCCGCAGAAGTGGAAACCACCAGGCGATAGATGCAAAAGTTGCACTTGCCGCCTGTCCCTCGCGCACTCCAAAAGCTACTTTAAACGAAATTATATCTTTTAATTCAATATCTTGAATAAAACCCGGCTAAATAATTCAACGAAAGAGCATTTTCATCGAATTTCCCTGTTGCAATCTCAAATGTGTTGGTCCATATAGCGCTTGCCTAACGGAAATGACTTCTCTCTCAGAGAAGACTGGCGCGAGCGGGTGTAGCTCAGGGGTAGAGCACAACCTTGCCAAGGTTGGGGTCGAGGGTTCGAATCCCTTCGCCCGCTCCAGTTTTTCCGTTAAGTATAGGCAACAAAACCCCGGCTTTGTCCGGGATTTTTGCTTTTCAGTGTCGGATAAGCTACTAAATTATTCCCGCGATAACGGCAATTTACTTCCTGCAAGGTGCCGCTCAGTCAGTGCGCGTTCCTCAACAATTGAGTAGCGGAAGCGGAACAATTTTGCAGGCCGTCCGCCTGTTTCACTGTCACTCTCTCCAGTTTCTTCAACAAGATCCTGTTGTTCAATCAGTCTCCTGAAATTCTGTTTATGGAGACGCAAGCCTGCCAGCGCCTCAACCGTTCGCTGAAGCTGAAAAAGCGTAAACGTGTCCGGCATCAATTCAAAGACAACGGGGCGGTATTTGATCTTGGCACGCAACCTTGCAATAGCCGTCGCAAGAATACGACGATGGTCAGCAAACATATGCTGACCGTTTTCAGAGCCAACCGTGCTGGCCTCATGCACAAGACCAGCTTCATAGAGAAGTTCATAGCGCTGAAGCACAAGGTCTTCATTCCAACGCTCATCATTCAGGCCGAAGGAAAAGGCAATACGCCGCAAACGCTGTGCAGTCAGCGCAGGCGATGAAGTCTGTTCTGCCCAAACACGAAGATCATTGCTAAGATGCCTGACGATCTCGGGCACACCCTGACGGTGATCTTCCCACGGCAAATAATCATACCAACCATGCCAACCGGCATAGCCATCACCACCGTCATATTCACGAACAAGGCCGAGATAACTAATTGAAATCGTTCGCTCACCAAGCTTATGTCTGTCACGATCCGCAAATGTATAAAGCTGCTCCAGATAGCCAACCGGATGAGCGGTTTCTTTCTGAACCCACGCCCGCAGACCAGATTGTAATGATCGGTGTTCCGATTCAAACGGGCCGGATGGCAAAGCCCTGCCCTGATGAACTGTCATCACGCGTGGCTGCTCACCTGTGACAGCAGTTAAAACTGCAATCAGTTCGGTATGGGCAATATCATCAGTCAACGCAGCAACTTCTTTCTTTACTCAATAACTGACGGCATAAAGAACCGTATGAAATGGTTGTGCGTTGGATACCGCATAAAATCAATTCAAAAGCTTGCCGTACAAAAAAGCTAGAGCGTGTCGCGCTTAATCGCACCTAATATGCCCGCTCTATTTTCGTGTTTTTACGCATGGCGTTCTCGGATCGTAGCGGGAATAAAAATCAGTCCGGTGAACCGATTTGCCCACAAAGGCGGTTCCCACTTTTCTGCAACATGCTTTATCCGCCATAAAAAACGCCGCCCGGTGGGCGGCGTCTCATTAGGGCTTATCTAAGCAGATTATGGTGTAACGTCGAAGCCGAACCACTTTTCGGAAAGCTTCTTAATCGTGCCGTCAGCCTTGGCAGCTTCGATGGCTTCGTTGAACTTCTGCTTGAGTTCAGGCTCGTTCTTGCGAATACCAACGGCAACGCCGCGACCTAAGATTCCACCCTTGAAGTAAGGACCGGTCATAACGATGTCTTCATTGCCCGGCTTCTTGGCTGCATCCGAAAGGTAAGCCAATGAAGCAACAATCAGATCGACGCGGCCCGACTTGAGGTCGAGGTCATGCTGGTCGGTGGTCTTGTATTCACGGATATCGGTCGAATCCTTAAAATATTTGTCCAACAGTGAAAGACCCAGCGAAGCAGTCTGAACGCCTACTGTGCGACCCTTGATTTCAGCCGCAACTTCATCAATCACTTTCTGGGAAGCAGCTTCGTCCTTGGCAAGATAAAGCGTCTCGCCAGTATGCGGAAGCTTCGCAAACGGGCTGTCCTTCAGCGTTGCGAAAGTCTGTGGCGTCAGACCGTAGGAAACGGTGAAATCGATGGTTTCTTCACGCTTTGGCGTAGCAGTCAGACCAGCCATGATCGCATCGAACTTGCCAGCATTGAGCGCTGGAATAATGCCGTCGAAAGGCTGCGCGACCAGCGTGCATTCAACCTTCATGCGCGCACAGAGATCCTTGTAGAGATCAACTTCGTAGCCATCCAGTGTGCCATCTGGCTTGGTGAAGTTATACGGACGGAAAGCGCCTTCCGTAGCGATCGTGATCTTGTCCCACTTCTTTTCCTCTGCATGCGCAGAAGCGGTGGTGAGAACGAGTGCAGAAACGAACAGGGCTTTGAACAATCCCGTGGTCTTCATTGGACTTACCTTACGCAGTTTAATTGCTAATATGCCTTTTGGCACAAATCAGCATTGTTTGAAATGATCAGGCTGCATTTTCGTGGCTGATAAACTTGCGGAAACGCTCGGATTTCGAGTTTCCGAACACTTCTTCAGGCGCGCCATCTTCTTCGACCAGTCCCTGGTGGAAAAACACAACGCGATTGGATACATCACGCGCAAAGCCCATTTCGTGCGTGACAACCAGCATCGTGCGGCCTTCTTCAGCAAGCCCTCGCATAACGCGCAACACTTCGCCGACCAGTTCTGGATCAAGCGCCGAAGTTGGCTCGTCAAACAGCATTACTTTCGGCTTCATCGCAAGCGCACGCGCAATGGCCGCACGCTGCTGCTGACCGCCGGAAAGATGCGCTGGATAAAAATCGCGCTTGTCGGCGATACCAACCTTGGCCAGAAGCGCTTCCGCTTCTTCCACACATTCAGCGCGCGAACGGCCCTGCACATAGATCGGCGCTTCAATGATATTTTCGAGAATGGTCTTGTGGGACCAGAGATTGAAGCTCTGGAAAACCATGCCAAGCTCAGAACGGATGCGCGAGACCTGCTTCTTGTCGGCCGGATAGGCTTCGCCCTTTGAGTTCTTGGCCATGCGAATGGTCTCACCGGAAACAGTCACCGTACCGGAAGTTGGAATTTCCAACAGATTGATGCAACGCAGGAAAGTCGATTTGCCTGATCCTGAAGAACCGAGGATCGAAATGACTTCACCTTCGCGCGCTTCCAGAGATATACCCTTAAGCACTTCATTGGTACCGAAGCTTTTGCGCAGATTTTCAACTTTCAACGCCAAAGGGGCATTGGGAGATATGATTTTACTCACGATGTTTTTCCTTCGGTGGTGATCCTGACGACGGGCTGGCGCAGATAAGGTGTAAGCTTGTATTCAGCAAACATAAGCAAACGTGTCAGAACGAAGTTGATAGCGAGGTAGATAGCACCCGCAATAACAAACACTTCAATCGCGCGATAAGATTCAGCGATCAGCTTGGCAGCGATGCCGGTCACTTCCATCAGAGTAATGATCGAGGCCAGCGATGTTGCCTTGACCATGGAGATCATTTCATTGCCATAGCCGGGCAAAGCCTGACGAATTGCCAGCGGCATGACGATGCGGCGGAAACAGGTGAAGCGCGACATGCCACAAGCTTTCGCAGCTTCGATCTGGCCAGTGGGCACGGATAGAAGACCGCCGCGAATAATTTCGCTGGCATAGGCTGCATTGTTCAAGGTCAGTGCAATGATCGCACACCAGTAAGGCTCGCGCAGGATCGGCCAGAGGAATGAATAACGCACCGCCGGAAACTGGCTGAGGCCGTAATAGATAATGAAGATTTGCACCAGCAGCGGTGTTCCGCGAAATACAAACACGTAAAGGCGGGCAATCCAGTCGAGAACAGTTATGCCCGAAAGACGCATCAAGGCAAAAAGCAAAGCCAGCACAGCGCCAAAGACAATCGAACTGGCAGCAAGTTGAAGGGTCAGCGGAACGCCGCCAATCATCTGCATGAAGGCTTCTGAATAGAATTGAAAGTTCATGATGCTCTCCGCACGCCGCGCGAGAAGTGACGTTCAGCTTTCTGCAGGATGGTGCCGGAAACCGACGAAATCAACAGATATAGCGCACCGGCAATGAGGTAGAAGTTGAAGGGCAATCCCGTCGATCCAGCGCCGATCTGTGCCTGACGAAGAATATCAACAACACCCACAACCGAGATCAGAGCCGACTCTTTCAACGCCACCTGCCACACATTGCCAAGGCCCGGAAGTGCATGGCGAAGCGCGAGCGGCGCAATGATGCGGCGGAATTTGAGCGCCTGTCCCATGCCGCACGCTGAGGCTGCCTCAAGCTCGCCCTTGGAGACCGCACGGAATGCGCCGCGAAAGACTTCCGTGTGATGCGCACCGCATGAGATACCGATGGCCAGCACACCGGCGAGGAATGCCGGAAAGCCGACAAAACCCTGCGCACCAAAGAAACGGCCGATCGCCGTTACAGCGGCGCTGCCGCCAAAATAAAACAGATAGATCACCAGCAGATCAGGAATACCGCGAATAATGGTGGTGTAAGCATCGGCAATCGAGCGCAGTGTACGCCCACCGGAGATTTTCGCCCAGGCTGCGAATACGCCGATGACAGCGCCCAGCAGATAACCCAGAACAGACAGCGCTACAGTGACCAGCACCGCCATCATCAGAACATGGCCCCAGCCATCCGGTCCAAAGCTCAGAATATCGAGAAAAGCCTTCATGATGCCTCAAGCCGCTTAGGAGATAAGGAAATAAACGTCATCTGTTTTCCGGGTCATTCTTTCAGGCAGGTGCTTTGTTGATCGGAGGTGGGCAAGGCTGGTTGAACATTATCCGGGATTGGACTCACAAAGACGGCTCCATTGAGCATCGTTTATGATCTTGTTTGACTTTTGCAATCTGCTCCGGGTTGCGGAACAGCTCTGCGGCCGTACTTCTCATAATTTTGCGCCGCAGGCAGTTTACCCTGCGCAACCATCTGCCATGAATGAAGCGGCGTGCCGATTGCGCATGTTGTACCGCGCATCTGCACAGTTGGAACAACCCAGCTAACGCTGCCAATATCCGTGGAGCCCGCGAGCGACTGATCACGCCTAATCGTACCCAATACGCTCGCTCTATCTTCTTGTTTTACGCATGTCGTTCTCGGAAAACCGGTTCCCACTTTTCCGCGACATGCTTTAGAGCTACTCCAAACTTGTGGCAACAGATATAAGCGAAATTGCACAAAACACTAACCAGAAGCGACATAATGGTTAGCACCAATGCTCACCTTGATAAGAAAGACATCATATTGCGGAAATTGATTCCAAAAAAAATCCGGCGAAACCAGTTTCGCCGGATTTTATTGCGTGTCAGCTTCGCTTAAAAATCCCAGTCTTCGTCTTCAGTCGCGACTGCCTTGCCAATCACATAAGAAGAGCCTGAGCCTGAGAAAAAGTCATGGTTCTCGTCGGCATTCGGCGAAAGCGCCGAAAGGATCGCCGGATTGACCTTACAGGCTTCCGCCGGAAACAGGGCTTCATAGCCAAGGTTCATCAGAGCCTTGTTTGCATTGTAATGCAGAAACTTCTTCACGTCTTCGGTCAGACCCACGCCATCATAAAGCGCTTCGGTATAACGCACTTCATTGTCATAAAGCTCCAACAACAGATCGAAGGCAAAATCCTTGATCTCCTGCTTTTTGGCTTCATCAAGCTTCTCAAGCGCGCGCTGATACTTATAGCCGATATAATAGCCATGAACGGCTTCATCGCGGATGATCAGGCGGATGAGGTCAGCCGTGTTGGTGAGCTTGGCGCGGCTCGACCAGTACATCGGCAGATAGAAGCCCGAATAGAACAGGAAGCTTTCCAGAAACACGCTGGCAATCTTCTTCTTGAGCGGATCTTCAGCGTTATAATTTTCGAGGATCAGCTGCGACTTCCTTTGCAGGAATTCGTTTTCTTCCGACCAGCGATAGGCATCGTCCACATCGGGCGTCAGGCACAGTGTCGAAAAGATCGACGAGTAAGACCGTGCATGAACCGCTTCCATGAAGGAAATGTTCGACAAAACAGCTTCTTCATGCGGCGTTGAGGCATCCTCCATAAGTGTCACAGCACCAACGGCATTCTGGATCGTATCCAGAAGCGTCAGACCTGTGAACACGCGGATGGTGAGCTGCTTTTCTTCGGCTTTGAGCGTTTCCCACGACTGGATATCGTTGGAGAGCGGCACCTTTTCCGGCAGCCAGAAATTGCCGGTCAGACGGTTCCAGACTTCGAGGTCTTTGTCGTCTTCAATCCGGTTCCAGTTGATGGCCCGCACGACCGCCGGCTTTTTCGCATTGTTGTTTTTAAACTGCATATTCATTTGTCTCGATCCTGATCAGAGAGCGCAAGAGACGCAGCCTTCAACCTGCGTACCTTCGAGCGCCATCTGGCGCAGGCGGATGTAGTAGATCGTCTTGATGCCCTTCTTCCACGCGTAGATTTGAGCCTTGTTGATATCGCGCGTGGTGGCGGTATCACGGAAGAACAGCGTCAGCGACAGACCCTGATCGACATGCTGCGTTGCCGCCGCATAGGTGTCGATGATCTTTTCCGGGCCAATCTCGTAAGCATCCTGATAATATTCAAGATTATCATTCGTCATGAAGGCAGCCGGGTAATAAACACGGCCAATCTTGCCCTCTTTACGGATTTCGATCTTGGAAACAATCGGATGGATCGAAGAGGTCGAATGGTTGATATAGGAGATCGAACCAGTCGGCGGCACGGCCTGCAGGTTCTGATTATAAAGCCCGCCTTCCATGACGGATTTTTTCAGTTCCTGCCAGTCTTCCTGTGTCGGGATCGCAATACCGGCATTCTCGAAAATCTCGCGGACCTTATCCGTCGCAGGCTCCCAGACCTGATCGGTATATTTGTCGAAATATTCGCCCGTCGCATATTTCGACTTTTCAAAGCCCTTGAACGAGCTTTTCTGTTCAATGGCGATCAGATTGGACGCGCGAACAGCGTGATAGGCCACCGTGTAGAAATAGATATTGGTGAAATCGACGCCTTCTTCCGATCCATAGAAAATGCGCTCGCGGGCGAGATAGCCGTGTAGGTTCATCTGGCCAAGGCCGATGGCGTGACTCTCATCATTGCCGCGTGCAACGGATGGCACCGAGCCAATATGGCTCATGTCTGAAACAGCCGTCAGAGCACGGATTGAGGTTTCGATGGTCTTGCCAAAATCCGGGCTGTCCATGGCTGCTGCAATATTGAGCGAGCCGAGGTTGCAGGAAATATCCTTGCCCAAATGCTCATAAGACAAATCTTCATTGAAGATGCTGGCTTCACTCACCTGAAGAATTTCCGAGCAGAGATTGCTCATGGTGATGCGGCCATCGATTGGATTGGCGCGGTTCACCGTGTCTTCAAACATGATGTATGGATAGCCGGACTCAAACTGGATTTCCGCCAGAACCTGAAAGAAATCACGCGCATTGATCTTCTTCTTGCGGATACGGCCGTCATCAACCATTTCCCGATATTTTTCGGTGATCGAAATCTCGGTCATCGGCACGCCATAGACGCGTTCAACGTCATAAGGCGAGAAGAGATACATATCTTCGTCGTTTTTAGCGAGTTCGAACGTGATGTCGGGAATCACAACACCAAGCGACAATGTCTTGATGCGGATTTTTTCGTCCGCATTTTCACGCTTGGTATCGAGGAAGCGCATAATATCAGGGTGATGAGCGTGCAGATAAACCGCACCCGCACCTTGACGCGCACCAAGCTGGTTAGCGTAGGAGAATGAATCCTCCAAAAGCTTCATCACCGGAATAATGCCGGAAGACTGGTTCTGAATCTGTTTGATCGGTGCGCCGGATTCACGAATATTGGTCAGGCTCAGAGCCACACCGCCGCCACGCTTTGAAAGCTGAAGCGCCGAATTGATGGAGCGACCAATCGATTCCATGTTGTCTTCAACGCGTAGCAAGAAGCACGAGACCAGCTCGCCGCGCTGCTTTTTGCCTGCATTGAGGAAGGTCGGCGTTGCTGGCTGATAACGGCCCGCAATAATTTCATCGACCATTTCGCGTGCGTGCTGTTCGTTGCCACGTGCAAGCGTCAGCGCCACCATGCAGACACGATCTTCGTAGCGCTCGAGATAGCGCTTACCGTCGAAGGTCTTCAACGTATAGCTGGTGTAATATTTGAATGCGCCAAGGAAGGTCGGGAAGCGGAACTTCTTGTCATAGGCATGATCGAAAAGATCGCGCACGAAATTAAAGGAATACTGGTCCAGCACTTCCCGCTCATAATAGCCTTCAGCGACCAGATAATCGAGCTTTTCACGCAGATTATGGAAGAACACCGTGTTCTGGTTGACGTGCTGCAGGAAATATTGCTGTGCCGCCTGGCGGTCGCGATGCAGCTGAATCTTCCCCTCATCATCATAGAGGTTCAGCATTGCATTGAGCGCGTGATAATCGAGCGAGGTCTCAGCAGGTTTCTGCGGCTTGCTGCCTGATGCAGCAACCGTCGCCGCAGATGACTCCTGCTTTTGCGAAGCAGCGACTGTCTCGTGCTCACGGGTCAGGGTTGTGTCTGCCGTGTCCAAAATCGTTCCATCCCGTCTTTAACATTGCCAATGTCTTCGTCGGTTCCCAGAAGCTCAAAACGATAGAGGTAGGGAACCTGACATTTGGCAGAAATGATGTTGCCTGCGAGGCCAAAGGCCTCCCCGAAATTGCTGTTTCCAGCGGCAATGACGCCGCGAATGAAGGATCGGTTATCCGCATCATTAAGAAAGCGGATGACCGGCTTGGGAACAGCACCTTTCGCGCCTCCGCCGCCATAGGTTGGTGTTACGAGCACAAAAGGCTCGTTGACCCGCAACAGGCCCACATTGTCTTCATAGCTTTCCAGCGGAATGCGCTTTGAGCGCATCCCCAGACGCATCACAAAGCGATGCGTGTTTTCCGAACGGCTGGAAAAATAGACGATCTGGCCCATAACAAACCCCGGCAGCGGAAGGGATTATGCCAGCGCGCTGATCATATCCGGACGAAAACCAGCCCAATGGGATTCACCGGCAACAACAACCGGCACCTGACGGTAGCCCAGTCCCTGAACGAGATCATACGCATCGCTATCCGCGGAAATGTCGATAACATCATATTCAATGCCCTGACGATCGAGCGCGCGGGTGGTTGCTGTGCACTGGACGCAGGCGGGCTTGCTATAGACGGTGACGTTCATTTTTTCCTCACTGGGGATAGATTGGTATGGGTTGCGGCTACTGGAGTAACGACGCACAAAGACGCTCGCACATGGTAAAATGCGCGCGGAAAAACTCGGAAACTGAAGAAATGCGGCTCACCCCACTGGCAAGCCATGCACACTAGCCCGTAAAGGGCGGACCGGAACTATTCTGTTTCAAATCACTCGACATGCTTTTCACCCCGAAGCTATTGAGAGGGATATACGGGGCACCAAAAAACATGGCAGCACAGTGCCACACTTTATCGCGCGCCAACCGGACACCCCGCCCGTGGACGTTACGTTCAAGGCAGGTCTCCTGGCTCACGGCTCACCGCCCTCATCCGTCTTCCCGGCCTGTGCCAGTGACATCTGGATTTGAGCTTGCCGCTTACAGTTGCGGGGGCAGCTACGGCTTAACAACATCCACGATGAATGCAGCGCACCGTATTCCCATCTTCGCTTTCAATTCTCACGAATCGTAAGAACCTTGAACACAATATGTAGTACCTGAAGTTAAAACTTCGTCAATGGATAGATGCTTCAAAAAAAATTAAATCTAATTTTGTTGCGCTGCGGCTGTGAATAACAGGGATATTTTATGGTGCCCGACCACAGACGGGCCAAACCAGTGAACAGGTAATCCGATAGATAGATTCGCGGCATTCGACAATCTGACAGAGACGCTCACACACAATATATAGCGAAGCCGTCCAGCACCCGGCACATAATCCGAGCCCAGCCACAGCAGCTCTCAGAAATTATGTTTCGCCTTACAAATCATGCAAAAAATCTCAACACGGGATCAATGGTTTGCGCGACTGCTCAATAGAGCGCGCCATTGAATGGCTTATGATCCTCGCTCTTCCTCGAAGGGATAATTTGACAGCCGGGCTTCATATCCTGTATCGATCCATCAAATTCTGAACATTGTTCAGCATGCTGAACAATTAAGAAGGGATCCTCCCAAGCATCTCTTCAGACGACCGATGCACCGGCGGCATCGGGAAACTGCTGGTCTGGCTTTGCTATATGTGAAAGCCAGACCATTTAAAACCCAGAGTCTCGGCACCGGCGAGGAATGAGAGACCTCGGCACTGGGGAAATTTGGATAAGGGTGGAAAGTATGACTGTAGGGATCAAGCCATTTTCGTTCGATACCGTTGGCTCAATGCTCGTTGAGTGGAGTGCCGCGAAGCGTCTTGGCGAAATTCTGGGCGAACGGTTTTCCGAACGCAAAATCCTCATCGTAACCGACAAGGGTCTGCACAAGGCTGGCGTACTCAACGAAGCACTGGCTTCACTTGAAAAGGCGGGCTTCGTCACCAGTATTTTCGATGCTGTTGTTGCTGATCCGCCGGAATCGGTTTTGTTTGAATGTGTCAATCAGGCCAAGTCGGCAGGCTGCGATATCGTATTGGGGCTGGGCGGCGGCTCTTCAATGGATATTGCCAAGCTTGCTGCCGTGCTTATCGTTTCTGAGCAGGAACTGTCTGAACTTTATGGCATTGGCAAAGTGCAGGGCACGCGTCTGCCGCTGATCCAGATTCCGACCACCGCTGGCACCGGATCGGAAGTGACAAACATCACGATTCTGACCACCGGCGAAACCACCAAGATGGGTGTCGTTTCCCGCCAGCTTTACGCGGATTTCGTCATTCTGGATGCAGAGCTGACCTGCGGTCTGCCAGCGCTTCACACAGCAGCCACCGGCATCGACGCCATGGTTCACGCAATCGAAGCCTATACCAGCCGCATCAAGAAAAATCCTCTTTCCGATGCTTTTGCGCGCGAAGCGTTGAAACTTTTGTCGGCCAATCTTGTTGCAGCCTGTGAAAACGGCAAAGATCGTCACGCCCGTGAAGCCATGCTGCTTGGTGCAAATTTCGCAGGGCAAGCTTTCTCGAACTCCCCGGTAGGCGCCGTTCATGCACTGGCTTATCCACTTGGCGGTCATTATCATGTACCGCATGGCCTCTCCAATGCCCTGATGCTGGGGCCAGTGCTGCGCTTTAACATGGCGGGTGCTGCCGAGCTTTATGCAGAACTCGCTGACCTTCTGATTGGCAAATCAGAGGGTACAACCGAAGAACGTTCAGCAGCTTTCGTTGCATATATGGAAGACCTGATGAACCGTTCCGGTGCTCCACGTCGCCTGCGCGATGTCGGCGTCACAGAAGAAAGCCTCGAAATGCTTGCAGGCGATGCAATGCTTCAGACGCGTCTTCTGGGTAACAACGCTGTTGACGTGACGGAAGCTGACGCGCTTGCGCTTTATCGCGAAGCCTTCTGAGTTAGCAAATATCATTTAAATCCAGACGCGGAAGAGTGCTCCCAATAAGCGCTCTTCTACGGCCTGCTTCATCCTTTCGGAGTTAAAACCTTGAGCACTGAACGCATCGACGGTCAGGAGCAGCCATATTGGCCTGCCGGACCGTTTAAAATCCGCTTGCCCTTCGTTCATTATAAATTCGAATGGCCTGACTATTTCCAAGGTCTATTGATGTGCGCGGTGGATCTTTCAGCAATTCCATTGATGACAGAACTTCTTGGCATGCCCTTTGAAGTGGCGCTCGCCGTCGTCATCCTGAACGGTCTTTTCTATCTCGCGCACCATCTGCTAGGCGATCCGGTTGTGCCAGGCTGGATCACCCCCGCTATTCCCCTTCTCATGGCTTATTGCGCCACTTTCCCAGAAGGACCGGAACGCGTGCATGCCCTTGTCGCGTTCCAGATGATGCTCGGGTTGTTTTCGATCTTCATCGGGGCGACAGGGTTGGCGCATCGTGTCGTTCAGCTGATACCATCTGCCATCAAAGCAGGTGTCATCGTGGGAGCTGGTTTTGCTGCAGTTATTACTGTTTTCAAAGTCGGCGGTCGCTTTGATACATTCCCGTTTACGATCAGCATCGCTGTTGGCATGGGTTTCTATGTGATTTTTTCGCGCCAATTTGCGCGTATCAAAAACAGCAATCCTCTTTTGGCAACCATCGGCAAGCTCGGTATCTTTCCGATCATTTTGCTTGCAGTCATCATCGCGCCGCTTTTTGGCGAAGCACCATGGCCAACAATCGAATGGTCCTTCACAAGCCCGGATTTTGGCACTCTCTGGCGAGAATATACAATATTTGGCCTTGGCATGCCTCCGCTGTCCATGTTCCTCACCGCTGTTCCCACGATGCTGGCAGCCTATATCGTGCTCTTTGGCGATGTATTGCAGAGCCGAGCTATATTGAAGGAAGCTGACGAAGCGCGCCCTGACGAAAAGATCGACTATAGTCCTGACCGCGCGCACCTGATCTTCGGTGGACGCAATGCCGCAATGAGTGTGCTCGGGCCAGATGTCTGCATGTGCGGGCCACTTTGGTCGGCAATGCATGTGGTGATTGTAGAGCGTTTCTCGCAAGGGAAAAAAGCCATGCACTCGCTTTTTGGTGGCGCAGGCTCTTTCCGCTGGGGAACCAATACAGGTTTGCTCCTCATGCCGATTGTGACGCTTGTTCAGCCGATCCTGGGTGTAGCATTGGCGCTGACTCTGCTTATTCAGGGATATGTATCGGTGCGTGTTGGCATTCTGGAAGCACGTTCGCAGCGCGATCTTGGCATTGCCGGCATCGTTGGCGCCGTTCTGGCTACACGCGGGGCAGCCTGGGCATTTGCTACCGGCGTCATCCTTTGTCTGCTCGTCTATGGTCGTGATTTCTTCAAAGGCGAAACTGACAGCACTTTCGTCAAAGACCAGAAATCGCAGTGATCTGACCACGAAGCCTCCCGAATACTTATTGGGGGGCTTCTGCTTTTTATACACACAATATAGCTAAATTTGCCTCTTTAGGCAGTTTCATATAGATTTCCGCCGCAATCCGGCAACCGCATTTTTCACCGCTGCGTCTATTGTCGCGCATTGCGTGATAGTTCGGAGTAAAAATTGCGTAGTGAACAGTCTGTTCTTCAAATATCCATAGCAGTTACTATTTTTATTGCAGGGTTTGGTGTTGTCTTCGGCCTTTTATCTGGGTCATTTTCGATTGTGTTTGATGGCGTCTATATGCTGGCCGATGCCGCGATGAGTGGTCTTGCACTTGTCGTTTCACGCCTGATTGCGCTTTCTGCGCTGCCAGAGCCGCCGCGCGGAAAATTGCGCGACCGTTTCACCATGGGTTTCTGGCATCTTGAGCCGATGGTTCTGGGGCTCAATGGCATCATGCTCACGGGTGTGGCCATCTACGCGCTGATCAACGCGATCGGTAGCCTGATGGATGGTGGCCGCGATCTGGAATTCAGCTATGCTATCTTCTATGCCGTGCTAGCCCTCATTGCATGTCTTGGCATGGCATTTCTTGAAATGCGCGCCAACCGCAAGCTCAAATCAGATTTTATCGCCCTTGATGCAAAATCTTGGATCATGTCTGGCGGCATAACGGCGGCACTTCTGATCGCCTTCACCATTGGCTATTTCATTCAGGAAACCCAATTCGACTGGATCACGCCTTACATCGATCCTGCCGTGCTTGCGCTTGTTTGCGTCATTATCATTCCAATGCCTGCCGCAACGATCAAACAGGCATTATCGGACATGCTTCTGGTTACGCCTGTCGACTTTAAAAAGCACGTCGATGACGTGGCAAAGCAGGTTGTGGACCGCTATGGCTTCAAATCTTACCGCGCCTATGTCGCCAAGGTCGGACGCGGTAAACAAATCGAACTCTATTTTATTGTACCAAAGGCACAACCTGCAAAGAAACTCGAAGAATGGGATGCATTGCGCGATGAAATCGGCGATGCGCTCGGCGGCGAAGGCCCTGACCGCTGGCTGACGATTGCCTTCACAACGGATGTTGAGTGGGCGGTTTAGCGCGCCGGTCTGTTTCAATCAGATCGAAATACGCTCTAAAGCGCAATTTTTGCCGACCTTCGCTTCACTACGGCAAGACCTATGCCCAAAGCGAATCCGTTGCCAGATTTCATTACTGCCCGATTTAAGCGATCATTAACCGTGTTTTTTCGAACACAAGGGCATGGCGAACGCACAACCGTCACAACTGTTGAATTCGAATTAGATCATAAAATTCAACGCATTGATAAATGTTTCATTTTTCGCGCAGAAATGTGATCGCGTTTTACGTTGACTATTAACATTTCGTTAACCACAGTTTGTTGCAATTTGTTACAAAGCGTTATTTTGGAGCAGGCACGAATTGAAAAAGATACGGCAGATAAACCAGCAGTCCCTGAGCGCAGGGAACCGCACTGCCGTGTCGCAAATGACCACTTTCTGGGGTGTGATGCGCGCCTATTGGGTCTCGGAGCGCTGGAAAGAGGCATGGGCCCTTACGATCGCGATCTTCATCTTCACAGCATTCATCAGCAAGACGACGGTCTGGGTTGCGGAAGCATCCGGCCTTCTGATGAATTCCATCGTCAATGTCAAAAGTGCACCGGTGCAGGACCCGCTGATGGCCATTGCCATTAATGCCGGTATGCTGGTCATACTGATGCTTGGCAAGGATGTGCTGCTGGTCGGCTTCCGGCATCTTCTGTCCACCACCTTGCACCGGAAATGGCGCAAATGGCTGAATGACAGCTTCTCCGATGCACTGCTTGATCGCAATCACACGCATTACCATCTGCAACAGGGAAAAGGTCCAAGCCTGCCCGATAATGTCGATCAGCGTTTGCAGGAATCCATCAAGGGCATGACCGGCGGCGCCATTGGTCTTGTTATGGGCATTGTTGGTGTCCTGCTCTCAGCGTTCTTCGTTGGCCAGAAACTTCTGGAAATCTCGACAGAAGTAAACGGACTGGAGTTTCTTGGCTCTTATGGTGGTGCGGTCGTGGCTTTTGCCGCTATCATAGTCTACGTGCCGATTGGCACACTGATTGCGATCAAGATCGGCCGCAAACTGGAAAAGCTCAACCTGCGCATGCAAAAAGCGGAAGGCTCCTATCGTGGTGAATGGACCACGCTTCTACGCCGCAGCTTCCAGATTTCGGCTTCCGAAGGTGAAGCCGTACAAAGCACGGTCAACAAGCGTCTTTATCAAGACGTTGATGGAACCTGGAACCAACTCAACCGCTTTGATGCTGCCTATCTCGCCTTTTCACAGGCTTATGGCTTTCTGTCCAATCGCATCATCGCTTATATTCCGGGCCTGATCCCCTATATGAGCGGGGCGGTCAGCTTCCGCAACTATGTGACCGGTGCCGAACTGGTGGCCGCCATGATCAATGATTGCTCATGGTTCATTCAGGTCATGCCGGCAATTGCCAATCTGCGCGCAAATGCCGGTCGTGTCACTGGTCTCGCACAAGCCATTGAAGCCGTGCAGGAGCCTGCCGAATTCTATGCCCGTTCAGGTATAAACCGTTTCACATTTTCCGCGCAGCACCCACATTTTGGTCTTTCGGTCCGCAATCTTGCGCTCATGCTCGGACCCGACACGGAAGCGCCGTTTCTGCGCTCCGGTGTTATTAATATCCGCTCCGGTGACTGGGTTTATATGCGTGGCGAATCCGGCTCGGGCAAAACCTCGTTTATCAAGGCGCTCAATGGTCTTTGGCCATATGGAACCGGCGACATCATCTATCCTCAGAAGGCAAAAGCCATCTACACACCACAGGAAGCAAAGTTTCCAAGCGTGTCGCTCAAGCAACTTGTTTGTCTTCCCGAAGACGAAAGCCAGTTCAATGATCTCACGGTTGCAGCCATATTACACGAAGCAGGACTTGGCGAATTTATCCTGCGGATGAATGATGACAATGCAGATGGATCGGCATGGGACATGGTGCTCTCTGGCGGGCAAAAACAGAAGATCATGCTTGCCCGGCTTCTGCTGCATAAGCCATCAGTGATCTTCCTTGATGAAGCAACCGGTGCGCTTGATCCTGTGTCGAAGCTACGTTTCCACACAGCACTCAAAACACATTGCCCGGATGCAATTGTCCTCTCCATCATGCATGAGGAAAAACTGCCAACGCTGGAAGACGGCCAAAACGTCTATTCGCATGTGCTCGACATTCAGAACGGCTATATGTCGCTCAAGCCGGTTGATGCTGCATCCGAGCCGCAGATTCCGTTGGTCGCAGCCGAATAGTTCAGAAGGCCCTAAGTGAAACGCATCTCATTCTGGGATGCAGAATATTGTTCTTTCCTTGGGCTATTGCGGGCAGTCGTGTCGCGCAAATTTTCATTGGTCCGTTGCCATCGGTACGGGATTTGAACACGGAATGGTTGCCAAATCTATCCAGCGCATAAAGAAGTTTCGATAAAGCATTTCCAAAAAGTGCGACGCGGCTTTGCGTCGGATAATGCGTAAAAATAAAGGACTAGAGTGCCGATTTGATCCAGTCAGATCAGCACTCTAAAAAGGGTCAGTGGAGAGCCTCCCGTCGGCCTGGCAGCAGCGCGTCAATGACACTGGCGAGCCGCATTTCCTGTTGGCCACTGGCGATCGTCCGCTCAAGCACATCAAACACGACGGCACCCGCGCCGCGCGCCGCATCGACCAGCGTGCCACCATGAGCCAGATTGGCCGTCAAAAGACCGGTAAAGAGATCGCCTGTGCCAACCGGCGCGATAGGCAGGCGTGGAAATGTCAGTCTTGTGCTCGTCTTGTCCTCGAAAACGATGTTTTCCAGCAAACCATCCGGCGTGTCGGCAAGAGTGCAGCCGGTAACGACCAACCGCGCCTGGCGTTGCGCCTGTATTTTCAAAACGTCCGCCTCAAGCGCACGCCATGACGATATCCCGCCGCCCGCAATCAGGCCAACCTCAAACTGATTGGGGGTCAAGACATCCGCCATCGGAACAAGGCGACCAAGCAGACACTCGACCACCTGGTCAGCGACAAAGACACCGAGATTGGAATCGCCCATCACCGGATCGCAGATATAAACGATATCCGGGTTGATCCTGCGCGCCCGCTCAACGAAAGCGGCAACCACATCACCATTGGCGCGCGAGCCCAGGTAGCCCGAGATAATATAGCGGCTCGTTTCGATCAATCCGCGTTCCTCGACACCACGAAGCAGATCACCGACGAGCTCCGATTCGAGCACACGTCCGCGCATGGTCTCAAAATGAGGATTGTTCGATAACAATGTGGTGGGAACCGCCGCAACGGTCAGCCCCCGCACCTGCATCGGCAAAACGGCAGCGCTGTTTCCGACATGGCCATGCACGACCTGGCTTTGAATGGATATAATATTCATCAGCCTCACTCCGCTGCATCTTCGCTGATTGCCAATTTGGCACTTTCACGGCGAGGCAACCGGCCATTGAGCGCCAGATAAGCGGCCAGCCCGATCACCAGCCCCCAGAAGGCGCCACCAATACCGAGCAGGTTGATGTTTGCGGCCGATGCGAGGAAGGTTATGAGCGCCGCCGCGCGGGATGCAGGGTCTGCCATCGCATTGGCAAGGCTGCCGCCGATGGTACCGAGCAGCGCCAGACCGGCCAGCGTGGTGATAAACGTTGCAGGAAACGCCATGAAAACCGCTGCCAGCGTCACGCCAAAAACGCCAACCAACACATAGAAAACGCCTGCCGCAATACCAGCGATCCAGCGCTTGGACGGATCTTCATGCGCCTCCCGACCCGTGGCGATTGCCGCAGTAATTGCCGCTAGGTTAAAAGCGTGCGAGCCAAAGGGGGCCATGATGAGCGAACCAAGGCCGGTTACGGTAACAATGGGATTGGCGCTTGTCTTGAAGCCATCATTGCGCAACACCAGCATTCCCGGCATGTATTGGCCGGTCAGGGTGATCAAAAACAGTGGCAGCGCAACGCTCAGAAGAGCATTGAGCGAGAATTCCGGCATGGTGAAAATCGGCGTCGCGAATTTGAGCTGCAGGCCAGACATATCGACACGATCCTGCGTGACCAGAAAAACAAGACCAATCACCAGAATGCCAACCACAGCATAGCGCGCAGAAAAACGCTTCAGCACGACATAGGCAACGATCAGCAGCCCAACCAGAGCAGGATCGACACTCGCGCCGCCAAAAGCTCCGATACCAAATTGCAGCAGGATACCGGCAAGAAGACCCGAGGCGATGCCAGAGGGGATCAACCGAATGACTTTCTCAAAGCAGCCGGAAAGACCAAGCAGAACAAAGGCCAGAGCCGAGACCATATAAGCGCCGATCGCCTCGGCATAGGGCGTTGTGGCAAGCGCTGTTACAAGGAAGGCCGCTGCCGGCGTCGACCAGGCGGTGATGATCGGTTCTCGATAACGCCAGCTCAGAAAAAGGCCGGTAAGTCCAACACCAATAGAGACAGACCATACCCAGGATGCCGTGAGTTCAGGGCTCAGACCGGCAACACGCGCGGCCTGAAAGACCAGAATGAAGGTACCGCCATAATTGACGATGACCGAAATCAGTCCTGCTATAATTGGGTGGGTAAGATCATTCAGACGAATGGATGATCGTGAAGGCAAACGATGCGACATGGCTCTGTTAAAGCTCCTGAATTGTGGCTTGCGGCCCGTTTTTTTGCCTTGACTTCTAGAGGACAAATGGCCTGTTGTTCCCATCCACTTACGAAGAGAGGTACAGACCATTTGTTCAAGCATTCGCAACTGGAGTCTGTGAAGGCTTGGCTTGCCCATCCCGCGCATGCGGCGATGCCACTGCATGCACGGATACAACGCGCCATCCGGCAACTGATCGTCGACGGCGCGCTGGGTCCGGGTAAACCGCTTCCGGCCTCGCGCGCGCTGGCAAAATCGCTCGGCGTTTCACGCGACACCATCGAGTCCGCTTACGCCCAGCTTCACGCAGAAGGCTTTATTGAACGGCGCGTCGGAAGCGGCAGCTTTGTCGCGGAAATGACAGAGTTCACGCCCGGCCGCCGACTGACGCAGCGTGACGCACTTTTGCGCAATCAAGCGCCGAACCTCAGCAGGCGCGGTGCTGCCATGTTCGGCAGTGGCGGTGTGCGCGAAATGCTCTCTCCACGCCCGTTCGCACACGGCATACCGGAAACACGCAGTTTTCCACTTCTATTATGGGAGCGTCTTGAGCGGCAGGTGCTCAAAGAAGTTGGCACGCAGGCTTTACATCACGGCGACCCGCAAGGAACGGAACCATTGCGCCGTGCTATTGCCGACTATGTCAATCTTGAACGCGGCGCACGCGCCACCGCCGAACGGGTGGTGGTCCTGACAAGCTCACAGCAGGCGCTGACCTTGTGCGCCAACATGCTGTTCGATCCCGGCGACCCGATCTTCATTGAAGATCCGGCCTATTATGGTGCGCGCAAGGCATTTGAAGCTGCTGGGCTTGAATGCTTGCCTGTGCGCGTCGATGGACAAGGGGTAATGGTTGACCAAATTATGGATGATCCGCGCGGTGCAAAAGCTGCTTTTTTGACACCTTCGCACCAGTTCCCGACAGGCGCAACCCTTGCGCTGGATCGTCGCCTCGCTTTGATCGAATGGGCCGCACGGCATCAGAGCTGGATCATCGAAGACGATTACGACAGTGAGTTCCACTATGCTGGAAAGCCTACCGCCTGCGTTCAGGGGCTCGACCCGCATGACCGGACCATCTATATCGGCACCTTCACAAAAGCCCTCTTTCCGGGCCTTCGGATCGGCTATGTTGTGTTACCGCCGCAGCTGGTCAAACCTATGACTGTGGCACGAACCCTGCTCGACGGGCATACAGCCTCCATCGCACAACTGACCTTGGCGCGGTTCATGGAAGGTGGGCATTTCGGTGCCCATGTTCGCACCATGCGCAACATCTACGCGCAGCGCCTGGACGTTCTGACAACGCTGGTTCGCAAACATCTTTCAGAATTCGTCGAACCGCAAGTACCGATCGGTGGCCTGCAAATGCCCTGCATATTGATCGGCGGACTTTCCGAACGCACGGCAATTGATGTAGCGCGGCGCATGGGGATAGAACTTCTTGGCCTTTCAGGACTTCATGCATCCGGCGACGGAAAACCCGGCTTCCTGATGGGCTTTGCTGCCTATACTCCACACGAAATCGAGGTCGCCGTCAAAAGGCTCGCAACTGCACTGCGCGCCGCCGTCGCCGCATAGCCAACGCCCGGTTCCATGGAGTATTGGCCTGATATAATGATCTAAAATCTCATAGAACAACAGGCTTAAACTTGCGGTTCTGTGCGTTGTAGATGGCGCAATCCCAATGCACTTACAGTGCCAAGCCACTGGCGCGATCGAAAACATGAACGCGCTCATTGTTGATCGCCGCCGAAAAAGCTGTGTGAACGCGCACATGCTGTTCACCATCGACAACAGCAGTTATCTGGTCTTCACCAAGTTCAAAAACCACATGTGTCTGTGCGCCGGTCGGCTCCACCAAAATTGTTCTTCCCTCAAGGCGAATATCTCCGCCGGTGGCAGAACCAATATGTTCCGGCCTAAGGCCAATCGTAACCTCCTGGCCCCGCTTTACACTCCTTTGAGATGAAATGCCTATTGCCGTACCGTCTTTCAGACGCGCTATCGGTGCATTTGCATCTGCATCAATCACTGCAGCGATAAGATTCATGGCTGGCGAACCAATAAAGGCCGCCACGAAGATGTTTGCAGGGGTTTTATAGAGTTCGAGTGGCGTTCCCTGTTGCTCAATCCGGCCCTGGTTCAGAACAACAACCCGATCCGCCAAGGTCATCGCTTCTATCTGATCATGCGTCACATAGATGGAAGTCGTTCCGACTTTCTGATGCAGGCTTTTAATTTCGCTGCGCATTTGAACACGGAGTTTTGCATCAAGATTTGATAATGGTTCATCAAAAAGGAAAACAGAAGGATCGCGAACAACCGCTCGTCCCATGGCAACCCGCTGACGCTGACCACCAGAAAGCTGTGAGGGCTTTCGATCCAGCAACTTGCCAAGATCAAGCATGCGTGCTGCTTCCGCAACCCGCTCATCAATGACATTTTTGGGCTTGCCGGCCAGCTTAAGATTAAAACCCATATTCTGCGCAACAGTCATATGCGGGTAGAGTGCATAAGACTGAAACACCATAGCGATATTGCGCTCCCGCGGCGTCATACCGTTGACGATCTGACCACCAATGGCAATTTCACCATCGGTTATTTCCTCAAGTCCGGCGACCATACGTAAAAGAGTCGATTTCCCGCAGCCGGACGGCCCGACAAGCGCAACAAACTCACCGTCATTGATCGACAGAGAAATGTCGCGGATGACTTCGACGGAGCCATAGGATTTACAAACGTTAATAAGTTCTACTGAAGCCATGATTGCGTCTCCCGATCAGGATTTTACCGCACCTGCCGTCAAGCCGGCGATGATATGTTTTTGTGCAAGGAAAAACACGATGACGGTTGGCAAAATCGTCAGCGTTATGAAAGCAAGGACGAGTTGCCATTCGGTGCCGAACTCGCCGCGATAAACCATGATGCCAAGCGGCCACGGATATTTTGATTCCGAATTGAGCATGATCAACGGTAAGAGATAGCTGTTCCAACTGCCGACAAACGAGACGATGCCCACTGTTGCGAGAATTGGACGGGAGAGCGGCAAAGAAATGTGCCAGAAGAAGCGCAGATAACCGCAACCATCGACGAATGCCGCGTGAAACAACTCTTCCGGCAAGTTTCGGAAATAATTGCGAAACAGCAATATGCTCATACCGAGACCGAATGCGACCTGCGGCAGCACAACACCCCAATAGGTATCCAGCAACCCCAGATCACGAATGCGGATAAACAATGGCAGGATTGCTGTTGCCGCAGGAAACATCAGCCCCAGCAGAAAATAATTCAGCAGGAAAGACGAGCCAAAAAACTTCACATGCGCAAAGGTGAAGGCCGCCATCGCCGACACAACCAGTGTCAGGAAAACCGTCAAAACGGCGATGATCAATGAGTTGAATATTTGCAGCCAATAACGGTGCCCAAAGAGAATATCTCCGTAATTCGCCCATTGCCATTCCGCCGGAAGGCCGAATGGATTGACCCGCAGATCACCCAGCGTTTTGAAGCCACCCAGCGCTGTTGTCAGAAGCGGAACCAAAACAATAGCGGCAATGAAGCCAAGCGAAAGATAGAGATAAAGTCGGGTCTGTATCGTCATGCGGACAGCGTTTGATGTATCAGTCATGGCGCATGAAAATCCTTTTATAACCGAAGGCAAGTGTCACACAGATCACGAACAAAACGACACCAACCGCACTGCCAAGCCCAACCTGCATACGCATGACACCGTATGTGTAGAGGAAGGTCACCATCGTCTGTGTTGAATTGGATGGCCCCCCGCCTGTCAGCGGCATGATCATGTCGAAGAGCTGCAGCGAACCGATGACGGCAAAGAAAATGGACAAGCGCACGGTGGAACCAAGCATGGGCAGCGTTACATAGCGAAACTTCTGCCAGCCATTCGCGCCGTCGATTTCAGCAGCTTCCAGAACAGCTTTATCGACAGACTGAAGGCCGGCTATGAAAAGCATCATGTGAAAGCCAAAATACTTCCAGACAATGACAGCAAGCACAGCGTAAATTGCGACATCTCGGTCTGCCAGAACATATGGATTTGCGAAACCAAAGAAGTTGGAAGCCGCGGCAAACAGACCGTAGTCGCCGTCATAGACAAAGCGCCAGATCAGGCCCGCCGCAACATCTGCAAGAACGTAAGGCAAAAAGAAGATCAGCCTGAAGGCGACAACACCGGGAATGCGATGCGCCAGCATCATTGCGAGCCAGATCGCTAACGGGATTTGCACAAGGACGGAGACGAAAATGATCAGACCGTTATTGAACAGCGCCTGAGAGAAGGCTGCATTGCCAAAGAGGACCTGAAAATTTTTCAAGCCCACAAATTCCGTCGGCGTTCCATACCCATTCCAGCGGTAAAGACTGTACCACGCCGCCTCACCCATCGGCAAAATAACAAAGAGTGTAAACAGCAATAAAGCCGGAGGCAAAAAGACCAGCAAGGTCATTGTGCGGTCGTGGGCGACAGAGCTTTTTTTCTTTTTGACCAGATGTGTTTTACGTGGAGGCGAGGATGCCGAAGTCACAGACATATCCGTCATCTTTTCCGCTTTCATGATGCCAATAATTAGGATGCGGAGCGCACGTCATGTTCTAACGTGCGCTCAGAACGCGCTTAACGGAGCTCGAAAGCATCCTGAATTTGCTGCGCTGCTTCTTCGGAACTCATCTGCCCTGCGAGAATATCGACCGATACATCGTTCACGACGCGTCCGACAGCAGCACCCAATGTTTGATCAAAATAGTTCTGGTGCCATGTTGAATCCGCCAACTGACGGGCAGATTCGGCCAAAAGAGGGTTTTTAACCGCACTGTCTGCACCGGCTGCAACCGGCAAGATCATGCCTGCCTCCGCCATTTTCTGCTCATTTTCCTTGTTGGTTAGGAAAAGAGCAAAATCAATGGCTTCTTTGGAAGCATTTTTGGTCACTGCCCAACCATTGATCCCGCCTAAAGTATCACTCGCTTTTCCTGCACCACCTTCGACCACAGGAAATGCAAACCGCCCTATGTTTTCCAAAGCGAGCCCTTTTCCATCGCCCGCATTCTTGCGTTGATTGGCCTCGGTATTATCAAAACCGAGGATCATTGCAGCCTTGCCATCACCAAAAACACCAAGCGCCTGCGGCCAGGTTGCCCCTAGATAGCCCGGCTGAAATGGTTCCAACTTGCCAAAGTCCGCAAGCTGCTCACCTGCCTTGAGAATGGCCGGATCCAAAAAGCCTTCACCTTCACCCTTGCTGGCAGCATCGAAGACCGCTTTGCCGCCGTTACGCATCACAAGATAGCTCCAGTAGAAGTGAAGGGGCCACTTATCACCACCCCCTCCGGCAATAGGAACAATGCCAGCGTCTTTAAGCTTGGTTACAGCGGCACTCAGATCATCCCATGTCTTGATATTGTTGGAATCTAAACCTGCTTTCGCGAAAAGTTCTTTATTGTAGAAGAAACTGACAAGACTGACTTTATAAGGAACTGCCCAGAGCTTGCCATCAAAGGAAAGACCTTCAATAGACGAACTCGTGTAAGCTTGACGCAGTTTACCGTCAGAGGCGTTGAAATCCTCTGTCAGATCCTTGAGAACACCGGTTTTTGACTGCTCCTCAAGAACACCACCACCCCAACTATAGAAAAAATCAGGGACGTCATTTGACTGTAGCAGCGTCGGGAGCTTGGCTTTGAAAGCCTCGTTTTCCAGAAATTGCAATTGGATCCGAACATCAGGATGCTGGTTTTCATAGTCTCTTGCTATTTCTTCCCAGACAGCGACCGCTTTGGGGTCCAATTCCACGTGCATCCATTTAACGGTCGTGGTCGCCGAAGCACTTGCGGTGCCTAGCATCAATGCTATGCTTGCTTTTGCGGCATAAGACATCAACTTGCCGCTCAGGCTTGCGCCTGCGTACCAATACGTCATGTTCGAGATCCTCCCTTGGGGTCATCCTCACAATTTATTCCCCAATGCGGATTAATTCATCCGACATATCTGTCGATGTCAAGGCTATTTCATAATTTTTCGCAAGTAGGCTTGACATGAACGATAGAAGTGACGCTATTTAATCCGCAATCCGATTTAAATAATATCTGATCAGCTTTGATCTCAACAGGACCTCATGAAGACCGCTGACCCCGAACTGATGCGCGCTATCAACAGGCTGAACATATTAGATACGATCCGTCGTCATGGTCCCATTTCGCGCATTCAGATCAGCGAGCGAACTGAGATTTCCACCACGACTGTATCGGCGATAACCGCATCACTGTTGGATGATGGGCTGATACTGACACGGCATGAAGGGGATATCCGCAACGAGACGACGCGCGGGAGGCCGCGGGTCATGCTTGAGCTTAATCCTGAAGCAGCGCGTGTCGTCGGTGCAAAAATCGCGTCCAATCGCATGATTTTCGTGGTCACGGACTTTCGTGGCGAGATCCTTTCCAACCTGTCGCTTCCAATAAGAGTTGATCGTCAACCAATCAGCGTCATTGCGGATCTTATTGAAGACGGGGTACGCCGATGTGTCCTGGATGCCGGTGTGTCGCTGGAAGATATCGACATGATCTGCCTCGGCATACCAGGCGTCATAGAGCATCGTACTGGTATCATTCGAAGCACACCAATCCTAAGAGAGCATAATTTTAATTTTGCCTCAGAAATGACAACTCGCCTGAATGTGCCCACGATCGTTGAAAGTGATGCACATGCAATAACACTTGCGCACCATTGGTTTGGCCATGCACGTGAATTCGAAGACATGGTTTTGATTTCGCTTGAGCAAACGCTTGGGCTTGGGGTCCTGCACAAAAATCAGCTGTTTCGCGGTGCTGATGGGCTCAGCCATAATCTAGGCGATCTCGTACTCGGTTATACCAATGACACGACCGTCAGGCTTGCAAGCCATGCCGGTGAAAGCGCAATTCTTGGCACTCGCCCGGATGATGCCCGTTTTGCAGAAGCCATGCGCCTCGGAAGGGGCATGAAATACGCGCATTCACTCATTAGCGCTTCCGATGAGGAACTCTTAAATGCTGCCAAACGCGCCGGCGCTGCAATAGGTCTCACACTGGCAAATATCGTAACTTTGTTTGCGCCACCGCGCGTCATCATTACGGGCACCAGTCTTGAACTTGGAGAACCATTCATCAACAGCATTCGTGAAAGTTACAATATTGCCGTTCCACAAGCCCTGAAGGGCGTTGCTGAACTGGTTTTCGATATTGCCAGTGACGAATTATGGGCACAGGGCGCCGCTGCCGTTGCACTGCATGAACTCTACGAGTCTCCATGGAGCACGACGGGGCCTGCAATTTAACTCAGCTTAAAGTTACGGATTTCTGGGAGGAAACAAGATGGATAAGGTCGGCATTGGCATCATTGGCTGCGGAAATATCTCCAGCGCCTATCTTAAAGCGATGGCTTCGTTTCCGATACTTAATATCTGCGGTGTTGCAGATATGAATATGGAAGTGGCTCAAAAACGCGCCGAAGAGTTTAACCTTCAGGCTCGAACAGTGGAGGCATTGCTTGCCGATCCCAGTGTCGAAATCATTGTCAATCTCACGATTCCAAAAGCACATGTTGAGGTGGGATTAAAAGCCCTTGAGGCCGGCAAACACGTTTATTCCGAAAAGCCGTTGGGTATCAATTTTGCCGAAGGTAAGCGGCTTTTTGAAGCTGCAAAGGCAAAGAACCTCCGTTTGGGCTCGGCTCCGGACACTTTTCTTGGCGGAAGCCATCAGGCCGTGCGTTCGCTTATAGATGAAGGTGTCTTGGGAATTCCTGTCGGTGGAACGGCAACATTTATGTGCGCAGGTCATGAGCGCTGGCATCCCAACCCGGCCTTCTATTACGAAGTGGGCGGGGGGCCGATGCTCGACATGGGACCTTATTATATTACAGAACTCGTCAACCTCCTCGGGCCGGTTGACAAAGTCGCAAGCTTCGCGACGACACCCCGGAAAGAACGCATCATTACGAGCGCCGAAAGGAACGGTGAGCATATTCCTGTTCATGTTCCTACCCATGTTGCAGGCGTTCTGGCATTTAAAAATGGCGCGGTCGTGCAAGTGGCCATGAGCTTTGATGTCGCCGGGCACAAACATGTGCCAATCGAAATTTATGGCACTGAAGGCACGCTGATCGTTCCGGACCCGAATTATTTTGGCGGCGATGTCTTGTTGCTCAAAAAAGGCGGAGAGTTTGAAGAAAAAGCAGTTTCTCAACCTTATGCCGACGGGAATTATCGCTCACTTGGAATTGCCGATATGGCATATGCCATTCGAAATAACCGGCCGCATCGCGCGAATGGCTCACTTGCACTCCATGTACTCGAAGTCATGGAAGCATTCCAGACTGCGTCTGATATGGGCAAAACAATATCTATCATGACAGACGTGGAGCGACCTGCCCCACTCGAAACGTCTCTGGTTAATAACCAGATTGCAAATTAATCCTGAGGAGGAAACAATGAAAGAAGCGCTGATCGTCTGGGGCGGCTGGAGCGGACATGAACCACAGGAATGTTCGGTAATCGTCAAAGACATCCTCGAAGAAGAAGGTTTCAAAGTCTATGTCGAGCACAGCACAGAGGCTTTTGCTGATCCGTCCGTGCATGACCTTAGCCTCATCGTTCCCATTGTAACGATGTCGAAAATAGAAAAAGAAGAAATAAAAAACCTTGCCAAAGCTGTTGAAAATGGAGTTGGCATTGCTGGTTTTCACGGCGGAGCGGGCGACAGCTTTCGTGAATGTGTTGAATATCAGTTCATGATCGGAGGTCAGTGGGTTGCTCATCCTGGCGATATTATCGACTATCAGGTCGATGTGACCCGCCCGGACGACTCTATCATGGAAGGCATCTCAAGCTTCCCATACCGCTCAGAACAATATTATATGCACGTGGACCCTTCCAATGAAGTGCTGGCAACGACGACCTTCACTGGTGATCATGCCTGGTGGATCGATGGGGTGGTAATGCCCGTCGTCTGGAAAAGAAAATATGGCAATGGCCGGGTATTTTATTCCGCACTGGGGCATCAAGCCAAAGAATTCTCGGTACCACAAATGCAGACGATTTTTCGGCGGGGTGCAAATTGGGCAGCACGGTGAAGCAAAAAACTTAGCATTTACGCTTTTGTTTGGCCACTCTTACCAACAGCAGCGGTTGTTCTGAAACCAGAAGGTCCCTAGCAAGCTTCAGTTTTTTAACGGAAACGTATCCAGTATGTTCGAGATAGTTGATGCACTCTGCCCGATCGATCTGGTTTAAGGTCGGGTAAATAGGGTGCAAGAAACAGAGCCTTGCGCCCGTCAGCCTGACCGCCTTGCGGATCACTGCTGACTTGTCGCTACCGAGACTTCCCATGTCAACGATGCCTCTGGCCTGAGCAAGCGCACAAAAACACTGGCGATTGATCGGCCCATCGAAGGCGCAAGGTGCTATCCGCCGGTCGCGGTGCACGGCACCAAGAAAGGTCAGGGTTCGCCAAACCCGTCCCCTGGACAACAACACAATTACTATTGCCGGGCCAGATCCGGTTGCCGCTATAGCCCAGAAAAACTGTATCATCAGCAATCAGTTTCGAGCCAGTAGCCGTAACAAGAGCTGTTCCGTCTCCAGTAAGCCCAACGGAGATAAATTCCTCAGACGGAACCCGGTAAAGTAGCGTTGCTGCCTGTGTTCTTTCAGACCGACATCCCAATCGCAACTGTGACCTCCCCGCCCCCCTCAATATTGAGGGGGGCGGTGCCACTTGAATCACCGCGCCAGAGCGACTGCAATCAACGTTTAATCGAAACGAGAAATTTCAAAAGACAAAAACCTCATATTATTCGACGATGGACAGGGCCACATATGAAAAATCAGGCTTTTACCATATGTTTAAATTCTCATCACTCATACCAGGTTTTTCAGTCCGACCACGATGCCTAGAGAATTTCCTGCTGTGATTGGATCATTGGAAAGCCTCATAAGTTGAGGTGATTTCACCTTTTGGTTTCTACAATCGACAAAACGTCATCCGCGTGACATATCCAGGGGCGGCGACACGTCTGCACCCAATGGGCAAATGTAGGGTGTTCTGGATGTATGTTCAGCCAACGCTGCTTTTGCACTCTTCAACAAAAGCGGGTCAGTTATTACATTTAATCCCGTGGAAGCCATTGCCTTTGCAGCATGTACCATCGCTTTATGTGCTGCGGGCGATTTTCCTTGCGCAACAATCTGCCAGGTATGAAACGGTGTTCCAATGGCGACTGTCGGCGCATGAACCTGTACCGTCGGTACGACCCAGCTCACATCGCCCACATCCGTTGATCCGATAAACGGCTTACGATTGGTATTTTCTGGTGTCAGAAAATTTGCGAGTGGTTCATCAGTTATCGGCATACCGATAGCTTTATAGACAGACGCTATGTCTTTTTCAGAAAATGTCTTACGAATTTCACGTGCAAAAGCACGATCCTGATCGTCAAAATCCGGCGCACCCAATTCATCCATAGCTGTGTAAAGCGCCCGTTCCAGCGGTTTGTTATCCAATGTGTTGGACACAGCACTCACTATCTTCATTTCAACCGTTGTTTCCGTCATCATTGCTGCGCCCAGTGCAATCTTATGCACGCGGTGAACAAGATCATTCATATCCTGCAATTCCATCGCCCGGATCGAATATCGAACCCGTGCATGCGCCTGCACGACATTCGGCGCAATACCGCCAGTATCAAGAATTGCAGAGTGAACGCGCGCATCAGATGGCATATGTTCGCGCATATAATTGACACCAACGCTCATAAGCTCAAGAGCATCAAGTGCGCTGCGCCCGAGGTGCGGAGCTGCGGCAGCATGAGCTGCACGACCTTTAAAGATAAAATCAGCACGCGTATTTGCAAGAGAAAGCGCTGGAGCAACTTCCCAGAAACTGTATGGGTGCCATGAGATCGCGACATCAACGTCGTCGAATGCGCCTGAGCGAACCATGAAGGTTTTGGCTGCGCCGCCCTCTTCCGCAGGGCAGCCATAATAACGCACACGGCCGGGAATGCCGTTCTCGGCAAGGTAATTTTTGAGCGCGATTGCGGCAAGCATCGCGCCTGAACCAAGCAGGTTATGCCCGCAGCCGTGACCATGACCACCAGCTTCCAAAGGCCTGTACTCGGCCACGCCGGCTTGCTGACTTAGGCCAGGAAGCGCATCAAACTCGCCCAGAAAGGCAATGACAGGTCCGCCCTCCCCCGCCTCTCCAATAATCGAAGTTGGAATTTCCGCTATGCCTTCGGTGACTCGGAAGCCGTGATACAAAAGCTCCGCCTTGTGCTCGGCCACGGATCGAAACTCTGTGTAGCACACCTCGGGCATACCCCAAACGCGGTCACTCAGTTCTATAAGACGTTGTTTTTCATCATCGACTTTTTGCCAGAGGTCTTTTCGATTATTTGCATTCATCACACGTTCCAACTTCTGTTTTTAGAGCTGTGCTGCATCATCAAGAACAAGTTCATCGGCTGACGGAATCCTGCCCTCAAACCAGAAAGAAGCAGCAGCGCGAGACATAGCAGCGCCATCATGGCCAACACCTTCAATATCGATCAACTTCCAGTTAAATGGCAGTCCAAGCTTTTGGGCGTGCATCTTTGCGAAACTGTAAATAAAATGTGCGCGCTTAAAGCGTGATGCACCTTGCGCAAGTGCTTCCGGTTGAGAAGGCAGGTTGGGATCATCTTCAGCAATATCCTGATCACCGGCAAATATATGCATCGGATATGCAAACCAGCGTGCGAGCTGATCATCAGACAAGCAAATTCCGCCCATGCCTTCGGGAAATTTTCGATCCATATCCGGCAAGGTATACCAGCCAGGATTTGCAGCAATGACCGCACCGAAAGGGTGTGACGGCTGCGTTGCGAGCAAACGATGCGCAAATTGTCCGCCTGCAGAGTGACCATAAAGGAAAGCGGTTTCGCGGTTGGTCGCACCAGACGCCTGCAATGCTGTAAATACCCGCGCAGGAACACCATAAAGCCATTCTGACTGGTCACGGACTGTTCCATCTTTGCGGAGGATGAGTCCGTTATTATAGCTTTCCGCCATCGGGAACGATGCATCCGAGAAGGTTGGCGCCGCAATCAGCAATCCATGTTTTTCTGCAGCGGGTATCCAGAAATCTCGATACTCGTCACCATTGCGCAACATGCCATGCTGAACAATAACAACAGGGCCATCCGGCTTATAGTGAGATGGTCGATAGAAGTTTACCTCCAGCGGACGATCAGGGTGAAACCTGTCAAGGAAAGGCAAAACGCTTTTCCCGACCTCTGGATTAAGAGAAGAGGTAATCATTGAAACTCCAGATTATGCAAATGGCACGCCACACTCTGACGAGAGGCAATTTCTTTAAGCGCGGGACGATGATCACGGCACACGGCCATGGCCTGTGCGCAGCGCGGATGGAAAGGGCAGCCGCTTGGTGGCGCAAGCGGAGAGGGCAAATCCCCCTTCAGCGGCTCGAAATTGCGCTTGCGTCGTTTCACTGACGGGCTAGCATTCAACAATGCAGCACTATAGGGGTGTGCTGGATTGGCAAAAATATCCGCAGCTGATCCGATCTCGACAATACGGCCAAGATACATGATCGCAATACGATCACTGATATGGCGCACCACACCCAGATCATGGCTGACGAACAGGTATGTCAGACCGTATCGGTCGCGCAAATCCATAAATAAGTTGATGACCTGGGCCTGAATGGAAACATCGAGCGCAGAAACAGGCTCATCACACACCAGAAAATCCGGCTTGACCGCAAGCGCGCGTGCAATGCCGATACGTTGTCGCTGGCCACCGGAGAACTGATGCGGATAGCGTTCGCGATACGCGATATCAAGACCGACCTCTTCCAGCGCACGATCCACCATTCCGGATATCTGATTTTTTGGCGCTAATTTGTGAACCTTGAGCGCCTCCGCCACGATCTCGTGAACCTTCATTCTCGGATCAAGTGAAGCAAACGGGTCCTGAAAAATCATCTGCACTTTAAGCAGGAAATCGAGCTTTTCCCGGTTACGTAATTCGGAGACGTTTTTGTCCTTGTAAATAACGTCTCCGGATGTCGGCTTATGAATGCCAGTCGCCATACGCGCCAGAGTGGACTTCCCGCAACCCGATTCCCCGACCAGCCCAAGAACCTCACCTTGTCTGACACTGAGATCAACGCCATCAACCGCGCGCAGGGTTCGGCTGGGTTGCTTTTTACCCGCCAGACTAAGCAGTTTTTCAGCGGTGGTGGTTCGGGACTCGAAATATTTACGTACACCCTTCATCTCGAATAAGATGTCGCTCACGAGATTACCTCCAGGGTCGCAACGGGATTGTGGCAGCGAAAGCTATGATCGCCATAATTCTGTTTTTCCGGATAAATCGTCGTACAAAGGTCAATCGCGCGATCACAGCGCGTTCGGAACGGACAGCCCGACGGCCGCGCATCAATGCGCGGCGCATTTCCATTGATTTGGTGAAGACGCTCGCCGGGGTTAACCATGCCAGTTGAGGAACTGAGAAGACCGAGCGTATAGGGATGCATGGGCTGATCCAGCACATCATCCACCAAACCACTCTCGACAATCTGCCCTGCATACATCACCGCCACGCGGTCAGCCAACTCGGCCACAACTGCCAGATCATGTGTGATCCAAAGAACCGCGGTCCCCGTTTCACGCGCAAGCTTCTGAACCTCATAAAGAATCTGGCTCTGTATGGTGACGTCCAAAGCAGTTGTCGGCTCATCGGCGATAATAAGATCGGGGCCATTAAGCAAAGCAATTGCAATCGCTACGCGCTGACGCATACCACCTGAAAACTCATGCGGATATTGCTTGAGCCGTGCTTCCGGGGAAGAAATGCCAACTCTGGTCAGAGCGTCCATCGCTTCCTTGCGGGCATTTTCACGGCTACAGTTTCGATGCTCGAAAATTGCTTCAAGCATCTGCTCTCCAACAGTAAGGACAGGGTTGAGCGTGGAAAGCGGATCCTGAAAGATCATCGCAATACGATCACCACGCAGCGAGCGTAATTGTTCATCTGAGGCGGTGCGGAGATCAGCCCCATTGAAGAAGATCTTGCCTTCAACAACCTCTCCCGGCGCATCAATCAGTTGAACGATGGAGAAGCCTGTGACGGATTTTCCCGAACCGGACTCGCCCACAAGGCAAAGGATCTCACCACGCTCGACCTTGAGATCAATGCCATCAACAGCAGACCATGCACCGCCGAGCAAATGAAAGACAGTCCGCAGACCGTGTATATCAAGAAGCGCTGTCATGCCGTTGCCCTCACATTGAAGCTGCGGCGAACGCGATCGCCCACAAAATTCAAGGAAATGATCAGGAGGACAAGTGCTATACCGGGGAACACGGCAATCCAGTATTCGCCAGAGAGCAGATATTCGAAGCCATTCGCTATCAACAGTCCAAGAGATGGCTGTGTCACAGGCACACCAACGCCCAGAAACGACAGAGTGGCCTCAAGCGTTATAGCGCCAGCGATGCTGATTGTGGACATGACAAGAACAGAACCGACCGAGTTTGGCAGGAGATGTGCCAGCATGATATGGCGCGTAGGCAGACCGAAATTGACTGCAGCCTCGATATATTCTTTTCGCCGTTCAACCATAGCCGAAGCGCGCATCAAGCGGGCATATTGTGCCCATTGCACCACAATGATCGCGAAGATCACCTTATCTATTCCCCGCCCCACGGAAGCCAGAAGCACGAGAGCGACAAGGATAGAAGGGAAACCCAGCATGAAATCGACAAAACGCATGATGAGCGTATCAACAATGCCTCCGATCTGTGCAGCAAATAATCCAGCAGTGACACCAATAATCATCGCGCCAAGCGTCGACAGCAGTCCAACCAGTAAACTTGTGCGAAGACCATAAAGGATCGCACTGACCATATCGCGTCCCTGCGCATCCGTGCCGAGCCAATAGGTCATTCCGGTCATACTGGATGAGCCCGGTGGAAGACGATTGTCCATCACGCTCAACGAGGCCAGATCATAGGGGTTCTGGACGGCAATAAAGGGTGCAAGGATGGCAAGGAAAACCATCGTTCCAAGCAGGATAGCCGCACCGCGCATCGTAGGCTTATTGCGGATACTTTTAAGCACCCGTTTGCGCAAAGATGTGTTGGCGGATTGGGGGATAACCAGCTTTGTCATACCATCTCTCCCGAGAGTTTGACCCTTGGATCGAGTGCCGCATAAAGAACGTCCACGAGGAAGTTGACGCCGACAAAGAGCAAAGTTGCGAGCATGACATAGGCAACCACAACCGGACGGTCGAGCTGATAGATACTATCGATTAGGAGCTTGCCCATCCCCGGCCACGAGAATACGGTTTCAGTTATCGTGGAAAATGCCACCAGACTACCAAACTCAATGCCTGCCACAGTTACAACCGGTATCAGAATATTGCGCATGATGTGCCGAAACACGATACGCTTGCGGCGAACGCCCTTTGCACGGGCGAATTTGACATAATCCTGCGTTGTGGCTTCCGCTGTACCGGCTGCAACGAGCCGTACCAGCAAGGCCGAGGTCGGAATAGCGAGATTAAGCGTTGGCAGAATGAGGTGGCGGAGACCATCAAGTGTAAACAAGCTCGTCTGAAAGCCCAGAATTTCAACAGTCTCGCCCCTTCCAGCAGTGGGAAGCCAGCCAAGAACCACGCTGAACAGCAGGATGAGCATCATTCCCTTCCAGAAACTGGGAAGAGAAAAACCGATAACCGTTCCGGCCATAACAATGCGCGAAAAGCGACTTTCGGTATTCAGACCCGCATACAAGCCCAAAGGTACACTGACCATTGTAGCAAGCGTCATAGACAGGAGCACCAGTTCCAAAGTGGCTGGAAGTCGCCCTAAGATCAACGATACAACCGGTACACCATGCACAAAGGATGTCCCGAGATCGCCTTTCAGAGCATTGCCGAGAAAAGTGAAATATTGCTGCCAGACTGGCAGATCCAGTCCAAGTCTTTTGATCAGCACCAGCCTTTCGGCCGCACTGACCTGCGGTGGAACAAGCAGCTCGATCGGATCACCGATGCCATAGATGGCAAAGAAAACGGCAACCGAAACGGCGAGCAACACCAGCGCGCTCTGGATCAAGCGCTGCAAAGCATATGCAGTCATCGCATTTTACCCGAATTACATCGAAAGCGGCGCGTGCGCGCAACATAAGGCGCGCACTGCAGTGACAAAGAAACTACTTCTTCGGCTTCGCTGACATAGCAAGAGTGAACTGATCGGAACGACCTGTGAAATCGATATCAGCCTTGTGAGCCCAGATGCCGCTTTCAAAGTGCAACGGAATGAAAGCATAATCTTTAAGCACTTCGGTCGTCGCTTCCTGCAACAATGCAGAGCGCTTATCATCATCCATTGTTTCCACTGCTTCATAAATCAACTTATCGAAAGCAGGGTTTTTATACCCGCCATAATTGGAGCCTCCCATCGTGCCTGCTTCATTTGGAGATGCAGGCGACTGGCGCAGGAAAGACGATGCTTCGCCGCTGGTCGACGCCCATCCACCGATCGCAACGCTCAGCTCTTTCTTTGAACGGCGTGGGAAATAGAGAGCGCGTGTCATTGCGTCCACATCGGTTTTAATGCCGATCTGCGTCAGATATTGTGCAACCGCTTGCGTAATCTGGCTGTCATTGATGTAACGATCATTGGTCGTTGAAATCGTAAGTTGGAACCCGTCCGGATAACCCGCTTCGGCAAGCAGCTTTTTGGCAGCAGCCGGATCGTAACGAAGTTCTGGCGCATCTGGCAATGTGCCGAACATGCCCTTTGGCAAAAATTCATTTGCCTGTTCCGCAGCGCCGTCCATCAGGCGGGCCATAATTGCTTTGCGGTCAATGGCAAGCGACATGGCTTCCCGCACACGAACGTCCTGCAGAGGATTTTTACCATCGGCAGATTTGACGAACGGGCTTTGCTCACGACCGACATCAAGCTGGTAATAGATAACGCGAGTGGTTGGGGTGACTTCAGCAACAAAACGCTTGTCGTCCTTGATGCGCGCCAAATCACGCGCCGCAGGGTTTTCAACAAGATCATAATCGCCGGCAAGCAGGCCGGCCAGTCGCGTTCCTGCATTGGGAACAGGAACAAAGCGAACGCTTTCCCACTGCTCTTTTTCACCCCAGTAATGATCATTGCGCTCAAGCTCGATCGATGAACCCTTTACATAGTTCTTGAGCTTGTAAGGACCCGTTCCAATCGCTTTCTTGCCGTCATTGAAGTCGCCAACAACAGGCCACGCGCCGGTGACACCGCAATTATTGGCCGGATCAAACGTGATCTTGCCATGGTCAACAATCGAGGAACTTAAAATACCCACTGTACCCATGAAGGTCGCAAGCAGCGGTTCAGGAACTTTTGTCGTGATGATCAGGGTTTTTGCATCCGGCGCTTCGACCGATTCGAAATTCGCTGTGATGTCGGCAAATGAACCAGAAACCGCCGTTTCGTTCTTCAGCGTACGACAGAAGGTAAAAACAACATCATCGGCAGTGAAAGGCGCTCCATCCGAAAACTTAACGCCCTCACGAAGCTTGAAGGTCCACTTGTTCTTGCCGTCATTCTCCCACGATTCCGCCAGAGCCGGGTGCAATTTCTGCTTCTCATCCTGCCGCGTAAGGCTATCAAAAATATGTGCGGCCAGCGCATTATTCGGGGTGAGGTCATGGTAATGGGGGTCAACAGCAGTCGCTTCTGATGAGAGCGCGACTTTAAGGGTCTGGGCATTTGCAACGCCACCCAAAACTGTGGTCGCAAAAAGGCTGGCTATTAAGAGCGTTTTGTACATAATTATATGCGTTCCCTTGGAGTAAACATCTTTTTTGATGTGATTATTTTCATTTTTAGATTATATGAAAATTTCTAGACGTCAACGACGGAAATGATCAATGGCCACAACTTTGAGTCCCAAGTCTGAATTTGCTCAGCGAATGACAGAGGTTTACCCGTCTCTGAGCAGATCGCATCAGAAGATCGCGGATTTTGTTCTGGCGCGACCGTTGGACGTCGTAGCCATGTCAATTGAAGGCGTCGCCGAGGCTAGCGGTAGCTCAACAGCCACGATAACCCGTTTTGTCAGAACCGCCGGGTATGGAGGCTTCAGTGAATTCCGAGAAAAGATCGTTTCTGATTTCCAGGCAGTTCCGGTTAATATGCGCAACTCTCAAGGAGATGATCTCGGATCTCTTGGTAAAAGATCGACGTTGCACCGCCAGCTTATTGATAGTGTTGAAAAGCTTCAGGCTACAATATCCAATATTGATCAGGCTGCATCTGACGAATTCATCCAGTCATTATTACAGGCTCATCGAATTATTATTCTTGGAACTGGCGCAAGTCACTACGCAGCAGCATATTTGGAAGAAGGCTTGGCGCTTTATACTGAAAAAAGCGTCACCAATGCACTGTTGCGCGGTGCAAGCTCCTACTCAAGCAATATCATCAACTCCATCAGTAAGAATGATGTGGTGATTGCTATATCCGTTCCTAGATATTCTCAGAGCACACTGGAACTCACAAAATCTGCGCACTCAAAACATGCAAAGATCCTGGTTTTAACGGACAGCCCGACATCGCCACTCGCATCTCTGGCAGATGTCGTGCTTTATGCGACGGCGACGAGCGACTTCCTGCCTAATTCTCCTTCGGCAATTTTCGCGCTCTCCGAAGCGATTATAGCGACCATTGCAGAGCAACGCCCCGATATAATTGAATCTTTACGCAAAATACCGCCACCAAACATTATACGCTAAACGCCAAGCAATATGATGGCATGCAAGCGCTCCTTTTAAAGCGTCATAATTAGAATTTAACTTCAACATGAATTCAATGTTGAAAGGCGCCATAGTTGCCTTGGGGCCTGCCGCCCAGATGTTCAGTTTTGGAGACGTATGTCTTGCGGTGGGCAGTCTGTTTATGGCGCATTTCCAGCCGCCATATCTGCCACATATAGCAAAATCAGCGTTTCTCATATATGGCCATCACTGCGCTTTTAACAGGTGATGCAACCACAACAAAACCTAAATCCTCTTACCTGTTTCGCTGTCGAAGAGATGAACGCGGCTTTCGTCTCCTTTGACGTGCACCTGTTGCCCTAGCTCCAACTCGCTATCACGCGGGAACTCAACGGTCAGCATTTTAGGCTGGCCAATTTCGATATAGCCAAACATCTGACTTCCCAAGCGTTCAACCACCGCAAGCTCACCGCTGAACCAAGCGTCTTGTGCTGAACAAGTCGCCAGGTCTTCTGGCCGAATGCCCAGCGTAACATGATCCTGAACATTGAGCGGCGCGAAGTGGGAACGCAGAGAAATGTCCCTCCCTGTGCAGGACAGCACGAGAGTTTCTCCACTGTTCTGTCGAACCTCAGCAGGAAGAGCGTTCATGGTCGGGCTGCCAATGAATTGCGCAACAAAAAGACTGGCAGGTTTCCGATATATATCGAGCGGCTTGCCAAGCTGTTCGACATTGCCCTTGTTCATAACCACAATTCGATCAGCAAGTGTCATCGCCTCGACCTGATCATGCGTCACATAAACGGTGGTCGCTTTAATCTTTCTGTGTAGTTTCGCAATTTCCAGCCGCATTTCAACACGCAAAGCGGCATCAAGATTCGAGAGCGGTTCATCGAACAAAAATGCATTGGGCTCTCGCACAATCGCGCGCCCCATAGCGACACGCTGGCGTTGCCCTCCTGAAAGTTGTGCAGGGCGACGCGCAAGAAACTCGCCAATTTTAAGCGTTTCGGCCACCGTTCCAATGCGAGATGATACGTCATTATCATTCGAGCCGCGCATTTTAAGTCCAAACGCCATATTCTCTTCCACACTCATGTGCGGATAGAGCGCGTAATCCTGAAAGACCATCGCAATGTTACGCTCCGAGGGCGAAAGCTCGTTGACGATGGCATCGCCAAATTTCAATTCACCGCCCGATATATCCTCCAGACCCGCGATCATTCTGAGCAAAGTGGATTTGCCGCAACCGGAGGGACCGACCAGAACAACAAACTCTCCACTCTCGATCCGAAAGTCGAGATCGTGGATGACTTTATGGGTGCCATAAGTCTTCTGGACACGTTCCAACGCGATGGCGATCATGCCTTCTCCTCCCAGAGTTTTCGCTTGACGTCTTTTATCGATATTATTATCAATAATGATAATTGAGACATTAGGCAAGGAGGCTCAGACATCGGCGTGGCATATTTTTCACCCAAACTCGTTCAGAGCAGGCCTCCAAAAGCAGCAGTCGTATTTGAAGCGCTCAAGCGGGATATTATGCTTGGCACATTGCCCGCTGGGGCCAACTTGACAGAATTGGAAATCGCCGCGCATTTTCAGTGCAGCCAAGGACCGGTGCGTGAAGCGTTGCTCCAATTGCAGGAAGAAGGCCTTGTTCTGAGACAAGGACATAGGGGAACTCAAGTTTCTCTTTGTACGCCGGATGAAGCTGTTGAAATGTTTCGCCTGCGCAATTCCATTGAATGCAATGGTATTCCACGCGTGATGATGCGGCGATCCAAAAAGCTGACGGATGATCTTAAAGAAATGCTGGAGGGCATGCTGCAGGCAGCTGATGAAAAAGATGAATATCGCTTGGCTGCAATTGACCGTGATTTTCACAGACGCATTTTTGACGAAGCAGACTTGCCCGCTCTGAACCCCATTTTACATCGTTGCCTCGTGCATAATCATCGCTTCAAAATCTCACAAAGCGGCAGTGCACGCGACCTGCGTGGAACCGCGCTACGTCATTGCGCAATTATTGATGCACTTGAAGCAGCGGACATTGAAGCTGCACAGATCGCCATGCGCCATCATATTGCAACCATTGTCGATTTTGGGCCAGCTGTATTCCCGGAAGAAGGTCAGTCGCAATGACACATATCCTCGATCATGAACCGTTGCCAGAAATGCGGGCTCTTCTCGAAAAAATCGCTGTTGAGTTATCTGACGCCCCTGATCCGACGACACTTCCGGCTGCGGAGGGGCGCACGCTTGCAGAAAAAAACAACCAGCGCTGGAATATCAATCTTCCAGAAATGCAGGCCGTGCGTTTAACGCAAATAGCTGCGAACCCGTCCATCGGCTCACAACAAACCCCATTGCTCGTTCTGGAACCAATCAACAAAAGGCCCGGAACCCTTCTTTTCATTCACGGTGGCGGATTTGCCTTTTGCAGCCCCAAAACGCATGAGCGCTGCGCACGGGTGCTCGCAGAAAAGACCCGTTTAACCGTTGTTTTGCCTGATTACCGGCTAGCACCGGAAAACCCTTTTCCCGCCGGCCTCCACGATGTCATCGGCACCATGCGGGCATTAATTGATGAACAATTAGAAGGGCTGGATGGCCCCGTTTATATCGCAGGTGATTCCGCTGGCGCAAATCTTTCCCTCTCAGCGATGCTGCACGCGGCGCAGAACAATTATGCGCTGCCCAAGGGCGCCCTGCTCTTTTATGGCAACTATGCCATGGATTTTGAAACTCCATCTTATCAAGCCTTCATCAATGGTCCGGGGCTTACCACCGACAGAATGAAGCGTTATTGGAACTGGTATGCGAGCGGGCAAGACATTGCTTCACATCCGCTGGCCTGTCCACTTCACGCTGAAGATGCAGCTCTTGAAAAAATGCCCGCGCTTTATCTTACAGCCGCAGGCATCGACCCCCTCTTTTCCGATACGATTTTGCTGCATGAGCGACTGTTAAAAATTGGCCGCAAGGACGAAATAGCCATCACAAAAGGCGTGGTGCATGGCTTTCTACAATACACAAATGAACTGACGGCAGCTGAAGCAGCGTTGGAGGACGCGGCGCAGGCATTAAGCCGAATGGCCTGAACAAGAGAGGCCTTTTAAACAACTGGGAGGAGTTGAAATGTTGAAATCTCTTATGCTCAGTGCGGCATTTACCGCTGCACTGACATTTTCCGCGCAATCTGCTGAAACCGTCCGCTTCTGGTATCATTTCGACAACCCGGAAAATCCGATGTCCGAACTGGTTGCCAAGTTTGAAAAGGCCAATCCAGACATCAAAATCGAGGCGGAAAATATTCCGTGGAATAGCTACTACGATAATCTCTATACGTCGATTATTGGTGGCAGCGCGCCTGATGCTGCCATGGTCAAGCTGTTTGCACAGCCACGTTTGACCGAAATGGAAGCACTTGAGCCGCTTGGCGAGCGGATCAATGGCTGGGCCGGAAAAGACGACCTGCTCGACAATCTCCTTGAGTTGAACAAAGCAGCAGACGGCAGCCAATATTATCTGCCTATTCAATATGTCGTCCTTTATCTCTATTATCGCGCTGACCTCTTCAAAGAAGCAGGCCTTGAGCCTCCTAAAACCTGTGAAGACTTCCGCAACGCAGCCATCAAGCTCACAGAGGCCCCAAATCGCTACGGCTTTGGCCTTCGCGGAGGCAAAGGCGGATGGGATCAATGGGGCGCTTTTGTTCTTTCACAGGGTGGTGAGCTGAAGCCGGGTGGCTTGACGACGCCCTCTGCGGTGGCAGCCAATCAATGGGTAATTGATCTTTTCCAGAAGGACAAAGTCATTCCACCATCAGCACCCAATGACGGCTTTCAGGAGATTATCTCGGCCTTTAAAGGCGGAAAAACGGCGATGACAATCCACCATATCGGATCGTCCAAAGACCTCGTTGCCGCTTTAGGCGACAAGGTGTCGGCAGTGCCTGTGCCTGAATGCGGAGGCAATCGCTGGACCTCCTATGGTGATGAATCGCTTGCGATATTCTCATCCTCAGAAGTGAAAGACGCTGCCTGGAAATGGATTTCCTTCCTTGCAGAAGGCGAAAATAACGTCTCCTTCAACAGTGCAACCGGTCAGATGACCGTGACAAAAAGCGGTGCCAAAGACTGGAAGCTGCACGAACGCCGTTTCGTTGATGCCACGGTTGATTCACTGCCCTTCGCACATGTGCTTCCACAAAATGAGGGCACATCGGAATTCGTGAACACGGCTTGGCAAATTGAAATGCAACGCGCACTCGCTGGGCAAATCACCTCCGAACAGATGATGCAGGAACTGGAAAAGCTTTTCCAAAACTAATCGATTGAAGCGCGGGAGCAATATGGCAGCAAACAATTGTGCTGTCATGCCTCCCCTTGCCCCTTCGAGATCCCGTTCTTTCATTAGCATGGATAGATAACCTATGTCCGCATTGCCCTCCACATCCATTGCACCGACGCGACTTCGCCGCCGAAGCAAAACATGGTTGCCTTACTGGTTGCTGAGCCCTGCCGTTATCGTGACGCTGGTGATTGTCTTCTTGCCGATGGTGCAGGCAGTTTGGACAAGTTTTTACGATTTGGTTCTGTTCAAACCCAAAGCGACGGCATTTGTTGGCCTTGGTAACTACATCAAGCTGTTGCAAGATCCGGTATTCTGGGCTGCATTCTGGAATACATGCATCTGGATCGGACTGACCGTCCCGCTTCAAATGGGTCTTGGTCTGATTACGGCGCTGCTACTCAACAGAGAGTTTCCATGGCGTGGTCTGGCGCGTGCGCTGGTCATCATTCCGTGGGCGTTGCCAAGTGTCGTGATTGCGCTCATGTGGCGCTGGATTTACGATCCCAACACCGGCGTTCTCAATGACATTCTGCTCAATCTCTCAGTTGTAAGCCAGGCAGTTCCTTGGCTGGCCGATCCAAATATCGCCCTTTACGCAATCATCGCCACACTGACATGGCAGGGCTTTCCGTTCTTTGCGATCATGATCCTGGCGGGCTTACAGGGCATTCCCAAAAGCCAGTATGAGGCAGCATCCATTGATGGTGCTTCGCCATGGCGTCAGTTTGTAAACGTAACTCTGCCCGGCATAGCGCCTGTGCTTGCAACAGCAGGCTTGCTCCGCGTGATCTGGGTTGCAAACTCCATGGACGTCATCTTCGTCATGACAGGCGGCGGCCCGGGCTACTCAACCTATACGCTGCCTCTCTATGCATTCGTAAAAGCGCGGCAAAATCTCGATTTCGGCTATGGCACCGCTATCGCTGTCACCTTCACGCTGCTGCTCGGCGTTCTGGTCGTTCTTTATCTGGCTCGTACAATGCGAGAGGTCGAAAAATGAAACGTCAAAGCACGCTTAAACGCATATTGACCACCGACTTACCCGTCGCTTGCATCGTGCTGTTTGCTTTGGCACCATTTGCGTGGATGGTGCTCACGTCGCTGACGCCCACCGAGGCGCTTTCAGCCAATGGTGTTTCGCTCTCACCATCGGGCTGGAGCCTCGATAATTACGAACGGCTGTTTAACAAAACGCAGTTCTACAAAAATATGCTCGACAGCCTGGTTATTGCGGTTGGCACAGTGGTGCTGGGCCTCGCCGTTTCTGTAACCGCGGCCTATGCACTCTCGCGTTTTCGCTTTCTCGGGCGCAAATTGTTCATGATGCAATTTCTGCTCATCAACATGTTCCCCATTGTGCTGCTCATCCTGCCGCTTTTCATCATCATGCGAAAATATGGCATTCTGGACACCTATTTCGGCCTTATTCTTGCGAATTCCACGGTTGCCATTCCGTTTTCAGTCTGGATGCTGACGAGCTACGTCGCGGCAATCCCCAAAAGCCTTGATGAAGCCGCGATGATGGATGGCTGCTCACGTCTCGCCGCTTTACGGCGCGTGATTATACCCTTGATGATGCCCGGTATTATTTCCACTGGCATCTATATCTTCATCACCGCATGGAACGAATATCTTTATGCGCTGACACTTGGCGGCAGAAATGTGCGCCCTGTTACCGTCGCAATTCAGACCCTGATTGGTGAATACCAAATCGAATGGGGACTGCTCGCAGCGGGTGCCGTTGTTGGCGCCATGCCCGCAACCATTCTTTTCCTTCTCGTTCAAAAACGCCTTATCGGCGGCCTTACACAAGGGGCAGTCAAAGGCTGACACCCCTACATTCCCCAATAGTTCTTCAAGCAATCGAGGAAATATCATGAACCCCATCGGGTTGATTTCAATGCAATATGCGCGGCCTTTCACAGCCCAGCATTTTTCCCTTTTCCATAAAATGCGTGAACACGGATTTGAATTTGTTGAGTTGCTGGTGCCAGAACCCGGTGAACTGGACCTCAAAGAAACACGCAAAGCCCTCGATGATGCAGGACTTTTCGTCGTGCTTGCAGCACGCGTTAATCTTGAACGCAATATCTCTTCCGCCGACAACAATGCCTATCAGGGCGGCATTGATTATCTCAAATACACGGTTGATTGCGCCCATGCGCTTGGAGCGCAGGTTGTTGGTGGACCTCTGACCGGAAACCCTCTCGTCTTTGCTGGCCGCCCGCCACAGCCAGTTTCAGAAGATGAGCGTTTGCGCCGCAAAGATAGCTGCGTAAAAGCGCTGAAAATTGCCGGTGAATATGCGCAGGGAAGCGATGTTCTGCTCGCAGTCGAGCCACTTAACCGCTTTGAAAGCGATGTCCTTTGCACAACCGAGCAAGCAATCGAATTGCTGGATGCAGTTGACCAGCCAGCGATAAAACTGATGCTCGATACTTTCCACATGCATATGGAAGAAAGCTCAATTCCAGAAGCGATCAGGCTTGCAGGCGATCTGGTTGTGCATTTTCAGGCCAATGAAAATCACCGCGGCTTTCCCGGCACAGGCGCAACAGACTGGGTTGCGGTTTGTCGCGCCCTGCACGAGATCGGTTATACCGGTCCAATATCGCTTGAACCATTCCGCCGTCAGGATGATCGCTTTGGCGTTCCTTTTGCGCAATGGAGAGCGCCACACGAGGACGAAAGTGATCGTCTGGCAGCCAGTACCGCCTTCATGAAAAGCCACCTCCTGCTTACGGAGTATCGTCGATGACCCTCAAAATTGGTTGGATTGGTTGCGGTATCCACGCAACCCAGATGTTGCTCCCGCAGCTTGTTCGTTACGATGTGGAAATTGCCGCGCTTTGCGACATAGACCCGACACGACTTGCGAATGCCGGACGGCAGTTCGGGGTGCGAACACTGACAAATGATGTTGAAGCCCTCCTCAACACACGCGGTCTTGATGCCATTGGCATGGCTGTTGGCCCTGATCAACACCTTGCATTTGGCAAGGCAGCGTTGGAACGCGGCTTGCCTGTATTCATGGAAAAGCCACCTTCGGGGTCTGCCGAAGGCGCACGTGAACTTCTCAAAGCCTCCGAAAAAGCAAAAAAGCCACTGCTGCTCGGCTTCATGAAACGCTATTCGATCGGCAACAAAATCGCAGCCAATATCATAAAATCGGGCCAATTCGGCGATGTTCTGGGCCTAACCGGCTATTACATGACAGCCCCCGGTTATTTCGTGGGCAACGTCGATTACACTGGCTTTTTCCTGCACCACTGCGTCCATTATATGGACCTCGTCTCCCACTTGGTTTCCCCTGTTCGAAAGCTGACAGCCAAGAAAGTCGAAAAAGAACCGGGTAAGCTGTTGATCCACGCAGCATTCGATTTTGAATGTGGCGCTATCGGCACCATTGCGATGGGGACGATTCAGTCGCGCGGAACCCCCGTCGAACGCATTGAACTGATGGGAGATCACCAGCGTATTGAGGTGGACGATGTTATCGACGTGCGCTGGCATCGTAATCCCGCATTCAAAATTGCCGATCCGAATGCGACATTGTCAGGCGACTGCGATACACTCACTTGGAAGCCTAACTTTACCGCAGCGGCCAATGAAGACCCCAAGGGCTATCATTCATTGTTGGCAGATGTCGTGCCCGCGCTTATGGGAGCGGAAACACCAGCCCCAAACATCGCTGATGGGGTTGTTGCTATGGAACGCCTAGAGACTATGCGAAAGGAAGTAGGCTTATAGTGCGCGCTGGTGTTTTACATCAGAGCGAAATGATCAAAGAAAATGGATAAGGATTTGCCTGAGTGCGCTTTCTTTAGGTATTTGCGGACGATTATAGCCGCTATTGGATGATTGCCTTTTGAGCCGCTCAATTCCTATAGGCACGATTGAGCGTAGAATTACGTTCGCCCCACAATGTAATCAATGTAAATCCACACCTGCCACCAGCAAATAAATATAACTTTTGCACATATGGAAAATTTGATTTTCCATATGTGCAAAACTAATTATCCAATCAAATACTCAATATAAATCTCACTGGTAGAAATTTTTCATCAATCCTTCTTATTTTTTCTACCTCTTAAAATTGGCATGCGCAAAACACAGCAACTTTAATCTTACTTATCACCTCGGACATAGTCCAAGCCAAGCACTTGATTTAAAGACCTGCGGCTCTGCCATCAAAAGGCCAGCAATTACAATCAGAAGTCATCTTGTGCGCTAAACGTTCACCAAAAGCATCCACTCAGTCAGAGTCCTCAATGGCAATAGACACGCAGTCAGACAAAAGCCTTGGTTTTTTGACAAATGAAATGCTTGACAGCACCCGATGCTTTTAAATATCTGTAGGATGTCAGACCAATTTTAAAACCAATAAGGGGATGCGGCCTGACAGCGCTCAAACTGCTGCATGGCTGAAAATAAAACCCAGAACAATGCGGCAGATACAGATGCATGAAGCCAGAGGGAGATGGCGGAATGAAAGATCGCAGGCTGCTGCAGATTGCACCACTCCCGCCGATGGATCGCGCACGGCAGGTAACCGATGCACTCGCAACCTACATCCAGACCGCTCAGCTTCAGGCCGGAGATCGCCTTCCCGCCGAACGTGAATTGATGGCCGCGCTGGCTGTTGGTCGCTCCACTATTCGCGAAGCAATCCGATACTTTCAGGCCTTAGGAGTGATTGAAGCACGCAAAGGCAGCGGCACCTATTTGCTCAAGCCTGTTTCATCTGCCACCATTCACATGCCGCTTTCTTTCGATCCCGCACAATTGCGCGATGCTTTGCTGCAATCGCTTGAAGTGCGCCGTGGCATTGAAGCCGAGGCAAGCATGGTTGCCGCCCGCAAACGCACGTCTGAAGACCTCGTCATCATCGAACGCAATCTCAACGAGATGGAGCGTGTTCACATCGCGGAAGGAACATCAGGTCCGGAAGACCTCGCCTTCCATCTAGCCATTTATGACGCCACCCACAATCCGCTTTTCAGACAATTGCTCGAACAGATGCGCGAAGCCTTTTTGCACTTCTGGGACCATCCATTCGAGCGCATGGACTTCGCGCGGCGAACCTTTCCGTTCCACCGCACGCTCTTCAACGCCATCGTGGCTCAGGACCCTGAAGCCGCTCGGCTTGAAACACTCAAAATCCTCGACATTGTCGAGGAAGACATCAAGGAAATGTCCAAATGACCGATGGAATGGATCCACTGGATTTTGCAGCACTTACGGTTGCGCATGATGAAGGCAACGCTTACGATGCCGTGGTTCCGCCCATCGTGCAGACTTCGCTTTTCACCTTTCCAAGCTATGACGACATGGTCGCCTCGTATCGCGGCGAAAAGGTTCGTCCGATCTATACACGTGGGCTTAACCCGACCGTGCGGGCATTCGAAGAAATGCTGGCAAAACTTGAAGGCGGAGAAGACGCACTGGGCTTTGCCAGCGGTATGGCTGCAATTTCTTCAAGCGTGCTGGCATTTGTTAAGCCGGGCGATCGCATTGTGGCGGTACGCCATGTCTATCCCGATGCGTTCCGGCTTTTCGGGACCATCCTGAAACGCATGCAGGTGCAGGTCGATTATGTCGACGGACGTGACGAGGAAGCAGTCGCCAAAGCCCTACCCGGAGCGAAAATCTTCTATATGGAAAGCCCGACAAGCTGGGTCATGGAAGCTCATGATGTCGGCGCGCTCGCAACCATTGCCAAGCAGCATGGCGTGTTGAGTATCATCGATAACAGTTGGGCCAGCCCGATCTTCCAGCGCCCGCTGTCGCTTGGCGTTGATCTTGTCGTACATTCAGCATCGAAATATCTTGGCGGACATAGCGATGTCGTGGCCGGTGTTGTGACAGGCTCAAAAGAGCTGCTCAATGCAATCCGCGCAGAAACATACCCATATCTCGGCGGAAAGCTTTCACCCTTTGATGCGTGGCTGCTTATTCGCGGTATGCGCACTTTGCCAACCCGTATGAAGGTGCACGAGGCATCGGCACTGGAAATTGCAAAGCGTCTTCAGGCACTGGATATGGTTGAGACCATCTGCCACCCAGCTCTTGCCAATCGCCTGCCTGCGGGTCTCAAGGGCACGTCCGGTCTCTTCTCAGTCATCTTCCGGGAAGGCGTGAACATCCGCGAATTCTGCAATCATCTTGATCTGTTCAAGCTCGGCGTAAGCTGGGGCGGACATGAAAGCCTGATCGTGCCGGGCGAAGTCGTGCTGCAACAAAAGGCGCAACCAAATTCGGCACATACGTTCGGCATCGACCCGCGCTCCGTACGCCTGCATGTCGGGCTGGAAGGGACGGAAGCGCTGTGGCGGGATATTGAAGAAGCGCTCGCAGCATCGACCGAATAACGAAAATTCAGTGAGGAGCAATAAGGGGAACTGCAATGAAAAAACTAATAGCAGCCGCATTCGCAACCATGCTTTTAAGCGGTACGGCGCTTGCCGATACCACCCTGAAGCTTGTTGAAGTCATTACCAGTCCAGAGCGCACCAAGACGCTTGAAGCAATCGTTGCGAAGTTTGAAGAAGCCAATCCGGGCACCAAGGTCGAAATCATCTCGCTGCCATGGGGCGAATCCTTCCAGAAATTCGCAACGATGGTTTCGGCCGGTGAAATTCCCGACGTCATGGAAATGCCCGACACCTGGGTTTCGCTCTATGCCAATAACGGGATGCTGGAAAGCCTCGAACCCTATCTTGAAAAGTGGGAAACCACGCCAGACTTGACCGAGCGTGCGCTTGAGCTTGGCCGCAGTGTCAATGATACAGCCTATACGCTGCCTTATGGCTTCTATCTGAATGCCATGTTCTACAACAAAAAGCTGCTCGCCGAAGCAGGTGTTTCCGAACCACCAAAAACAATGGACGAGTTTGTTGAAGCATCCAAAAAGGTCGCAACCCTTCCCGGCAAATCGGGTTACTGTATGCGCGGCGGTCCGGGTGGCCTTAATGGCTGGGTGATTTTTGCCGCATCCATGGCCGGTGACAACAAGTTCTTCAATGAAGACGGCACCTCGACCATGAACAGCGAAGGCTGGAAAAAGGGCATCACCTGGATGGTCGATCTCTACAAGAACGGCCTTGCACCAAAAGATAGCGTTAACTGGGGCTTCAACGAAACCGTAGCCGGTTTCTATAGCGGCACCTGCGCCTTCCTCAACCAAGACCCGGATGCACTGATCGCCATTGCCGAACGTATGAAGCCGGAAGATTTCGGCGTTGCCATCATGCCAAAGGGCCCGGATGGCAAGACATTCCCAACCATCGGCTTTGCCGGCTGGTCTATGATGAGCGGCAGCCAGAACAAGGACCTCTCCTGGAAGCTGATTTCGATGCTAGAAGGCCCGGAAGGCAACATCGAATGGAACAAGCGCACCGGCGCATTGCCGGTTCTCAAATCCGCTCAGAACGATCCGTTCTATAGCGGCGAACAGTTCAAGGGCTGGTTCGATGAACTGGCTGACAAGGACGTCGTTCCAACCGTCATGCCGACCTATCTGGAAGAATTTGCCTTCTTCAAGGATTCTCTCGTCATCAAAACCTCGCAGGAAGCGCTTCTCGGAGACATTACGCCGGATCAGCTAGCCGACCAATGGGCAGAATATCTGACCAAAGCACAGCAGAAGCACCTTTCAAAGCAATAGCAACATAAACAGTTTGCAGGCGTGGAACAGCCACGCCTGCAAAGCGAATGATGCAGCCCCGCGAAGGGAAAAATAATGAACGACACCGCTTCCATAAAGGCCCCGGTGCCAAGCGAAATACCAAGTCAGGACCGCCGCAGCTTTCTGCAGCGACTTGCACACGCCTCCGAACCCTATCTTTACAGCGCCCCTGCCCTCATCTTGGTTGGCGCAATCATGCTGGTTCCGCTGATCCTCGGCGTCTCCTATGCCTTTCGCGACATCCAGTTACTAAACCCGTTTTCCGGTGGCTATGTCGGGCTTGATCATTTCCGCGAACTTGCGACCGATCAGGCTTTCTACCGTTCTTTGAAGAACACACTCTGGTGGACCGGATGCTCGGTACTGCTGCAATTCGTGTTCGGACTTATTCTTGCCCTGCTGCTGGACAAACCATTTGCCGGACGTGGGCTGGCACAGGCGCTGATCTTCCTGCCATGGGCTGTGCCGACTTTCCTCACAGGTCTTAACTTTGCGTGGCTTTTTAATCCGGTGATCGGCCCACTGCCGCACTGGCTGCATGCGATCGGTATTCTGAGCGCGCCAGACAACATCCTGTCCGATCCCAATCTTGCCATGTGGGGTATCATTACCGCTGGTGTGTGGTGGGGGATCCCATTTTTTGCAATCACCATGCTGGCCGCTTTGCAAGCGATCCCGCGCGATCTTTATGAAGCAGCAGCCATTGATGGGGCTGGCCCCGCGCAGCGTTTTCTATCGATCACACTTCCCTACCTTGCGCCAACGATGGCTATCACCATTTTGCTACGCACTGTCTGGATTGCCAACAGTGCCGATCTGATTGTCGTGATGACCGGCGGCGGTCCCGCTGATCGAACGCAGATTGTCGCCAGCTACATCTTCACACAGGCCTTCAAACGGCTCGATTTCGGCTATGCCTCGGCGATTGCGATGGTCCTGCTCGTCCTGCTGATGGTCTATTCAATGCTTATCGTGCTGTTGCGCCAGACGCTTCTGAACAAGGATTGAGGCCATGACCAACCGTAAACTCTTCCTTGTTGGCACACATCGCATTGCCATTCTGCTATTCGTCCTGTTTGCACTGTTTCCGATCTTCTGGCTGGTGAAAGTTTCCGTCACACCCAACGATCTGCTTTACAGCGAAGGCGTGAGACTCTGGCCGTCGCGTATGACGCTTGATCACTTCAGCCATGTGTTGAATCACAGCTCGTTTCCGCTGTTCTTCCGTAATAGCCTGATCGTATCCGGGTTGACTGCCATCATCGTGACGCTGCTGGCATCACTCTCCGGCTATGCGTTGTCACGTTTCAACTTCCGGGCCAAATACTGGATTGTGGCGTTGATGCTGCTGACTCAGATGTTTCCGCTCGTGATGCTGATTGCGCCGATCTACAAGATCATGGCACCGCTCGGCCTCACCAACAGCCTGATCGGCCTCATCATCGTTTATTCGGCGTTCAATGTGCCTTTTGCCACTTTCCTGATGCAATCGTTTTTCGACGGCATTCCGAAAGACCTCGAAGAAGCGGCCAAGATCGACGGTGCGACGCAGTTCATGGCTTTTCGGCAGATCATTCTGCCACTGACGCTTCCCGGCATTGCCGCAACGCTCGGCTTTGTTTTCACCGCAGCATGGAGCGAGCTTTTATTCGCGCTGATGCTGATCTCCGGTAATGATTCAGCCACGTTCCCGGTCGGTCTTTTGAGCTTTGTCTCAAAATTCTCGGTCGATTTCGGACAGATGATGGCAGCGGGCGTGCTCGCGCTGATCCCGGCCTGTCTCTTCTTTTTCCTCATTCAACGATACCTCGTGCAGGGCCTCACGGCTGGCGCGGTCAAAGGCTGAAAGGTTTTTTCCCTATGGCTTCTATCGATATTCAGTCAGTCCGCAAAAGCTATGGCGAACATGCGGTTCTGCACGGCGTTGATCTAGAGATCAAAGATGGCGAATTCATCGTGCTGGTCGGCCCATCCGGCTGTGGTAAATCTACGTTGCTGCGTATGATTGCAGGCCTTGAGGACATCACATCCGGTCAGGTTCAGATCGCTGGCAAGCGCGTCAATGAGCTAGCCCCCAAAGACCGCGATATTGCGATGGTGTTTCAGTCCTATGCGCTCTATCCGCATATGAGCGTTGCCGACAATATGAGCTACAGTATGCGATTGCGCAAAACGCCAAAAGAAAAGATCGCAAACGCCATCAAATCGACTGCCACAAAGCTCGGCCTTGAACCATTGCTGGAACGACGCCCAAAAGCGCTTTCCGGTGGCCAGCGCCAGCGTGTTGCCATGGGGCGTGCGATTGTGCGTCAGCCCAAGGCCTTCCTTTTTGACGAACCACTGTCCAACCTTGATGCACGCCTGCGCGAGCAGATGCGTGCTGAAATCAAAAAACTGCATGGTGAACTCAAGGCCACATCCATCTATGTGACACATGACCAGATCGAAGCCATGACTCTGGCCGACCGTATCGTCGCCATGCATGGTGGCGTTGTGCAGCAGGTTGGCCCTCCGTTGGAGCTTTATGACCGCCCGGCCAATCTCTTTGTGGCGGGGTTCATCGGATCACCCGCCATGAACTTTCTTGATGTGACCTATCTCGAACAGGATGGTGGACCGCGTCTTAAACTCAAAGACGGCACGCTCATTGCATTGCCGCACCCCCTAATGCTCAAGGATGGAGCCAACGCCACGCTCGGTATTCGTCCAGAGCATGTGCAGGTCGAAAAAGAGGCCGGCATTGCCGCCGCCATCGATCTTGTCGAGCCAACCGGCTTCGGCATCATTCTGCATTTGAGCATTCACGGTTTACCCTTCAAGGTTTTTACATTGGATCGCGATGCGCTTCACGCGCAGGGCACCATTCAGGTGAGCTTCCCGTCACACAAGCTTCATCTCTTCGATAGCAATGGAAACCGCGCAGAGAATGCGTAAAGAGTTGGCTCGGTTGGTCTGGACAGCTTCAGGCGTTCGTCATCGGCGTAGCGTGTGAAGTAAGCCTGACCCGCAGTTTGTCGTTCAAGGGATGAATGTTGGCGCGCACAATAGTAGACGCGATCACAACTGAGACCGAGCAGCTTAACCCAATGATCGCACTTCATGGCGAGATAGCCAGCAAGGGCCTCACAGAAATAAGAAGGCTACCGTCTCAAAGCACACGGCAGAAGGCGATATCTGAGTTTTATTCTCAACTATGTGAATATATTTGATCCCAATCAAAGATGTGAGCGCCAAGCCGTTCTAAGTCTGCATCAGACTGGTCATTATCAGGCACCGCTGTGATGTCGCCTGAGCCAGCTATGGAGATCAAAAAAGATGCGCAAATTTGCTATTTCCCTTGCCGCTGCTGGGCTGAGCCTGATGATGGCAGCACCCGTTCTCGCGGAAAACATCGAAGTTCATATGCTCAACAAAGGCGCAGAAGGTGCGATGGTTTTTGAGCCTGCCTATATCAAGGCCAACCCCGGCGACACGATTACCTTCATTCCTACCGACAAGGGCCACAATGTGGAGTCGGTCAAGGGCATGATCCCGGAAGGCGTGGAAGCGTTTAAGAGCAAGGTCAACGAAAACTACACACTCACGGTCACCGAACCCGGCGCCTATTTCGTAAAATGCACGCCACATTACGCAATGGGTATGGTTGCGCTGCTGGTTGTCGGCGAGAACCCGGCAAATCTTGATGCTATTGTCGCGGCCAAGAAGCCAAAGCCAGTCCAGAAGCGGCTGGAAAAGGCGATTGCAGACGCCCAATAAAAGACTGCCGATGATTGCATTAAAGCCGGTCAGTGAGAGGATACTATGAAAGTACAGGAAGGCCTGCTGGCCACCTCCGCAGCGATGCCCTCCGAACGCCGAGGCGCAATAGCGCGCGGCCTCAAAAAGACCGGGCCGGCAATTTTCAGCTATGGCTTCCGCCCATTTTTTCTGGGCGGAGCCATCTGGGCCGTTCTGGCCATGCTGCTTTGGATGTTGTCGCTGACTTTCGGCGTTTCAGTCGGAGGCGCTTATGGCGCGCTGAACTGGCATGCACATGAAATGGTCTTTGGCTTTTCTTCTGCAGTTCTTGCTGGTTTTCTAATGACCGCCATACCCAACTGGACAGGCAGGCTGCCGGTTTCCGGCGCTCCGCTTGCGATACTTTTCGGCACATGGCTTATCGGACGCGTCCTCTTTCTCAATCCAGACATCACCAATCTTTATCTGGCAGTTGCGATAGAAAGCCTGTTTCTGCCAATGCTGCTTTTTATTAGCGCACGCGAGATCATTGCGGGCCGTCAGTGGAAAAATCTAAAAGTTCTGATTGCCGTCAGCGTGGTTACAATTGCCAATTTCACATTTCACTATCTGGCAATAACGGACGGCGATGTTGCGATGGCAAACCGCATCGGGGTCAGCGCCTATGTCCTGCTGGTCATGTTGATTGGTGGACGTATCATTCCAAGCTTCACCCGCAACTGGCTTAACAAAACCGGATCAACTCGGGCTCCGGTTCCATTTAACAGGTACGATGTCCTGTGCATTATGGTTGCGGCTTTGGCGTGCATCTCATGGGTTGTGGCACCTGAATCAACTCTTACGGCCATTCTTGCAATCATTACGGCAGTCCTGCACACGATAAGGCTCTATCGCTGGCGCGGCTGGAGCGTGGCACGTGAAAAGATACTGCTGGTTCTGCACGTGGCCTATGCTTTCGTGCCGCTAGGTTACATTGCCATTGCATGTGCAGCCCTTGGCCATCTCAACCCTTATTCAGCGCTCCATGTCATGACAGTTGGCGTCATCGGCACCATGATGCTTGCAGTTATGACACGTGCAACTCGCGGGCATACCGGTCGGCCATTAACCGCTACACCCAGCACACAGATTGCCTATCTATGTATTATTCTTGCTGCTCTGTTGCGGCCCTTTGCAGAAATGATGCCGAATTTCTTTCATTCATTGCTCGCAGGTTCGGCGCTGTTATGGATGCTGGCTTTTGGCCTCTATGTTCTGGAATATGGGCCGATGCTCACACGGCAACGTAAAGCGACATCTTAAGAGCGCGTTTCGATCTGATTGGATCGGATCAGCACTCTAATCCTTTGTTGTAACGCTCTATAAAAATGCCGGGCTTTTGGCCCGGCATACTTGTTTTAATCTTCCGAAATCAAGCTGTCCTTGCTGGTGTCACGCATCCGCAAATACACAATCAGCGATATGCCGATCATAAACGTTACATACCAGTAGAAACCACGCTCCCAACCGCCGTTCTTGAAGCTGAGCGCAACATATTCGGCCGTTCCGCCAAACAATGTATTTGCAAGAGCATAAGGCAAGGCCACACCAAGCGCGCGGATGTGTGCCGGGAAAAGCTCGGCCTTAACGACCGCGTTGATCGATGTATAACCAGTGACGATGACCAGTGCACCCATGACCAGAAGACCGGCGATCCATGGATCCCGCGTCTGCTCAAGTGTCGAGAAGATTGGATAGGTGAACAGCACGCCCGCAGTACCAAAGGCGATCATCAGCGGCTTACGGCCAATCTTATCCGACAGCGCACCAGCCAGCGGCTGAAGACACATGAAGATAAACAGCGTAATCGCATTGATCTGGCTTGCAACTTCACGGCTGAAGCCGGATGTGTTGACAAGGAATTTCTGCATATAAATCGAATATGCGTAGAATGCGAGCGTACCACCGGCGGTCAGAAGCATGACCAGAGCCGTTTCTTTCGGATGATACTTGATAAGTGTCCAGAAGCCGGACTTTGGTGCATCTTTCGTCTTCGCATTCTTGAAACTTTCGGTTTCAGCAAGACCACGACGCAGCCAGAAAACAACCACTGCAAGCAATGCTCCAACGAAGAACGGAATACGCCAGCCCCATGATTCAAGCGCTGAGGTTTCCATCGTTCTTTGCAGCACAATCAGCAGAAGAATAGCCAGAAGCTGGCCGGAAATCAGCGTCACATACTGGAACGATGAAAAGAATCCACGGCGGCTTTTTCCTGCCATTTCAGAAAGATAGGTCGCACTCGCACCATATTCGCCACCAACAGACAGACCCTGCATCAAACGCGCAAGAACCAGCAGCGCGGGCGCAACAATACCAATCGTTTCATAACCGGGTGTGAGCGCAATGATCAGGGAGCCTGCACACATCAATGTCACGGACAAGGCAAGACCAGCCTTGCGGCCCTTGCGATCCGCATAAATCCCCATGATCCAGGCACCGATCGGACGCATGATGAAGCCCACGGCAAAAACCGCTGCAGCGCTGAGAAGTTGCGCAGTCTGGCTTTCCGATGGAAAAAAATGCGGTGCGAAATAGAGCGTGAAGGCGGCATAGACATACCAGTCAAACCACTCGACCAGATTGCCGGTTGATCCACCGATAATGGATTTAAGACGACTATTGGTGCTTGTCGCATCGCTCCGTTCAGATGTCATTGAGACCATGCGGTCACTCCTTCAAATCTCTCAGTCTTTGAGGTTCCACCCGTTGTAAGCACGCCACAAAGTACGCAGGCTTCCGGGTATTTTTGATTGCCCTCGGTCAGGTGCGTTGCACACAAAACCTGGCTGCCGGTGTAAATGCCGAACAAGAAATAATCATATTCTCGTGGTTACGCGGATAAGCTCCTCCCTACGAAACTCCCATTTCGAAGTGGCGCTAAAATGCGTGACATCGTTTTTGATCGCCAGTGCAACAGATTAAAAAGTTTAATCATTTGAATTGGTTGAATTATTCACAATTTCGCCACAGTTCTTACTTGTATTTTGTGCAAAATTCTGCGTGACTTTTCAAAGATAATTGCATAATCCTGCACAAATGAAGACACTGTCAAAACTCAGCAGAGTCCTGCTGATCCTGCTGGCTTTCCTGCTTGTTGCGGGCGTCTGGACGGCTGCGCGCTCCTGGACAGAGGCAAGCGCGCTTGAACGGCTCAGTCAGGATGCGACGCTTATTGCACGGCAGCAGACCCGGCTTATCGACAGTGAGCTTGCCAAGTTTCGCCTTCTGCCCGTCGTGTTGAAAGAATATGGCGACCTTCACGATGTGCTTGCCGGCGGGCCGCAAAATGCAACATCACGATTAAACAAAAAACTCGAATTTCTTGCTGACGAAATCGGCTCGCCTATCATTTATGTGATCGCACGCGATGGCACCGTGATTGCGTCGTCCAATGCCAACACGCCGGAAAGTTTCGTCGGTCGCAACTATAGCTTCCGCCCTTATTTTCAGGGTGCCATGAATTCAGGTGCAGCGGAATATTACGCTATCGGGGACGTCAGTGGGCGCTTCGGCCTGTTTCTCGCGCAGCGAATAGGCGATAAGCCCAATCCCGCTGGTGTTGTCGTCGTTAAATTCGAATTTCACCGACTTGTTCAGACCTGGGCGAACGATCCCGGCCAGACATTCGTGGTTGATCCGCGCGGCATCATTCTCGCATCCACAGACAAAGCGGAAGACCTTCGGTCCTTTCAACCAATCTCCGCAGCCGAGCGCGAAAAAATAGCCCAAAGCGGGCAGTTCAACATCGCCGATCTGCAACCCAGCCATTATGCATTCGAACCTGAAAGCATGATGCGGGGTGCCTCAGGCACAGAATTTCGCACGGTTGGCGAACAGATCGCCGGAACGGAATTAAGGCTTCTGCATATTGAGGCCATCGCTCCCGCAATGCGCGCAGCAAAGGATCTGGCACGGCTGATTACAGTGGCAGCACTGCTCATTATTGCAATGCTCTCAGGCGCTGTTTACTGGCGCATGACGCGGGCCGCTCGTCTGGCAGCCGACAGGGCGGCACTTGAAACAGCGGTCATGGAGCGCACAGCAGAGCTTCGTTCTGAAATAACAGAACGCGAGCGTGCCGATCAGCGTTTTCGCAAAGCCCGCGAGGAACTGGCGCAGGCAAACAGGCTTGCATCGCTTGGATCCATTACCGCAGGCCTCGTGCATGAGATAAACCAGCCTGTCGCGACCATTCAGACGCTTTCAGAGAATGCACAGCATCATCTGGCAAAAGGCAAACTGGACAAGGTTGCAACCAACCTGAGCACATCCATCGAACTCACCGCCCGCATCGGATCAATCACACAGGAAATGCGCCGTTTTGCACGCCGTGGGCATGGCCAACTCGGCCCGATCCGACTTGATGAATTGCTGGAGGGCACGCTTCTCATCATGGGCGATCGCTTTCGTACTGCCGGTATTGAGCTTGAAATGCCAAATGGCTGCGACTTCACAGTTCGGGCAAACCGCGTGCGACTGGAACAGGTTCTGGTCAACCTTTTACAGAACGCACTTGATGCCGTGGCAGGCCAATCTAAACCGCGCGTTGCTTTGCATGTCTTGCAAGCAAATGAACATATATCGCTGATCGTTGCCGACAACGGACCGGGCATCGATCCTGCGGTTGGCGATGATGTGTTCAGCCCTTTTGTCACCGGCAAACCGGATGGGCTGGGTCTGGGGCTGGGCATTGCACGCGACATCATGTCAGAACTCGAAGGCAGTTTGCGCATCGTGCCTTCCCCCTTAGGCGGCGCTGCCTTCTCAGCCATGTTAAAACAGGCAAAACAATCATGACGGACACACAATCACTGCGCGTCATGCTCATCGATGACGATGTGGCCTTTCGCACAGCTCTTGCGGATTCTTTCGAAATTGCCGGACTGGACATCGAGACCTTCGGCGATGGCCATTCGGCACTCGCCAATCTGAGTGCAGACTTTCCCGGAATTGTCGTCACCGATATTCGTATGCCGCGCATCGATGGACATGCGGTCATGGAAGCGCTGCTTACGCGCGATCCCGAACTGCCGGTCATCCTGATGACCGGACATGGTGATATTGGCATGGCAGTGGCAGCGCTTAAAAAAGGGGCTTTCGACTTTATAGCCAAACCCTTTGCGGCGGACCATATGATTTCAAGCGTGCGGCGCGCGCTGGAAATGCGCCGTCTGGTTCTCGAAAACCGTCGCCTGCGCAAAGCGGCCGCAGAGGCTGAACAGGGCTTCCCGTTGCTGGGCGAGACGCCCGTCATGGTGCGACTGCGCGAAACCATCCGCCAGCTTGCAAGTGTCGATGTGGATGTGCTGATTGAAGGCGAAACCGGCACCGGCAAAGAACTGGTCGCACGTCTTTTGCACCGCTGGAGCGCGCGCCATGCCCGTGGCTTTGTTGCAATCGATTGCGCAGCGCTACCCGATGCCATTGCTGATGAGGTGCTGTTTGGCAATCGCATCCAGCGTGGCCGCATCGTTGACGCTGAGCGCGGCACACTTTTTCTTGATGAGGTCGACAGCATGTCGCCCGTCCTGCAAGGCAAACTTTTGCGCGTTGTCGAAGAGCGCGAATTGCCAAGCGTTTCAGGCGAGCCCCGAGCCGTTAATCTGCGGATCATTGCTGCCGCAAAAGGCGAGCTTGAAGATGCGGTACAGGAAGGGCGTTTCAGGTCCGATCTGCTTTACCGGCTCGAAACCGTAAGGCTGCGTATTCCGCCCTTGCGTGAACGTCGCAAGGATATCGGCCTTTTGTTCGCTTATTTCCTTGATGAGGCCGCAAAACAATTCGGTCAGCCGCGACCGACCATAGATGGGGCAATAGAAACGCGGCTCAACGCCGATGAATGGCCGGGCAATGTGCGCGAGCTGCGCAATTTTGCAAAACAAGTCGTGCTGGGACTGGACGTCGATCAGGCGCGTGAGCCGAGCGCCCTGCCGCTTACCCAGCAACTCGATCAGTTCGAAACCAAAGTTTTGCAGGACACGCTCACGCGTCTTAATGGCGATGTGGGCGAAGCAGCAGAGATGCTGCAACTTCCGCGTCGCAGCCTCTATGCACGCCTGCAAAAGCTCAATATCGACGCGTCTTCATTCCGAAAGAAGGCCTGATGATGCTTATGCTGTGACGAGAGCAGCCTTTGCTGTACGCACAACCTCGCGCGTAAGCTCACTTAAATGATCCGCAGCCAGCCGGTTCATCTGCCAGTAAAGTGCGATATCCAGCGGCGTGTTTGGGATCAGCTCGACAAGCCGCCCGGCCTGTAAATGCTCTTTCACCAGGTGCTCAGGATTCATACCCCAGCCCATGTCAGACAGGCTGGCCTCGATGAAGCCCTGCGTGGATGGCAGCCAATGCGTGGGATGCGCAAGATCGCGGCCCATCACCTGAGCGATCCATTGCGACTGCAATCTGTCCTTCTGATTAAAGGTCAACGCAGGCGCATCGGCCAATGTGACCTGCGTTACGCCCTTCGAAAAATAACGCGCAACAAACGCCGGGCTGGCAGTCGCGCGATAGCGAAGCGCGCCCAGTGAAAGGCGTCGACATCCCTGTATCGGCTTTTCCAGACTTGTAACGGCCGCAAGCACCCGTCCCCGTTGCAGCCATTCCGCCGTATGATCCTGATCATCGACAGCTATGTTGAGCAAATAGCGGGTTTGTTTGGAAAAGCTGGACATGGCTTCAACAAACCATGTGCCCAGACTATCCGCATTGGTTGCGATATGCAGCGTCACGCGTTGCTGCGTGTCGTCTTCGCGGACCAGTGAGGGCAAATGTCTGAACAACTCGCTCTCCAGCATGCCCACATTTTCCATATGGCGGCATAGCCATTCACCTTTTTCAGTCGCGAGGCACGGATTGCCGCGCACAATAAGGACCACACCAAGCCGCTCTTCAAGATGCTTGACGCGTTGTGAAACAGCGGATGGCGTGATGTTGAGTGCAATGGCTGCTTTTTCAAAGCTGCCAGTCTGGACAACAGTGGTTACCGCGCGCAGTGCCGGATAATCAAGCATGGATTAGTTTTTCTTAATCTGAACAAGTCACATTAATTAGCCTAATCATTCCCGATACGATAGCAACAGCCTGAATGATAATTCGGGACTTCTTAAAGTGGTGAATAGTTCAGTTTATGTGACCGGCCTGATGATGGGCCTGAGCCTGATTGTTGCAATTGGAGCGCAAAATGCTTTCATTCTGCGGCAAGGACTCCGCAATCAGCATGTTCTCACGGTCGTGCTTGCCTGCGCGATTTCTGATGCTTTTCTCATTGTTCTGGGCGTGACCAGCTTTCAGAAAATTGCCTTGCTCATGCCATGGCTCGATCCAGTGATGCGCTATGGCGGAGCGACCTTCCTGTTTTGGTATGGTGCAAAAAGCCTCTACGCGGCGCTAAGATCGTCCAGCGCGCTGATATCGGCGGAAATGCGTGCTTCCAGCCACACGCAAACATTGATCACGTGCCTTGCCCTCACATGGCTCAATCCGCATGTCTATCTCGATACAGTCATGCTGCTTGGAACAATTTCGACGCGCTTTCCCGGAGAGGAATTCTCTTTTGCGGCCGGTGCTGTGACAGCCTCTTTCCTGTTTTTCTTCACACTTGGCTATGGCGCGTCCTGGCTTCGTCCGGTCTTCGCCAGACCATCCTCATGGCGCATTCTGGAATTACTCATTGCAGCCGTCATGTGGCTGATTGCTCTCAAGCTCGTCATTCCCGCTTGATCGCTCCAAAACACTTTGCGGAATCTGACAGGCTTGGCTACAGCGTTATGATCAACAAAACAGAGTAGCTCTATGCCCGTTCGCCCTATCGTCCAATATCCCGATCAACGCCTGCGCGAAGTGGCAGAACCTGTCACCGCATTTGATCAAGCCTTGCGCGATCTCGCAAACGACCTACTCGATACAATGCGTGCAGCACCCGGCATCGGTATCACGGCACCGCATATTGGTGTCGCCAAACGGGTTGTTGTTCTTGAGCTTTCAAAAGAAACCGGCACACATATTTATGTAAACCCGGAAATAATCTGGGCTTCCGACGAGACGATCAAGCATCAGGAAGGCAGCGTCTCAATGCCCGGCATTGTCGAAGACGTCGAACGGCATGCACGCATCAAAATTCGTTATCAAAACCTTGATGGCACTGAAAAAACGGAAGAATCCGAAGGATTGCTTGCCGTTTGCCATCAGCATGAAATCGATCAGCTCAATGGCATTTTCTGGGTGCAGCGGCTTTCACGTCTGCGGCGTGAACGGCTGCTTAAGCGGTTCGAAAAATTAAATCGTTGATAGATGCGCGCTTAGGCTTGAATTGGCTTAAAAGTCAGCAACCTTGCCCCATGCGCTGCGGTTCAGGCGTTCCGGCCTGTAAGGTTTAGGGTCCACAATCGGCTTACGTCCCAAAACCACATCCGCAATCATATGCCCCGCACCGGGACCGATGCCAAATCCATGTCCGCTGAACCCTGCCGCCAGAATGAAACCCGGAACAGTTTCAATCTCACCAATCGCCGGAACGCCGTCCGGTGTGCTGTCAATATAGCCCGCCCAGCGGTTCGCAATCGGTGTCTTTGCCAGTTCCGGCAGGAGGTCACACGCTCTTTGATAGGTCAGTCGGATCTGCCCCTCATCCGGTTTCGGATCGAGGATACGGTTTCTTTCCATGGGTGTAATCTTGTCGAGCGACCATTTCCTCAACGTTTCGTGGCCTGAACACCAGCCCTGAATACCGCCCGGAGCAAGACTGCGCCAGCGACGCATGAACATCGGTATGAATTCACGGCCAAAACGCAATTGCTGCGGGGTCGTATCAACCCGCGCGCGACCGCTTATTGCCAGCGTATAGCCGCCATCATAGCGTCGTGTGAGCGATACCTGAGATGTATGCAATGCATCAGGCAAACCGACAGCACCGGGCGCGACCGACAGGATCGAAGCGCGAACGGCTGCCTGCGGAAAGCGAATGCCCAACTGGTTGCAGAAGGAAGATGCCCATGCACCGCCCGCCATCACCACGGTTTTCGTCGCAATTGTGCCTGCTTCGGTCACCACACCGCTGACGCGTCCGCCGCTCAGCTCAAGACCGCGCGCAGCGCAGTTTTGATGAACGCTCCCACCTGCCGCCATAATCCCGCGTGCCACAACCGGCACCGCACGTGACGGATCGGCGATACCATCGGTCGGCGAGAAAACGCCGCCTTTCCAGCTGCGCCCCGTCGCTTTACCACGCTCTGCCGCTTCCGCTGCGCTCAACATATGCGTGGTTACACCAACAGTCTGTGCAAAATCACGCCAACGCGCCCAGCCTGCAATCTCCGCTTCATCCTGCGACAGATAAAGAAGCCCGCAACGGCGAAAACCGGGATCTTCCCCCGTTTCCTCGGCGATTTTATCCCAGAGCTCCAAGCTTCTGGTCGCCATCGGAAGCTCGCGCGCATCGCGGTTTTGTTGGCGGCACCAACCCCAGTTTCGGCTCGATTGTTCGGCTGCAATGCGGCCCTTTTCAACAAGCGCAACCTTCACGCCACTGCGGGCGAGGTAATAGGCTGTAAACACGCCAACAACGCCGCCGCCAATCACAACCACGCCCGCTGCCTCTGGCAAGGTTGGGCTGGTTTCAATGTGCAAGAGCGGTGCAGACATGTGTGGAACTCCAGTGTTTTGCACATCCTACTGCCCGCCGCGCCAAGACGTGCATCGGAGTTTGCCTTTACACAGAATTTCATATGGTTTGCTGCGGCTGCGACAGGCGATTATTGCGCAGAAAGCCCGTCTGCTTCGCTCGATCACTGAATATGGAAAACCGCATCTGGCGCGATTGCAGCTTGAAGCGAAAAAGATAATAATCTGATTTCAGAATACAGCATGAGTGGTTTTGCTATGAAGCTCGACAAAATCGACATAAAAATCCTATCCGAAATGCAGAAAAATGGGCGGATAACCAATGTCGAACTCGCAGAACTGGTCAATCTTTCGCCCAGCCCATGCCTGATGCGGGTAAAAAAGCTGCAATCGGAAGGTTATATCACCGGATATTCGGCACAGATCAATGTTTCGAAACTGGGCCAGACACTGACAGTCTTCACCGAGATCACGCTCAAGAACCACCGCCAGATCGATTTTGCACGTTTTCTGGCAACAGTTGAAAAGATCGATTCTGTTATTGAGTGCCATCTGGTTTCGGGCGGTTACGATTATCTTATGAAATTCGTGACCGCCGGAATTGTCGAATATCAGACGATCATGGAGCGCCTGATCGATATGGATGTCGGCATCGATAAATATTTCAGCTTCGTCGTGCTCAAGTCACCCATTGTGAAAGCACATCTGCCGCTAGACGTGATGTTCACAGAATAGCACGCCAATCTCAGCTTCTGGTAAACTCACGCACCAGTTCCGGGTCCTGCTGCAGTCCGTCGAGCCAGCCGGTGTCGAGCTTGGGCACGGATGAGAACAAAAGCCGCGAATAAGGATGGCTGGCGGCATTGCTCATCAGGGCCGGACTTAGCTGCTCAACCTTTTTACCGGCATACATGACCACAACTTCGTCGCAGATCGCACGCACTGTAGAGAGGTCATGACTGATAAAGAGATATGACAGCGACAGATCGCGCTGCAACTCCTTCAAGAGATCAATAATGGCCGCAGCCACAACCGTATCCAGTGCGGAGGTGATTTCATCGCAGATGATCATCTTGGGATCAGCAGCAAGTGCACGCGCAAGATTGATGCGCTGCTTCTGCCCGCCGGAAAGCTCACCCGGCCTGCGGTACCGCAAATTGCGCGGGATCCGCACCATATCAAGCAGCTGATCAATGCGGGCATCGCGGCTTTTGCCATGCATGCCGTGATAGAATGACAAAGGGCGCGCAAGAATATCGGCAATCGACTTGGCAGGATTGAGCGCGGTATCCGCAAACTGAAAGACAATCTGCAATTCGCGCAATTGCTCGCGCGTGCGATGACGCAGAGCGCTCTGCATTTCCTTACCTTCAAAGATAATCTTTCCGCGCGCGGCTGGCAGGATACCGGCAATTACGCGTGCAAGCGTAGACTTGCCGCAACCGGATTCTCCGACGATGCCCAGATTCTGCCCGCGCGATAGCTCAAGACTGACATTGTTGACCGCAATCATCGCCGGATCGCCGGATTTTCCGACAATACCATAACCGGCAAGAACATTCTCAACGACGAGAAGCGGCGATGGCTTTTCAGCTTCGGCAATTTCTGGCCGCGCATGCAAAACCGGCTCAAAAGCTGCAAGCAATTCCTGCGTATAAGGGTGCTGCGGATGATGCAGAATATCCTGTGTGGAGCCTACCTCCTGAACTTCACCGCTTTTGAGTACCACGATGCGGTCTGCAATCTGGGCTACGACAGCGAGATCATGCGAAACATAAACCCCAGCAATATGGTTCTTTTTCATCACCGACTTGAAAGCGCGCAGAACTTCAATTTGCGTCGTCACATCAAGCGCCGTCGTCGGCTCATCGAAAATCACAAGCTTGGGGTCACCGATGAGCGCCATAGCTGCCGAAAGGCGCTGCAATTGCCCGCCCGATACCTGATGCGGATAGCGGTCACCAATTGTTTCGGGGTTTGGCAAGGCAAGCGCCTTGAACAGATCTATTGCCTTTTTGCGTGCCTCTTCCTTCGACATCAGTTTGTGAATTTTGGTCACTTCAATGACCTGATCCATAATGCGATGGGCAGGATTGAAAGAGGCAGCCGCACTTTGCGGCACATAGGACACTTCTGTGCCCCGTTTCTTCGCGCGTTTACGCTCTGAGAGCGAGACAAGATTCTGTTTTGAAACGTCGATACTGCCGCTCACGATCCGGCACCCCGGACGCGTATAGCCCATAAGTGTAAGCGCAATGGTTGTCTTGCCAGAGCCGCTCTCGCCAATGAGAGCCACAATTTCACCTTTGGCAATTTCAAAGCTCACGTCACGGATAATTTCGACGGTGCGACCTGAATCGGTTTTTGCATCCACGCGCAGGTTTTTGATCTCAACCAGATTGCTCATTCACTCGCTCCTGTCGCGGATTTTTTGCGGGAGATTGTCGATCAGCAGATTGACGCTGATGGTGAGGCTCGCAATCGCGACGGACGGAAACACAACGGCAGGGGCCGCAAAGGAAAGACCACCAATATTTTCCTTTACCAAAGCCCCCCAATCGGCAAATGGCGGCTGCACACCAAGCCCCAGAAAGGACATGCTCGACAAAAGCAGGACGATAAAGACAAAGCGTAGGCCAAAATCAGCAAGGACTGGTCCGATGATACCCGGCAAAATCTCTGAACGGATAAGATAGCCGATCTTTTCGCCGCGTGCGCGGGCGACGGTCACATAGTCCCTGGTGTTGATATTGATCGCCAATGCGCGCGCAAAGCGATAGCTGCCCGGCGTATAGATCACCGCCATGATGACAATGAGGACCGGAATGGACGAGCCGATACCCGCAACAATCACCAGCGCCAATATCTTGCTTGGGATGGATGTGAGCGCATCAAGAAAGCGGCTCAATGCTGAATCAAACCAGCCGCCGATAACTGCGGCCATCATGCCAAGTGTCACGCCAAAAAAACACGCCAGAAACACCGCTGCCAGCGAAATGCCAACCGTAAAGCGCGCGCCATAGATAATGCGGGAAAGCATATCGCGGCCAAGATAATCGGTGCCAAGCGGAAACTGTGCACTCATCGGTCCGAAAAAGTCGAAATCGATGATTTCACCCACCGGATGGGGCGCGATCCACGGCGCAAAAATGGCAACCAGTGCCCAGCAGAGAATAATCAGGAACGAAACTGTGCCGACCAGATTAACCCGATAACCAAAGCGTTGAGACTTAGTCTTTCGCTGACTTGAAACGGAAGCGGTCATGATTATCGCAGCCTCGGGTTGGAAACGATAGCAATGATATCCGCCATCGTAATGAGCAGAAGATAGCCAAAGCAGAAAATCATCGCGCAGGTCTGGATCAACGGCAGATCACGCGTTGCGACAGCATCGAGCATCAGCTTGGCTATGCCGGGATAATTGAAGATGGTTTCGACAATAATGACGCCGCCCAGCAGATAAGACAGCGACAACGCAACCGCATTAACGATCGGCCCGAGCGCATTTGGCAACGCATGAACCATGACCATACGGCGGCGCGAAGCACCTTTAAGAAGCGCCATTTCAACATAGGGTGTGTTAAGCGTTTCAAGAACGGCGGCGCGCGTCATGCGGATCATTTGCGCTGAAATCACAAAGCTCAGCGTGATCACCGGCATGGCAAAGACTTTGAGAAGCCCTATGAAAGACGTGACTTCATTGGCCATTGAGAGGGCTGGCAACCAGCCAAGATAAACTGCAAACACAATCACGGCGATGGTCGCGACCATGAACTCAGGGACGGAAATCACCGAGATCGTGATGATGGAAACAACCCGATCATAAATCGTACCGCGCATGATGGCCGCAGTGATGCCGAGAAACAGAGCGATCGGCACCGATATTACGGCCGTCACGCCGGCAAGTTTGAGCGAGTTCACAAGCCTGCTGCCGATGAGATCGGCAATGGGCAGATTGTTGGCATAGGACACGCCAAGATCGCCGGTAAGCAGATGGCCCAGCCAGAATATGAAGCGCAGGAAGGCAGGCTGGTCGAGATTCATCGCGTGACGAAGTCCTGCAACAGCCTCCGGCGTTGCGGCCTGTCCGAGAAGAATTTCGGCGACGTCACCGGGCAGCATCGCTGTTGCAAAGAAAATCGTAAATGCAACAATCAGCAGCGTAACGAATGCAACAACAAGGCGTTTGGCGACGAGAATCAGCAAAGGCGATTTCATGGTCATGCGCGGCCCAATATTTTGGGGAAACGATCAGTTCGGGCAAAATCCATGCCTTGCCCGAACTCGAAGAACGAATTTACCGGATGAACAATCAGGCTTCCAGCCAGGCGTGTTCGGCAAATGTATAGCCCATCATGCCACCCAGCGGATTTGGCTCGAGACCTTTAAGCTTCGGCGAAGTTGCATCGACATTCGACATGAAGGCCGGAATGACCGTTCCCGCTTCATTGGAAATCATGGCCTGCATTTCGCCGTAGATTTCTTTACGTTTGTTTTCATCGAGCAGACCGCGTGCTTCAAGCAGCATCGAGTCGAATTTCTCGGACTTATACCGGCTTTCGTTCCACGGCGCATCGGACTTATAGAGCAGCGAGAACAGAATATCCGGCGTTGGACGAGCGTTGATATTGCCGTAATGAACAGCATCCTTCAGCCAATGATTTGACCAGTAGCCGTCCGATGGTACGCGATCAATGGCGATCTTCTGACCGATGGTTGATGCGGCCTGTTGAAGAACCATTGCATAGTCCAGCGATGACGATGCAGCTTCTGCGGCAGTGATGCGGATTTCCTGACCAAGCACACCGGCTTTTCCAAGCAGGGACTTTGCACGCTCTGGATCAAACTCGCGCTGTTTGAGTTCGGCATTGAAGTATTTGCTGGTTGCAGGCACCGGATGATCGTTTGCGATTTCTGCAAGACCGCGCAACACAGACTTCTGAATGACTTCACGATTGGTGAGATATTTCAGCGCTTCGGCCACGCCAGCCTTGTCGCCCGGTGCCATATCAAGGCGGGCATTAAGATTGGTATAAGTGCCAAGCTTCGAGATAAAAAGGTTCGCAGCAGGGTTGTTTTCAAGCACGCGCAACGAACGCGGATTGAGGTTCGCACCAAGCTGAATATCGCCGGAAAGAACCGCATTCATACGGGCACTCTCATCAGAGATCGCAAAGAATTCGAAGGAATCAAGGTGCGGTCCGTTATTCCTCCAGTAATTCTCGTTGCGCGCAGCAATCGAACGAACTCCCGGCTGGAACTCTTTTAAGACAAATGGACCCGTCCCGTTGCCCTTAGAAAAATCCGTCGTGCCATCGGCAACAATCATGAAATGATGCAGCGCGAGAATGGTTGGAAGATCGGCATTTGCACTTTCAAGCGTGATCTCGACTGTGGTGTCGTCAATCTTTTTGACGCCTGTGATCTGCTTGGCAATCGCATTGACCTTGGAGCCAACAGCCGGATCAAGGTGACGCTGAAGAGAAAACACCACATCATCTGCGCTCAGCGACTTGCCATCATGGAATGTCACCCCCTTGCGCAGTTTGACAGTCCAGACCTTTGCATCCGCGCTTTCGACGCTTTCGGCCAGTTCCATCTGCGTTTCGCCATGCCCGTCAAGGAAGGTCAGGCGGTTATAAACCGCACAGCAGCGCACATAGTCAGTAGCATTTGAAGCTTTGGCAGGATCAAGCGTATCGGCAGTGGAAGAGCTAAAGCCCGCAGCTTTGATAAAACCGCCTTTGACCGGCGTCGCAGCATATGCGGAGGTCGCGCGGCCCAGGATTGTTGTGCCCGCTGCAGCCGCAACCCCACCCATTAACATCATCTGCAACAATTCACGCCGGGTTGCCCCGCGTCGAATTGCATTTTCAATCATACGGTCGTCGGAAGAAGTCCAGTTGGTAATCTTCTCGCTCATAGCAGTTCCCCTTGTTTAACAATTGCATCTGGTGCTCCGGTTTATTGCCACCGGTTTCACCGCATTTTTTAAAGATCCGTTGTTTCAAGCACCTCATGCTCACGTCGATCGGAAAAGCATTTGAGTGAGAGAGCGACCATGCATCTAATGCGCATTATTCGGTCATCCAAACTCAATCCAGCAGATTGCCTTTCGTCTTCACCTTTTGCAGCCTTATTAGTTTGTTATGAACAAGCGCATTAATTGCGCTGAATTGATGAAGGACCGCAGCATAATATTGCGAATCTTGTGCGCTGACGAAATTCCGGTTCGCAACCTCTTGCTGCTGTCCGCAAACCTATCCCTTCATCGCGGCACGAACATCTTCGTCAGCAAGCGTCTGGTCCAGCGTTTTGCGCGTGCGTTCGATAATCGCATCAATGTCGTCATCTGTGCAGCAAAGCGGCGGCGCATAACCAAGAACACCATTGGCGAAAGCGCGGATGACAAGACCATTGTCCCATGCGCGGTCAAAAATTCGGCGAGCCGGATCGGCTGCTGCCGGAAGCGGCGTCTTGTTTTCCTTGTCAGTCACAAGTTCAATGGCTGCCAGCATCCCGCGACCACGCACATCGCCGACCAGCGGATGATCGGAAAGCGACTGCAAACCTGCCATAAGGCGCTGGCCCGCCTTGCGGCCATTTTCAAGCAAGCCATTTTCATAAAGGCGCAGGCATTCAAGCCCGACCGCTGCACTGACCGGATGTGCGGAATAGGTATAACCGTGACCGACAGCGGCCTTACCGGCGCCATCGGCAATGGTGTTATAGACATGCTCAGACATAAAGAGCGCGCCCATCGGCACATAACCCGATGTCAGTCCCTTCGCCGTGGTGATGAAATCGGGCACCACATCGTCTTCGGAACACGCAAAAAGTGGGCCCGTGCGGCCAAAGCCGGTGATCACTTCATCGGCAATCAACAGAACATCATATTGTTTACAAACAGCATGCATAGCTTTGAGCCAGCCTGCCGGCGGCACCAGCACACCGCCCGAACCCTGAATAGGTTCAACATAAAATGCTGCGACACGCTCCGCACCCAGTTCTTCGATCTTGGCACGCAATGCTGCAACAGAGGCATCAATGATTGCCTGCGGATCGGTGCCGACCGGGTTGCGATAAGCATAATGCGATGGAATTTTATGCTGCCAGTCATATGGCACGCCAAACCCCGCATGGAATGCCGGCAGTGCTGTCAAACCAGCCCCGGCAGTGGACGAGCCGTGATAACCATATTCCACCGGGATGAACTGGTCTTTCTGTGGCGTCCCTTTGGCGTGATAATAATAACGAATGTAGCGGATCGTACTGTCGATCGCATCAGAACCGCCCAGCGTGAAATAGACATGATTGAGATCACCCGGCGCACGATCAGCCAGTTCAGCCGCAAGGCGAATGGCAGGCTCTGACCCCAGGCCAAAATAGCCGGTTGCATAGGGAAGCTCTTGTAACTGCTTAGTCGCAGCTTCAACAATACTATCCTGCCCATAGCCAACATTCACACACCAAAGACCCGCGAAGCCGTCAAGCAGCGTGTGCCCGGATGCATCCGTGACTGTTGCCCCCTTGCCGGACTTCAGAACACGCACGCCAGCGGCTTCATGACTGCGGAATGATGAGACCGGATGCACCAAGTGGGCGCGATCAAGTTCGATCAACGAATTACTCAGCATAATATTCTCCAAATCAACCTAATGCCTGATTTACAAGCGCATATGTGCGGTATTCACTGCCGCTATTGTCTTCGCTCTGCTCAACTGCACGGCACATCGGTATCCCGCCGCCGACATGCGCAAGTCCGCGCCCGGTGAGCCAAGGACCGAGATGTGTTGCAATGTTTGTATCAATGCGAACAAATTCACCTGCATGCTGCGCGAGCAGAAAATCAATCAGCGAACGTGCCTCATCGCCGGTCTTTGCAACAACCGGACCAATAACAAGCCCACGCCCAAAAGGGCGAATTCCGGCAAATGCATCGACATGATCTTCTTTACGAAGAACCGCGAATTTCGCGTTTTCTTTCAAAAGCTGCATGATATTTGTGCGATTGTGGCCGGTTGCCAAATGATCAAGCGCAGCCAAACGCGCAAAATCATCGCTTGCAGCCCATGAAATGTTACTCGGTGCAGCAACCTTGAGAGCCAGACCCTGATGCTGAACGATCTCGCCATTTGCCACAAAGCCAAGCTTTTCATAAAGCGGGAGGCCCTCGTGTGTGGCAACAAGCAGACACGTGCGCCCTGTGGCGGCATCGAGTGCTGCCTGCATCAGCTTGCGGCCAAGCCCGCGTCCGCGCATGGCTTCATCAACTATAACCATATTAACCGTTGCAACAGCCTCCCCCAGAGGCGTGGACATTGCCGTACCGACAACACGTCCGTCTTCAAGCGCAACCACGCCATTGCTCAGTGCCAGCACAAATGCCCAATCTTCACGACGATGCGGCCAGCCTGCCTGCTGCGACAAGCCAACGGCCCCATCAAGGTGATCCGGCGTCATCGTTTCAAGAGTGATTTGCGATGCAGTCATGGTTATTTCCGAGTAGCGTTCTTCTTAGGTCCAAATTAGAATAGCGCTTGCAGCAGTTCATCCCGACCAGCGTCGAAATGCCATGTATTTCGACTTTCCTTGGATGCCCGCGCCGCATCTTATGCCGCGACAGACACAGAACCACAGCAACAAGCCGCCTTCTGCGCCACCTGAAGATCGTACAGACAAAACTCTCTGCCAAAGCGCACGCCACATACGAAACAATCTGCTTTGCAACAGTGTGAATGCAGTGATTAGTCCATGCGCCGCTCATTATGATGTATGAGAACGGCACCGCGGTGCCTGCAAGGCTTGGAAGGATCAAATCATGGCCCAGTTTAGACCTAAATACATCACCTTCGATTGCTACGGCACACTAACCAACTTCCAGATGGCAGAAGCGGCGCGTGATCTTTACGGCAAACAACTTGATGAAGAGCACATGCAAGAGTTCATCAAGAACTTTGCAGCCTATCGCCTTGATGAAATCCTGGGCGACTGGAAGCCTTATAATGAAGTTGTGCACAATGCGATTGAGCGGACCTGCAAGAAGAACAATGTGACGTTCAAGGAGGAAGATGCGCGCACAGTCTATGAACGCGTTCCAACCTGGGGTCCACATCCCGACGTGCCAGCCGGTCTTTCCAAGGTCGCCAAGGAAATCCCGCTCGTCATCCTTTCAAACGCCATGAATGAGCAGATCCACCACAATGTCGAAAAGCTGGGCGCCCCGTTCCACGCGGTTTATACGGCGCAGCAGGCACAGGCCTATAAGCCCCGCTTCAAGGCATTCGAATATATGCTCGACCAGCTCAATGCCAATCCGGAAGACATTTTGCACGTCTCGTCGTCATTCCGTTACGATCTGATGTCGGCACATGATCTTGGTATCAAAAACAAGGTCTGGGTCAATCGCGGTCATGAGCCAGCAAATCCTTATTACGGCTATACCGAAATCAAGGGTATTTCCAGCTTGGCCGACGTAATCGGATTATAAACAAGGCTTAGCAAGATGCAATTCAAGCCCTATTGGCACGACACGACTCCGCCTTTCACTCTTGCGGAAAACACCCCACCGGAAGGGCATTATGATGTAGCCATTATTGGTGGCGGCTTCACAGGAATTTCGGCTGCATTGCATCTTGCCAAAGCAGGCAGCCGCGTTGCCGTCTTTGAAACAGGCCTTGTCGGCTCAGGTGCTTCAGGGCGCAATGGGGGGCATCTCAACAATGGTCTCGCGCACAGTTTTATTGCTGCAAAACAACACCTTGGCGCAGAGCGCGCCAAGGCACTCTATAAGGCGTTTGACGATTCCGTCGACACGATTGAACGTATCGTGCGGGAGGAAAATATCGATTGTTCGTTCCGGCGCGCAGGAAAATTGAAACTTGCTTCAAAGCCAGCCCATTTTGATAGCCTTGCGCGTAATTTCGAAGCCATTCACGCGGAAGTTGACCCCGATACAGCGCTGTTGCGCCGCGATCAGCTTATCGGTGAAGTCGGCTCGAATGACTTTCATGGCGCTATGCTTTCAAAGAAAAGCGCCATGATGCATATGGGGCGCTATGTGACAGGTCTGGCGGGCGCGGCAGCGCGTCACGGCGCGATCATTTTCGAAAATACCACTGTTCTTGAACGCCGCAAAATCGAAGGCAAACACCAGATTACAACATCGCGCGGCACGGTGACGGCTGACAACGTCATTGTGGCAACCGGTGCCTATACAACAGATAGCTTCGCCTATTTCCGCAAGCGCATCATACCTGTTGGTAGCTTCATCATTGCGACCCGGCCACTCACGCCAAGTGAAATTGCGGCCACGATGCCCGGCAATCGCACCTATGTGACGTCGATGAATATCGGAAATTATTTCCGTCTTGCACCTGATAATCGCATGATTTTTGGTGGCCGCGCGCGCTTTTCAGCCACTTCCGACCAGCGCTCCGATGGCAAAAGCGGTGCCATTTTGCGTGCAAGCCTCGTCAAAATTTTCCCGCATCTCGCCAATGTTGAAATAGATTATTGCTGGGGCGGGCTGGTTGATATGACACAGGATCGCTATCCTCGTGCAGGTTTTGCCGATGGCGTGTGGTATGCAATGGGCTATTCCGGGCACGGCGCGCAGATGTCTACCCAGATGGGTATTTACCTTGCTGATGCAATCCTTGGCCGGGGCGATAACAATCCGATTTCCGGTCTCGATTGGCCAACCATTCCGGGATATTCGGGCAAGCCATGGTTTCTGCCGATGGTTGGTTTCTATTATAAGATGCTTGATAAATTCCAATAAGTTCAGGATAGGAAAAGGGCGGATAAACCGCCCTTTTTATTTCACAAACCGCCAACATGCAGCGTCTTGATTTCCAAATATTCTTCTATACCAAGCTTTGATCCCTCGCGACCAAGCCCAGACTGTTTAACACCGCCAAACGGTGCAACTTCGGTCGAAATAAGGCCTGTATTGAGGCCAACCATGCCAAACTCCAGCGCTTCCGCGACACGCCATGACCGCTTGAGATTTTCGGTATAGAAATACGCTGCTAGGCCGAAAGGCGTCCCATTGGCAATTTCAATCGCCTGCTCTTCTGTCTCGAAACGGAAAAGCGGCGCGACGGGCCCGAAAGTCTCTTCAGAAGCAAGCAGCATATCGGTCGTGGCGTCGCCCAAAACGATCGGTCGTGCATATTGGCGGCCTTCCGGCATAGTCTCGCTTTGCGCAAGAATTTTTGCCCCACGTTCCAGTGCATCGGCAACATGACGCTCGATTTTTTCAATCGCTGCTTGATTGATCATCGGGCCAATCACCACGCCCTTTTGTGTACCAACGCCCACTTTCATCCGCGCGACACGGCTTGAAAGTTTGGCCGCAAAAGCATCATAAACACTGGCCTGTACCAGAATGCGGTTTGAGCAAACGCAGGTTTGGCCACCATTGCGGAACTTGGAAGCGATAGCGCCTTCAACCGCCTGATCAAGATCAGCATCATCAAACACAATGAATGGCGCATTGCCGCCCAGTTCAAGGCTCAGACGCTTGATGCTGTCAGCAGCCCCCTTCATCAGAAGCGAGCCAACACGTGTCGAACCAGTGAAGGATATCTTGCGCACGGTTTCATTGGCCATCAGTTCATTGCCGATCTCAGTCGGCATGCCGGTGACAATATTGATGACACCTGCCGGTATCCCTGCCCGTTCCGCCAGCACACCGAGCGCGAGCGCTGAAAACGGCGTAAACTCGGATGGCTTGATGACGACTGTACAACCGGCAGCCAGCGCTGGAGCCACTTTGCGCGTGATCATCGCATTGGGAAAATTCCAAGGTGTAATGATCGCGCAAACGCCGACAGCCTCTTTGAGCACCAGAATACGGCGATCTGCCGTCGGCGAAGGAATACTACCACCATCAATACGACGGGCTTCTTCTGCAAACCACTTCACAAAAGAGGCGCCATAGCGAATTTCGCCAACAGCCTCATTGAGCGGCTTGCCCTGTTCAAGCGTCAAAAGCAGCGCAAGATCCTGCTCATGCTCAATCATCAAATCAAACCAACGTTCCAGCAAAGCTGCACGTTCGGCATGCGTTTTCTTTTTCCATGGCTTGAATGCGGCGTGCGCGGCGTCAATTGCCGCGCGTGTTTCGGATGCCCCCATATCGGGGATCGTACCCAATGTGCCAAGACTTGCGGGATTGGTTACATCGACAGTGGCACCTGACGCCGCATCCTGCCAGACACCACCAATGAGGCCTTGTTGTCTGAAAAGGCTCTGATCTTTTAACATTCTTCTGTTCCCTTTTATCCGAGAGCTGCAAGCACGGCCTGCGTGATCGCCTCCGTCTTATCTTTGCCTGCAACTGTGCCGATACCTTGCGCCGTCGCCAATTCAATCGCCGTCATGACGTCTTTGGCGGCCTGATGCTCGCCAAGATGCTCAAGCATCATCGCTCCTGACCAGATCGCTGCAATTGGATTGGCAATGCCAAGATGCGCAATATCGGGTGCTGAACCATGAACCGGCTCAAACATGGAGGGTGCCGTGCGGTCCGGATTGATATTGGCCGAAGCCGCATAACCAAGACCGCCCTGAATGGCAGCGCCCAGATCGGTCAGAATATCGCCAAAGAGATTGGAGGCCACGATCACATCAAGGCTTTCCGGTGCCATCACCATACGTGCTGCCATAGCATCAATGTGATAATGCGAGACCTCGACATCAGGATATTCTTTGGCGACTTCTTTTGTCACTTCATCCCAGAAAACCATCGAGTATTTCTGCGCATTGGATTTGGTCACCGAAGCCAGCTTCTTGCGGCGCAAACGTGCTTGTTCAAAGCCAAAGCGGATGATCCGCTCAACGCCCGCGCGTGTGAAAATCGCAGTTTCGACTGCCACTTCATCTTTCGTACCCGAATGCACGCGTCCGCCAGCACCCGAATATTCGCCTTCCGTGTTTTCGCGGATACACAGAATATCAAAGCCTTCAGAGCGCAGCGGCCCTGTTACGCCTGCAAGGAGACGATGTGGGCGAATATTGGCATATTGCACAAACGCCTTACGGATCGGCAGCAGCAAGCCATGCAAAGAGACAGAATCCGGCACTTCCGCTGGCCAGCCAACAGCACCAAGATAAATCGCGTCGAACTTGCGTAATGTCTCAATGCCATCAGCAGGCATCATCGCGCCAGTTTCATGATAATAGGCGCAAGACCACGGGAAGCTTTTGCCTTCCAGCGTGAAGCCAGTGCGTTTTGCAGCCGCTTGCAAAACCTGCCACGCCGCATCCGTCACATTCTTACCGATACCGTCACCCGGAATAAGTGCAATCGAATAGGTTGTCATTGTTCGCTCCCTTATAGATCGATAAGCACGCTTTTGGATTTACGATTTGCGAGATAGGCTTCACGCCCGAGATCCTTGCCAATACCGGAGCTTTTATACCCGCCGGTTGGCAGGATATGATCGCGCGATCGCCCATAGCGGTTGACCCAGATGGTGCCTGCCTGCAATGCTTTTGTTACGCGGATTGCGCGTGACAGATCACGCGTGAAAAGACCTGCTGCCAGCCCATAAGTCGGATGATCCGCAAGTGCTAAAGCTTCGTCTTCTTCGCCAAATGTCTGGATCGTCAGAACAGGACCAAAAATTTCTTCGGTAACGGCTGGTGAGCTTTCAGTGACACCACGCAAAAGCGTCGGCTCATAAAAATAGCCTTCGCGGTCCATCCGTTTTCCACCGACAACACTTTGTGCGCCAAGCCTGACAGCCTTCTGCACAATCTCGTCAATACGACAAATCTGGCGTTCGGAAATAATGGGCGAATATTGCGTGTTCTCATCCCAGGTCACGCCCGGCTTGATATTGGCCATATGCCGCGCAATCGCTTCACTCAATGCGTCGGCAATTTCCTCTGCAACAATCAGGCGCGAACCGGCCACACAGGCTTGTCCGGCATTGCTGAGAATTCCACGCGTGATGACAGTTGCAGCCAGTTCCAGATCTGCATCGGCAAACACCACCTGCGGACTTTTTCCGCCAAGCTCCAGCGTCATCGGCTTGATGCCGGTGCGCGCAATATTCTCCATAATCGCAGCACCCGCAGCCGTCGATCCGGTGAAGCTGACCTTTGAAATATCAGAATGGCCGGTCATGGCATTGCCAGTGGTTGGTCCATCACCCAGCACGATATTGATAAGCCCTGCCGGAATTCCCGCTTTGACCGCAAGTTCAGCCATATAAAGGGTGGAAAACGGCGTCATTTCAGACGGTTTCAGAACAACGGCATTGCCTGCGGCAAGTGCCGGTCCAAGCTTCCAGCCCGCCATAGAGATCGGAAAATTCCATGGCGTGATTGCGCCGATCACACCATAAGGCTCGCTCAGCGTCATGCCGAATGTGCTCGCGCTTGTCGGCACAACAGCGCTGCCCTCCTTGTCGGCAAATTCAGCAAAGAAACGGATTTGCTCAGCCGTGACAGCAATATCGCCTTCAATAAGCTGTGCAATCGGGCGTGTTGAAGAAACGGCTTCCAGACGTGCAAGCGTCAGTGCTTCCTGTTCAATAAGCTCAGCCCAGCGATGCATCGCATTAAGGCGCTCGCGTGGGCGAGCATCGGCCCAACCACTCGTTTTCAATGCAGCTTTGGCGGCCTGAACTGCCCGATCAACCACCCCTTCATCGGCGATAGGACAATCCCCGTAAGCTCTACCGTCAGAAGGCCGGCGCATTTCCATCCCGCCGGAAGCATCGATACGCTCTCCGCCGATATAATGGTAAAACGGGAGTTCAAGCGCTTCGGGATTAAAGCTTAAAGTCATCGCGCACCTCGCACTTTCTTTGCTTAAGACCTTAGTGCCGCTGACGCCGCATTTTCGATCAAGAAATGCCCGCCCGACGGCTTTTATGCGCGTCAGGCGGGTTTTATGCGGCGGATTATTCTGGCTTACTCGTAAACGCAGAGGTAAATTTTGCGCACCGTTTCAATCGTGCGCCAGACACCGACAAAACCCGGCTTCATGACAAAGCTGTCGCCTGCGCGATATGTCTTGGTTTCACCACCCTTTTCCTCAATCTCGACGAGACCGGAAAGGATGTGGCAGAACTCCAGTGTCGTCCCCTTGATGGAATGCGTTTCGCCCGGCGTTGCTTCCCAGACCCCCGTCAGAACCTTATCATTTTTGGAAGCATCCTGTGCCCATGTCTTGAATTCAGGAGAACCAGAAATAAGACGATCCGGCGTTGGCAACGCTTCTTTCGGTACAAAGTCGGGATTTGGATCAATGGTAATCAGAAGCGACATGGAATTCCCCTTTTAGATTAATAACCAAGTGTGCGATCGATCAGGCCGATCAGTTTTTCCCCGGCGAGATAACGCTGGATGTTCTCAATGACGGATTTTGCAGCCGTGTGCGGCTGCGTGACGGAAGCGATATGTGGCGTAATGAGCACTTTCGGATGGGACCAAAGCGGATGCCCCACAGGAAGCGGCTCAGGATCGGTTACGTCACACATTGCCGCTGCAAGATGTCCGCTATCCAAGGCTTGGATCAGTGCATTTTGATCGAGCTGCGGACCTCGTCCTGTATGCAGCAAGCGCGCCCCCTTTGGCAGAAACGCAAACAGATCAGCATTCAGGATACCGCGTGTTTCATCGGTCAGCGGCAGCAGGCATATGAGAATATCTGTTTGCCCCAGAAAGGGTGCAAACTGTTCTTCACCATAAAAACACGCAACACCTTCAATGTCTTTTTTGCTACGGCTCCAGCCTGAAATCGGAAACTGAAACGGTAGCAGCCGTTCAATAGCTGCCTGTGCAAGCATGCCAAGCCCCAGAAAGCCTATGCGGCGCTCACTGGCCTGCACGATCGGAAGTGCGCGCCAGTCTTCATTTTTCTGCTGTTGACGATAGGCGATGGCTTCACGATGCAAGGTCAGCACGCCAAGCGTCACATATTCCTGCATCATGCGAACAATGCCGTCCTCAACCATGCGCACAAGCTTGACATGCGCGGGAACAGTTCCCGGCTTGAACTGATCGACACCAGCACCAATTGAAAAAAGAATTTCCAGATTGCGGTAGCGCGCTATGTCATCTGGCGCTACCCAACTGATAAGATAGCGGATTTTGTCAGGATCGACATCTTCTCCCGCCTGATAAAACGCGATATCCGGCAGCGCCTGAACAAAAGCGTCGCGAAAAACAGCGCCGCGCGCGGCATCCGAATTAAAGAGAAACGCCATACGATTCTGCCGCCAACTTGGGTTATATGATCAAGCGCGCGCCAAGATCGTCGATCATTTTCTGACACGCATGAAGTTCATTGATTTCGATATATTCGTTGGGGCGATGCGCGCGGCCAATATCACCAGGACCGCAGATAATCGCATCAATACCCGCTTGCTGAAAAAGCCCGGCTTCTGTGCCATAGCTTATCGCAGCCATTGCTTCCCGCCCCGTTAGTTCCACCATCAATTGTGAAAGTGCGCTTTCGTCAGACAGCGACAAGGCAGGATAAGAACTCAGCTCATGCCAATGCACTTCAAATCCATCGTCGCGCAAAGCGAGCAATTGCTTTCTCACCGGCTCAAGCAAAGACAAAGGCGATACACCGGAAATTGCGCGCACCTCGATATCTGCGGTGCAGCGATCCGGGATGATATTGACAGCCTGCCCGCCGGAAACCACACCAAACTGCAAAGAGGAATAAGACGGCTCGAAATTATGATCGAACGGTCCGTTTTGCAGTGATTGACCATAGACCGCAGCCTGCGCAATGACAGTGGCCATAGCATGAACAGCATTCAACCCCAGATCGGGACGCGACGAGTGCCCTGAACGCCCGATGACTTCAAGTCGCGCAGCAGCCTTGCCTTTATGAGCACGCACAGCCTGCATCCGGCTTGGCTCTCCGATGATCGCACCAAGCGGCTTCGCGCAGAGCTTAGGAAGCTCCGCGAGCATATGCGGTACACCACGACAGCCTGCCTCTTCATCATAGGAAAATGCCAGGTGAACCGGCCGCTGCAAGGAACTGGACGACAATTTGGGCAAAGCCGCCAAAGCACATGCCAGAAAGCCTTTCATGTCAGTCGTGCCACGACCATAAAGCTTTTCGCCATCCTTATGGAGCTTGAATGGGTCGGTTGACCATTCAGCCTCTCCGGCAGGCACCACATCCATATGACCGGAAAGAATATAGCCCGGCACATCGCGTGGACCGACAGTCATGAACAGGTTCGCCCTGTCACCTTCCGGTCCCGGAAGCATATCAACCTGCGCTCCATGCGCTTTTGCATAGGCACTGATCCAACCGACAATCGGGTCATTGGCGGTGCCCACGACGGAGGGAAACCCGATCAATGCGGCAAGAATTTCTTCGACGTTCATGAATACCACATGCAAGGTTACTCTTCGGATTTTTACCAGCATAAGAGCGCCGCCCAGTGTTCCGTGCCGAATAAGGCGTAGCTTTAAACAAAGATTGCGAATTACCCCTGCCAAGAAGCAAATCCTGCCGCGAGCGCCATGTGATGATGCGGCAAAATACGTCTGCCAGACGGATTGCATTCATTGGCAGGATCAAAAACACTACTTATTGCAGGCTAGGGAATTGGGTTAGGACGCTGATATGCAGAATTCAGTGCGGCTGAAATCGTTTGAACTGATGGCGCAAGACATCGCAAATGTCGATGTCAGCATGCTGCATGCGCTTTCCATGGGCGTCCGCTGGCCGCATCGTCCCAATGACTGGGAGCAACTTCTGCAAACGGGTCAGGGTATCGTGGCCGTTGACGGGATCGGACGCGTGTTCGGAAGTGCGATGTGGTTTCCCTACGGGGACGATTTTGCAACCATTGGGATGGTGATCACATCGCCGCGCGCGCAGGCCCAGGGAAACGGACGCTGGCTTATGGATCAGGTGCTTGAACGTTGCAGCGGTCGAAATCTCAGTCTCAACGCAACCCATGCCGCCTATAGTCTTTACATTTCGCTAGGGTTTAAGAATGAAGCAACCGTCTATCAGTGTCAGGGTGAAACAGCGCTCACGCTTCCCGAAATTCCCTTTGCTGACGGCGACATTGTTCGTCTTTCGGATGGCGAATTTGAAACGCTGGCGCATTTGGACGCTCAGGCTTTCGGCGTCAATCGCGCCGGTTTGTTAAAGCACCTGTCTGACAAAGCAGAAATCTTTGGCTTGAAACGCAATGGCCAACTGGTCGGCTATTCCTTCTGCCGCGAATTCGGTCGGGGCAAAGTTATCGGCCCAATCGTGGCGCGTAACGATGAGGATGCAATCCAGCTCACTGCAATCCATCTGCATAATCTCAGAGGAGCCTTTGCCCGTGTCGATACGCGCGAGAAAACCGGTCCGTTTGCAGATTATCTTGCACAATGTCGGCTTGGTGTTTTCAGCACAGTCACCACAATGTCGAAAGGCAAGCCATTTCTGAACAGAAAGAGTGACACCCCTTGGGTGTATGGGCTTGCAGCCCATTGCTGGGGTTAACAGAAACCTAAACAATTGCCTTTCAGCAAAGCATAATATCGAAGTGCATTTCTTGTGAAAGCTCGTTTGGAACATCATTGTAACAACACAAGAGCTGCCTTCCACCGTCATTTTTCGTGCGCCGCAGTCACCGGCTCTGCCATGATACTGCGTCGGGGATACGGTCTCAGCGCTCCACTCATTGCGCCAGCATGAGATCGCCATCACGGAATAATCAATATTTTCCAGTGCTTAAAAGCGCGCACGCGCCCCAACGAAGGGGTCGCAATCATCAAAATCAAACCATTTCTTAACGACTTATTTACTACGTTTGTAAGAAAATGAACTTAGCAAATCATTATGTCGACCTGTTCGTGAATTCGGCCCGTAATTTCGACTGTTTTTGAAAAGTGAATTTCACATGGCAAACACACATCAGGCATCCGGTTCTCGTTCCATCATCGATGAACTCAACGCCCTGCGTGAGCGTCATGCAGCACCCGTTGCCCCAAAACAAAGTGCCTTGGACGAGCTAAGCAACACATTGGCTGAACTTGAAAAACGCCTGGCCAACCTTGGAGAAGCGGCCCCTCGCCCACGCGCCGTTGTGCCCGATAAACGCCCTGATAATCGCATTGAAGGTCTTGCAGAAATTGCAGACCATCTGCGGCGTCTCGAAAGGGAAAAGAGCGAAGCAGGACATTTTGCAAGCCAGCCAGCACCGCGCTTTGCAGAACTGCGCGACGAACCACGCACATCATCGTTGGAACGCAACACACTGCGCCAGATTGACCAGCGTTTGGATGATATCAGTCGCTGCGTCATTGGAGCCAATCAGCACCAGCACTCCAATCACGAAGAAGCAATGCGTCTGGAGCGCATTGAACGCCGCCTTACGGAGCTGGCCCAGCAGCTTGACAGTTCAGACGCCGCACAGAATGCCGATATGCTGTTTCGTCGTCTCGGCGAACTTTCGCAGCGTATTGATGCTTTAAGCCAAGAGGCGCACCTGCCCGAAAATACAATTGAGCAATTGGCACAACAGATCAATCTCCTTGCCCATCAGGTCGGCAAGGTTATGGAAAATCTGAATCAGTCCGATTATGACAGCGTCGATGCGCGACTTGAGGCTATCGGTGAAAAGCTTGCAGTGGTTGAGAAATGGACGCGCGATCCAAACCCTGGCCTTCTGGAAAAGATCGATAACCGCTTTAAGGAATTGACCAAGCGACTGGATGCGCAATATGCAAGCCACTACGCCGATGGCGGTGTTTTGCATACGCTTGAAGGACGGCTCGACGATATATCGCAGCAGATTTCACTCAGCCTTCTGCAGACACCACATGTCGACGAATCTTCGTTTGCTGAAAGCGAAGCCATTCGCGGTCTCGAAAACCAGATCGCAAATCTTGCCCTCCAGCTTGCCAGACCATCGGCAGAATTTGAAGAATTAAAGCCGCGTCTTGATACAATCGAACATGCTATTGTGAACAACCGCGAAACGGTGCTGGATGCGGCAAGAGAAGCCGCCGAAGCCGCCGTTGCCAGTGTTTTAAAGCACGGTTCGCAGCACGACACCGCGATTGCACTCCAGCTTGCCAACGATATGAAGTCGCTTGAAGCGCTCGCGCGCAATGCAGACGAGCGCAATGCCAGGACATTCGACATCGTACATGAGACGCTGGTCAAAGTTGTTGATCGATTGGCTACCCTTGAGCAGCAGATCGTCATCAACGCCGACACGTCGCCCAAGTCCAAGCCCGTTGCAAATCCGTATTCTACGGCAGCAAATGCATTCCCAACGCTTAAAACCAAGCCGGCTGAAAAAGCTGCAACCGATACAGCGCATGGTGAGGAAAAGCTTGCAAAACTGACACCCAAAACACTGGCGCCGCACACGCTTTCACCAAAGACACGGCAGGAACCGGAACTGAGCGCATCACTTGATTCTGTTCAGCCCGATAATGACAGCCTGCTTGATCTGAACACGATCATGAAGCGCGTGCGCGAAGAGCGCAACCAACAGGACGACGCCAAAGCCAAACCAAGCGGCAAAGCCGACCTGATCAGCGTTGCGCGCCGTGCGGCACAGCAAGCTGCCGACGAATCGAGCAAGCTTGAACAAAGCTCCGAAAAAGCAGCAGCAGAAAAGAAGGGATCGATCAGCAGTCTCTTCACCCGTCAGCGCAAGCCGATCCTGATGGCAATGGGTGCGGTGATGATGGCAATCGCTGGTTTGCAGGTGGGTGCTGCTTTTCTTGAAAACAAAGAGCAGGCCGAGCTTGTTGCAAAAACAGCAGCGCCGGAAATCGATAAAGCGACCACAGCTTCCCTCGCCCCTGCTTCTGAGCCTGCGCCAGCAACCATGCAGCCCATGCCGGAAATGGTTGCGCCTGAGACAACAATTGCCAAGCCACAGCAGGAAAGCAATCTTTTAACGCCGCAGGCACCGACCGAACCACAGGAACAGGCTATTCCCGATACGGCTGTAGCTCAGGAACCTGAAGCAACAACACAAGATGTGCCTGTGGATGCTGGCCCTGCCGCGTTGCGTGAAGCAGCAGCTGCAGGCGATCCACGCGCCTTGTTTGAAATCGGCAATAGCTATGCGGAAGGTCAGGGCGTTACAAAAGACCTGACGCAAGCGGCAAACTGGTTTGAAAAATCGGCTTCAAAAGGCTTTGCCCCTGCGCTTTATCGCCTTGGGAACATGAATGAAAAGGGGCTTGGCATCTCCCGTAATCTCGCCAAAGCCATCGATTTTTATCAGCAGTCAGCACAAGCGGGCAATGCCAGCGCCATGCACAATCTGGCTGTGCTTTATGCTTCGGGTGCCAGCGGCTCGCCGGACAATGCATCGGCTGTACACTGGTTTACCGAAGCGGCAGAACGGGGCGTCAAGGACAGCCAGTATAATCTGGGAATTCTGGCTGCCAAAGGTCTTGGAATGCCGGTTAACCTCGAAGAAAGCTACAAGTGGTTTGCACTTGCGGCAAAAGCTGGAGACAAGGACGCAGCCGACAAGCGTGATCAGATTGGCGCCGCACTGACGCCTGAGAAGCTTGAGCGTGCCAAAGACACAGTGGAACTCTGGAAGGCGAAGCCGCTTAATCCGGACGCCAATTCGCTCGACATACCTGAAGGTTGGTCAGACGAAAAGCCTGTCACAACGGCTTCTGTGGATATGAAAAAAGCTGTTCGCAATATCCAGCTCATCCTGCAAAAAAACGGCTATGATGTTGGCACAGCCGATGGCGTGATGGGGAACAGAACCCGCAACGCGATCGCGGAAATTCAGAAAGCCAATGGGCAGGAGCCGACCGGCGAAGTCAACCAGCAACTCGTGCAGCTCCTGCTCGAAAAGAACAAATAGGCCTCAGTTTTGGGCCCAATGCATAGGATTGGCACTCCACATTGTTGTTCATAAACAACAATGTGCCATTTTCTTCACCCATCATTCAGCAAAGTAACTCTATTCTCAATCGGAGTTTGACTTCCCCTTGGTGAAAGAGCAAGACAATTGAACAGGTTAGAGCGCATCCTGAAAAGTGTTAAACGGTTTTTAGGAAAAGATGCGCGTTAAAACAAAAGATTAGAGCGCCGATCTGATTTTATCAGACCGGACATGCTCTAATACAGCTCTTGCGGCATAGCGCGACCGCAAAGTGCTGAATGATGTGCGTTTTGAAAACCGGGTTCGGAATTGGGTATTTACCTTCCCATTGCGGAATTGTCGGTCAACATGCTGGTTCTGCTCGGCATGGGCGCAGCCGTTGGCTTTTTGTCGGGCCTGTTTGGTGTGGGCGGCGGATTTCTCATCACGCCACTGCTAATTTTTTATAACATTCCACCGGCTATTGCCGTTGCAACCGGCGCAAATCAAGTCATCGCTTCGTCGGTTTCCGGCGCGCTCGCGCATTTCAAACGACGGACACTCGACATTAAGCTCGGACTGTTTCTCGTCGCCGGTGGCATACTGGGATCGCTCTTAGGTATTTTTGTCTTCTCATGGCTCCGTGATCTCGGACAGCTCGATCTGATCGTTTCGATCCTCTACGTCTTCTTCTTAGGCACAGTCGGTGGACTGATGCTGGTAGAAAGCGTGCGCGCTCTGCGCCGTGTGAAGAAGGGGCAAGCTGGGGCAATCCGACGTCCCGGACAACATACATGGATCCATAAGCTGCCGTTTAAGATGCGGTTCCGCGCCTCAACAATCTATGTCAGCATCATTCCGGTGCTTGGCATTGGTTTCTTCATCGGCTTGCTGTCATCCGTCATGGGTGTCGGTGGCGGCTTCATCATGGTTCCCGCGCTGATCTATTTGCTGCATGTGCCAACCAATGTTGTCGTTGGTACATCGCTGTTTCAGATTACTTTCGTAACAGCTTTCACAACCGTCATGCAGGCGACGACCAACCAGTCAATCGACATTGTTCTGGCTTTTTTGCTAATGCTTGGCGGCGTGATCGGCGCGCAATATGGCGCACGCGCAGGACAGAAGCTGCGTGGCGAACAGTTACGCTTGCTGCTGGCTTTGCTGGTACTGGCCGTGGGTCTACGCCTTGCTTTTGGCCTATTCGTTCGGCCTGATAATCTTTTTTCTATATCGATAGCGGATATGTGACATGAGGAGACTCACGCTCATATCAGTTGTGTTATTCAGCTTTGCAGCATTTCCGGCATCTGCGCAGATCAATTCAAGCGGCGATGGAAATACTGTGCCGCAATTGCAAAACCCGGCCGAAGAGACAATTGAGATCGGTCTTTCGACCGAAACAATTGCCATCACTTCTAATTTTGGCGGTACAGACCTTACCATTTTCGGCGCACTCGACAATGCCGACCCAGTGATCCAGCGTCAGGGGCGCTATGACATTATCGTTGTGCTACAAGGCCCATCCCGCGATCTCGTCGTGCGCAAGAAGGAGCGTTATCTCGGTGTCTGGGTCAATGCAGATTCTGAAACATTTCTTGGCGTGCCACTGTCCTATTCGCTCGCTTCGACGCGTAATCTTCAGGACATCGCAGATGACAAGCTATACCGCCAGCTTTCGGTCGGCGTTCGTAATTTTTATCTCAGGCCCGAAGATCCGGCGAGCCTTTCAGGAAATATCCTGACCTTTGGTAACGAACTGCGCGAAATGAAAATCCGCCAAGGCCTTTACAGTCAGCGCATCGGCGGTGTTGAATTTCTCTCCCGCACCCTGTTTCGTGCAACGCTGAACCTTTCTGCCAATGTTCCCGTGGGGCGTCATAAGGCGCGAGCGCTGTTATTTCGCAACGGTGTTTTCCTGCGCGAAGCCAATGCCAGCCTTGAAATTGTGAAAGCCGGTGTGGAGCAGAGCATCTATGATGCAGCGCACAAATACAGCTTCTATTACGGTTTATTTGCCGTGTTTTTAGCTGTCTTCACCGGTTGGGCCGGACGAATTCTTTTCAGAAAAGACTAACCACCAACCAGCGCACTATGCGCAATCGGGTAAATTTTGCCCTGCCCCAGCATATAGGCACGCAAGCTTGCATCAACGAACAGCCCGCGAAACGCGCGATCCAGCACATTGAGCGCACCCGTATAAGCACCAAATGCAGGCATGATCAGCCTTTCGCCGTCGCTCGCAAAACATGGACGCCGCACCGACCGCCCTCGCCGGATGATCCGCGCTGCCGGATGAAGATGGCCTGCCACCTCGCCTTCTGCCTTTGAGCGCGATGGCTCATGACGGAAACTCAGCGGCCCGATTGCAAGTTCCTCAACACTGTCGCCGGGCAAATCGGCTGGGCGATCAGGGTCATGATTGCCGGTAATCCAGAACCAGTCGCGGCGTTCCATCAACGATTTAAGACGGATCGCATATAACGATGGGAGACGCTCGCTGGCCTTTGCATCGTGAAAACTGTCGCCGAGACTGATAACGGTTCGCGGCTGATAGCGCGCAATGACCGAAGCCAGCATGTCGAGTGTGGCAGCCGTATCATAAGGCGGAATGAGCTGTCCACGCCGGGCAAAAGACGAGCCCTTTTCAAGATGCAAATCCGAAACCACCAGCATATCGAGGTCCGGCAGAAAGAGTGCGCCGCAAGGATCGTAGATCGTCGCAACGCCGCACAATTCCGCATGCGCCAGACTATAAGCCTCACCATTTCCCCAGACTGCTATACTCATTGCGTTGCTTCTCTAATCAGATCATCGGCTGCTTCTTCAAGCAGCATATCATCGCCCTCACCGGCCACGCGCTCGCGCCCGATTTCAAGCATCACAGGCAGCGCCAGCGGAGAAATACGCGCCAGCGGCTTATGCAGCAGATGGCCCTTCACACGCGCCAGCATGTCGCCAAGACGCTTGATGTCGAGAAGCCCGGCTGCCGCATCGGCACGCGTTGCCTGTAGCAAAATATGGTCCGGTTCGTGGGTTCTCAGCACATCATAGATCAGATCAGTCGAAACCGTCACCTGACGGCCCGTTTTCTCCTGCCCCGGATGTCGTCGCTCGATAAGCCCCGAAATCACGGCACAATTGCGGAAGGTGCGCTTCAGGAGATAGCTTTCATCAAGCCATGCTTCGAGATCGTCCCCTAACATGTCTTCATCGAACAGCTGTTTGAGGCTTAATTTGCCAGAACCAATCATCGCGCCCATGTCTTTGAGACCCCAAAGCCCCAGCGAATAATCGGTCGCGACAAAGCCGAGCGGATGCGCGCCCATGCGTTCAAGACGGCGGGTCAGCAACATGCCAAGCGTCTGATGCGCCAGCCTGCCCTCAAACGGATAGGCGACCATATAGAAACGCCCGCCTTTGGGGAAAGTTTCGATCAGCAACTCGTCTTCTCGCGGCAGAACGGATTTAAACGCCTGCACTTCCAGCCATTCGCGCACCTGTTCCGGCAGGAACTGCCAGCGCGAACGATCCGCCAACATGGCGCGCACCTCAGATGCGAGATAAGTGGAAAGCGGAAATTTTCCACCTGCATAGACGGGAATTTTGGCATCCTGTCCGGCAGCGTTGGAAGCCATGCATTCGTTCTCACGAATGCCTTCAAATCGCAGCACTTTGCCCGCAAACAGGAATGTGTCGCCCGGTGTCAGCGTTTCGAGGAAATATTCTTCAATGCGGCCCAGCACACGACCGCCTCTCGCATTTGCGCCCTTGCCGCCACGCGTAAGCCGGACATTCAACTCCGGCGCTTCGACAATCGTACCAATATTCAGGCGATATTGCTGCGCGATGCGCGGGTTTGAAACCCGCCATGTGCCATCAACAGTCTTGCGGATTTTAGCAAAACGCTCATAGGTCTTGAGCGCATAGCCGCCGGTCGCCACAAAATCGAGAATTTGGTCAAAGGTTTCGCGTGAGAGACTGGAATAAGGTGCTGCACTTCGTACTTCCCGATAAAGCTGGTCGGCGTTGAAGGGCTCGGCACAGGCCATACCCAGAACATGCTGCGCCAGAACATCCAGCGCGCCATCAATCAGCGGCGGCGTATCCTGCGCGCCAAGATAATTTGCGTCGAGCGCCGCACGGCACTCCAGCACCTCGAAGCGATTGGCAGGCACCAGAATGGCACGGCTCGGCTCATCCATACGGTGATTGGCGCGACCGATCCGCTGCGCAAGTCGACTTGCGCCCTTTGGTGCGCCGACATGAATGACCAGATCGACATCGCCCCAGTCGATCCCAAGATCGAGCGTTGAGGTGGCAACGACAGCGCGCAATGTGTTGGCAGCCATCGCCTGTTCCACCTTGCGGCGCTGGCTGGCATCGAGTGAGCCGTGATGTAGGGCAATCGGCAGCGTGTCCTCGTTGACGCGCCAAAGCTCCTGAAACAGCATCTCCGCCTGACTGCGCGTGTTAACGAACAGCAGCGTCGTGCGATGCGTGCGGACAGCCTCATAAATATCCGGGATCGCATAGCGCGACGAATGCCCCGCCCACGGCACCCGTTCCTCTGAATCGAGAATAGTAATTTCGGGTTTGGCCCCGCCATCAACCGTAACCAGACCGGATTTCGGCTCTGTATCATCCTGCTCGACCAGCCAGCGACGCAACTCGTCAGGTTGCGCCACAGTCGCCGACAAACCGATTGTCTGCATTTGCGGTTGCAGAAGGCGCAGACGCGCAAGCCCCAGCGCAAGCAGATGACCGCGTTTTGAGATAACCAGCGAGTGCAGTTCATCCAGCACCACATAACGCAGGCCTTTGAAAAACTGCTCAGCCCCTTTAGAGGCAATAAGCAAAGCCAGTTGCTCCGGCGTAGTGAGCAAAATATCAGGCGGTGCGAGTTTCTGACGCTGACGCTTATGTGCGGGTGTATCACCCGTCCGGGTCTCAATCGTGATGTCGAGTCCCATTTCCTCGACAGGTATGGTCAGATTTCGATGAATATCGACCGCAAGCGCCTTTAGAGGCGAGATATACAACGTATGCACACCGCGCTTTGCCATACCAGGCCTTTTGCTGCCACTCCGCTCCAGATCGACCAGCGCAGGCAGAAAACCTGCAAGCGTCTTGCCCGCCCCCGTTGGCGCAATCAGCAGTGTCGATTGCCCCTGCTCGGCGCGCGATAGTAATTCAAGCTGATGCGTGCGCGGCGACCAGCCCTTTTGCGCAAACCATTTTATAAAACGGTCTGGCAAGTGAAAGACAGCGGCCTTAGAAGTGGGTGTCAGGTTCAGTGTCACGCACTCAATCTAGTGCTCACGAGGCGTCTCGCCAAGAGATTTGTTCACTTTTGTTCTCATTTTGTGAGAAGTTCGTTTTGCGCGCTCTTTTCAGCGGGAAGTTACTGACCTATCTAATAAATCATGCGCTATGATCAGTTGCTGCGTTCCACACCCAAAGGTCTCTATTGCCCGACCGGCGATTTTTACATTGATCCGGTACGGCCTGTTGATCGCGCGCTGATCACCCACGGACATTCCGATCATGCGCGTGCCGGACATGCTCATGTGCTTGCGACGCAACAGACGCTCGACATCATGGCAATCCGCTATGGTGCAGATTTTGCAGGCAGCACACAATCGGCCGATTTAGGCGCAGTGCTAAATGTAAACGGCGTCACCGTCAGCTTTCATCCGGCAGGCCATGTGCTTGGCTCCGCACAAATTGCAGTCGAAAAAGATGGCACGCGCATTGTCGCTTCAGGCGATTATAAACGTGCTGCCGATCCAACCTGCGCGCCCTTTGAGCCTGTTGCCTGTGATGTTTTTATCACCGAAGCGACCTTTGCGCTGCCCGTATTTCGTCATCCCGAAGCGGCGCATGAAATTGCAACTTTGCTGAAATCACTCACACAATTTCCTGAACGCGCGCATCTGGTGGGGGCATATTCGCTTGGCAAAGCGCAGCGCGTTATAAAACTCATTCGCGATGCGGGTTATGACGAGCCAATCTATATTCACGGCAGCCTGCAAAAGCTCTGCGATTATTATCGCACACAAGAGATCGATCTTGGTCGGTTGGAACCTGCAACGCTCGAACGTGGTGAAGCTGCGCCCGATTTTGCTGGCAAGATCGTCGTCGGCCCACCCTCCGCATTTGCCGATCGCTGGGCACGACGCTTCCCCGATCCACTACCCGCCTTTGCATCGGGCTGGATGCGTATCCGCCAGCGCGCAAAGCAACGCGGTGTCGAACTGCCACTCATCATATCTGATCACTGTGATTGGGACGAGCTGATCGCCACCATCAGCGAGATAAAACCTGCGGAAGTCTGGGTGACACATGGGCGTGAAGAAGCGCTGGTGCGCTGGTGCGAGCTGCAAAATATCCCAGCGCGCCCGCTCCATCTTATCGGCTACGAAGATGAGGGCGATTGATGCGTGCTTTCGCTGAACTTCTCGACCGCCTTGTCCTCACACCCCAGCGCAATGGCAAATTGCGACTGCTGATCGATTATTTCCGCACCACACCTGATCCTGATCGTGGCCTTGCACTTTCAGCCATCACCCGCGATCTGGAATTGCAAAGCGTCAAGCCTGCTATGCTGCGCGCACTGATTACCGAGCGCACGGACCCTACGCTTTTTGCTTATTCCTATGATTATGTCGGCGATCTTGCCGAAACGATTTCGCTGATCTGGCCCGGTCCGCGAGAAACGCCTGCGGGTGCCAACCTGCCGCTCAGCGTTGTCGTGCATGAGTTGCAAAACGCCTCACGCCGTGAGGGGCCGCAGCTTGTGGCTGGCTGGCTCGATCTGCTTGGCATATCAGAGCGTTATGCGCTTTTGAAGCTTGTGACCGGGGGCTTGCGCATCGGCGTTTCCGCCCGTCTTGCCAAGCAGGCACTGGCAGATTTTGGCGGTGTGGATGTGGTGGAAATCGAAGAACTCTGGCACGGACAGACGCCGCCCTTCACGGCACTTTTTGCATGGCTTGAGGGTCATGGCCCAAAGCCTGCCGCCACTGCCGACGCACCATTCCGACCCGTCATGCTGGCAACGGCGCTGGATGAGGTCGAAATTCCCTCGCTTGATCCATCTGCCTATAGCGCCGAATGGAAATGGGATGGAATTCGCGTGCAGGCCGTTGCAGAAAACGGTGTGCGGCGGCTTTATTCGCGCACCGGCGACGATATTTCTTCCGCCTTTCCCGATGTGCTGGAGGCCATGGATTTCGAAGGCTCTATTGATGGCGAATTGCTTGTTGGCCACCATGGCGAAACGGGTCTAGAAACTGCGACATTTTCCGATTTACAGCAGCGGCTTAATCGCAAAACGGTGACAGCCAAACAATTGCGCGAATATCCGGCCTTCATCCGTGCCTATGATCTTTTGCACGAGGGCACGCAGCAATCTGGTGAAGATCTGCGCGCACTGCCCTTCTCAGAACGACGCGCGCGGCTCACTCAATTCGTTGAAAAGCTTGATAAACGACGCTTTGATCTGTCGCCGGTCCTTCAATTTTCGAACTTTGATGAACTCGCGAAATTGCGTCTTAATCCACCGCATCCGGTGATCGAAGGGCTTATGCTCAAACGGCATGACAGCGCCTATGTGCCGGGACGCCCAAAGGGCCCATGGTTCAAATGGAAGCGCGATCCATTCACAGTCGATGCTGTTGTGGTCTATGCACAGCGTGGGCATGGCAAGCGCTCAAGCTATTATTCAGATTTCACCTTCGCCGTGTGGACAGGACCGGAAGAAAATCCCGCTCTCGTCCCGGTCGGAAAAGCCTATTTCGGTTTCACCGATGAGGAGCTAAAACTTCTCGACAAATTTGTGCGCGAAAACACGCTTGAGCGCTTTGGTCCGGTGCGGTCCGTTCGGGCCGAGCCCGATCATGGATTGGTGGTGGAAGTTGCCTTTGAAGGCCTCAACCGCTCCAGCCGTCACAAGTCTGGTGTCGCAATGCGCTTTCCGCGCTTTTCTCGGCTGCGCTGCGACAAGCCGCCGCGCGAAGCGGATCGGCTTGAAACGCTGGAAAAACTGTTAAGCTGATTACTCAACAGCCGTTGTGACGCGGATAGCAAAAATATCAACAGGCTTGCCTGCGCCACTGAGATCGGAATTGATGGTAATCTTGCCTGCGCGACCACCGGCCTCAGCCTTCGCAAAATCCTGGTCGAACAGAAAGTCGCTCACAGAATCCCGAACGTCATAGCGCCGGCGTCCGCAATCGCCGAGACCCGCGAAATCACAATTGACCGACATTTGTGTTGGCTTGCCATCTTCACTGCGGGCAACAATGTCAAACGTTGCCTTCTTGCCTGCTAGCTGGCTGAGCACGCCCTCGCCCACATCAAACGTCACGCTGTCATTTGGGCCCTTCGACTGAAGCCGCACAAAGCTGTTCGTGCCTTCGCGCATGATTTCAGCCGTGGCACCGCCCTGCACTGACATCCGCGTTGCATCGGCGGGTGTAAAAATATTGATCCAGGTGCGTCCTTCCGGATCTTCACCTTCCTTGATCGGAGCCATACGATTGTCTGTCAGAAGGGGGCTTGAACTGCCGCCGCGTGTGAAATCGGCAAAGCTGTTATAGAGCGAAAAGCCGATCAGTCCCAGCACAACGATGACCAGCACTGGAACACCGAAACTCAAAAACGGCGAACGCCGCTTTTTCTTGCGGTCTTTGCGCGAAACACCCGCTTCATAACCAAGATCGGCCGATGCACGCTTGTTCTTTTTGGATGCCGAACGAATGTCCGCAGTATCGAGCGCGGGACCAGCGTCAAAAGCGCCTCCATCCAACACAGGGTCGGCGGAATAAGGCGATTCCAGCGTTGGCTCGCGCATAGCACTGGCGGCCTGAGAAGACTTAAACTCGGCTTCTATTTCCGAGATCGCATTTTTCACCTTCTGACGACGCTGCTGCCTCTGCTCTTCGCTAAGCGCTGAATTGGACACCAGCGCGCGCTCATGCGCGCCCCAGGCCGCTTCGTAGATACGCTGACGGGTGGCAGGATTATGTGCATCCGACTTTGCGAATGCATTTCTGATTGCGCGTTCGATACTTTCCAAAGGGCCGTTCTTCCTGGGTTCTCATATTCCGAGTTTGCGTATTCTACCTGAGTCCTTAGATACGGTAATATTAGATAAGCCTCAGCGAAATTAACGTCTGAATCAAGGCATTTACCTGTTCTGAACCCATTTTGGCTACCCGCAACACCTGTCAAAGATACCAATTCTTAACTTTAAGACGTATTTCCCCCAACCTTTGGTGGAAAAACCACCATTTCACGCCTTATGCAGCCCTTTATATCCATTCAAATTTTCATGTTGTGGTTGGCGAAAGCCATGTTAAAACTATTACGTTTACGCAAACGTCAATTTTTGGAGGATAAAATGGCATTGCCGGATATTTTGAAAAACAGGCTGCGCATTCCCGTGGTCGGAGCGCCACTGTTTATCATCTCAAATCCGGCTTTGGTGCTGGCGCAATGCAAGGCAGGCATTGTCGGTTCTTTTCCCGCGCTCAATGCACGGCCCGAAGCCCAGCTTGATGATTGGCTGGCCGAGATTACCGAAAATCTTGCCGCTCATGATGCGGCAACCCCGCATCGCCCTGCCGCACCTTTTGCGGTTAACCAAATTGTCCACCGCTCCAACAAACGGCTTGAACACGACATTGGCCTCTGCGTGAAATACAAAGTCCCCATCGTTATTTCATCACTGGGTGCTGTGCCGGAAGTAAATGATGCAATTCACTCCTATGGCGGCATCGTTCTCCATGACGTTATCAACAATCGTCATGCCAATTCCGCCATCCGCAAGGGTGCAGATGGCCTTATAGCTGTTGCAGCAGGTGCTGGCGGCCACGCAGGGGCGCTCTCGCCTTTCGCACTCATCCAGGAAATCCGCGAATGGTTTGACGGACCGCTGCTGCTTTCCGGCGCAATCGCCAATGGTGGCGCAATTCTCGCTGCACAGGCCATGGGCGCAGACCTTGCCTATATCGGCTCTCCCTTTATTGCGACCACAGAGTCCCGCGCTTCTGATGGCTATAAACAGATGATTGTCGATTCAAACTCTTCAGACATCGTTTATTCGAACTATTTCACAGGTATTTCAGGCAATTATCTTAAACCATCCATAGCGGGCTCCGGCCTTGATCCGGATCATCTTCCCGAAGCAGATCCATCGAAAATGGACTTCGAAAAGGCCCAGCAGGAAGGCGCAAAAGCGTGGAAAGATATCTGGGGGTGCGGACAGGGAATTGGTGCTGTGAAAGAGATTACGCCTGCAGGTAAGCTCGTTGACAAACTTGAACATGAATATATTGCAGCGCGTGCTCGCATTTGCACGAACGGATAATAGCACTCATTTTAACGTTATAAGGCAAGGTCTGAGACAAACATCAAGATTGCACGTTTTGGGCCTTGCTTTCCTTTACGGTTTTGGTTATCAGCGCAGCGTTCGATTTGAAAACAATCGATACTCCCGCCGGAGTTAGGAACTCTTGTTCCTTGCCGCTTTAGCTCAGTTGGTAGAGCACATCATTCGTAATGATGGGGTCAGCAGTTCGAGTCTGCTAAGCGGCACCATAAAATCAATGACTTAGCTAGTTTACATTTTCACCATATTGGTGCTAGCAATCAAATAGCAATCACCTTCGTTACTTGTAATTTCCACTGCAAAAGTGCCTTTTGAAGCAGCATAAAATCCCTGTGGAAAAACGTTCGGGAACATGCAGACCACGCCTGAGCCGCACGTCGTCAAAATTAAAGCTTCTCAATTTCTGTATTGTCGAACTCGACTATTCTTGTTGTTATGTTAACAACAACTTTCATCGCGTTTCGTAATCGGACACCATCCATGTTAGGTGAGCTCATATAAATGGCGAAAAAGCCTGATAACAAAAATGAGCAGCCCAGCCTTGAGCAGCTTTATCTCAGCCTCACCGAGCACCTTGTTCGAAAATACAATATGTCATTAAGCTTTCTCACGACGCAGACTGACAGCGTTAGAGAGCATCCCCTGCCCTCAACAAACTATGAGCTTGACCATCTGCTGACGTCTGAGCAAGCCGCTGGTGTTTTAGGTTTAAGTCCAAAGACTCTTGCTAACTGGCGGGTCCAGGGCATTGAGAACTTACCTTATCGAAAAGTGGGCAAAGCTATCCGTTATAAATACGGCGATCTATTAGCTTTTATTGATTTACAAAAGAGAGAAAACACTAGTCAGAAGTGAAGCAGATTCTATTATCTGAAAACGCAATGACTAATCATTTTGAACGGCCGCAATTGGGCCGCTAGGAGAAAGACAGCTTTTTGATGCAGGTATTGGATAGCAGACGTCAGGAACAAATTGAGACAAGGCGGTACTAGCTAAGCAAGGCAGCGTTTAGCAGTGGGGGCGAATGACCTACTATTGATATTCCGATCCAACACAGCCATGATAAAGGGATAATGGGGGGGGGAGGCTGATGAAGTTAAATAAATTCTTTGCGCAAAATAGCCCTGCTGTCGAAGCATGACCAAAGGTGCATCTTTGTTTTCCGCTGCCGAGCCGGGACTAGGCTATATTTTCCAAGCTAGGTACGCTTTGCTGCGCATGTTTGACTTGCCGGAGGACGGAGAGGTCTTCATCGAACGAAACGACGATGTTGAGTTTGTGCAGTTGGACGGCAGCATCACACTGGCATCGTTAAAGCACAAAGCTGCTGGCGACCGCCTGTCAGATCTTTCGGTGGATTTCTGGAAGTCCGTCCGAATTTGGGTTGCTCACTACAAAGGTTCGGATCGGGTAAGCTCAACCGCAAGATTCATCCTTTTCACCACCGCAAGTGTGTCCTCTGGCTCTTTCCTTGAGCTTTTCGTTGGTGCTGGCGGTTCAGCAGAACAACGTATGAGTAAGGCTGCAGACGCCCTTGCAAACAGTACATCTAAGGAAATCGGCAAGGTTAAAGCTGATTTGGCTGACTTGACCGAAACCGAGACCCAGGATTTCTATTCCCGGATCACGATTTCGGCCCAAACCTCTCGCATTGATGATATCCCCAACCTGATCGATCAACGGCTCAGGACTACGAGAAAAGAGGATCGTGAGGCTTTATTCAATCGACTCGAAGGTTGGTGGACGGATCTAGTAATCCGTGTCCTAACCGGCAAAGCGGGACCCGCCATTAAGGTCCAGGACGTCAGCGACAAGCTGGCACTCCTCAGTGATCAATTCAAAGCTGACAACTTGCCGATCGACTTTCGTGGGAAGAAACCCGAGGAGATCGACACCTCAAAAGACCCTCGACTGTTCGTCGCCCAACTCCGGGCCTTAAGGCTGTCAGAGCAGCGTATCCAGCACGCCATCATAGATTACTATAGAGCCTATGAACAAAGGTCTTTGTGGGCCCGCGAGCGGTTGGTAATCGCCAGTGAACTAGAACAATACGAGGATTTGCTCATAGAGGAATGGGACAGGCACAAAGCCATACTGTGTGAGAAGATAAGCGATGCCAGCCACGATGATGCCTGCATTACCGCCGGCGAAGCACTCTATCGCTGGGCGCTGGATAATACTGGCCACTTGCGCATTCGTGAGCGGGTGACCGAGCCGTATGTTGTGCGTGGCGCTTTCCAGATTCTGGCCAATGATCGGCCCTCGCCCCGGGTTTACTGGCACCCGCGGTTCCTCGAAAGGCTCGCTGGAATTTTGGGAACGGCAGCATGAAGGATTGGGGAACCAGACCAATTGAGGTCCGAAACCTCTTCAACCCCGCGTTCTGTGGATTGATCTTGTACCGGGCACTGCTGGCTTTTCAAAACGCCGACGCCCGGGGGATGCCCTTCTCGATGTCGCTGCTGATCTTGCCGCTGGCACTACAACGCCATTCCCGTGAAGTGCTCCAGCGCGGCAACCGAAATTATTTGCTTCGCGTGATAGCGGATCACCCCGAGCTTCAAGTTGGTTTCGCCCAACGATGCACCGAGATGCTGCCCTTTACGCTTGAAGCACTTGGTTTCTTACACAGCGTTGGCACTTTGAACGTGTCAGATGACGGTAGACTGACCACCACACCGGAAGGTGTCAGAAAAACGGTGAGTGGCACAGAAGAATCCAAGCAAGCCCAGCGTGTTGCCGCCTTCATCGGCAAGGAATTCGCAAGCATAGGCCGCAGCAGTACAGTTTACACAACGATGGGGATACGTCCTTGAAGATAAAGTCGCTTCATATTTACAGCGAAGATGGCCGTCGGCGCGATGTCACCTTTCATGATGGGCTAAACATCGTGACAGGACGTTCTTCTACCGGCAAGTCTGCCCTGTCGGAAATCATCGAGTTCTGCATGGGGAGATCCACTTTCAATGTCCCTGAGGGCGTGATTAGGGACAGAGTGCGGTGGTACGCCGTGATTTATCGCTTCCTCGGTGAGGAAATTCTAATCGCCAAGCCCGCGCCCGCGCCCGGGGCGCTGTCTTCTAGCTCGGTCATGGTATGGCGTGGCGCCAAAGTGAACCCGCCCGTTTTCGCCGAGCTCATCGTCAATGACAACGATGATGGCGTTGTCGCGCTGCTATCGTCACTTCTTGGTATTCCCGAGAACGCAACCGACGTCCCTCTCGAAAGCAGCCGCATTAGCTACAACGCAAACATCAAGCATACCTATTATTACCTGTTTCAAAAGCAGACCATCGTCGCAAACAAGGATCAGTTGTTCTACCGTCAGAACGAGGATCACCAGCCACAAGCCATAAAGGACACCTTGCCTATCCTTCTCGGTGTGTCTGGTCGCGACAAGTTCACCCTGCAAAGTAGATTGCGCACGGCGAATCGCGATCTGCGCCTCAACTCTAAGCTCTTGACGCAAGCGCAAGACGCTATCGACATTTCCGAACAGAGAGCAATCGGTTTATTATCTGAAGCCCGTGCAGTTGGCATATCAATCCGAGCCGACAGTGGGGTGGATGTTGTTGACCTGTTGCGGCAGGCCATGGATTGGCAGCCGCAGTCGGTTCCTGACGAAGACGGCATTCGCGTCTCAATCATTGAGAGCGAGCTATCGGATATTCGAGAACGCCGTCGCGAGGTGCAGCGACAGATCGAAAGCGCTCAGCTCTTCACCCGACAAGCAAGCGGGTTCGAGGGGGAGGTTATCGAACAACGCGATCGCTTAGCTTCGATAAAAGCCCTGCCGTTCAACAAAGCTACCGGCGATTGGCAATGGCCATTCGCGCCCTCCAACCTTGCGCTTGAAACCCCCATCGCCACGGCGATGCTGGGCGAACTCGAGAATCTCGATCGTGAATTGGAGGCTGTTACCGGAGAAAGACCAGCCCTTCAAGCCTATCTGTCGGCGCAGCAAAAGGAAGTCATTGCGCTTTCGGAGCAGATTCGCGGCAAAGAGCTCGAGCTATCCTCAGCAATCGCCAGCAACGAAACTATTGCCCAGATGGGCAGCCGAAACAATGCCGCTGCCCGCGTTGTCGGGCGTATCAGCCTTTTTCTTGAGAACCTTCTGACTGATGAGGAGCTCAATCGTCTAATGGCTGAAGAGCGTCGACTAAAAGCGGTTATCGCTGATCTTGAAGGCCGTCTCGGGGCTGATGATAGCGAGTCGCGTCTCGTCGCGACGCTGTCCAACATCGCCATGCATATGTCATCCTACATCAAGGACTTGAATGGCGAATTCAACGAGTTCCCCGCTAGGCTGGACCTCCATAACTTGACTGTGGTGATCGACCGACCTGGACGACCTGTCTACATGAATAAGTCCGGCGGCGGCGCCAGCCACCTTGCGTATCATTTGGCCGCTTTGCTTTCGCTTCATCGGTTTGCCGCCGACTATAAACAACCGCTACCTCGGTTTTTGGTGATTGACCAACCAACACAGGTCTACTTCCCGTCCGAAACGGCATACAAGGAAGCGGGCGGCTCTATTGAACAGACCGAGCAGCAGCAGGATGCAGACCTCAACGCTGTGCGTCGCCTTTTTGAGGTGCTTTACAAATATGCGACCGAGGATGTACCGGGATTTCAGTTGATCGTAACCGAGCATGCCAATCTGCGAGATGGCTGGTTCCAGAACGCACTGGTTGAAGAACCTTGGACGAAGCCGCCTGCATTGGTGCCAGACGATTGGCCCGACATACCACTCTATTGATTTTCACCGTGAACTGACCCTCAACACTGGGGAATTGATGCCGCTGATTACGAGCAAAATGCCGGATAGCTGGGAAGAGCTGGAGGAGATCGTTGATGATATCCTGCGAGAAACAGGTATGGACTCCACACGGACGGTCAACCTGAAACTGCCCCGCGGATCGGTCAATATTGATGTCGTCGCAAAAGAAACCAACGATGGCATCCAGAATCTGATCATCTGCGAATGCAAGAACTGGAAGACCAACATTCCGCGTGAGATCGTCCATGCTTTTCGAACGGTGATGCAGGAAATCGGGGCCAACCGAGGTTACATTATCTCGCGGGTTGGGTTTCAGGTCGGGGCTTACGAAGCAGCCGAGGCGACGAACATCAATTTGGTCACCTTCAATGAATTCCAAGAGCTGTATTTCACCAAATGGTACAAAGCTCGGCTTTGGCAGATTGAGAGCAAGATCCGCAACTTCAACGCCTATTACGAACCTCTTGGGCGTCCTGGTTTCCATCTTCTCGAGACAGATGAAGAAAGAGATGCCTACGTCGAGGTATGGAATGTCTACGCGTTTGCGGGCGTCCTGATGACGTATTTCTCACCATGGATGGGTATAGCAGGACATGAGCTAGTTCCTCCTCCTTTACCTATCCCAGTGGAGAAGCTTGAGGCTGAAGGCTACCTTGTCCCCGACGTAATCAAAAGTGAAACCGGGTATCGAGAGCTTTTGGCGATGCTTGAGGAAATCGCTGTAGAGGGCTTAGCGGAGCTTCGAAAGGTCAACCCCATCACGCGTCGGCGGGATTCAGCTACGATAGAACGAGATGAGGACTCTCAAGAATAGGCCAAGCTCCTGCTTCCAAGCTATCGTTCCGTCTAGGATCAAAAAGCCCACATTGATGTGCATCCCGTCAATCGGCTTTGAAGAAGTTTCGGCATTCGGCCGCAGAGAAGAGGCTTATGATGTCGCCGAGGGCTTTGGTAATTGCTTCGAAGTTTCTGGCCGTTCGCTTTCGCAGAAGCACCTTGAGTTTTGAGAACGCCATCTCGATGGGATTAAATCCGGCGAAATTGGGTGGCAGGAAGAGAAACCAAGCTCCCTTCTTTCGCATGTCCGCTTTCGGTAGAAGGTTTCTACCGTCCGAATGACCGAGATTGCGCATAGCCGCTCACTAAGCGTATCCACACCTATGTGAAGTAATATTGAGCAGCTGACTATCCGCAACTTCCGATGCTTTGAGCCAGAAGGGGTAACCCCGCCGATATCCCTCTATGACCCGATATTGCCGCCGACCACCGCACACCACCATGCTGTATCGCGAACTACCGTTTTTACACTATTATCCGATACTTGCTTGTCCGGGTGAGCAGTGCGGAAGCTTTCGACCAGATCATGACACTCGCCGGCCCAGACGTGAATGCCCGGATATGTGATCAACTGCCGTCCTAGCACTTTCAGGACAGTAGCGCCGCTGTGACTGGCGAAGATGTCTTGCTAGCTATGCCTCATGGTTCTCTATCGCCGCGCCTTAGCCTTCGGGCTGAGCGTGCAACTGACAGCCTTCCTCACGTGCGCGGCGCGTTGAGAAGAATCGTTCGGTAATAATGGAGCGCTGGCAGGCCCGATCCGCTGTCGGTTATGGGCTTGGGTGCATTGGGGAAGATCGCTGCGGCGACGCGCTGCGAGATGGTGTGATCGACGTCGATCACGGCCTCAACATGAATCACCGGCACGTTCGCACCTTTAAGCCCCTCTTCGAATTCGGCAAGGGCTGTAACCAGCGTCGATCGGGCAAGACCGCGCCCGCGCGCGCCATCGTCGACGGCATAACCGATGTTAAAGATCGGGCCGTCCTGCTGCGCGAACATGACCAGCGCGATTATCTTCGCCCCCGCGACCCGCATATAGGAGAAGCGCGTCTTACCGTTGGGGTGATCGACCGCCAAGAACAGGCTCGGGTCGAGCCGGCAGGGTTGCAGCGGGATCGCGCCCGCCGCGAACGCCTGCTGGTAAAGCGCTAGCGCATTGCCCGGATCGGTCATCGTTGTCATCGGCGTCAATTTCATGACGGCAAGAGCGTTGGCACCTCGGGTGCGGACTCGCCCTTGCGGGTCAGCTTAAACTTGATGCTCGCCTCCGCGCCCGCCTCGGCGATGAACAACAACTCGCCCTTGGCGCTCAAAGTAAGGCCGACCTCGATCTCCTCGATCGACCATTCCTTCGAGCAGGCGGCGGCAGTCGAGCTCAAATTCATGAGTGTGTCGACGGTGCGGGTCCATTGCTCCTGAACTTGCCCTGCGGCGACCTTGGCTACCCGACCGAGACCCGGCACCCAGTCGCGCATCGAATGATGCTCGACCGATGGATCGGGCGGCAGCGGCACGACTGTGTCGCCCTCGGGAACGAAGATCGAGATCTCAAATTCATCCTGCACAGGCTCGGTCATGGGGTACTCCTTTACAGATAGGGAAGGACATCGAGGGCGAGGATCGCCTGCTCGAAATTCTGGGCGAGGCCGCGAAAGCCGGTCGGCGAGTTCGGTGCTTTCATCGAGCCGCGATAGAGGCCGACAGCGTCGCCATTCGCGACGCGAATAAGCGCCCCGGAATCGCCCTTGGAGACTGGTTGGTCGATGCAGAGGGTGACGCCGACCTCGCGTGTGTTGAGGACTCCGCAATTGTTCTGCACGTCGACGACCGTGCGCGGGACAGAACCAGACTGACAGTCGACGGTGACCGGCAGTCCCATCGAGGCAAAGCTCAGGACTGAAAGCGGAGTCGGCTTGTGGTCCGGTGCTGGCGTCAGTACGAAGGCTGCATCGACTGGCTGGAAGTAGGAGCGGCCGAGCGACGCGGTGTTACCCGACGCCATCGGCACGGCCCGGCCCGGCCGGTTGCCGTTAATCGCATGGCCTGCAGTGAGCACGCCCCAAAGCGATGTCGTTCTGCACTGTGCCCAGCAGGCGCTGGTCGCGCCGTAGGGATTCGCCACATGATGCTCAATCTCAGTCTGTCGGATCGCGAAGGGGAAGGTTACACCGCCGAGGAGCGGAAAGCTGAGCCTGTCGATGATCGTAAATTCTGGCCCGTCCCACTGGGGAACGTCGATGGTGAACCCGATCGCAGCCTCTTCTCGGTCCTTATCGAAAAGGCCGAAGGAAATCTGTTTGATATTGAAGTCCAGCCCGGCGAGCATGAACCACGGCCTGTCCCGCCAGAAGCGGCCATAGAAACGCTCGGATCGATAGCGACCGAGGCCCAGTTCTGAGAAGATCGCATAGGTCCAGAAGGTCGACCGCGCGATCAGTTCGCGATCCTCGCTGATAAAATCACCCCAGCGCTTGACTTCGTCGATGACATCGCCGGGGACCAACTCCATCGGTGGGTTCGCGCGCGGCAGGTATTCACGCAGATAGGCATCGGAATATTCCATTTTATAGTCCCCCATCCCGTCGCATCACTGATTCCCGACAGTCGTTGCGCCAACGATACAGCATAATATTTGAAGTGCCGTACGATTTGCATACAAATCTTCGCCAGATCGGGTGGACAGCGCTCGCGGCTATGCAACGGCCACTTTGGGAGATTGGCCCGCATGCTGCTCACGTCTGGAATGAAGCGCAAAGAGGAAATTATTTCCGTCTCGAGGCCGGAAGCGAACCGTCCGGTCCGTAAGCTGTTACACAATTTCGTCACCATCCGCGGCGGCCTTAAACGAAGATCGTCGAATCCAACAAATCGACATCAGAATGGCCGTTGAGCCCTCCCCATTTGAGCGGCCAGCCTACCAAGAACCAGTAGCGACCGTATCTGCTAGTGATAGCCGCGTCGTGCGTCCCTTTTCGTCGGTCATCGCGAATGACGGCAACTGTTTGCCGCAACGATTTCCATACCACGCTATAGCGATCTGAAGCAGGTCGGCGTTGGCCCGCTTGCCAAGGAAGCTGTCGAGCAGTTGATCGGTCAACTCAGCGTCAGGATAATAGCGAAAATCGCCGGGCTGTTTCAATGCATCCGGACTTTCGGCTTCGTCCGTTAGCGGGCGCTGCATCATCTTGCGCGGTAGTATGGCCGCACTTGGATGCCCCGAGAAAGCTTCTCGATAGATGGGCGCCATGAAGTCGATTATATGCGTTTCGGTCTGCAGCCACATATGGAAGGCGTCGTGCCGGGACATCAGTTGATAGTCCTCGAGCCTGCCGAACACCGCGATGTCGTTCTCACCAACGCAGAAACTGAATGCGCCCCCTACGACACGCGCCTTGATTTTGTACTTCTGATTCAGGACGAAGCCGCCGAAGGAAGCGAAGAACAGGCACGCCTTCTCCGGCGTCGCATTGGGGACGCCTTTGAGCACGCCATGGGCGACTTGATGGATTCGATTGTACTCAGTGAGCGGCAAAAGGAACTTCGGCATAGTACCTCAACGAAATGACGACAGCAGTTCACTCGACGTTTTCTTTGCGAGCCTGCCAAGTCGAAACCAGGAAGGTCGCCATCGTCCCTGAAAGATTGACAGCGAACTGGGCATGTCGAGCAGCAGGTTTAACGCGCTTCGGCCCTGGGCTGTGAGCATCGGAGATCCTGTTCCTCAGAGAACCGAGGGACTCGACGATGTTTTGACAGCTCCCAAGGATAGCCTTAAAGACCGCTTCAGTGTGATCATCGGGGGCCAGCTTCAAAACCTTCGCAAGCTTTCGATAGAGTACCGGAAGATCGTCCTTCTCTTGCCAGGTCTCTTGCGCCTCGTGCAATATCCATTTGCAAACGTCTTCCAGTAGGGTGCGGGAGAGTGTGATCGCCCCCTCAGCATCCGTATCTCTGCGTTCCAGAGCCTGCGCCCATCGGGGTTGGATAGTTTCTGGATCGAATTGGGCCAGCGCTGCATTGATGCCGACATCGGACGGCGATCCGATCCCCGATGCCCGCACCAAGTACACCGGACTACCCGAGAGAAGACGAACGACATCGAGCCTGTAGCCGTCATGACGAAGCTGCTCGTTGATTTCCTTGACCAGTCGGGCTTGCACTCCGGAGGTCTGGGCGAGTGGGCTTGTTACCTCCTCGATAAATCGAAAAAAGCGTGACTGGGAGCAGGCAAGTAGTCCGACATTGGTTAACAGCTCCCGGTTCGTCCAGTCATCGTTCCGAACGGTGGCCTGGAAGACGTCGTCCTCTAGCGAGCGATCGGCGAAGCCATGCAACGAGCGCATCTGCTTCAGTGGGAACACACGGTTCAGAAATTCCATATGCTCGAGTTCTGTCGCGAGGGGCCCGCTATCAAACAGTGCCAGGATTCGTCGCCGCGTCAGTTCGGTGATGGCAGAGGCCACGGTGTCACGAAGGCGGCCGGTAGTTTCCGATAGGGCGAAGGAATCTACCTCTTCGAGAAGCCTTTCGGCAATCCCGATCAAATCGGAAGCCGGCACGTCTAGAAGACGTCGGTGGGCATACTTGAACTTGCTCTTGAAGGACTCCTCGCGGTCGCCTTCAGCAAGGCCGAGGCGGCCGCACAGCGATGGGACGTCATTGGCGCTGAAGTCGGAAATGGCCGATGCGAGCTCCTGTCGAAGATCTCGGACTAGCGCAGTCGGATAGCTCTTCTCGGTCACTCCTATGCCGCCTTCGAGCCGGACGGTTTGTTGTCGTTCCTAGCGTCGATCATTACGACATCCTTGTGTCCGAGGATACCAAGCTTGTTCAAGATGCCATCGAGACGCTGCTTCTCCTGCGCGGAGAAAAACATGATCGCCTTGATCCCGTGCTTGGCGTCGCTGGCCGCCTGATAGATCGGAAGCTGCTTTTCGAGATTCCGCTCAAGAGCCGTGTTCTTGGCAAGCTTCATCTCCACTAATGTCTTGTCTTTCGCACCGAAGGAAATCTTGTAGTCGACCGGCCCGCGGCCGTCGTTGACCTCGGCTCCGACATCGAGCGGTGATCCGAACCATACGAACCGAAACAGGATCTGAAGGTCGCTCTCCCTCTGGATGGCGACTCCCTTGTGGTAGAAGAGCTTGTGGCCACCCTTGTTCTCGATGACGTCCTTCAGGTAGGCGAGCCGACGATGCGCCTCCGCGTATGTTAGTCCTTTAACGTCGTAGAACTCCGTGTCGCCGAGAAGCGCGGCCTGCAGGGTGCGCACCTGCGTTTCAAAGAACTCCTTCGTCTCGAGAACCTTCTGTGTGCTGATGTCGGTCGCCTTGTCGCCGGTCTGCTCCTTGAGACGGATATAGTAGTCGATAAGCTGCGGGAAGTTGATGATTGTCTTCACGGCCGCCTCCGCACGATCACGGGCCGTAGGCTTTTTGTCGTCCTTGCGCGCGAGCACCCGCTCAAAGTAGTTGAAGACCTGTCCGCGAAGCTCGGCATCGGGAATGCTTGCGGGAATGCTCTCGAAGTCGTGGATCAAGTCCGGCTTGTTGATCCAGTTCTCGTCCTTGGTCAGCAGATCCTTCGGCGTGAGCAGAACAAAGTCGCCATCGAGGTAAGGAAGCTCGAACTGCTCCCGCTCCCACACCTCGAGTTCGTAGTTGAAACGGGACTTTGCGATCCAGACCTTCTTTCGAACTGCCGGCTCGATATGAGCAAGCGCAAACTGCTCGGTGTATTTGCAAAGCCAGTGCTTGATGAGATTGGTCGTGAAGTCGCTGATCATGTCTCGGCCGACGCCGCTCTGCACGAGGCATACCTTCTCCAGGTGGCTGCCTTTCGTCACCTTCTCCGCGCCGAAGTCCGAAAACAACTTCTCAAGGTTCTGCTTTAATACAGAAGCGAAGTTGTGACCCAGTCCGCTACCGCCGTTGCCGTGCAGCGAGAAACCAAGCCAGTTCTGCTTTACCTCGGGGAAGAGAAACCATGCCTTCTCAAGATCGGGCGTGATCCTCCCGGCCATCACAGCGTCTCGAAGAAACATCATGTACCTGAGGATATCGTCGTGCAGCTGTCGATACTCGGGTTTCTTACTGTTAAAGAGCAGAAAGGGATCAATGAAGAGTGGCATATCGTTGATGACTGAGATGTTGAAAGCGCCGTGAGCGTCCAGTTGATCGGTGGTGACACCGAAGAACTCATTGAAAAACGTTGCCATGCGCAGCCCATCGTATAGTTAAGTCTTCGCTAACAAAGTGGTAGGTCGCCCTCGACTTTGCAACCAGAAATCACCTGGTTTCTCCTTTAATCAACTGATGAAATTAGCTAGGCAGTAAAGACTGGGCACCGGTCTCCTGTAGGCCTGCATTTTACGTTATCCCTACTCTCCTGAAAGAATTGCCTCAGTTCCGTCCAAACAGGGTCGAGAACGCCCAGACTCTCAGAATATAGTGGGGGGTGGCGCGTTCGGCACCCAGCGACCTCCGGAGCAGACCGACAGCTTTAGAGAACTCAATCGTGCGGTGTGAACGACCGTTTTTGCGCGCAAAGCCGACATTCCGCAATCGAAGCAACATATGGCAAAACCCCACTTTTGCCATATGTTTCCAAATCAAGAACTTAGCGCGATCACCCCTGCAGCGTCGCAATGCTCGGACCGAGTCTGTGAAAAAGGCAAATCGCCTTGTGTGTCTTTTGCCCGGTTGCAGACTGTTATCAACAGCACTACCAGTAAGCAGACCTTTTTCACAAAAGCCCGCAACAATCTTTGCGCCATGGCTGTTGATGTTGCCTGATTTGATTCAATCGAAAATCTGTTGCCGCCCCGAAGACAGCAACCCAAAACCGCTGGAGCGAACTCAGAACTGGATAAAACTTGGGGGCACCGTCACATGTTCCCCAGATAACGCTACATGCGAAGGCTTCTTCGGAAGACTGAAAACAGAGTTCTTTTATCCCAGCGATTGGAAGAGCACCACACTCGAGCAGTTTATCAATGAAGTTGACGGCTAGATTCGGTGGTACAACGAGAAGCGGATCAAGATACCACCTAGCGCACGCAGCCCAATCGAATATCGAATATCGAATATCGAATATCGAATATCGAAACACTCTTGGAACTGTGACGTAAAACCAGTCCAGGTTTTTATCCGCACCCCCACCGGGTCACTTCTCAGCGGCAATCAACAAAAGCGGAACAATTCCAGTTCAGATTTTTTCCAAATTAACACTGCTCGGATAAATATGTGTTCTTTGCCCCCAGCCGACTAATTTTTCCAGAGGAAGTCAACGGAATGGTACCAGGTCGGACAAAAATCACTTTCGCCCCTAGCCCCATGCTAGCGCTTAACGCACGAGCAATCTCCGTTCTGTAAGCCTCCAGTTCATCATTATTGAGTGACACGAACTCCAACAATACGATAACCTCGTCGGAATTTCCCGTTTTGTAAGAGAAAGCAGCCATACGTGTTGACGGGCGTTCTGGGATTGCGGAAGCTACAACATTTTCAATATCCTGAGGCCAGATATTACGGCCATTAATAATCATCATCTCTTTGTATCGTCCCGTGATGACCAGTTCACCATCACTAAGATAGCCCATATCACCAGTATCAAGATGACCATCGTCGGTTGCCCAATCCAACTGCATCTTCGGATTACAATAGCCTAACATCAAGCTCGGACCCTTGATGCAGATTCGGCCCACCCTTCTTTCGCCAAGTTCACTACCGTCTGTGCCCAAAACGGCGAACTTGTGGCCATCTAATGGACGACCGCAAACCACGAATGAACGACCGCCGCTCCCGTTTTCGCCTAAGTGCTCGGCTATTCCCTCTCCAAGCTTACGGCGATTCAGTCTTTCTACAGTCAGTCCTTTTTTGAAAGCAACCAGAAGAGTAGATTCGGCGAGACCATAGCTTGGTGTAAACGCGTTCGCATCAAAGCCGTAAAGAGATGCAGCGTTTTGAAACTCCTGAAGCTGGTCGATATCAATCATATCGCCGCCTACACCCGCCAAACGGAGACAGGACAAATCGAGATCTCCAGTAGCTATTTTCAATCTTTTTGCAGCCAGCCGATAGCCGAATACTGGTGCATAAGTGATTGTGCATCGCTTTTTAGAAATCAGTTCTAGCCATAAAATCGGACGGCGCGCGAAAGTAGTTGGAGAGATATAGTCTACGGTTGTTTGGGAGAACAGAGGAGCGATGGAGAACCCAACCAGCCCCATATCATGATAGAATGGAAGCCACGAGAAAGCTCGATCCTCTGGGCCTATTGATATGCATTCACGCAAGATACCGTTGACATTGGCTGCGACGGCAAATTGAGGAATCTGGATTCCCTTGGGCTCAAACGTCGACCCTGATGAAAACTGGATGTAGGCTAACTCATTCTCCATAAGTGGCGTGAAGGAGGGCGTAAAATCCATTCGCTCTAGAGCGCAAACAGATGTGACTATAATCCGGGTTTTCTTTTCGAGCTCTTCTGTGAAGTTCGAAAGTGCATCAGGCAGAATTAGAAGACGGGCATTGGCTGCTTTCACGAACGCTGCAAGCCTGTCTATATAACTCGTTTTTCCACCTGGATAAACTGCGAACGGCAAAGGACAGGCGACCACTCCTGCATATTGGCAACCGTAAAAAACACTTAAAAAATCCACGCTCGTTTCCGCAACAATCGCAACAGCATGCCCGCGATTAAAGCGAAAGGAGTGTAAATGCCCGGCCATTTTAAGAGCTCTGACGCGCAATTCTCGATAAGTGACTGAATCTGTGAGTCTACCTAGGTGATCATGGAAACACAGTCCGGTTTCGCCTTCCGCTGCATAGTCTAAAGCCTCCGCAATGGTGCAAAATCCTCCGATTTTTTGTGAAATTTTTCGATTAACCGAAGGGATTGGCATCAAGGAGACTTCCTTCATTATGATTTCTTGAAGACCGATTTTCGCCCTTCTTAAGCCGCAGCGTCAAGTTGCATTTTTCGAATTATTCAGGTCGTTTGCTTGTCTGAATTCACGCTCTTTTCACAAAAGCAATCATCAAATATCCGTGCGAGAAATGCTATTTTTCTGAGCAGGGAGTTCTTTCAACCACCGTTAAATTCCAGGGCCTACTTTTCTAAAGGCACGGCTCCATAATATTAGCCTTAACGTCGAGCCGACATGCCAGCAACGCGAGAAAAGATTTAGTAACTTTTCCGGCATCTCCAATCGTCAGAAATTGTCCGATCGACAATATCTGGAAATAGTGATCCATCCTGTTCTTCGACAATCCATAATTGTTGGACTTACAATGATCGTATTCTTGTCAAAATCGGTTTGGACACCTCTTGGCTCAATTAGTGTGATCAAAGCAGGTACCGGATCTTGCACTTGCAACAAGCCATATTTGATCGCCTGGGGCGCTGGCGCTTCCAGTCAAAGCAATGCCTCCACGCGTACAGGCTGCCCGCCTTCACGCAGCATTTGCGACTTCCAAAAAAAAGTTGGCGGCTCAGCAGAGGTCAGCGTAAAATGTGCTTTCCTTAAAAAGACACTTAAAAAAGTGACCATCTCTAGTAGTGCAAACTGCTTCCCACCGCAAACACGTGGACCAATACTGAAAGCCATAGTGTCGCCGGAAGGCTTGGTTTCAGCTCTGTCGTCAATATTAAGACGCCAAGGATCCCTCCTGAAGCGCGCATCATGATGAATCCCGATGAACGAAACCATAATGTTTTGACCCGGACTTACAACCATATCTCCAATCAAATCATCATCAATTGCATAGCGCGCAACAATAGGTGTTGGAGGAAAAAGGCGCAAAGCCTCGGAGATAAAGCGCGCCAAAGCCTTTAACTGGGAAAGGCTGTTCCAATTCTTTGAATGTTCATTCCAATATTGTATTACATCTACACGAAGTCGGTCCTGAATTTCAGGATATAGTGCCAACAAATAGCATACCCAACTCATTGTCGCCGCCGTTGTTTCAGATCCCGCAGCGATGAAAGTGAGCATCTCATGCTCGAAAATAACACGATCTTCCTCTCGTGCATCCGCTTGAAGCAAATCTTTTAAAAGAGGGGTTCGAGTAATCTCTGGCATCCGGAAATAAGAAAGCTGATCAAGAATACGCCGTCTCAAATTTGGTATAATAGCCAACCTGTTCCTGTATAGTGCATTGGTCTTACCTTTAGGAACAAACGAATAGTCAGACGATATTGCCATTAATTCCGCAAGAGAAGCCAGATCGATTTTGGTATCGCCCAACTGCACACCAAAGAAATTATCGATAACGACGCTGGCGGTCATATCGCGCAAAATATTATCGTCAATAACCGACGCATCTAAGCTGTGCGTGATCAAGCGTTCAACTCCGATTTCGCCGTAGTTGGTAGCCAACTGGAAAGCCTTTTCTCGGTCGAAGCGATTGAAATAAGTTTGTGTGAGGTTTCGCCGTATCTCCCAATCTCTCCCATCTTCAGAAAATCGGGACCGACCAAGAGTTTGCTGAAACCAATTCATATTTTTACGGTAGTTAGACGCGTTCAGCCGTAAAATATAATCGGCATCTTCAATACGTTGTACAATCAGTGTTTCAACACCGTTAAAACAGACACGAACATTCGCTCCGTTGTGATTACGAGCGATTTCATAGAGTTGATCACAAACGTTCGATGAAAGCGTCATGCGCTCTCTTTGCCCAACAATTCAGCCAAATCCTTCACGGACTGCATCTCAAGCAAGGCTATTGGATCGACTTCGCGACCAATCTGATTTTCAACTTCCATCACAATTAATTCAAATGTAAGACTATCAAGCTCACCTAGAGATGCTATATCTGCTGTATCAGAAATTTTGTTGACGGGAATAAAGAGGCATCCAGCAAGTATATTCTTGGCTTGCAGCATTGCATCGTCAATTTTCGTCGAAGGTAAATTCTTTTCAGGCATATCGCAGTGACTTCCAAATCTTTCAAGTCGCTAGTTATGATAGATGAGCAGGCTTGTATGAAGCAAACACAAGTAAATCTACACGCTTTCCGTTAGGAGCGAGGCATTCCTTTTTCAGATGTGCTTCGAGAAAAAACCTGCCGTTGTTCCTGAAATTGAAAAGCATTGCAAAATTTCTCGATAGAATTTTTGCCGTGAATTTATCAATATCACGCTCTGCATAGAAATGATCGAGAACAGCATCGATGGTCGCCCATAATGTCTTTTTTCCTTTTTGGCTCGCTTCACCAATACCTGCTGTAAAGCTGCCAGTCTTATGCATTCGGTTGACATCAATCGTATAAAATCCGACAGGCGAATCCACGCCTTTTTCGAATATGCCAAGTATGTAATTGTTGAAGTTATCAAATCCAGAAACAAATCTTTTTAGGCTATCTAAACTAAAATTTAGGCGACCTATATTAAGGCCTCGCAACATATCATCACGATTAAACCATGAAACCATTTCATCAGTCACGTCTGCCCCAATGAGTGTTCTAACAATATAATTACCACTCTCGACAAACACCAAATCTGATCTATGAGGATGCTGAAAAACGGGTTCATCGCGCGGAGTGAGGGACACCAAGACCGGCCTTGGTGGAATTTTAACTACAGCCATAGCCTATCTTATAGCTCCCGTTCGCGTGAGAAACAAAATCTTCTAATGTAAACTATATGTCATGAATTGATATGTTCTTGATTTATATTCACAATCCTGCCGTAACTCATCCAATGCCGTTGAGTAAGAGTGATGATAGAAATCATTTCAATCCACCCTTTAATAAACCAATCGTATATAACGTTACTTGGCAGCGCCCTGTATGCGCGCTCATCAATTGCGTACAAACGGCGCCGCCTTTGTCCGTGCGGTCCATAATCGTTGATCTCGACTGGGCTCTGGATCAGTAGATTGTATCTTAGTAGATCACAGGATAATTCAATGGCACTCTGTCGTCCTTCATAAAGCTGCGCTCCCAACAAAGCGATCCGTTTTAGAAGTTCGGTAGGGTTGCCAGACTTATCAAATATCGGCTTGGCTTGTGAACTATCCGATAAAGGTACGACTCTTCCATTATTTTCATCAAATATTAATATCCCATTATCCTGATCGGATAGTTTTTCGAACATAAATGGGTCCATTTGAAGAACTCCGGGTAGATCGGAAGCACTAAGGTCTCTGCTAACGTTGAAAGCCGCACCACCCAGACTAATTGATCCTGTAACGGCAACGGGATATGTAACCTCGTCCCTTAGAAAAAGAATTGGATATTTCCTACCGACTACTGCGAACTCGGAAAGAGAAATAGGGACGTAAGTTGGCAATTGTCTCTCTGCAAGTGATAAGTCCGGTATTATTCCATAATGTCTATGTGTTTCAGCACATAGCGCAGTCAAAGAACGCGGAGTTGATGATCCATCTCTATATTGCAAATACTACATACCTCCAAAGGCAAACGCTCTCTGTTATCTTAAACAGTATATAACGGAACTTACTTTATTATATTCGTTTCATGCCTGTATTAACAGGCATGAAACTGAAATTTTCCATGTTTATTCTATGAATAATTTTACCACTTCACCCGAAAGCCGACATTCCCGTTCACCGAGTAACTATCTGCGAAGCTGTTCAGGCTCGTCTTCACGAGGCCTTCTCCGTAGATTGAGTATTTGTCATCGTTCCAGCTATAGGTCCCACCGAACCCCAAGCCACCCCATGTTCTGTCATTGCGGCTCGTAAAATGGGTTTCGACAACATTGATGCGTGTGCCATTGAGAAACTCGTGATAGATGTTCGCTATTCCATAAACACGAGCGCGATCAAGCATGCCATTGGCATTCTGCCAGGAGTTCTCGTGTTCAAGTGTCACACCAAGGCGTCCTTGCAAGCTTCGACCTCGGTCAAGACTTATGTCACTTCCAAACACATCCAAGAAACTATCAAAGTCGACATTAGAATATACGAGCTGTGCTTGTGGTGTGATTGCCCACCCATCATTGATCCCAATTCGCTTGCCACCTTCGAGCGATAGCGCATAGCCAAAGCCATGGTTATTGTCGGTCATGCCTCTTCGTGCAGTGTCCGAATAGAGATCACTGCGATACCAAGTTAGCTGACCCTGACCATCCAGATAGAGGCCGTTCTCACCATACCACGTCAAAGTACTACCAAAACCATAGCCATCTGTGCTGATGTTGCCGTCACCATGCGCCGAACCGACATTTGTTTTGCCATGAGCGTAGTGCACCGTAACACCGCCAATCAACTTACCGGCTCCGCTTTCACTCAGTACGCCATCAAGGCCAGCCTGCATTTTAAAAACATTCTGATTGTAATCAGTGCCAGATGTGGAAACGCCTGGCTCCATACGGTTGTGTGAACCCTCTATACGACCCCAGACGCCATTGCCATCAACAGCGCCTCCCGCTTCCTGCGTCGGTGCATAAGCAGAACCGATGGGATCAGCTCCTTGTGCAATCACACGATTACCATTACCCGTCCAGTACCGATTACCGACACGCTGCTGAAGCGTTGAAACTCCGTTGAGACCAAGTAACGCCTGCGGATAGGCCTCGTAAAGCGGAACGCCTGCCTGATAAAGAGGGTTCGGATCAACCGGATCAATTGGATCAACCGGATCAACCGGATCAATTGGATCAATAGGAACGACTGACTTTAGTTGAGACCGCAAATACCAATCGCCATCTGTCGGTGTACTTACGCCGCCTTGATAAAGCTTGTAAGCATAGGCACCAGCAACAACAGCCTGCTGCCCATCATGCACATAATTACCCAAGAGGTCGAACGTGCCAGCGGATGTTCCACCCACCTCTACCACCCGAATACCCTCAACTGTCTGTGCGCCCGCGCCACCGATATTCGTAACAACGACGCTCGTCTTACCTGAAGTATCGCCTGAAATAACAAGCTTATCCGTCAAAGATGTATCATCGCCAAGCTGTGTATCGAGTGATAGTAAACCATTCTGCCCGACATAATTTCCAGAGATTGTAAGTGTACCAATTGAGCTCAGCTTACCCTGATTGCCCTCCGGCGTCTCACCCGGTGCAATTATACCGGAATTTATTGTCGAACCAACAATACCAGAACCTTCCAGAGTGCCACCTGGAAAAACCGTAGCTGTGGTTGAGTGCATGTCGCCATTAACTTGCAGAATTCCCTCGCCACGCGCGATGAGTTCTCCCTGAAAATCTAGGTGATCATTCACAAGTAAAGTTCGACCTGAAATCGCTTCAATAGCCCCGGTTCCCTCGAACTGGATGCCGCCGGATCGTGTAGGTCCAGACATGAACTGGTCTTCAAATTTATCAAAAACATAGCCATTCTGAGTGTGATTAAATAGAATTTTTCCTTCACCTTCACCAAACTCTATTATTTTTGCCATTAAGCGACCTGGAGAAGCAGCCTCTGAGCCCTCCTTACCGCCAATGCTTAAAGTACCTTTACCCGAGCTCTTATCACCCAGTACGAGCGTACCGTCCGCCGCATAGTCTATCAATTCATACGGCGCTTTACCGGTGTCAGGATCGGCTTTGTGACTCACCGTGGCGCTTCCGACCCGGATAATACCTGAATCAAATAGATTAAGTTCACCTATCCCGGTTTCCCCGACCCGTATGGTTCCGCTATCCGTAGTCAACAGTTCTTCATTATACCACTGCTGAAAAACACCCGACTGGTACCAGACGGATCCAGCCCCAGAAACGGAAATCAATCCCGTGCCGCCGTCAACGCCCAACCGCGTCTCAAACTCCTCACGTGAAGAGATCGAGCTATCATCAAGAAAGCTTTGAGGGAGATAGCTATGGACTTTGCCTTTGGATAGAATATTGAATTCACCGGTACTATTCTGGCCTTGCCCCACCACGAGCCCATGAGACAACAGCGCAATAGGTGCATCATCGCGCGTGGAAGCTAGAGATCCATCAATATTTACAATTCCCGAGCCACCATTCAGTCCGACGGTTATCTGCCCACCTGTGACAGTTGTGGGTGGATTAGGATTAAACCCATATGGCTGACTATCACCAAGCTTACCACCAGCGAGAACATTTAGCGTTCCTCTCGAACCGATACCGTTGCCAACAATAAAATCGCCACGCGAAAGATAGGTGTAGACTGAGCCATCAATATTAAGAGTGCCGGTACCGCCGCCTGTGCCGATATGCAAACCACCGCTGATACCAGGAGTAACAAAAATTGGGGCGCAGGCGTAACACTGAGAGTCCAGGAAATAAGGCCCCTCAGGCGATACAGCGATGTCTTTTCCCGTGCCCAAGAGATTTACTGTACCAACAGAATCTGCGCCATCGCCAATCAGTAGCCGCTGTAAATACAGAGAAGAATTGACATTGCCATCAGTTGAAATTGTAAGTGATCCGTTTCCACCCCCACTACCCACACGAACGTCTTCGCCGAATGTGAGATAGGTACTATTATACTCATAATCCGGTATCGTTAGAATGTTGATTCTAACAGATGCGTCAGCACCGACCGCAGTTCCGATGTTCGCCGCTGCATTACTACCACTGCTGCCACTGCCAAGATCGATCACACCGACCGGCGCACCGCTACTTACGGTAGAATCTTGACCTTGGGGGCCGTTGCCATCACTCCAATTCAACGGATTAAAGAAATCGTCATTTCCTGCAGCGCCTGTCCATTCATTGGCTGAAGCACTTATGGCAGATGCCAGAATAATCGCGGCGGCCGATGCAGTAGCCAAGAAAAAACGTCGCTTTGAGCAGAAAATATCAAAGCTAAAGGTTGAATTATACACGGAAAACCTCGCGCGTTAAGAATAAATACGAGGTAAAACGAAAAAGATGCACTTATCAAGCTGCGGAAACTGATAAAAATTGGTCGTATTATATATTTTTTTTCAAAGGAATGACGCTGCAAACTCCAACGGATTCTCTGGAGCGGAGAAGACAAGCTACCACTTTCTCGCAAGAGTCCCTCATTTCCATAAATGACTTGAAAGCAAACCGTACCAACGTTGAACAGAATTCACCGAAGCGCCAAGCAGCAACGTATCTGAAACTATTCATGTCTTCACCTCATCTAGCCATTTTCGGTTCGCGCAGCTTCCGCCACCAATTGGTAAAATGCCCAATGTGGTATTCATAGACAAACTCCGCCCTGATCATCCCGAAAGACTAATGAGGCAATTAGAACCTTAATTGAGAGGCCGGGATCATCCTAAGCCTACGAATCTGCGGAGCCATTTTTGGTTTCTGCGCGTATGATATGCCGCCGTTGAATGTGTTAAGTCCTTACAGTGACAGACATTCAGTATTATGCGCTTTGAGCACAGCGTTACCGTGCAAAGATCCCAGTGCATAGTTTTCTCCGGCGCCTCAGGAGAAGCCAAATTCCATACTCGAACCAACTACAACTGAACGGGAGGGACTTGGGCGGGCATCAGATATGATTCGCGATGCAACCAATTTTTATCAACAATCCTAAGTTAATATTCCCTAACATTTAAAACTCATGACATGGGGTAAGTTATGGTTTTAATGAAAAGAAATGGGATTGCTAACCATAGTCAGGTCGACGACGCATTAGATATGTTCGTTAATCTATACTTAGAAGTATTCAACGAAACGCCATTTTTCTCAAAAATACTTTCTGATGAGTCTAGATACTTAATTATGTTAAAGCTAACGAGTTTGGCATGGGGGCAAGATTCTTGCGTAACAGTCGGCAAAATTAAGGATTTTGCCAAACAGTATGCATTAGCAAGCGGAACCAGGGTCGGCACTATAATAAATATTTGCTGCCTTCTGGGAATAATAACTAAAAAGGTTAACATTAATGATAGAAGAGAATATATTATATCACCCACAGAGAAAGCTATAAAACTAGTTCGTAATTCTTTTAAGTATTACAAAGAACCTCTTACCCTTATTTATCCCGATAAATTTGAAAATTTGGGCGATGATGACCTATATATAATAGGAAAAATGGCGGAGATCGGTGTCTAATACTACGTTAATAATTTTAGATTTGTAGATGAAATAAAAGGATCAGACTTGTTTTCACGGAGAGACGGAGGATTCGAAATTTTGCTACATGTTCTTACTAAGACTAATTTCCCTTATTCAGATGAAGAAGAAATTATATTCTACCCATTCTCCCGCATTGCAAAAGATGTCATGGTGTCGCGATCGCACGTGCAAAAGCTTTTTAAGAGTGCAGAAGAAGCGAGATTTCTCAAGAATATACAACCAGGAGGAAAAGAATTACTTATATATCCAGAGATGAAATATTTAGCAAGATCAATGATTATTAGTATGTTAGCCTTGGCTGCGCATGCTGCTGAGAATGTAATTGTAAACGAATACATCAACAATGAGATTCCACAACCAAAAAATACTAGGCAATAATGACAAAATGCGACAGTCGTATTTTGACGGCAGCGATGGCTAGGAATGTCTTGAAAGATTTCTGGCTTTGTCATATCGAGTGGCAATGCGACGCAATTGCTTTAAACTATTTAACATCCGCTCGATGCAGTTTCGACCCTTGTAGGGCTTGGAGTTGCAGGCTGGAGGTTTTTTCGGTTTTCTTTGGGCGCAATAACGGGCTTTATGCCACTGCACAAAAGAGCGTCCCGAACGTTGTCGCCATCATAACACTTATCAGCGAGCAACAGTCTGGGCTTTTTCACGCGAATGGACATCAAGTCTTCAACCGCATTGTAATCCCAAGCCTCCGTACCTGTGAAGACGAAGCCAAGAGGGTGTTCCTGACCGTCTGTAAGGGCGTGGACTTTTGTCGTAAAGCCGCAGCGTGATCGACCAAAAGCCTCCTTATAAGCCCCCGCCCTTCCGCGCCGGCTACCTGAGAATGACCGCGAGCAGTCGTACCATCGATCATATGTGCCAGTTGTCAGTTAAGCCGAGTCCGACAAGGGTTTCCTAAAGCGCATACCATATGCCTTGTTCTGCCCAGCGTCGAAACCGCACATCAATCAACTTCCATTTGCCGCAGCGTTCATGCATGTCGCACCACGGACAGTCAACCCGTAGAACATGAAGCATACCGTTAAGGTACTGGCGGTTATACAAAGAAGACCGGGACTTTCCTCCCTGCCCAGCAGTCAACAAACTCTCAATCAGAATACATTTCTGTCCGCTTAGATCGCCGCGCGCCATAACCTGCCTCCTAAAAAGCAGTCTTGAATCACGCTATAGCTGATCTGGGAATCCTCTATGTCAACAAGACACAATGGGTCGCTACAGTCGAACATTTTGCAATGAGGCCGTATTAATTTTACCTGATATCTACATCCCGAATAAATTTTCAACAAAATGAAAACCAAAAATGATTATATTATTCTTCATCAAAAATGTGTTATTTATAATTATACAAAAATCCCGAAAAGCCGATCTTTAAGCCTTGTATGTATTTATCGGAACTACATCAGACATAAACCTCCCTTGTAAATAAACGTTTTTGAACTCATTTAGTCGCCAGTAATCCTCCTCTGTCTCAACTCCTTCGATAACGATAGTTGAAACGAAACTTTCTGTGAATCGAATGAAGTGGCGTAAGCTTTCGGAGTATTTTTTATCCCTGCTACCGTGAAGGATGCCCGCATCAATCTTTATGATATCAACTTTGATAGAGTAAAGGTGTACTGGTTGAAGCAAACCGCTCCCGAAGTCATCCAAGGCTACTCGGCAACCCAATTTACGAGCATCATTTAAAAACGTGTTGAAAAGCGCTAAATCGTTTATTGAGATAGTTTCCGTTATCTCTAACACTAATCTTGATAAGACGTGTTCCCGCTTTTTAAGCTGGTAAAGGATCATATCCCAGCTAGCTCTGCTATTCATAGTAAATGTAGATATATTGCAGCCCAATACTGCAGATTCATGACAATCTAAAAATTCCAAAACTTTGGAAAGCACTATGAGATCCAGTGAAAAAATTCTTCCAGCTTTTTCTAAGGCCGGAACAAATTGCATAGCCGCTATCTGATTTCCTCGCTCATCCCTCAAGCGAGACAGACATTCTGCGTAAAGCACGTTTGTGGGGTCAGAGATTGCATGCGCGGTTTGGACACCTAAGAAAACTCGCTTCTCCTCTATCGCTTTCACTGCTTGATTTAAGTAATATTCGCCCATATCAATTTCTTCATTCTTTTTTAATTATAAATCGCCAGAGCTATAATAATATTCAATGTATTCCTCCTTCAATATTTAATATGATGCATGTGAATAAAAATCCTTTATAACAATCCATAGGATACTACCTCTGGTGCTCCTCCTATATTATGCAATTAGTAAGAATTTTGACAGGCCTAAGCTTTGATAAAATATGGTTGTATTTTGCAATTCTGCTTCACCTGGGCAGCGCCAGCTGAGTTATAATACGCTGCCGATCTATTGACTGGTCATTCGGACGGGGCCCGTTTTCCACCACAAAATCTTATGGAAATATCTGCCAAAAACTGGCCACCTCGGGTGTCTTAAGGCCGTTAATTCTTGAAGATTCAGGGCGGCAGTACATCCAGATCGCTAGCAGGTCGACGTTCGGCGATGCGTCTGATCCCCTGCCTCAGCCGCGACAGTAGAACGATCTCTTTAATCTTGTCGGTTTGAATCGACGTGAAGAGCCGGCGCCTACGTCCTTCTACCCCTGGGATTTTCGCAAAAAGCCTACTTTTGCAATTAGGCAAAATTTGCATAATCGCAAGAATGCGATCTTTGTAGGTCACGAAGACGGAGGTATCGCTTGGGATGCGTCTCTTCGCTGATCGATATTTGAAAAATCAACCATCTCGCACCCTTTGCTTATCACAAAGCAATATGCACCGCTATCGCAAGCTGACATCTCAAAGGCGCCAGTTCGAGAGCCGACTTCTAACGAACTTTGATACGACACGCTAGGTCGTGCACTCATAAATAGTCTAGCTATTTGAATGGATTAGTGTTTCAAAGGTCTCGGATTTGGAGGTCTTTGATGTCACGTCGCCGCTATGAACTGACAGAACGCGAATGGTCGATTATTGCGCCGCTGTTGCCATGCAAACCGCGTGGTGTACCCCGCGTCGATGATCGCATGGTACTCAATGGCATTCTATGGCGCTTCCGCACA
>NZ_JBDJNL010000006.1:0-182963 GCF_039674445.1 Brucella sp. TWI432 | reverse complement strand
AATAATATCATGACCCGAATAGTTCAAAAAATAGCGCGGGGTGGAGCAGCCCGGTAGCTCGTCAGGCTCATAACCTGAAGGCCGCAGGTTCAAATCCTGCCCCCGCAACCACTGATAACGACAAACCCGTAGCATCCGCTGCGGGTTTTGTTGTTTAAGGGCCCTGTACAACCAAAATGCAAGCTCTAAACAGTCAAGATCTGCGCGCAGTTCATCCGGTTTAATTCAGAGATTCAGTCATTTATTCATTGTGCAACGATTTTCGTTTTGACGAACACATCATAGCGCGTGCTTTTGCCTAAGATCTGATGCGATGGTTTGCGTAGGCCCGGCATCGGTTCGGCTCTTAAAGGCCATTTCAGAACGACGCGATTCTCTGCCACTTCCAATGCGATTTGCATCAGCTTTTCTGAATCAGGGTCCGTGCCGACGATCTCCCGGATTTGTCGCATTTCTTTTTTGACCAATGCCGAATTGCCGCGTGGGGGATGCATCGGGTCGACCAGCACCACTTTCGGCTTCAATTCGGGTAAGAGCAGGCAAGAATCGCCATGCAATAATGTCATCCGCGCGATTGTCTGCGCATATCTGCCGCCCTCGGAATACGCACGGGCGAGAGCATCACTCAGCAAATCATACATTTTTTTTGAGCGCTCAATCAGCGTTACAGTCGCGCCAAGGGATGCAAGCAGAAAGGCATCACGGCCAAGGCCAGCTGTCGCGTCCACAATATCGGGCGTGACGCCGCGCGAGAAGCCTACCGCTTTTGCAAGCGCCTGATCGCGTCCTTCGCCGGACCGGAACCTATGGCCGACTGCGCCGCCTACAAAATCAACGATGAGCTCTGATGGTTCCGCCTTTTGCGTCATGCTTGATCTCAGAATGGGCAGGGGATGGAAAATTTTACGTTATGCCCATCCGGATGCCGGAAGGCCAGTTGCTCAGCATGAAGCATTAAACGTGCGGATGCGCTCAATGCGGCGCCCTCAGCATAAAACGCATCGCCAAGGATGACGTGTCCTATCGCCTTCATGTGAACACGCAGCTGGTGCGTTCGACCCGTTAACGGAGACAATTGTAGCCGCGTTGTGTGTTTGCCGCGCTCTAAAACTTGCCAGCGCGTCTGTGCGGGTTTGCCGTTCTCATGGTCTACGCGATGACGCGGCTTGTTCTCATGGTCGATTGCCAGAGGCAAGTCGATCAGGCCGCTATCGCCTTCCACGTGCCCCCATACTTCTGCGATATAAGATTTCTGGGTTGTGCGGGTTTCAAACTGCGCTGCAACAGCTGCATGTGCTTTGCGATTGAGCGACATCAAAACCAGTCCCGACGTATCTTTGTCCAGACGGTTGATCATGAGAGCATTCGGAAATTGCTTTTGCACACGTGTGGCAAGACTGTCCGACAAGGCCGGATGTCGCCCGGCTACGGATAACAGCCCGCTTGGTTTATCAAGCACCAGAATGTCCTCATCACGGTGAATGATGGATATATAAGGCTCTAATGGCGGGTTATAAATAGGATCGTCGGACGATGGAACACGCATAAGACCATCTAGAGCATTTCTGGATGGAGTTGAATCATTAAAATCGCAACAGCCGATGTTTGTTCGGTTCGATGTTCAAATAAATGGTACACTATCCGGTTATTCGATATTTAACCAATTGCTAAAATATCTTATGTCTTTGGGCTTGATCTATATTCTTTGGCTCAAAAAATGGGATGACGGATGTCCTCGAAGACCACTCTGAACGCGAAACACCTTCAGGCGCTTGGTGTGGAGCGTCTGGCTGCACTTCTGATAGAGATCAGCACTGGCAATGCCAATCACAAGCGCCGGCTTCGGATGGAACTGGCGGGTCATTCAAGCGGCGTCGAGCTTGCCCGGGAGGTTCGAAAGCGGCTGGGCAGCATTGCGCGCGCAAAGAGCTGGATAGATTGGAAGAAGGTTAAGCCCTTTTGTGCGGACCTTGAAAATCAACGCAGGACTATCGTTGAAAAAATTGCCCCGCATGATCCTGAAGAGGGGTTTGAACTTATATGGCAGTTCCTTTCGCTCGCAGATTCGATTTTCGAGCGCTCGGGTGATGGCAGCGGCACGCTCATCGAGCGTTTTCATGCTGCAAGCGATGATGCCGGTCATATAGCGATGCTCGCCGGTATTCCTAAGGATCGTCTGGTTGAGAAAGTTTTCAATGCGCTTCAGGATAACGGCTATGGTCAGTTTGATCGGCTGATTGATTCCATGCGTCCTGCGCTTGGTGATATGGGCTTAAGACAGCTGCAGACGGCCGTTGAGGCATGGGCTGCTGAGCCGGAGCCTATACGATCTGTGCACTATAAGCAGATCATTGGATGGAGCAGCACTGGTCCGATTTACGAAGATCGGCTTCATGCGGACGACAAGTCGATGACCGCTCAGTTTGTACTCCAGCAAATTGCAGATGCGCTCGGTGATGTGGATCTTTTTATTGCGCAATATCCTGCGCACACGCATATTGTTCCGCGCATTTCGACTGAAATCGCTCAAAGACTGCTTGCGGCAGGGCGCGCTGAAGAAGCCCTGAGGGCGCTTGATAAGGCGGAGTTCGACGGACGCAGGGACGTCTTGCCAGAGTGGCAGGCGACGCGTGCCGATGTTCTGGAAGCGCTTGGACACAGCGAAGGCGCGCAGCAATTTCGCTGGCAATGCTTTGAACAGACGCTCAACGATGTGCTGTTACGTGAATTTTTGCGACGTCTGCCTGATTTCGATGATATGGAAGCGGAAGACAAGGCGTTTGCTTTTATTGCAGATTACCCTGATGCCAATCGTGCGCTGCTTTTCTTTCTTCAATATCCCGCTTTGAGCGAAGCAGACAGGCTTGTTGTAAAGCGTGCTTCCGAGCTGGATGGCAATAATTATGAACTCTTGTCGCAAGCGGCAGAAAAGCTGGCGGATAGATATCCGCTTGCTGCGACGCTTGTACTTCGTGCAATGATTGATTTTACACTCACATATGCCCGCTCCAGCCGCTACAAACATGCAGCGCGACATGTGATGGAGTGCGGTGCTATGGATCGCAATATTGCGGACTACGGCTCTGTCGTTCAGCATAGTGTTTATCTCGACAATCTCCGCAAGCAACACGGCAAGAAGCAGAGATTCTGGGATTTGATAAGTTGAGCGTTGTTGTTGCTGAAACGGTGGATATTTTAGTGTCAACCAAGGATGAAACCGTGCTGAGCCAGTTGCAAGAAGAGCTGCAGCGCCTGCGGCTTGAATTGGAAATCAAAGATCAGTTCATCAATGCGCAGGCACAGACGCTTGCGCATTTCAAAAAAATTTACGGACAGTCTTCCATTGTCGCTCAGATCGGTATCTGGGAATGCACTTTGCCGGATGAAGAATTGACCTGGTCCGACTATGCCTATGACATTTTCGAGTTGCCTCGCGGTGCAGTGCTTTCACGCGCTGATACGCTGGCGTGTTATACGGAAGCGTCAAGGGCGGAGCTGCAAAAGCGCCGATCCGACGCAATCGCGCAGCGTAGCGGTTTTACATTCGAAGCTGAGATAACCACTTTTCGCGGTAACAAACGCTGGATACGCATCACTGCGTCGATTGAATGCCAGGGAGATGTGCCCGTTCGAATTTTCGGGATGAAACAAGATATCACAGATCAGAAGGCGTTGTTTGATCGGATTATATATCTTGCCGAGTATGATCAAATGTCTGGTCTGGCCAATAAAAGCCAGTTTCATGTAAAGCTGTCTTCGACGCTGGATGCTGCCAGCAATGACAAGATACCCGGTTTTCTTATGTTGATCGACCTTGACGGGTTTAAAAACATAAATGACAGGTTTGGCCATCTTGCAGGCGATGAATGTATAAGAGAAATGGGCAATCGCCTTCGGGATTTGAATGATCCCGGCAGTCGTATTTTCAGGATCGGTGGAGATGAGTTTGCCATTATCACATCGGGTTCTTATGATCAGCAAGCAACAGAGACTTTTGCTCAAGCCATTATTGATCGTCTGTGTGAACCCGTCGATTTCAATGGCCGCTCGTTAGTGCTTGGTGCATCCGTTGGGATTGCGCCGATATCGGGTTATTCTGCATCGGATGTTTTCAGCAATGCAGATGCGGCGCTTTACGCTGCGAAGAATGGCGGAAAGGCGACTTTTCGCAGCTTTCAGTCGCGCATGGATAAGCAGGAAAGCTGAGACGAGTTCCGGATCGGTTTGTTGTTATGTATTGCTCTACGCAAAGATGCTTTGCATTTTTTATCAATGCTCAAGTCAGAATTTCAGGTGATGGTGTTAGCAAAAAGGCCGGGAAATCCCGGCCTCTTTTTTTACTTCTTGTTCTGGCGGTTTTCGATCAGATCGTTCACCACACCCGGATCGGCAAGGGTCGATGTATCCCCCAGTGCACTGAATTCGTCCTCGGCGATTTTGCGCAGAATGCGGCGCATGATCTTGCCTGAACGGGTCTTTGGCAGGCCGGGAGAGAACTGAATCTTGTCCGGCGTGGCAATCGGACCGATTTCCTTGCGCACATGCAGCGTCAGCTCTTTGCGCAGAGCATCGGCATCTTGTGTTTCTGCACCACTCATCAGTGTGACATAGCAATAAATGCCCTGTCCTTTGATTGGATGCGGGTAGCCGACAACGGCAGCTTCCGAAACCGAGTGATGCGAAACGAGGGCCGATTCGATTTCCGCCGTGCCAAGGCGATGGCCGGAAATGTTGAGCACGTCATCGACGCGGCCTGTGATCCAGTAATAGCCGTCATCGTCGCGGCGGCAGCCATCACCCGTGAAATACTTGCCCTTATAAGTGGAGAAGTAAGCCTCGATGAAGCGCTTGTGGTCACCATAAAGCGTGCGCATCTGGCCCGGCCAGCTATCGATGATGCAGAGATTGCCATCGGTTGCGCCTTCAATCACAGCGCCTTCATTGTCCACAAGCTGCGGCTTGACGCCAAAGAATGGACGGGTTGCCGAACCGGGCTTGAGATCGGTTGCCCCAGGAAGAGGGGTGATGAGGATGCCGCCCGTTTCCGTCTGCCACCATGTGTCAACGATTGGTGATTGCTGGTCACCCACGACGTTATAATACCATTCCCAGGCTTCGGGATTGATCGGCTCGCCCACTGAGCCGAGAAGGCGCAGTGTTGAACGTGATGAACGGGTGACGAATTCGTCGCCAGCGCCCATCAGCGCACGGATCGCGGTTGGTGCGGTGTAGAAAATGTTGACGTGATGCTTGTCGATGACTTCCCAGAAACGTCCCTGATCGGGGAAGTTTGGCACACCTTCAAACATCAGCGTGGTTGCGCCATTCGCAAGCGGCCCATAAACGATATAGGAATGGCCTGTGACCCAGCCCACATCCGCTGTGCACCAGTAGATATCGCCATCATGATAGTCGAAGACATATTGATGGGTCATCGAAGCGTAGACGAGATAGCCGCCGGTGGTGTGCAAGACACCCTTTGGCTTGCCGGTGGAGCCGGACGTATAGAGGATGAACAGCGGATCTTCCGCATTCATAGGTTCTGGATCGCAGGTCGGTTCGACGCTTGCGACTTCCTGATGATACCACAGATCGCGGCCTGGTCCCCAGCTGACCTTGCCGCCGGTACGACGCACAGTCAGAACCTTGTTGACCATGACATATTGCTTGGCGGCAATGTCGATGGCGGTGTCGGTGTTTTCCTTGAGTGGAACCGGCTTGCCGCCGCGCACGCCTTCATCTGCCGTGATGATGAACGTGGATTCACAATCGACGATACGTCCGGCGAGCGCCTCCGGTGAGAAACCGGCAAAGACGACGGAATGCACCGCACCAATACGGGCGCAGGCGAGCATCGCATAGGTCGCTTCCGGGATCATCGGCAGATAGATGGTGACACGGTCACCTTTTTTCACGCCATGCTTTTTGAGCACATTGGCGAGACGGCAGACATTTTCGTAGAGTTCAAGATAGGTGATTTTCTTGTCGATATACGGATTGTCACCTTCCCAGATGATCGCAACCTTATCGCCACGGCTTTTGAGGTGGCGGTCTATACAGTTGTAGGAAACGTTGGTGACGCCATCTTCATACCACTTGATCGATACGTCGCCGTTGAAATCCGTATTCTTGACTTTGGTGAAGGGCTTGAACCAGTCAATCCGTCGGCCGTGCTTGGCCCAGAAACCATCCGGGTCGGTCACGCTCTCATTGTACCATTCGAGATATTTCTCGTTGTCGATGAGCGTATTCTTCTTTGCCCCCGGCAGTACAGGGTAAAGCTTTTCCGACATATCTTCCTCCTTGAGCGCCTCCCGTTGATGACAAACTATGGAAGCGCTATATTTTTGCTTTACGCATTTCCGGACGCAAAACCGGTTCCCACTTTTGCTGGAAATGCTTTAACTGTCCAGCGATCCTCCCGCCGAAATCAATAGCCCGCATGAGGGCGAAGCTATTGCCAGACTCATCTACAATCTGTCTGGCTCAACGTAAATTAGACATTGGGATCGACTATGGTCCACAGTGACGCAGCACAAAAAATTGAAAACATGGCAGCACTCACCTTGATGTGTTGCTAACATATTGTTTTTACTATTTAAAAACTATATTTTGCTATTCTAAATATTGCCGGAGCCACGGGATATTTATAATCGGCTCCCTAAAAAAGGGGAAATCGCCATGACGACAACCGCTTTTACTTCAAAGTCTGCCTTTGAATTGCAGCTTGCCGGTTACGGTCTGACGACGGCAAAAATCTTTTATCATATGCCGGATCATCCGCATCTTTTGCAGCTCTATGTCTGGCAAGACTATGATCTGGCGCCAGACTTTCCAGTGCTTCACGGCTTTATTGAATTCTGGAAGGAAAAGATCGACGGACCGTTGCATTCGGTCGTTTACGCGCATAACCGTTTGCTTGGTCCGTCGGATTGGCATCCTTTAAAAGGCGAGATGCTGCTTCATTGAAAAAACAATCAGGCGGTCGGGGAATAGCTGCGTCCGCCAAAGATTGCCGACCCCACACGCACTGAAGTCGCACCGAAGCCGATGGCGGTTTCATAATCGCCTGACATGCCCATGGAGAGCTTTTTGACCTGAGCTTCACGCGCAAGCTTTTCCAAAAGCGCAAAATGCGGCCCCGGATTTTCATCTGCAGGCGGGATACACATCAGGCCTTCGATTGAAAGGCCATGTTCCTTGCGGCAGCGTTCAACAAAAGCGACAGCCTCTTTTGGCGGGATACCAGCCTTCTGCTCTTCAAGGCCGGTATTGACCTGCACGTAAAGCTTTGGACTCTTGCCTTGTTTTTTAATCTCACTGGCAAGGGCTGCCGCAATCTTTTCGCGGTCGACGGTTTCAATCACATCGAACAGCTTGACTGCATCGGCTGCTTTGTTGGATTGCAGTGGTCCGATCAGATGCAGCTCAATGCCGGAATAGGCTTCGCGAAGCGCTGGCCATTTGCCTTGCGCTTCCTGAACGCGGTTTTCACCGAAGACCCGCTGACCGAGATCAAGCGCCGGACGTATTTCAGCTGCATCGAATGTTTTCGACACAGCCACGAGCGTCACTGACCCTTTATCACGACGGGCTTCCTCCTCGGCGCGCGCAATGGATGCCTTGACGTTGTTCAGGTTTGCACCAATATCTGACATGAAACTCTCGCTTTCAGGCTTTTCGTCCGCAAAAACTTGACGCTTTCGCCAATACGTGGTGAAGGTCGCCATTAATGACGACTCTCCTTATTGCATCATCTTCGTACGAGTAAATACGCTCATGGCAGCCGAACGTTATAATCCGCGCGTGGCGGAAGCTCATTGGCAGAAAATCTGGGAAGAAAACCAGACTTTCGAAACCGACAATAGCGATCCCCGCGAGAAGTACTACGTGCTCGAAATGTTCCCTTATCCATCGGGGCGCATTCATATGGGCCATGTGCGCAACTATGCGATGGGTGACGTGGTCGCGCGTTATAAGCGCGCCAAGGGGTTCAACGTGCTTCACCCAATGGGCTGGGACGCGTTTGGCATGCCTGCGGAAAATGCGGCGATGCAGAACAAGGTGCATCCGAAGGAATGGACCTATCAGAATATCGCAACCATGAAGCGTCAGCTCAAATCCATGGGACTGTCGCTCGACTGGACCCGTGAATTTGCGACCTGTGATGTCGAATATTACCATCGTCAGCAGATGCTGTTCATCGACCTGTTTGAAAAAGGTTTGGTGACGCGCAAGACGTCCAAGGTCAACTGGGATCCGGTTGACAACACCGTGCTTGCCAATGAGCAGGTTGTGGATGGTCGTGGCTGGCGTTCCGGTGCGCTGGTAGAACAGCGCGAGCTGACGCAGTGGTTCTTCAAGATCACCGATTTCAGCGAAGATCTGCTGGCTGGTCTTGATACGCTTGACCAGTGGCCGGAAAAAGTCCGCGTCATGCAGAAGAACTGGATCGGCAAGTCGGAAGGCCTGCAGGTTCGCTTCGCGCTGGATAGCAAGACTGCGCCGTCCGGTTTCTCGGAAGTGGAAGTTTACACCACCCGCCCGGATACGCTGTTTGGTGCATCCTTTGTGGCGATTGCTGCCGATCATCCGCTGGCCAAAAAGCTCGCGGAAACCAATGCCAATCTGGCTGAGTTTGCAGATGAATGCCGACGCACGGGCACCTCTGTTGCAGCGCTTGAAACCGCTGAAAAGAAGGGCTTCGACACCGGCATCAAGGTTAAGCATCCGTTTGACGAGAATTGGGAACTGCCGGTTTACGTCGCAAACTTCGTGCTGATGGACTATGGAACGGGTGCGATTTTCGGCTGTCCCGGCCATGATCAGCGCGATCTGGATTTCGCCAACAAATATGGTTTGAAGGTGACGCCTGTCGTTCTGCCAAAGGGCGAAGATGCGGCGAGTTTTGTTATCGGCGACACGGCTTATACCGATGATGGCGTGATGGTGAATTCACGCTTCCTCGACGGTATGACGCCGGAAGCAGCGTTTAACGAAGTGGCAAACCGTCTGGAAAAGACCGAGTTCGATGGCCGTCCGCAGGCTGCGCGTAAAGTTCAGTTCCGTCTGCGCGATTGGGGTATTTCGCGCCAGCGTTACTGGGGTTGCCCGATCCCGATGATCCATTGCGAAAGCTGTGGCGTTAATCCGGTGCCGCGTGCTGATCTGCCGGTCAAGCTGCCGGATGATGTCGAGTTCGACCGTCCGGGCAATCCGCTCGACCGTCATGCAACATGGCGTCATGTGAAGTGCCCGAAATGCGGTGGCGAAGCCCGTCGTGAGACCGACACGATGGATACGTTTGTTGATTCGTCCTGGTATTACACGCGCTTTACAGCCCCTTGGGAAAATGAGCCGACCGACCGCGCAATTGCCGATCACTGGTTGCCGGTTGATCAGTATATTGGCGGTGTTGAGCATGCGATTTTGCATCTGCTTTATTCGCGCTTTTTCACCCGCGCCATGAAAGTGGCGGGTCATGTTGGCATTGAAGAGCCATTCAAGGGTCTCTTCACGCAGGGCATGGTTGTGCATGAAACCTACAAGGCCAATGGCCAGTGGGTTGCACCGGCCGATATTCGTATTGAAGAATCAGAGGGTAAACGCACGGCCACCATGCTCGACAGCGGTGCTCCGGTTGAAATCGGTTCGATCGAAAAAATGTCGAAGTCGAAGAAGAATGTGGTCGATCCCGACGACATTATCTCGTCTTATGGTGCCGATACTGCGCGGTGGTTCATGCTGTCCGACAGTCCGCCGGAACGCGACGTTATCTGGACGGAAGCGGGTGCCGAAGGCGCGCATCGTTTTGTGCAGCGCGTCTGGCGTCTGGTTTCGGAAGCCGCTGTCGGTTTGAAGAATGTGGCACCCAAGGCTGGCACGCAGGGTGATGCAATTGCCGTATCCAAGGCTGCTCACAAGGCCGTTCAGGCCGTCGGTGACGACATTGAAAAACTCGCCTTCAACCGCGCTGTTGCCCGTCTTTATGAATTGGTCAATGCGCTTGCAGCACCATTGCAGCAGGTTGCAGCCGGTAAAGCGGACGATGAGCTGAAGGCGGCAGTGCGTGAAGCAACTGAAATGCTGATCATGATGCTCGCCCCAATGATGCCGCATCTGGCCGAACAGTGCGCCATAGAGCTTGGTGGCAAGATTGCTGGTCGGGAAACGCTGGTTGCCCGTGCACCTTGGCCGCAGTTCGATGCCGCTTTGATCGTGGAAAACGAGATCGTTATGCCGGTTCAGATCAACGGTAAGAAGCGTGGGGATTTGACAATCGCGCGCGACGCTGATCAAGCTACAATCCAGCAGGCGGTGCTCGAACTTGATTTTGTCAAGGCCGCGCTCGAAGGGGGCTCGCCGAAGAAGATCATCGTGGTGCCACAAAGGATCGTCAATGTCGTTGCCTGATCGCTTGATTTCCGCTTTTCAGAATCTCCGTGTGGCGATTGTGGCCATCGGAGCCGTAGTTCTTCTTGCTGGCTGTACGGTGCAGCCGCTCTATTCGGGCGGTGGCAGTGCAGGCAGTACGATTGGCGGCAGTGTGACGCCGGATATGCGCGCGAAGCTCGCATCGATTTCGGTCGATCCTGAAAACAGCATTTACGGTGTTCAGGTTCGTAATCGGCTGATCTTCTTGCTTTCCGGCGGTGCTGGTGAGCCTGCCAATCCGAACTACAAGCTGCGTCTGGGCTTAAGCAAATCGGTTACATCTTTCGTGAGTGTCGATGTTGGTGACCGAACGGACCGCACGGGCCGTCCTTCGGCTGGTACGGTCAATGCGACTTCGAATTTCGTTTTGTTCGATAAGGATGGCAAACCGCTGAAATCCGGCACGCGCACGGTCGGCGCCTCGTTTGACCGTCCGCGTCAGGAATTCGCCAATCTGCGTGCTGAACGCGATGCGACCAAGCGTGCGGCGGAAGAACTGGCCGAGCAGATTTATCTGGCGATCGCCATGCAGATGTCGAAGCTCTGAGGTGTTCAGCTTGATCGAGTTTGAAAAGGCGGCGCATTCTGTGCCGCTTTTTTGTTGAGACAAACAAAAACGGCGGATCAATGATCCGCCGTTTTTACATTCTAGTCAGCGTGCTGATTAAGCGATTTTCTGGCCGGTCTTCGCCCAGTCGGCGAGGAAAGCTTCAAGGCCCTTGTCGGTCAGTGGGTGCTTGACGAGTGCCTTGAGCGTTGCCGGAGGCGCGGTAACGACGTCGGCGCCGATAAGGGCTGCTTCCTTGACGTGGTTTACGGTGCGAACCGAAGCAGCGAGAATTTCAGTGCGGAAATCGTAGTTGTCGAAGATGGTACGGATTTCAGCAATCAGTTCCATGCCGTTGATGCCGGTGTCGTCAAGACGACCGATGAATGGCGATACGAAGGTCGCGCCAGCTTTTGCTGCGAGCAGAGCCTGATTGGCCGAGAAGCAGAGCGTTACGTTGGTCTTGTGACCATCGGATGTCAGTGCCTTACAAGCCTTGAGGCCGTCGAGCGTCAATGGCAGCTTGATGCAGATATTGTCTGCAATTTTGGCAATGACGGCAGCTTCCTTCATGATCTGCTCATATTCGGTCGCAGCAACTTCAGCCGAAACCGGACCCTTGACGAAAGAGCAGATTTCCTTGGTGACTTCGATGATGTCGCGGCCGGATTTGAGGATCAGCGAAGGATTGGTGGTCACACCATCAACCAGACCAAGGTCATTGAGTTCGCGGATTTCCTTGACGTCCGCAGTGTCGACGAAAAACTTCATAACAGAATTCCTCCATAATGGGCGCGGGTTAGGGGATTTAAATTGATTTAAATCCAGCAAGGTGGCTTTTCTTTAGCGCAAAGCCGCGCCAAGGTCACGCAATCATGTCGAAAGATTCGCACGATATTTTAAACCTTTTTGCACAGCCCACCCGAAGCGTGGTGCCTGTACTCGTACCTATGCCCGCTGAGCGTCCATATTCTTATATGGTGCCGGAAGGAATGCAGGTCCAGCCCGGCTCCATCGTGCGTGTGCCTTTGGGGCCGCGTGAGGTTGCGGGCATTGTTTGTGATGGCGCGACCGATGCGGTTGATGCCAAAAAGCTGCGTGCAATTTCGGAAGTTTTCGATTGCCCACCCGTGGATGCGCATATGTTGCGCTTCATGCGCTGGGCTGCGGATTATACGCTTTCGCCGCCCGGAATGGTGGCGCGTATGGTGCTTCGTGCGCCCGCAGCCTTTGATCCAGAGCCCAAAGTGCCGGGCCTTCGCTACTGTGGTCATGCGCCGGAACGCATGACGGATGCCCGTGCCCGGGTGATGGAACTGGCACGCGACGGCTTGGCATGGACGCGCTCCGGGCTGGCCCATGCAGCCGGTGTTTCGCTGAGCGTTGTGGACGGTTTGAAAATGCAGGGCGTGTTTGAGGACGTGATGCTTCCGCCGCCTGCGGTCGTTGCGACACCTGATCCTGATTATGCGCGGGCCACTCTGTCAGAGGATCAACAGGCTGCTGCAGAAATGCTGGCGGAATCGGTTGAAGAAAACGCTTTTTCGGTCTCACTGCTCGATGGTGTGACCGGTTCGGGCAAGACGGAAGTCTATTTCGAAGCCGTGGCAAAAGCGTTGGAGATGGGCAGGCAGGTGCTGATTCTGCTGCCGGAAATCGCGCTGACACAGCAGTTTCTCGACCGGTTCCATGATCGGTTTGGTTCAAAGCCTGCCGAATGGCATTCCGATCTGGCACCACGCACACGGGAACGCGTCTGGCGGCAGGTTGCTGAAGGGACGGTGCGTGTGGTTGCGGGTGCGCGCTCGGCTTTGTTTTTGCCGTTCAAAGAGCTTGGGCTGATTGTGGTCGATGAAGAGCACGATCCGGCTTACAAGCAGGAAGATCGCGTTTTCTATAATGCACGCGATATGGCTGTCGTGCGTGGCCATATTGGCGGCTTTCCGGTGATATTGGCATCGGCGACACCTTCTATCGAAAGTCAGGTGAATGCCGATCAGGGGCGCTATAAGCGAATCAAGCTCTATGGCCGCTATGCGGAAGCGGCACTTCCGACACTCAAGACCATTGATATGCGGCGCTCTCCGCCGCCGCCGGGACGGTTTTTGTCGCCAGCCTTGACTGAGGCTGTGGGGAAAACGGTGGAGCGCGGCGAGCAGGCGCTGCTGTTTCTCAACAGGCGCGGCTATGCACCGCTGACGCTTTGCCGGGTGTGCGGTCATCGCTTTCAGTGTCCGCAATGTTCAAGCTGGCTGGTTGAGCACCGCTTTCGCGGCCAGTTGATGTGCCATCAATGCGGCTATCATGAGCCGGTTCCGGAAGCCTGCCCGGAATGCGGCACGCTGGATCATCTGGTGGCCTGTGGTCCGGGCGTTGAACGCATTGCCGAGGAAGTGGCGGCAACCTTCCCGGATGCGCGAATCATTGTTCTTTCGTCGGATATGGCAGGCGGTGTGAAGCGTCTTCGGCTTGAACTGGATGCAATTGCCAAGGGCGAGGCGGATATCGTCATCGGCACGCAGCTTGTGGCCAAGGGGCATAATTTCCCCAATATGACGCTGGTGGGCGTTGTGGATGCCGATCTTGGCCTTGCCAATGGCGATCCGCGCGCAGCCGAACGCACTTTTCAGCTGCTCAATCAGGTGACAGGTCGCGCAGGGCGGACAGGGCGCAAGAGCCTTGGACTGCTCCAGACCTACCAGCCGGATCATCCGGTGATGCGGGCTATTGTGAGCGGTGATTCGGAGGCGTTTTATGCGCGGGAAATCGAAGAGCGCGAACGCAGTGCCCTGCCACCCTTTGGGAGACTTGCGGCGCTGATTATCTCTGCCGATAACCGGCCTGATGCCGAAAATCATGCGCGCGCGCTTCGTCGTGCAGCACCGCATTCTCAAGAGGTTTCGGTGCTTGGACCGGCGGAAGCGCCGCTTGCACTGGTGCGCGGCAGACATCGGTTCCGCATCCTTGTTCACGGGACAAAAAGGGCGGATATTCAAGGGTTTATTCGGGCATTGCTGGCCGCAGCTCCCAAAGAACGCGGGTCTGTCCGCGTGCAGGTGGATATTGATCCGCAAAGCTTTTTGTAAAAACCGGGGCTATGGAAACCCGTTGGGTTTTTCGCTATAGGGCTGGAAACGAAGAGGTTGAAACGCAATGGAATTCTATCTTCCCGCGACAACGGGCGAATGGCTCGCATGGAGTGCTGCGGTCGTCACGGCTTTGGCAGGCATTGTTATGCTGTTTGCGCCGGGCATCACGATGAAGCTGCTCAGGCTTCAGCCGATCAATGCGCGCCCGGAAGCCTATAGCTCCATTCGTGCGGTTCTGGCGGGCCCCTATCTGGGAATAGGGCTTGGTTGTCTTATTTTTGCACAGCCATTTTTATGGGTTGTGCTGGGGGCCGTGTGGGGATTTGCGCTGTTCGGCCGCTTCATTTCGATGATGTCGGATAAAGGCGGCAGTTTCTATAATATCATTGCCGCTGTCATCGAATTTGCGCTGGCTGCTGGGGCCTTGCTCTATGCTTTCGGCCTTGTGAGATGAAGTCGGATTGCTGCGCTAAAGTGCTCTGCGCTGTATGAGCGGGCATGCCTCGTGCTTTTCTGAGCTAAAACTGCGGCAAAACTTACACAAAACTGCGGGATTCGCGTGTTGCGAGTCCGGTTCGTCTATGCTAGACGGCAATCACATTTCGGTGTTGTCGCGCTCGCGCGTCAGGGGTTCCCCGGAAACATTCAATAAAATCATCTGCTTGGGCCAATCGGTCCTGCTGAACTCCCAAAAAGATGGTTTCAACGTAGAGAGCAGGTTGTTCGTGGCAGAAACGTCTTCGCTCATTTCAGGTGTCGCACAGCGCTACGCCGGATCGTTATTTGAGCTCGCGCTTGATGCGAATTCCGTTGCTGCTGTGGAAAAAGATCTTGGCCGTTTCGAGGCGCTTCTGAGCGGAAGCGAAGACCTGAAGCGTCTGATTTCCAGCCCGGTCTTCAATGCTGAAGACCAGCTTCACGCCATCGGCGCGATTGCTGACAAGGCTGGCATCAAGGGTCTGGTCGGCAATTTCCTGCGCGTCGTGGCGTCCAATCGTCGCCTGTTTACGCTGCCGGGCATCATCGCCGCTTTCCGTGAGATTGCAGCCGAACATCGCGGTGAAGTTTCCGCAGATGTTATTTCTGCACATGAGCTGACCACAGCTCAGCAGAACGAATTGAAGGCAACGCTGAAGGGCGTGGCCGGCAAGGACGTGACGATCAATGTCACCGTCGATCCGTCGATCCTCGGCGGTCTTATCGTCAAAATGGGTTCGCGTCAGATCGACACGTCCCTTCGCACTAAACTTTCTTCTCTCAAGCTTGCACTGAAAGAGGTCGGCTGATGGACATCCGCGCCGCGGAAATTTCCGCTATCCTGAAAGAGCAAATCAAGAACTTCGGCAAGGAGGCTGAGGTCTCCGAAGTCGGTCAGGTTCTGTCCGTCGGCGACGGTATCGCCCGCGTTTACGGTCTGGACAATGTTCAGGCTGGCGAAATGGTCGAATTCCCCGGTGGTATTCGCGGCATGGCGCTTAACCTTGAAACCGACAATGTCGGTGTGGTTATTTTCGGTGCCGACCGTGACATCAAGGAAGGCGACGTCGTCAAGCGTACCGGCGCGATCGTTGACGTTCCAGTCGGTCCGGGCCTGCTCGGCCGCGTTGTCGATGCTCTCGGCAATCCAATCGACGGCAAGGGCCCAATTGTTGCTACTGAGCGTCGCCGCGTCGACGTCAAGGCACCGGGCATCATCCCGCGCAAGTCGGTTCATGAGCCAATGTCGACCGGTCTCAAGGCTGTTGATGCTCTGATCCCTGTTGGTCGTGGTCAGCGCGAGCTGGTCATTGGTGACCGTCAGACCGGCAAGACCGCAATCATTCTTGATACCTTCCTGAACCAGAAGCCAATCCACGACAACGGCCCTGACAAAGAAAAGCTTTATTGCGTCTATGTCGCTATCGGCCAGAAGCGTTCGACTGTTGCTCAGTTCGTTAAGGTTCTCGAAGAACGCGGCGCTCTTGAATATTCAGTCGTGATCGCGGCTACCGCTTCCGATCCGGCTCCGATGCAGTACCTTGCACCATTCGCAGGCTGCGCGATCGGTGAATATTTCCGTGACAATGGCCAGCATGCTCTGATCGGCTATGACGATCTGTCCAAGCAGGCCGTTGCTTATCGTCAGATGTCGCTTCTGCTTCGTCGTCCTCCGGGCCGTGAAGCTTACCCAGGCGACGTTTTCTATCTGCATTCGCGTCTTCTTGAACGCGCTGCAAAGCTCAACGACGAAAACGGCGCTGGTTCGCTGACGGCTCTGCCAGTTATCGAAACGCAGGGTAACGACGTTTCCGCGTTCATTCCGACCAATGTGATCTCGATCACTGACGGCCAGATCTTCCTCGAAACCAACCTCTTCTATCAGGGTATCCGTCCGGCTGTTAACGTCGGTCTGTCGGTTTCGCGCGTTGGTTCGTCCGCTCAGATCAAGGCCATGAAGCAGGTTGCCGGTTCGATTAAGGGTGAACTCGCCCAGTATCGTGAAATGGCAGCGTTTGCTCAGTTCGGTTCGGATCTTGATGCTTCGACACAGCGTTTGCTTAACCGCGGTGCACGCCTGACAGAACTTCTCAAGCAGCCACAGTTCTCCCCGCTCAAGACGGAAGAACAGGTTGCCGTGATTTACGCTGGTGTGAATGGCTATCTCGATAAGATTGCCGTTGACCAGGTTGGCAAGTTTGAAGCAGGTCTTCTTTCTTCGCTGCGCACCGAGCACAAAGATGTTCTCGATGCGATCCGCGACGAAAAGGCACTCACCGACAACATCAAAGCAAATCTCAAGGCAGCGGTTGACGCGTTCGCCAAGTCTTTTGCTTGAATTTTGTGACGGGATGAACGGATGCCTTCACTAAAGGATCTGAGAAACCGTATCGCCTCGGTCAAGGCGACGCAGAAAATCACCAAGGCGATGCAGATGGTCGCCGCGGCGAAGCTGCGCCGTGCCCAGGAAGCTGCGGAGGCCGCACGGCCTTACTCGCAGCGCATGGGTGCCGTCCTCGCTAATATCGCGCAGAACGTGAGCGGCGAAGACGCACCGGCACTGATGGCGGGTACGGGTAAGGACGACGTGCATCTGCTCGTCGTCGCGACTGCAGAACGCGGCCTTTGCGGCGGTTTCAACTCGCAGATCGCACGTCTGGCGCGCGATCATGCTCGTAAGCTCCTCGCTGAAGGCAAGACGGTTAAGATCATCACTGTTGGTAAAAAGGGCGCAGATATTCTGCGTCGTGAATTCGCCTCGCTGATCATCGACCATGTCAATTTGCGCGAAGTCAAGCAACTCGCTTTCGTTCACGCCGATCAGATCGGCCAGAAAGTGATCGAGCTGTTTGAAAAGGGCGAGTTTGACGTCTGCACGCTGTTCTATTCCGAGTTCAAGTCGGTGATCGCACAGATTCCGACCGCGCAGCAGATTATTCCGGCTTCGGCTGGAAGTGCTGAGCAGGCGGATACGGCTGGCGGTGCGGTTTATGAGTACGAACCTGATCCTGCGGCGATCCTGAGCACGCTGATCCCACGCAATATTTCGGTCCAGATTTTCCGCGCTCTGCTGGAAAATGTGGCGGGCGAAATGGGCGCGAAGATGAGCGCAATGGATAATGCGACGCGCAATGCCGGTGACATGATCAACAAGTTGTCGATCACGTATAACCGTCAGCGTCAGGCTCAGATCACCAAGGAACTGATCGAAATCATTTCGGGCGCGGAAGCGCTTTAGAGTTAAGGTTCATCGCATGATATTCCCCGAAAAGTCTGCAACTTTTCGGGATCATGCTAACGGAAGGTAAAGGATCGATGGCAAAAGCAGCGACCCCGAAAACTACCGCCGCGGCCGAAGCGAAGCCAGCAGCGGCAAAAGCTCCAGCCAAGAAGGCTCCGGCAAAGACAGCCGCTGCCAAGTCTGAAGCAGCTCCAAAGGCTGCAAAGGCCGGCGCAGTAGGCAAGATCACTCAGGTTATCGGCGCTGTTGTCGACGTACAGTTCGAAGACGGTCAGCTCCCGCTGATTCTTAACGCTCTGGAAACCGACAACCTCGGCAGCCGTCTGGTTCTTGAAGTTGCACAGCATCTGGGCGAAAACACTGTTCGCACCATCGCTATGGACTCGACCGAAGGACTGGTTCGCGGTCATGAAGTGCGCGACACGGGCAACCCGATCATGGTTCCGGTTGGCGAAGAAACGCTCGGCCGCATCATGAACGTTATCGGTGAGCCAGTTGACGAAGCCGGTCCGATCAAGACCACTGCGCGTCGTGCGATCCACCAGGAAGCGCCAGCATATATCGAACAGTCGACCGAAGCTGAAATCCTCGTAACGGGCATCAAGGTTGTTGACCTTCTCGCACCTTACGCAAAGGGTGGTAAGATTGGTCTGTTCGGCGGTGCGGGCGTTGGCAAGACCGTTCTCATCATGGAACTGATCAACAACGTTGCTAAGGCGCACGGCGGTTACTCGGTATTCGCAGGCGTTGGTGAACGTACCCGTGAAGGTAACGACCTTTACCACGAAATGATCGAATCGGGCGTGAACAAGCTCGGTGGCGGTGAAGGCTCCAAGGCCGCACTCGTTTACGGTCAGATGAACGAGCCTCCGGGTGCGCGTGCACGCGTTGCTCTGTCGGGGCTGACGGTTGCTGAAAACTTCCGTGACAAGGGCCAGGACGTTCTGTTCTTCGTGGACAACATCTTCCGCTTCACGCAGGCTGGTTCGGAACTTTCGGCACTTCTGGGCCGTATTCCATCTGCTGTGGGTTATCAGCCAACGCTGGCAACCGACATGGGCCAGATGCAGGAACGCATCACCACGACGACCAAGGGTTCGATTACCTCGGTTCAGGCTATTTATGTTCCTGCCGACGACTTGACCGACCCTGCACCAGCAACCTCGTTCGCCCACTTGGACGCAACCACAACACTGAACCGTTCGATCGCTGAAAAGGGTATTTACCCGGCTGTGGATCCTCTGGAATCAACGTCGCGTATGCTCGATCCAATGATCGTTGGTGAAGAGCATTATGCAGTTGCCCGTCAGGTTCAGGCAATCCTGCAGCGTTACAAGGCTCTTCAGGACATCATTGCCATCCTCGGCATGGACGAACTGTCGGAAGAAGACAAGCTGACCGTTGCGCGCGCTCGTAAGATCGAACGCTTCCTGTCGCAGCCGTTCTTCGTTGCTGAAGTGTTCACTGGTTCGCCAGGTAAGCTCGTTGCGCTCGAAGACACCATCAAGGGCTTTAAGGGTCTTTGCGCCGGTGAATACGACCATCTTCCAGAACCAGCCTTCTACATGGTTGGCTCGATTGAAGAAGCGATCGAAAAGGCAAAGAAGCTGGCTGCTGAAGCCGCTTAATGAATTGAGTTTTCGGCGGGCTTGTTGGTCCGCCGAAAATGCCTGTTCATTTGTTTGAGTGTGATCATTGACCGAAACGGATTTTTTCGGGATCAAGCTCCAGAAATTTAAGTGAGAACCATGGCTCAAGCTTTCCAATTCGAACTCGTGTCGCCAGAACGCCTCCTGCTTTCGGCTGAGGTGACGGAAGTCGTCATTCCGGGCAGCGAAGGCTACCTGACGGCTCTTGCAGGACATTCGCCGCTGATGACGACGATCATGCCGGGTGTCGTTTCGGTGAAGCAGAGCGACGGCAAATCTGATTCTTATGTGGTTTTTGGCGGCTTTGCCGACATTACGCCGCAGGGCTGCACAGTTCTGGCCGAATCGGCAATCCATGTTGATGACATCGATTCTGCTGATATTCAGAAGCGCATTGACCTTGCGCGCAAGCATATCGAAGATGCCGCGACGAACGAACATCGCACGAAGGCAGAAGTTTTTCTGCATCAGCTGATGACGCTTCAGGGGCAGGTGCTTCCGGCCTGAAAAGGTCAGGCTACGGCTTCCCATGAAGACAGAATTTGAAAGAGCGGGTTTTGGCCCGCTTTTTTTTATTTGAAACATACTTTTACCGACCCATACATGGGGCTGGCTGGACCATGTTTTATGTCCATCACGCTTGCGTGAGAATCAAAAGACCGCTTGAAAATATTGAGTTGCCAATTTATCCCATCAATAATTGTTAGCTCGCTAATATAAGGTAGTCGTTATGAACAGAGCGGATCTCAGTGCAGACATGATTGATGCGATGACCAAGGTTAATCGCAGACTTCGTACTGTGTTTGATGCTCGCGTAAAGGAACGCGGCCTTACACTGGCACGCGCACGCACGTTGTTGACGCTGATAGAACAGGAAGGTCTCTATCAGAAGGAACTGGCAGAGGTTCTTGAGATTGAAAACGCAACCATGGTTCGTCTGATTGATGGGCTGGAGCGGCAGGCCTTTGTTGAACGGCGGGCCGTTGATGGTGATCGTCGGGCGAAGCGGATTGTGATGACGGAACAAGGCAAGCGTCTTGCCGAAGAGGTGGTCAAGCTTGCTGGTGACGTGCGCGCCGATTTGCTCGAAGGCGTCAGCGATGAAGAGTTGAGCACAGCGCTCAACGTGATGCGCAAGATGTCGGATTCGATGAACAAGGCGCATTAGAGCACGTGTCGATCTGATTGGACCAGATCAACGCTCTCATGCTTTGCTTTAACCAGCATTTTTGTCCGAAAACCGTTTCACACTTTTCGGGATGCGCGAGCACGATTGCACGACGCTCAAGGCGCAAGTGTGCGCAAATATTCCATCAGTTTGCTGGCCGTATCGCTTGCCCGTTCAGGTTCGCGGGAAATAATCGCTTCGATCAGTTCCGCATGGGCCTTGGCAGAGCCGGTTATCCCGGTTGAAGGCCGCAGTCTGAACCAGAATCTACGGCTATGGGTTTGCAGCGGCGCTGCAACACGCGCAGCATAATGATTGCCGGCGGCGCTGCCCAGCACGATATCAAATGCCTTGTCAGCATCCAGAAACAGCGACACGTCTTCTGATGGTACGGCCTGACGCATCGCATCGGCGGCAGCTTTCAGCCGCTCATAATCGCGTGCGCTGCCAAAGCGTGCAGCATCACGTGCCAGCACCCGCTCGACGCCTTCGCGCGCATCCAGAACTTTACCGAAATCTTTCGGATCAATCTGTGCAATCGCGATGCCGGAGCGTGGCCGAACTTCAACCAGTCCCTCCCATGCCAGCCGCTGGATGGCTTCTCGGATCGGAGTGCGCCCCATATTCGTCATTTCAATCAGCGTGCGCTCGTTAACGATCGAGCCGGGCTCCAGTTCCAGTGTAACGATCAGGCGTTCCAGCACGCGATAAGCCTGTTCAGCAAGGCTTTCGTTACCCCAGCTGTCGATCAGAGCTGTGCTGCTTTTCATGTTTTTCTCGCTGACACTTGCATGTTTCATGCAGATCTAAGCCTTGTACCGATGGGAATTGACACAAATTAATCCTATAGATATATCTCTGATATATCAACAATTGACGCTGTGACATTGCACACTAAGCAGAACGCCACGCTTGCACGATGATCATCGATAGCGAGCTTTTGACATGGAGTCATTCCAAAAAATGGTTAGACGATCCATGTGAGCGCTATGAAAATGCATCACAGGTGTCAGCTTAGATGAATACTGGTTGGGAGCCGTGCATTTATGAACTCTGATTCGAAGCGGCGGTATGATATTGTCATCATCGGTGGCGGCATTGTTGGCGTGGCAACGGCTGCCCTGCTGGCCGAGGCTGGTCGCGATGTTCTGGTGATTGACCGAAGCGGCATTTGCGAGGAAACGAGTTCCGGCAATGCGGCTGCGCTGGCCTTTTCTGATATTCTGCCGATGGCCTCCAAAGGCGTTATGGGCAAGGTTCCGGGTTGGTTGATGGACCCGCTTGGACCATTCACGATCCGCGCGTCTTATTTTCCAAAAATGATCCCATGGCTTTATCGCTTCTGGCGGGCGAGCAGCGCGCAGGCGCTCGAAAAGACGACCGTTGCGCAGGGCAATATGATGCAACTTGCGCAAAGCGAGATGCTGGGATTGATTGATAGGGCAGGCTTGCGGGACCGTTTGCAGGAAGCTGGCAATCTGGAGCTTTATGAAAGCGAAGGCGAGCTTGCTGCGTCCCAGGCGGGCTGGGATGCAAAGGCAAAGGCCGGGATTGCCTATGAGCATGTGCGCGGCGAGCGCTTGAAAGCGTTGCAGCCGGGGCTTGATCCGCGCTTTGTCGCAGGCACCTTTGTGCCGGGCTGGAAGAATGTCAGTGATCCCAAGCTTTTCGGTCAGGCGATCTGGGCCTATGCCGAAACAAAGGGTGCGCGTTTTCTCAAAGCTTCTGTGGCAAGCGCGCAGGCTGAAAATGGGGGCGCGGTTGTGCGCCTCGACAATGCGATGCAGATTGATGCCACGCATCTCGTTCTGATGGCCGGTGCATGGTCGAAAGACCTCGCAAAAGGTTTTGGCGATCTGGTGCCGCTCGATACGGAGCGCGGCTATAATACGACATTGCCGGTTGGTAGCTTCGATGTGAAGCGGCAACTGACCTTCCCTGGACATGGTTTTGTTATCAGCCCGATGGCAACGGGGCTACGGGTCGGTGGGGCCGTCGAGTTCGGTGGCCTTGATCTGCCGCCCAATTACGCGCGCTCTGCCGCCATGCTCAAAAAAGCTGCGATGTTTTTGCCGGGTTTGAAGACCGAAGGCGGGCGGCAATGGATGGGCTATCGTCCGTCCATGCCCGATTCCATGCCGGTTATCGGCCGCGCATCAGCAGGCGGGAATATTTACTATGGCTTTGGCCACGGACATTTGGGACTCACACAATCGGCGGCGACAGGACGTATCATATGTGATTTGATCACCGGCACTGCGCCAGCAATCGATATAGAACCTTTCAAGCCACAACGTTTTCGGAACTGACCATCATGGCAAGACATTCTTTTTTCTGCGTCGACGGACATACATGCGGCAATCCAGTGCGTCTGGTTGCGGGCGGCGGCCCCAACCTCGTTGGTGCCAACATGATGGAAAAGCGCGCACATTTCTTGCGCGAGTATGATTGGATCCGCACGGGCCTCATGTTTGAGCCGCGCGGCCACGACATGATGTCCGGCTCAATCCTTTACCCGCCAACACGCGCCGATTGCGATGTCGCGGTGCTCTTCATTGAAACATCGGGCTGCCTGCCGATGTGTGGTCATGGCACGATCGGCACCGTTACTATGGCGATTGAGCAGGGGCTGGTGACGCCAAAGACGCCGGGTAAGCTCAATCTTGAAACACCGGCAGGTCTGGTTGCAATCGAATATGAGCAAAACGGACAATATGTCGACCGTGTGCGTCTGACCAATGTTCCGGCTTTCCTTTATGCAGAAGGTCTTGAAGTGGAATGCCCGGACCTTGGGCCGATCAAGGTCGATGTTGCCTATGGTGGAAATTTCTATGCGATTGTCGAGGCGCAAGAAAATTATACCGACATGAAAGATTATTCCGCGTTGCAGCTTATTGCGTGGAGCCCGGTGCTGCGTGAACGCCTGAATGAGAAATATAAGTTCCAGCACCCTGAATTGCCCGACATCAATCGTCTGACCCATATTTTGTGGACAGGCAAGCCGACTCAGCCGGAAGCCCATGCCCGCAATGCCGTTTTCTACGGGGAGAAGGCTATTGACCGTTCCCCTTGCGGTACAGGCACTTCCGCGCGCATGGCACAGCTTGCGGCCAAGGGAAAGCTGAAGCCGGGCGACGATTTCGTGCACGAATCCATTATCGGATCGCTGTTTCATGGGCGTGTTGAGCGTGCTGTGGAGGTGGCTGGAAAGCAGGGAATCATCCCTTCAATCGCCGGTTGGGCACGCATGACAGGCTATAATACGATCTTCATTGATGATCGTGATCCCTTCGCACACGGATTCACGGTTGCGTAAAACCGGTACGGCAGGCAAAAATAGGGAGAAACTCCCTATTTTTTGTCTGAGACGTCTCGGGAAAAATGTGGAATACTGGCCTCTTAATAGGAGAAAAATATATATACAGGGTACTTCATAGGGGACATAACTAGTTTGTGGAGGAAGTAAGTCATTAGTCTTTTGTCTGAGACAAAAGGGGCTTGCAATCCTTAATACAGCCGTTAGGTGTAATTATCCGGGAATAAAACGAAGCCGCACGAAATAATGATGCGGCAATAATACCGGGTAGAGTTAAATGGGTGGCTTCTCGATGGAATATTTCTTCCAGCAAGTGATCAACGGGCTTGCGCTCGGATCGATTTATGGCCTGATCGCCATCGGTTACACGATGGTCTACGGCATTATCGGCATGATCAACTTTGCTCACGGCGATGTGTTTATGCTCGGCGCTTTCATGGCGCTGATTGTTTTTCTGATCATCACAACGTTCATAGGTGCGCTGCCAATAGCGCTCATGTTGCTTTTGATGATGGTCGTTGCAATGGTTCTGACAGGGCTCTGGAGCTGGACGATTGAGCGGGCGGCTTACCGGCCTCTGCGTGGGTCGTTTCGACTGGCGCCGCTGATCACAGCGATCGGTATGTCAATTGCATTGTCCAACTTTGTTCAGGTGACACAAGGGCCGCGCAACAAGCCGGTGCCGCAGTTGCTGAACGGCTCATACAGCCTCTTTGGAACCGATGTGACGGTCTCGCTCAAGCAGATCGTGGTTATCGTGGTGACCGCGGTGTTGTTGACGATTTTCTGGTATATCGTCAATCGGACCTCTCTGGGGCGTGCGCAGCGTGCGTGTGAGCAGGACCGCAAGATGGCGGCGTTGCTTGGCATCAATGTTGACCGGGTGATCTCACTGACCTTTGTGATGGGTGCCATGCTGGCGGCTGTTGCGGGTACGCTTTATCTCTCCTTCTACGGCGTTATTTCCTTTGCTGACGGGTTTATCCCCGGCGTCAAGGCTTTCACCGCGGCGGTTCTGGGCGGGATTGGGTCGTTGCCGGGTGCGGTGGTTGGCGGTCTGCTGATCGGTCTCATTGAAGCGCTTTGGTCCGCATATTTCTCGATCGATTACAAGGATGTTGCCGCGTTTTCGATCCTTGCCATCGTGCTCATCTTCATGCCGTCCGGCATTCTTGGCCGACCTGAAGTCGAAAAGGTGTAATCATGGCCGTACAAACAGGTTCACGCCCGGATTCCCTTTTTGTCCGGGCCATTCGTGAAGGGTTCATTGCCGGTATTCTGGCGTTTGGGCTTTTCGTTCTCATTGTCGGTTTCAAAACCGACCAGAACATCAGCAATGAGCTGGTACTGGCGGAGCGCTGGGGCGCACTTGCAACGCTTGTTGCAATCGCGGCTGTGGGACGTTTTGCCTTTATCGCATTCCTGCAGCCCTGGCTTCAGGCACGCAAGTTTGAAAAGGCCAGCCGCGCTTCGGTTGCAGCGGAAGCGGAAGCGCCATCTTTCTTCCGCAGGCACTTTTCGCATTTTGGTGTTGCATTCCTCTTTGCCTATCCGATCCTGATCGTTGCTCTTGTGGGCTGGCAGGGGTCGCTGAAATGGGTCGATAATTTCGGTGTGCAGATCCTCATTTATGTGATGCTTGCGTGGGGGCTTAACATCGTTGTTGGTCTCGCAGGTCTGCTTGATCTCGGCTATGTCGCTTTCTACGCAGTTGGCGCTTACTCATACGCCATTTTGTCTGCCTATTTTGGTTGGTCGTTCTGGGTTCTTCTGCCAATCGCGGGACTGTTGGCTGCGACCTGGGGTGTTATCCTGGGCTTCCCGGTTTTGCGCCTGCGCGGCGATTATCTGGCCATTGTGACGCTGGCATTTGGTGAAATCATCCGACTTGTGCTGATAAACTGGACGGACCTTACCAAAGGGACCTTCGGTATTTCGGGCATTGCCAAGGCGACGTTCTTCGGTCTGCAGTTCAATGCGGGCAAGGACGGCTTTGCCGCCTATTATGGCCTGACCTTCTCGGCAGCTCATTACAAATTCTTCCTTTACTATATCATTCTCATTTTGGCGCTCATCACGGCACTGGTGACGATCCGTCTGCGCCGCATGCCGGTTGGTCGTGCATGGGAAGCGCTGCGTGAGGATGAAATCGCCTGCCGCTCGCTCGGCATCAACACCACCACGACCAAGCTTACCGCCTTTGCGACAGGGGCTATGTTTGGTGGTTTTGCCGGTTCGTTCTTTGCGGCGCGTCAGGGTTTTGTAAGTCCTGAATCCTTTGTGTTCCTCGAATCGGCCGTTATTCTGGCTATCGTGGTTCTGGGGGGCATGGGATCGCTTGTCGGGATTGCCATTGCGGCGATTGCGATGATTGGTGGTACAGAAATCCTGCGCGAAATGGGCTTCCTGAAAGCCATTTTCGGTCCAAACTTCACCCCTGAACTCTATCGTATGCTGATCTTCGGTCTTGCCATGGTGGTTGTCATGGTCTGGAAGCCGCGCGGATTTGTTGGAAGCCGCGAACCAAGTGCATTCCTGAACGAGAAGAAGATGGTGTCGGGTGCCTTTACCAAGGAAGGGCACGGCTGATGGCGGAGACAAAAATTATGGCTGGCAATGGTTCGAAAGATACCATTCTTACAGTTGAGCATCTGTCGATGCGCTTTGGTGGTCTCGTCGCGATCAATGATCTGAGCTTTAATGTAAAGCGCGGCGACATCACGGCGATCATCGGCCCCAATGGTGCTGGCAAGACCACGGTCTTTAACTGCATTACCGGGTTTTACAAGCCGACCGGCGGTATGCTCACAATGAACCGGAATACCGGCGAGAAATTCCTTCTGGAGCGCTTGCCTGATTTCAAGATCACGCAGGATGCGCGTGTCGCGCGTACCTTCCAGAATATTCGTCTGTTTTCGGGCTTGACGGTTCTCGAAAACCTGCTTGTTGCACAGCACAACACGCTGATGCGCTCGTCGGGCTATACGATCCTTGGTCTGCTTGGTTTTCCGACCTACAGGAAGGCTGCGAAGGAAGCGATTGAGAAAGCGCGCTACTGGCTTGAGAAGATCAGCCTCATTGATCGTGCGGATGATCCGGCTGGTGATCTGCCTTATGGCGATCAGCGCCGTCTGGAAATTGCGCGTGCCATGTGCACCGAGCCGGAAATTCTTTGCCTTGATGAGCCTGCGGCTGGTCTTAATCCGCGTGAATCGGCAGAGCTGAACAAGCTGCTGCTTGATATTCGCAAGGAAACGGGCACGTCGATCTTGCTGATTGAGCATGACATGTCGGTGGTGATGGAAATTTCCGACCATGTTATTGTGCTTGAATATGGCACCAAGATCTCTGACGGTTCGCCGGAACACGTCAAGAATGATCCGCGCGTTATTGCCGCCTATCTCGGTGTGGACGATGATGAAATTGCTGATCTGATCGAAGTGGCCGACAAGCCGGGCACTGGCGATCCGGCTGATTTCATTGCAACGCAACTTGCCGAAGAGGCAATTGAGGAAGAAAAGATCGAGGAGGCCGTGCGTTTTGCAGGCGGACTGGCTGCTGCTCGCGATGGTCGGCCCGATAATCTCACGTTCATCAAGGGTATTGGTGAAGTCAATGAGAAGAAACTGAACGAGCACGGTATCTATCATTTTGATCAGATTGCCGCGTGGACTGAAAGTCACATCGTTGAAGTTGAAACCTATCTCGAATTTGATGGGCGCATTGCGCGTGAGGACTGGGTTGGACAGGCGGCCCAGCTTGCCGCAGGCAAAGCAACCGAGTTTTCAAAGCGTGTTGAAGCTGGCGATGTTCCCACAAGTCACAAGAGCGCACCCGTAAAAGCTGCCAAAGCGCCTCAAGCTCCGGCGAAGCCTAAGAAGGGAAGCGAATAATGACGGCTGAAACCATGCAGACCAAACAACCGCTTCTCGCTGTTGAGAAGGTTGAGACCTATTACGGCAATATCTGTGCTCTCAAGGGTATTGATCTGACGGTCAATGAGGGGGAGATCGTTGCACTCATCGGTGCGAATGGTGCTGGCAAGTCCACGCTGATGATGACGATTTTCGGCTCCCCACGGGCGCGGACGGGCCGTATTCTCTTTGGGGGCAAGGACATCACGTCTTTGCCGCCGCATGAGATTGCAAAGCTGCGTATTGCACAGTCGCCGGAAGGTCGTCGCATTTTCCCGCGTATGACGGTTCTTGAAAACCTGCAGATGGGGGCAAGTCTCGATAATCAGCAATATTTCGAAGAAGATGTTGCGCTGATGTTTGATTTGTTCCCGCGTCTCAAGGAACGCATCACGCAGCGTGGCGGCACCCTTTCAGGCGGCGAGCAGCAGATGCTGGCAATTGCGCGTGCGCTGATGGCGCGTCCGAAACTTCTGCTTCTCGATGAGCCTTCCCTTGGCCTTGCACCATTGATCGTCAAGCAGATTTTTGAAGCGATCAAGGAACTCAACCGCACGCAGGGGCTGACGGTCTTTCTCGTCGAGCAGAATGCTTTTGGTGCGCTGAAACTTGCTGATCGCGGTTATGTGATGGTCAATGGATCAATCACCATGAGCGGCGCTGGTCGCGAACTCTTGGCTGACCCGGAAGTGCGTGCAGCCTATCTTGAAGGCGGAAGGCATTAAGGAGGAAAACATGCAGGGAATTCTCTACGAAGAACCGTCGTTCTGGCTGTTTTTTCTCATCACGTGCCTTTTGGGCGGTTGGGCTGCCTGGATGACGGGACGGGCCTGTGCGCAGACGTGGCGGACTTATCCGCATCTTCTGCTCTATCTTATCCCATTGGCGGCAGCGGTTCGCTTCATTCACTATGCCTTGTTTGAGGGCACGCTGCTTTCGCTGCATTATTATCTGGTTGACCTGATCGTGCTGATGATCATTGGGACGATCGGATTCCGGTTTACCCGAACCAAGCAGATGGTGCGCCAATATAACTGGCTCTACGAAAAAGCTTCGCCTTTGAGCTGGAAGGCAAAATAATTCGAAGCTTCGCTGCAAATCTATGTCTTCCAAACGTGGGAACCGATTTTGGGAGACGTGTTTAAAACAAGGCGCTTGCAGCGGAGCTTCCCTAAAAGATCACGTTGAACGGATAGAATTCAGCGTAGATATTGCTGGGTGATCAGCAAGACAATAATGCGATGTAAAAACATCGTTTAGGGGTAACTATAATCGGGAGTTCAAGTAATGAAGAAATCGCTTTTTTCAGGCGTTGCTCTTGCAGCGGTGATGGCTTTTAGTGGCTCGGCTTGGGCAGATGTGCTGTTGGGCATTGGCGCACCGCTGACCGGTCCGAATGCTGTTTATGGCGCGCAGATTCAAAAAGGTGCCGAGGCTGCAATCAAAGAAATCAATGATGCCGGTGGCCTCAATGGCGAAAAGATCACGATCACGCTTGGCGACGATGTGTCGGATCCCAAGCAGGGTATTTCGGTTGCCAACAAGTTTGCTGCTGACGGTGTGAAATATGTCATCGGTCACTTCAACTCGGGCGTTTCGATCCCGGCTTCTGATGTTTATGCTGAAAACGGCATTCTCGAAATTTCGCCAGCTGCAACCAACCCGGTCTATACGGAGCGCGGTCTGTGGAACACGTTCCGTACATGCGGTCGTGATGATCAGCAGGGCATTGTTGCCGGGCAGTATATCTTCGACAACTTCAAGGATGGCAAGATTGCTATCATTCACGACAAGACCCCTTATGGTCAGGGCCTTGCCGATGAAACCAAGAAGAAGCTGAACGAACTGGGCGTCAAAGAAACCGTCTATGAAGGCGTGAATGTGGGTGAGAAAGATTTCTCAGCGCTGATCGCCAAGCTTAAGCAGCAGGGTGTCACCGTTCTTTATTGGGGTGGTCTGCATGCCGAAGCCGGTCTCATCATCCGTCAGCTTGCCGATCAGGGGCTGAAGGTCCAGTTCATTTCGGGCGATGGTATCGTCTCCAACGAGCTCGCTTCGATTGCAGGCGATGCCGTCGCAGGCACGCTGAACACGTTCGGCCCAGATCCGCGCAATGCCCCGGCAAATGCTGAACTCGTTAAGAAGTTCCGCGATGCAGGCTTTGAGCCAGAAGCCTATACCCTCTACTCCTATGCGGCGGTGCAGTCGCTTGCGGGGGCAGCAAAGGCTGCCGGCAGCAATGACCCACAGGAAGTTGCCAAGGCTCTGAAGGAAAAAGGCCCGTTCCCAACAGTGCTTGGTGATCTGTCTTATGACGAGAAGGGTGATCCGAAGCTTCCAGGTTACGTTATGTATAAGTGGGAAAAGGGTGCTGACGGGAAATATACTTACGTTCAGCAGTAAATTTTTACAGTAATATTGCGCAAAGCCAAAGAATGCCCGGCCATGTGTCGGGCATTTTTATTTTATGGAATCTGTAACTGCATTAAGTCATGCGAAAAAAACATCATATTTAGATAATATAATGGGTAGACAAGACTGTCTTAAGTCATTTTACCTAACCTGACGATATTGTTTGGCGTAAAACACGGTGGGCAGTTCGAGCCATGGAGGAGGGGCGATGGGTGTCGCCCCGCTTGAATAATCTCTTCTGGTGGAGTTGGCGTTTCCGCAATTTTGTTCGGAGAACGTTTGAAATGGGAGTAGTTGAAATGAAGAAGTCGTTATTCTGCGGCGTATGCCTTTCTGCACTGATGGCAATGGGGGGCGCATCTTTTGCCGATGTGCTGCTGGGGGTCGGAGCACCGTTAACCGGTGGTCAGGCAGCCTATGGCGATCAGATCAAGCGCGGCGTTGAAGCTGCTGTTGCGGAAGCCAATGCCAAGGGTGGCATGAATGGCGAGCAGATCACGATTGTTTACGGCGATGATGCAGCCGATCCGCGTCAAGGGATTTCGGTCGCCAATAAATTCGTTGGTGACGGTGTGCAGTTTGTGATCGGCCATTTCAATTCCGGCGTCAGCATTCCGACATCGGACATTTATGCCGAAAATGGCGTGCTGATGATCGCGCCAGGAACGACGAACCCAACCTTCACCGAGCGCTACTTGTGGAACACATTCCGCACCTGCCGCCGGGATGATCAGCAGGGCATCGTTGCTGGCAAATACATTGCTGACAATTACAAAGACGGCAAAGTCGCCATTCTGCACGACAAGACGCCTTATGGTCAGGGTCTGGCTGATGAAACCAAGAAGTCGCTCAATGCCAATGGCAAGGAAGAAACGCTTTATGAAGGCGTCAATCAGGGCGACAAGGATTTCTCGGCCCTGATTTCCAAGATGAAAGCTGCTGGAATCACTGCCGTCTATTGGGGTGGTATGCACCCGGAAGCGGCACTCATCATCCGCCAGATGGCTGATCAGGACTTGAAGGCTCAGTTTATTTCGGGTGACGGCATCGTCTCCAACGAATTGGCGTCCATTGCAGGCGATGCGGTTGCGGGTGTTCTGAACACTTTTGGCCCAGATCCGCGTGATGATGCAGCCAATGCCGATCTCATCAAGGCGTTCCGTGACAAGGGCTTTGAGCCTGAGGCTTACACCTTCTACGCTTACGCAGGTGTTCAGTCGCTGGTTGATGCTGCCAATGCCGCTGGAAACAATGATCCGCAGGAAGTGGCTGCCGCATTGAAGGGTAAAGGTCCTTTCAAGACGGTGCTTGGTGATTTGTCTTATGATGACAAGGGTGATCCGAACTTGTCGCCTTATGTCATGTTCGAATGGCGCAAGGGTGATGATGGCAAGTATAATTACTTCCAGAAGTAAGTCTGCCTCATATATTAGCATAAATTGACTGAAATTTCATCACAATGCCCGGCTTTTAGCCGGGCATTTTGTTTTTCTATTCATGTTGCACAGTTTGTTTGCGCTTGCTTACATTGCAGGCTAATCAAAGCCATATCGATCATTGCAGTGTGGGAGTTCTGCCTTGTCCATCCGTAAAATTCTGGTTGCCAACCGTTCAGAAATCGCTATCCGCGTGTTCCGTGCAGCCAATGAGCTTGGCATTCAAACGGTGGCCATATGGGCAGAGGAAGACAAACTCTCGCTGCATCGTTTTAAAGCAGACGAAAGTTATCAGGTCGGTCGCGGACCGCATCTGGCGCGTGATCTTGGACCGATTGAAAGCTATCTTTCGATTGATGAAGTCATTCGTGTGGCCAAGCTTTCGGGTGCCGATGCCATCCATCCGGGCTATGGTCTTTTGTCGGAAAGCCCCGAATTTGCCGATGCTTGTGCGCAGAATGGCATCATCTTCATTGGCCCGAAGCCGGAGACCATGCGCCGTCTTGGCAACAAGGTTGCTGCGCGTAATCTCGCAATCGAGATTGGTGTGCCGGTTGTGCCTGCAACCGATCCGCTGCCGGACGATATTGAAGAAGTCAAGAAGCTTGCAGCCAAGATCGGCTATCCGCTGATGCTCAAAGCGTCATGGGGTGGCGGCGGTCGCGGTATGCGGGCAATCCGTGCTGAGGAAGACCTTGATCGCGAAGTGACGGAAGCCAAGCGCGAAGCCAAGGCTGCATTCGGCAAGGATGAAGTCTATCTCGAAAAACTTGTTGAGCGTGCGCGCCACGTCGAAGTGCAGATTCTGGGTGATACGCATGGCAATGCGGTCCATCTTTATGAGCGCGATTGCTCGATCCAGCGCCGCAATCAGAAAGTGGTTGAGCGGGCACCTGCACCCTACCTCAATGACGCGCAGCGTCAGGAACTGGCGGGTTATGGTCTCAAAATCGCCCATGCCACCGATTATATCGGTGCAGGCACGGTCGAATTCCTGATGGATGCCGATACCGGCGCGTTTTACTTCATCGAAGTGAACCCGCGTATTCAGGTTGAGCACACGGTCACGGAAGAAGTGACGGGTATCGACATCGTCAAGGCACAGATTCATATTCTGGAAGGTTACGCGATCGGAACGCCTCAATCCGGCGTTCCCGAACAGAAGGATATTCGCCTCAACGGTCATGCGCTTCAGTGCCGCATTACCACCGAAGATCCCGAGCACAACTTCGTTCCCGATTATGGACGCATTCAGGCCTATCGCTCGGCATCGGGTTTCGGCATTCGATTGGATGGCGGTACGGCCTATTCGGGCGCGGTGATCACGCGTTATTATGATCCGCTACTGGTTAAGGTGACGGCATCAGGCGCAACCCCGATTGAAGCGATCCGCCGTATGGACCGTGCTTTGCGCGAATTCCGTATTCGTGGTGTTGCAACGAACCTCACCTTCGTTGAAGCGATCATCAATCATCCGAAATTCCAATCGAATGATTATACGACGCGCTTTATTGATACGACGCCGGAACTCTTTACCCATATGAAGCGTCAGGATCGTGCGACCAAGCTTCTGACCTATGTGGCGGATGTGACCGTTAACGGGCATCCGGAAACCAAGGGCCGTGCGGAGCCTCAGCGTGATGCTGCAAAGCCTATAGTGCCATGGTTTGGTGATCGTCCGGTCGCGGATGGCACCAAGCAGTTGCTCGACAAGCTTGGGCCTCAGAAGTTTGCTGAATGGATGCGCAATGAAAAGCGTGTTCTGATGACGGACACGACCATGCGTGATGGCCATCAGTCACTGCTGGCAACGCGCGTGCGTACCTATGATATTGCGCGTGTGGCCAATGCCTATGCGCAGGCGCTACCGAACCTGTTCTCGCTTGAATGCTGGGGCGGTGCGACTTTTGATGTGTCGATGCGCTTCCTCACGGAAGATCCGTGGGAACGTCTGGCAATGGTGCGCGAAGGCGCGCCGAACATTCTGCTGCAAATGTTGCTGCGCGGTGCAAATGGTGTTGGCTACAAGTCCTACCCGGACAATGTGGTGAAGTATTTCGTGCGTGAAGCAGCGCGTGGCGGTATGGATCTGTTCCGCGTGTTCGACAGCCTCAACTGGGTTGAGAACATGCGCGTATCGATGGATGCGGTGCTGGAAGAAAACAAGCTCTGCGAAGCGGCCATCTGCTATACGGGCGATATTCTCAATCCGGAACGCGCCAAATACGACCTTAAATATTATGTCGATCTCGCCAAACAGGTTGAAAAGGCTGGCGCACATATCATTGCTCTCAAGGATATGGCGGGTCTGTTGAAGCCTGCGGCAGCACGCGTGTTGTTCAAGGCGCTGCGTGAGGAAACCGATCTGCCGATCCATTTCCACACACATGATACGTCGGGTATTTCGGCAGCAACGGTACTTGCAGCGGTCGATGCCGGTGTCGATGCGGTGGATGCGGCCATGGATGCCTTCTCCGGCAATACATCGCAGCCATGTCTTGGCTCGATTGTCGAAGCGCTGCATGGTTCGGAACGCGATCCGGGCCTTGATACGGAAACGATCCGCCGCATTTCGTTTTATTGGGAAGCCGTGCGCAATCAGTACGCGGCCTTTGAAAGCGACCTTAAGGGTCCGGCTTCGGAAGTCTATCTTCACGAAATGCCGGGCGGCCAGTTCACCAACCTCAAAGAACAGGCGCGTTCGCTGGGTTTAGAGACCCGCTGGCATGAAGTGGCACAGGCCTATGCCGATGTAAACCGGATGTTTGGTGATATTGTCAAAGTGACGCCATCCTCCAAGGTCGTAGGCGACATGGCGCTGATGATGGTCTCTCAGGACCTGACTGTCGCTGATGTCGAAAACCCGGATAAGGATATTGCCTTCCCGGATTCCGTCGTTTCGATGATGCGTGGCGATCTTGGTCAGCCGCCATCGGGCTGGCCAGAATCACTTCAGAAGAAAGTTCTGAAAGACGAAAAGCCGTTCACTGTGCGTCCGGGTTCTCTGCTTCCAGCCGCTGACCTTGATGCCGAACGCAAGTCGATTGAGGAAACGATTGGTCGCGAGATCACGGATCAGGAATTTGCTTCCTACCTGATGTATCCAAAGGTCTTCACCGACTATGCGGCGGCGCAGGAAAACTATGGTCCGACAAGTGTTCTGCCAACGCCGGTTTATTTCTACGGCTTGAAGCCGGAAGAAGAAGTCTTCGTTGATCTCGAACGGGGTAAGACCCTTGTAATCGTCAATCAGGCCATGTCTGAGACCGACGAGAAGGGCATGGTCACTGTGTTTTTCGAGCTTAACGGCCAACCGCGCCGCGTCAAGGTGCCAAACCGTGCCAAGGGTGCATCGGGTGGTGTGAAGCGCAAGGCGGAACTCGGCAATGACAAGCATGTTGGCGCGCCGATGCCCGGTGTAGTGTCAACGGTTGCGGTCTCTCAGGGCCAGAACGTGAAGGCAGGTGATGTGCTGCTTTCCATTGAAGCCATGAAGATGGAAACGGCTTTGCGCGCTGAGCGCGACGGTTCGATTGCCGAAGTGCTTGTACGCCCCGGCGAGCAGATCGATGCGAAGGATTTGCTGATCGTCTTCGCAGAATAATTCTGCTTCATTTCCGTAAATGTTGAGATGCCGCGCTCTGTAAGGGGTGCGGCATTTTCTTTTGCTTGCGCGGTCATAAAAATCTGTTATGCACGTTTTTACCGATTTATGCATGTTTGTGCGGGGTGATAGGAACAAGCGATGACAGAGCTATTACTCGACGAAAGACAGGCGCAAATTCGCGCACTGCTTGATCAGTCCGGGCGCGTATTGGCGAGTGAGCTTGCGGAGTCTTTTGGGGTTTCGGAAGACACGATCCGCCGTGACCTTCGCGAAATGGCGGCAGCGGGTCTTTGCAAGCGTGTTTATGGTGGTGCGCTGAAGGCGGCGCCGTCTTATGCACCGCTTGCGGAGCGCGATACAGAAAGACCGGAAGCCAAGACGGCCCTTGCTGCCACGCTGGCCGCTCTGATCGAGCCGAACATGACGGTGTTTCTGGATTCCTCGTCAACCAATTTGGCACTTGCGCGTCTGCTCGCTGATCGGGGTGATGTGATTACGGTTGTCACCAACACGCCGTCCATTGCTGCCATCGTCCTCAAGTCAGACAAGATCGACGTGGTGATGATTGGCGGTCCGATTGATCGCCGTGTGAGTGCGGCGGTCGGTGTGCGCGCTTTGCGTGATGCGGAACTGGTGCGGCCTGATCTTTGTGTGCTTGGTGCCTGCGGTATAGCGGCAGAGATCGGTATCACAGCGCTGCATCTGGAAGATGCGGAATTCAAGCGGGTTATTGCCGGACGTAGCCGCAAGGTGGTGCTGGCAATCACCAGTGACAAGCTTGGCACTGTTGCTGCGCACGATGTCATATCCATTGAGGCGGTCAATGTTATGGCTGTCGAACAAGATGCAAATGAAGACGTGCTTGCGCCTTATCGGGCTGCGGGCATGACGGTTATACACGCTGTAGAAGGGCGTGACTGAGGACATCATGGAACAGGCTGCCGGACGAAACGATGCGTTGAATGAGCGTGCGCCAATCGTGACCAGAGAGCGCATCGCAGTGGCGCTGCTCTTTCTGATGAATGGGTATATTTTTGGTGGCTGGGCACCGAAAATTCCCGAATTTGCGGCTCGTCTTGGGCTTGATACCAGTGGCATGGGCCTGATGATCCTTGTCTTTGGCATTGGCTCTCTTTCGATGATGCCGGTGGCTGGCGCATTGTCGGCGCATCGCGGATCGGGCGCTGTGGTGAAGCTGTTTGCGATTGGCGTCATTCCAACACTGCTGATCATCGCGCTTGTGCCCAATGTCGTGACCGCTGTGATTGCCATGCTTTACTTTGGCGGCACAATCGGCGCGATGGATGTTGTGATGAATGCCAATGCGGTCGCGGTTGAGAAGAAAATGCGCCGCGCCATCATGTCGTCCTGCCATGCTTTCTGGAGCCTTGGCGGTTTGATCGGTGCTGCAACCGGCGGCTTTCTTATCGCCCATGTCGGTTCAACGGTCCATGCGCTGATTGCAACCCTTGTGGCGGCGGGATTGCTTGTCTTCGCATGGCCTTCGATTGTTGCGGATAAATTTCATCACCCAAGCGGCGAAAAGCAAAAGCTGGTGCTGCCACGCAATGCGCTGCCATGGCTGGTCGGCATTATCGCTTTGTTCTCGATGATCCCGGAAGGTGCAATTCTGGATTGGGGGGCATATTATCTGCGTGATGAACTGGGGGCGTCAGTCACGGTCGCCGGTTTTGGTTTTGCGGCTTTCTCCATGACCATGGCGATCATGCGTTTTGCAGGCGATATTGTCCGTGACCGTTTCGGTGCGATCAATACGCTGCGTTTCTGCACGTCGATTGCGATTGTCGGCATGGTCATTGTCGGCCTGTCGAGCCACCCTTATGCGGTGATCTTTGGTTTTGCCATTTGCGGTATCGGCATTTCCAACATGGTACCGATTGCCTTCTCCATTGGCGGTAACATACCGGGTGTTAATCCAAGTGTGGGCCTGTCGATTGCCACGACCCTTGGCTATTCCGGTATGCTGGTTGCACCTTCGCTGATCGGCTTTGTCGCCAAGCATAGCGGTTTCAGCGTGGTGTTCCTGTCGCTGCCTGTGCTGTTGCTGGTGGTTCTCGCCTTCTCAGGGCTGGCAAAATATGCGGACAGTTCGCACTGATTTCATTCAGCGGTCCAGCCGCCTTCGACTGGCAGGGCGGCGCCGTTAATCTGTGCTGCGGCGTCCGTTGTAAGGAAGGCCGCAAGCGCGCCGATCTGAGCGGTGGTGACGAACTCCTTCGTCGGCTGTTTATCGAGCATCACTTCGCGGATGACCGTTTCCCGATCCATATTATGGGCTTTCATCTGATCGGGTATCTGCGCTTCGACAAGCGGGGTCAGCACATAGCCGGGGCAGATGGAATTGGCAGTGATCTTGGCAGTCGCAAGTTCAAGTGCCAGCGTTTTTGTGAAGCCGACAATGCCGTGTTTGGCTGCGACATAGGCTGATTTGAATGGCGATGCGACAAGTCCATGCGCCGAAGCGATATTGATGATGCGGCCCCAGCCGAACTTTTTCATATGGGGAATTGCTGCTGCTGATGTGTGGAATGCCGAGGTCAGGTTGATCGCAATGATGCGGTCCCATTGCTCTGTCGGGAACTCTTCGACGGGGGCCACATGCTGGATGCCGGCATTGTTGACGAGGATGTCGGCACTCCCGAAGGCCTCCACGCTCTTTTCAATCAGTGTCCGGCAATCACCCGCCTTTGACATATCGGCGCTCATATAGATCACGTTTACGCCATGTTCTTTGGCGATTGTTGCAGCCAGATCGTGGTCTTCCTGGCGATCTGTGAAGGAATTGATCACAACATTGTGCCCGGCACCTGCCAATGCGTGAGTAATGCCAAGCCCGATGCCGGAATTGGAGCCGGTGATGATAGCGGTTTTGCGGGCATTTTTATTTGGCATGTGTCGTTTCCTCCTGACGCGCGGTGCTATAATTATAAAGGGACAAGGCGTCTGCAAGTGATTATATAACAACAAAGCAAGGTGGTCAGGCGTTGACAATTGCGCCGTGCTACGCCACCTGAAAGCAGGCCCGTACTAAAAAGCAGTCCTTGCAATGGCTGCAGGATAAAAGAACAGAGCACAATGTCTTCCGAGACCGTCAGCTATTTTTCGCATCCATTTCCCCGTCGCCAGTCCGTTGGTGTCAGCGTTGGCGGTGTTATCGTTGGCGGCAGCGAACCTGTTGTCGTGCAGTCGATGACCAATACCGATACGGCGGATATTGATGGCACTGTTGCGCAGGTTGCAGCTTTGCATCGCGCAGGGTCGGAGATTGTGCGCATAACGGTTGATCGTGACGAATCGGCTGCTGCTGTTCCAAAAATTCGTGAGCGCCTTGAACGCCTTGGCATGAATGTGCCGCTGGTCGGTGACTTCCATTATATCGGCCACAAGCTGCTTGCCGATCATCCGGCCTGTGCGGAAGCACTCGCAAAATATCGCATTAATCCGGGCAATGTCGGTTTCAAGGACAAGAAAGACAAGCAGTTCGCCGATATCGTCGAAATGGCGATCCGTTATGACAAGCCAGTGCGTATCGGTGTGAACTGGGGTTCACTCGATCAGGAATTGCTGACCACGCTGATGGACCGCAATCAGGCGGAAGGTGCACCATTGAGCGCGCAGGAAGTTATGCGCGAAGCCATTGTTCAGTCGGCGCTGATTTCGGCAAATCTTGCAGAAGAGATCGGTTTGAGCCGCGACAAGATCATTCTGTCGGCAAAGGTCAGTCAGGTGCAGGATCTGATCGCCGTTTACACGATGCTTGCGCAGCGCTCCGATCATGCACTGCATCTGGGCCTCACTGAAGCTGGCATGGGCACCAAGGGGGTTGTCGCTTCTTCGGCTGCCATGGGTATTCTGCTTCAACAGGGTATTGGCGATACGATCCGCATTTCGCTGACGCCAGAGCCGGGCGGTGACCGCACGCGTGAAGTGCAGGTGGCACAGGAACTCTTGCAGACGATGGGCTTTCGTCAGTTCATTCCGATTGTTGCGGCATGTCCAGGTTGCGGTCGCACGACCTCAACCGTGTTTCAGGAACTGGCACAGAATATTCAGGACGATATTCGTCGTTCGATGCCCGTCTGGCGCGAGAAATATCCGGGTGTGGAAGCACTCTCGGTTGCAGTCATGGGCTGCATCGTCAATGGCCCGGGCGAATCGAAACATGCCGACATTGGCATTTCGCTTCCCGGCACGGGCGAAACGCCGTCCGCACCGGTCTTTGTCGATGGCAAGAAGGTTACGACGTTGCGCGGACCTGAGATTGCTGCTGATTTCCAGAAGATGGTTGCCGACTATATTGAAAACCGCTTCGGGCTGGCCAATAGAAAAGCGAGCTGATCAGCTCTGCCGTTCTGCGATGAAGCGTGCGGCCTGTTTGAGAATGAGGGCATCGTCACCAAATGGTTCAAGCAGGCTTTCCGCCTGAGCAACCAGACCGGAGAGTTGCTTGCGTGTCCAGTCGATGCCATGGAGCGCAACAAGTGTGGCTTTGCCTGCCGCCGCATCTTTGCCGGTTGCCTTGCCCATGGAGGCTGCGTCTGCGGTCACGTCGAGAAGATCGTCTGCAAGCTGGAAGGCGAGGCCGATGGCTGAGCCAAATTCGGCCATGCGTTCACGGTCCTCGCGCGATGCACCTGCAATAATCGCACCGGCTTCACAGGCAAAACGAATGAGCGCGCCGGTTTTCATGGCCTGTAATGTGATAATGCCTGCCTCATCCGGCTTGTTATTTTCTGCCATCAGATCAAGCGCCTGACCACCCGCCATGCCGCCAATGCCTGACGCGCGCGCTAACGCTGCGACCAGTTCGATGCGTATCCCGGCCGGCAGGTTGGTTTCGTCGGAAGCGACGATATCAAAAGCATAGGTCAGCAGGCTGTCACCTGCGAGAATCGCTGCGGCCTCATCAAAAGCCTTGTGCACGGTCGGCTGGCCGCGCCGCATATCGTCATTGTCCATTGCCGGAAGATCGTCGTGGACGAGCGAATAACAATGAATGCACTCTAGCGCGGATGCCACGCGCAGAACCGCATCGCCATGCTGGCCGAACAGGGATGCACTTTCGATAACCAGGAAGGGGCGCAGGCGTTTGCCGCCATTCAGCACGCCATGGCGCATGGCGGCCAACAATCGTTCAGGGCGAGCCACTTCGCCACTGCGCAAACGAAGATCCAGAAGCCCGACCAGCATTGTCTCGACTTCGAGCGCGCGCAGGTTCAGGGATTGAGCAAAATCGACAGACACGTTTTCCATGCCTAAAGGGGATGGACGAAAGCGCTGATTTGGTCAACTGGGCACAGTGATCAGCACAGGCTTTTTCATCAAGCGGTCATCAAAGGGAGGATTAAGAGCCGCAAAACGATTAATCCGACCTTCGAAATGCTGCGATCGATTATGGAATCAGGTTCATTATTGTTAAGGAATAGTTTATGTCGCTTAAATCGGAATGAACGGGCGGTGGAAGTGGCAAAAATCATTCTCAAGAGCAAAGATGGTCGCAATTACTTGGCTGATCCTGTTTGGGGTGGCAGAATTGCCCTTATGCTCAAGATTTTGATTGCGCTTGCGATCCTGCCGCTTTTTCTGATCCTCGTCTATTCGGTTCCTTTCGTGCGGCCTGTTTCCACCTTGATGGTGAAGGATTACATTCTGTTTGAGGACGTGGATCGGCAATGGGTCAGTATCGAAGATGTGGCACCCGTTTTGATAAATTCCGTGATGATGGCCGAAGACGGGCAATTTTGCAGCCATGGTGGCGTGGACTGGCACCAGCTCAGTCTCGTTCTGGATGACGCCACTGATGGCGGGCCAAGCCGTGGCGCATCGACCATCACCATGCAGACTGTGAAGAATTTGTTCCTGTGGAATGGTCGATCTTATATTCGCAAAGGACTAGAGTTTCCCTTGGCGCTGGTCGCAGATAGCGTGCTGTCAAAACGGCGGATTATGGAGATTTATCTCAATATTGCCGAGTGGGGTCCAGGCATCTATGGAATTGAGGCCGCCGCACAGCACTATTTCAAGCGCCCGGCATCACGTTTGACGGCGCAACAATCTGCTTTGCTGGCTGTAACGCTGCCCAATCCTGCTTTGCGCAATCCAGCGAAACCCACGCGCAACATGCAGCGTATTGCACGCATTATTGCCGGGCGCGCATCCAGAGCAGGGCCTTACGTCACTTGCGTACAATAAGTGCGCCGCTTGGAAAAAAGATAAGACTCTGGCTGGTCAAATGCCACAAGAGCGTGTATAGGCACGTGACTTTCCGGAATTTTGTCCGATGTGACAGGCTCCTCGGGGCTGTGCCGGACGTTTATTGATCGATCAGTGGAGCTGAATCCATGGCAGTACCTAAACGCAAAACGTCTCCGTCGAAGCGCGGCATGCGCCGCTCGGCAGACGCACTCAAGGCCCCGACTTACGTCGAGGACAAGAACTCGGGCGAACTTCGTCGTCCACATCATATCGATCTGAAGAGCGGTATGTATCGTGGCCGTCAGGTCCTCGAAGCTAAGGAATAGTCTTTAAGCTGCATTGCAGCTGAAGATGGATTTTAAAAACGCCGTTTCCGGTTGCCGGAAGCGGCGTTTTCTTTTGGGGATTTTCGGACAATTGAGCCGAAGATCACTTACTTTGCTTGAGAGCCGATGAAGGATGGGATCTCAAGCAAGGAACTTAGCCTGCATCCGCCGCAAAACCTGCGCCCGTGATGCCTGCCACGGCAGCAGCTTCATCATTGTCAGATGTGTCGCCTGAAATGCCGACAGCGCCAACAATTTCATTCTGCGCATCTTTGATAAGAACGCCGCCGGGAACGGCTATGATTTTCCCGCCTGACACGCCTGACAGCCCCTCAAGGAAATGTGGGCGGTCTTTCGCCTGATTGTGGAGCCAGCGTGACCCCGCCCCCACCGACAGGGCACCAAAGGCTTTGCCCGAAGCGATTTCGAAGCGGAGAATCGAAGTGCCATCCTGACGCTGAAAGGCCTTGAGATGTCCGCCTGCATCAAGAACGGAGACGACGATGGGCTTTAAATGCAATTCGGCTGCCTTGGCAAAGGCGGCGGCAATGATTGCGTTGGCCTTATCGAGAGTCAGCTGGGACATAGATATCTCCTTTATTTTTTGTGGGTCTAATTTAACGACTGTCGAATGGCGTGTAAGAAAAACTTTCATGTGTTCTGGAGAAACTGCTGATCGTTTTGAGCAAAGATGTGAAACGAACAGAAAGGGTGGAGCTTGCAAAAGAAGCCGTTTTGGTTTTTCTCTGTGGTCAATTTTTAAAGGAGGAAAGAATGACCGCATCGCATAGCCAAAAAGTCGTTATTATTGCCAGTGCCGCCCGTACTGCGGTGGGGGCCTTCAATGGAGCCTTTGCTAACGTGGCCGCACACGAACTGGGTGCGAGCGCGATCAAGGCGGCGCTTGAGCGCGCAGGCGTGGTGGCTGCGGATGTGGATGAGGTCATTCTTGGACAGGTGTTAACGGCAGGCGAGGGGCAGAACCCCGCACGACAGGCGGCGATGGCAGCCGGATGCCCGAAAGAGACAACTGCCTTCTCGATCAACCAGCTTTGTGGTTCGGGTCTGCGTTCGGTTGCGCTTGGTATGCAGCAAATTCTGGCGGGCGATGCGAAGATTATCGTTGCTGGCGGGCAGGAATCCATGTCCATGGCACCCCATTGCGCGCATTTGCGTTCTGGCGTGAAAATGGGCGATTTCAAAATGGTGGACACCATGATGAAAGATGGCCTGACGGATGCCTTCCATGGCTATCCCATGGGAATCACCGCTGAAAACATCGCGAAGCAGTGGCAGCTTAGCCGCGACGATCAGGACCAGTTCGCGCTTTCATCCCAGCATAAGGCCGAAGCTGCGCAGACGGCCGGCCGTTTCGATGATGAGATCGTGCCCTTTGCCGTGAAGAGCCGCAAAGGCGAGACCATTGTGTCGGCGGATGAATATATCCGTCGCGGTACAACGATTGAGGCGCTGAGCAAGCTCAAGCCTGCCTTTGACAAGGAAGGCACTGTCACGGCTGGCAATGCATCGGGCATCAATGACGGCGCGGCGGCACTTGTTCTAATGGATGCGGATGAAGCCGAAAAACGGGGTGTCGAGCCGCTTGCGCGCATCGTTTCCTGGGCAACAGCCGGGGTCGATCCGTCGATCATGGGAACCGGCCCTATACCAGCAACCCGCAAAGCGCTTGAAAAGGCAGGCTGGACGGTTGCCGATCTGGAACTGGTTGAAGCCAATGAAGCGTTTGCTGCGCAATCCTGCGCTGTGGTGCGTGATCTGGGGCTGAACCCGGAGATCGTCAACGTCAATGGCGGGGCGATTGCTATCGGTCATCCCATCGGGGCATCGGGTGCACGAGTGCTGACAACGCTGCTTTACGAGATGAAGCGCCGCGATGCGAAACGTGGTCTTGCAACGCTGTGTATTGGTGGCGGTATGGGCGTCGCCATGTGTGTTGAGCGGCCATAAAAGGCGCAAAAATTAACGTTTACACGCGTTCGGCTTAAGATAGAGCGGCAAAACGGTGCCGCTCTATGGGTATTTTTGCCCGAATCCCCCTATATATGGTGAGAACAAATAGGGAAAGTTTGTGAATCAACGATTCGTCGCCGATTCGTTCCGGCTTTGAGCCGAAGGTTAATGAAAATGGCCTTTTGCGCGGTAAAAATTTAACCAACGATCAGGAATAATTGATAATTCATGAATCTGCGGCTTTTCAGTCTTTCCTTATGGGACGGCTCGAAGGACAAAGGTTAATAAGATTGGCCGTTTGTTCCCACACCGGCGCAAATCTTAATGCCGGTGATTCATCATCTGGGTTCTTTCGATAGATAGTCCACTAGATGTTGTCGTGAACAAAAGGTGAAGGGGCTCCTGTGATCGATTCGTCGCCGATTCGTTCCAGAGTCGTTCTATTTGTTAAAATGAGTATTTATTAACGACTACAGAGCCGAAAACACAGATTGAAACTTAACAGGAGCGCTTTCGGCTCAAGTGATATAGTGCTATCGCATGTCCAACGTATGGCCTTTGTTCCGGGAATTCTATTATTGGCATGAATCAACTCCCTGCCCATGATCTGCCGCTGAGTGTGAGTGGCCGCGATGTCACTGCAGTGCTGGGGCCGACCAATACCGGCAAGACGCATCTGGCGATCGAACGGATGTTGTCGCATGGTCGTGGTATGATTGGTCTTCCGCTGCGATTGCTGGCGCGCGAGGTTTACAATCGCGTGGCTGAGCGCGTGGGCGTTGCCAATGTCTCGCTGATCACCGGCGAGGAAAAAATCACGCCGCCCGGCTCGCGCTATTCCGTGTGCACCGTTGAAGCCATGCCGCGCCGCACGGATATGCCCTTTGTGGCGATTGATGAAGTGCAGCTTGCCGGTGATCTTGAGCGCGGACATATTTTTACGGACCGCATTCTGCATCTGCGTGGGCGGCAGGAAACGCTGCTTTTGGGCGCCGGGACCATGCGCGCCATTCTGGAAAAGCTTCTGCCGGGCATCACTGTTGTGACGCGTCCGCGTTTGTCTCAGCTTTCTTATGCGGGTTCCAAGAAGATTATCCGACTGCCGAACCGCTCAGCAATTGTCGCCTTTTCGGCGGATGAGGTTTACGCCATTGCCGAGCTGATCCGTCGCCAGCGTGGTGGTGCAGCGGTAGTAATGGGCGCGCTGAGCCCACGCACGCGCAACGCACAGGTCGAGCTTTATCAGTCAGGTGATGTGGATTTTCTGGTGGCAACGGATGCCATCGGCATGGGACTCAATCTTGATGTCGATCATGTGGCTTTCGCACAGAACCGTAAATTTGACGGTTATCAGTTTCGTGATCTGACGCCTGCGGAGGTTGGCCAGATCGCCGGTCGTGCGGGTCGCCATTTGCGCGATGGTACATTTGGCGTCACCGGGCAGGTTCAGCCCCTGGACGATGAACTGGTGGAGCGGGTTGAAGCCCATGCATTCGATCCGGTGAAAGTGTTGCAATGGCGAACAAGCCGCTTTGATTTTTCGTCGCTGAACGCTTTACGCCATTCTCTGGAAACGCCAACGCCGATTGAAGGTCTTACCAAGGCACTGCCTGCTGTTGATCAGCAGGCGCTTGAAAATTTGTCGAAAGATGAAGACATTGTGCGGCTTGCAACGATGCCTGCGCGGATCGAACTTTTGTGGGATACCTGTGCGCTTCCCGATTATCGTAAGATTGCGCCGGCACAACATGCCGATATCATAGCAACCATTTATCAGGATCTGGTCCGCCGAGGGAGCGTTGATGAAGATTATATGAGCGAACAGGTGCGCCGCGCCGACAATACAGAGGGGGAAATCGACACTCTGTCTCATCGCGTGGCGCAAATCCGTACCTGGACTTTTGTGTCGCACAGGCCGGGATGGCTTGCCGATCCGACACACTGGCAGGAAAAGACGCGCGAAATTGAGGACAGACTGTCCGATGCGCTGCATGAAAGGTTGACGAAACGCTTTGTAGACCGCAGGACAAGCGTGCTTATGAGGCGCCTGAGAGAGAATGCCATGCTAGAAGCAGAAATCAGCCCGGCCGGTGACGTAATTGTCGAGGGCCACAATGTTGGGCAACTAGAAGGATTCCGGTTCACTGCCGACGTTCAGGCCGAGGGGCCGGACGCGAAGGCTGTGAGAACGGCTGCACAAAAGGCGCTTGCCGCCGAGTTCGAACGCCGTGCCGAGCGGTTTTCCGCAGCGCCGAATGGCGACTTTGCGCTCGGTTCGGATGGCGTGTTGCGCTGGATCGGTGCACCGGTCGCAACGCTGGTTGCAGCCGATCATGTGTTGAAACCGCGCACGATAATTTTTGCCGACGAACAATTGACCGGGCCGGCACGCGACAAGGTTGCGGCCCGTATTGAGCGTTTTGTTGCGCATCACATCGAAACGGTTCTCAAGCCGTTGACCGATCTTAACGCTGCCGATGCCCTGACCGGTATGACACGCGGTCTGGCTTTCCAGATCGTTGAAGGCCTTGGCAGTCTTCAGCGCCGCGATGTTGCTGAGGAAGTCCGCGGACTTGATCAGGATTCGCGTGCAGCACTGCGTCGTCTGGGCGTGCGCTTCGGTGCTTATCATGTTTTCATGCCCATGCTGTTAAAGCCTGCTCCGGCTGGCCTGATCACGCTGCTTTGGGCATTGAAGAATGATGGCCGCGAGCGCGCCGGTTATGGCGATGTGGTCAATGTGCTGGCCGCAGGCCGCACATCGGTGGTTGTCGATCCGGCTTTCGATCCAATGTTCTATCGTCTGGGTGGGTATCGCGTGCTCGGTCGTCGTGCCGTGCGCATTGATATTCTGGAACGCCTTGCCGATCTCATTCGTCCGGCACTGGCCTGGCGTCCGGGTTCGGGCACACGTCCCGATGGCGCTTATGATGGCGGACGCTTCATTGTTACCCCTGCCATGATGTCTATTCTGGGCGCCACGGTTGAGGATATGGAAGAGATCCTGAAAAGCCTTGGTTATCGCCATGAGGCTGTTGATGCGGCTGATGTGAGCGCAAAGCTTGCCGAGCTTGATGCCTTTGCTGCTAAGGCACAGGCACAGGCTGAGGCGGTTGTCGAAGATACTGTCTTTAAGCCAGCCGTACCTGCTGCCACCATAAGCGAAGCCAAGCCTGTTGTTCCGGCAGCCGAGCCGGTTCCTGCCCCAGTTGTCTCTGTTGAGGCCGCAGCGGAGGAAAAGCCCGCAACAGAAGCAACCGACGCGCCAGCAGAAGAGGCCAAGCCTGTTCTGCTCTGGCGTCAGGGGCGCTTTGAAGGACGTAATCGCACGCAGGATCAGAATCGTCAGCGCCAGAACCGCTCGCAGCAGGGTGGTGAAGCTGGTGAAGCCGCGGCTGCGCGTGAAAACCGTGGCGTTGGCAAGCGTTTTGACAAGAACCGTCGTAACAATGATGGTGAAAATCAGGATCGTGGCCAGAACAAACGCGAAAGCTTCAAGGGCAAACCGCGTGATGGTGGCAACCGCGATCAGCGTCAGCCTAAGCGGGACCATGCTACTCATCAGGGCAACAAGCGCGTTGAGCAAGAACGTCCGGTGCGTGTTGATCCTGATTCGCCTTTTGCCAAGCTTCTTGCTCTTAAGGAGCAATTGAAGAAGTAAGATGGCGACTGAGGCGATTGCAAGACAGCGTATTGACAAGTGGCTGTTCTTTGCACGCGTGGTTAAATCAAGATCGCTGGCGGCGAAACTCGCCGTCGGCGGCAAAGTCAGGGTCAATCGTGACAAGATTGATCAGGCAGCCTATCCGGTGAAGATCGGCGATGTTCTGACCATAACCCTTGATCGGCAAATTCTCGTCTATAAGGTGCTTGCACCCGGTCACAGGCGCGGGCCAGCCCCTGAAGCACAACTTCTATATCAGGACATGACGCCCAAACCTGCCCCGCAATCTGACAGCGTTGGAGCAATGCAGCCACATCGTGAGAGCGGTGCCGGGCGTCCAACAAAGAAAGAACGGCGCGAAACGGATCGTCTGCGCGGAAATTAAACCGGACGCGATGCCGCAGGATAGCCATCGGGTGCGACAGAAATTGCGCGTTAAAGCTTTACGTTAAAAGCTCTTTTCGACTTTTGCACCATAATTGGAATGTCATTTCCGATGTTCGTGACATATTGTTATTGCGTCGTTTCGGCCCTTGTCATGGACCGATAAAATCGTTACCTCACGCTTGGCAATCGCAAGCACATGAACTGGCATGCATGCCACACGCCAAAACACCCCGTGGGATAGTCTATGGAGTGAACGGAGCGGAACCATTCAGGTGCCCGATCTGAATGTTCAAACAGCCGGTTCTGAATAGATAAGCTTACTCTTCATCACGGGAGAGGCAACAGGAGTTGGACAATGACTTATGTCGTGACCGATAATTGCATTCGCTGCAAATATACGGACTGCGTCGAGGTTTGTCCGGTCGACTGTTTTTACGAAGGCGAGAATATGCTCGTCATCAATCCCGATGAGTGTATCGATTGCGGCGTTTGCGAGCCGGAATGTCCGGCGGAAGCCATCAGCCCGGATACCGAACCGGGCCTCGACAAATGGCTTGAGCTGAATGCCGAATATGCAGCGAAATGGCCAAACCTGACTGCGAAAAAAGATGAGCTTCCAGAAGCCAAGGAAATGGATGGCGTTTCAGGCAAGCTCGAACAGTTCTTTTCGCCTGAGCCGGGTTCCGGTGATTAGACCGGCTTTGTGTGCTCAATAGGGTGCACGGCGCTCTAAACAGGTTCGAAAGGCTTGACGCTTTTTTCGGATTGGTTGAGCGCAAGAGCAATCCGTCAGATTGGCACTTTTGCTGTCGTAGTTTCGTGTATTGCTGAGTTGTTGAAGCTGATTTTATGCATGTCGAAAATGGCCGGAATCCTCTTTTTTGGCCATTTGTTGATTCTTGCGTAAAATTGTGTTAACCTGTGCCAATAATTTCGGTGACTGGACGTCAAATCGTGGCGCAAATGCGTTAATCTCTGAAAGGGCTATATTTTTTTACTGGGCTTTATGGCACCGGGACGGATTATTGCGGTTTCAGCACACGTTCCCCACCAGAGCTTCCCGGTAAATCAATTTGTGCCTGGGAAGCGCTTTCAGTTCAAGACCGTAATGGCTTCCGCACCTCTCCCAAGGGGGTGTGGTCGAAATCATGTGTTAACCGGCGTGTAGTGCCGGGCACAACAGGGAGTATTAGAGCGTATGACATCCCAGCAGAAAAAAACTCCGGCCCGCCAGGGATTTAAGACCGGCGAGTCCATTGTTTACCCGGCTCATGGTGTTGGTCAGATCGTAGCGATCGAAGACCAGGAAGTTGCCGGCCATAAGCTTGAGCTTTTTGTTATCGACTTTGAAAAAGACAAGATGCGCCTCAAGGTGCCGGTCGCCAAGGCTGTCAGCATTGGTATGCGCAAGCTGTCGGAAACCGATTATGTCGAACGTGCCCTAAAAGTCGTACAGGGTCGTGCACGCGTAAAGCGCACCATGTGGTCGCGCCGCGCGCAGGAATATGATGCAAAGATCAATTCCGGCGATCTGATTATGATTTCTGAAGTTGTTCGTGATCTGCATCGTGCTGACAATCAGCCGGAGCAGTCCTATTCCGAGCGTCAGCTTTACGAAGCAGCGCTGGATCGCATGGCGCGCGAAATCGCTGCCGTGAACAAGCTTTCCGATACGGAAGCAGTTCGCCTTATCGAAGCAAATCTTGCCAAGAGCCCGAAACGCACCAAGGCTGATGCCGAAGGTGAAGTGGACGGTGATGAAGTCGAAGCAGCGTAATAACGCCTGCATTCTTTTCTAAAGAGCCCCGCTGATGTGGGGCTTTTTATTTTTCTGCATAGAGCACCGTGCGCCTCGCGTCTTCCAAAAATAATTCTTATTTTCGGACTGATGAGAGGGGGGTGGATACTTGCCCAAGCGGCTTGTCTCTCTATTTTCATAGAATGTCAGATATTTATAGCACTTCGGATGGAACCGGAGGGTTCTTCTTGCGTTATTATCAAACCAGCTCTGAGCGGGTTTGTTTTGTGGCGTAGCAATCTGGCCTCAGAGCAGGTCTGTAAAAGATGTTTTGAACGAACGAAAAATGTTTGCTTAATCCCTTTTTGGGGCTGGTATCGTTTCCGTTTCGGGTTTCAGACTTCTCTGGAACATCGCAGCCAGAACAGGAGAGCCAGATGAAGCAGTCATCCATGAGCAGTTCCTCCATCGTTCCGCCAACTCGTTTGCCGATTCCGGCGTGCGGTCTTCAAGCGCCTGCTGCGTCCTCGCAGTCGATGATCCGCAATGCGATGTCAGCGCCTTATCTTGAACGAGAAGAAGAACGCGACCTCGCCATCCGCTGGAAAGATAACAAGGATCAGGAAGCACTTCATCGCATCACGGCCTCGCATATGCGACTGGTGATTTCGATGGCCGGACGGTTTCGTAAGTTCAAGCTTCCGATGAGCGATCTGATTCAGGAGGGCTATGTTGGATTGCTCGAAGCGGCTGCGCGCTTTGATCCTGAGCGCGAAGTTCGTTTTTCCACCTATGCATCATGGTGGATAAGGGCGTCCATGCAGGATTATATCCTGCGCAACTGGTCTATCGTGCGCGGTGGGACGAGTTCGGCTCAGAAGTCGCTGTTCTTCAATCTGCGTCGCCTGCGTTCGAAGCTTGCACAGGAAGATGAGACCATGAGCAAGGCAGAAATTTACCGCCAGATCTCGACGCAGCTTGGCGTATCAGCGAGTGATGTCGAAGTCATGGACAGCAGACTTTCAGGGTCTGACAGTTCGCTTTCGGCGTCAATCGGTAATGATGAATCGGGCACCTCCACCCGTATGGATTTTCTTGTCGATGACCATCCCTTGCAGGATGAGGTCGTTGAAAGCACGATTGATATGGAACGCCGTGTGGGTTGGTTGCGCACCGCGCTTCATGCGCTTAACGAGCGTGAATTGCACATCATCCGACAACGGCGTCTGGGCGATGATGGCGTGACACTTGAAGCACTCGGCGAAAAATTGGGAATCTCAAAAGAGCGTGTTCGGCAGATTGAAAGCCGCGCCATGGAAAAGCTTAAGCTGGCGCTGCTTGATCAGCATGAAATGGCAGCCTATCAGGCATAGACTTTTTACAGATGTCTTTATCCCAAAACCGGGTCCCACTTTGGGGAGGCATACGCTAATCGCGGCTGCCTTCAAGGCGCGATGACCAGTCTTCGACCTTGCGGTTTTCCAGACGGCGGATGGCATAGCGCTTCCAGCCATCGGCAAGGTGCGCAAGGTTGGCCATCCGTGCAAGTTCGTCATAATTAAGCATATCGACGTAGAGAAGATGCCAAACCCGGTGCAGCGTCCATTCTGGGGAAAGGCGTTCGACACGCGTTATCGTGTCGTCAGCGCTGACAACACCTTCTTCCAAAACCCGATAATACCAGCCGGTGCGTCCGGTTTTTTGCACGCGGGTTGCCATGTCCGGTACATCGAAGCGCGCATTGAGTTTCCAGCAGGGCTGCCTGCCCTGTGACACCTCAACCAAAGCTGTTCCCAAGCGAAAACGGTCGCCGATAGCAACATTATGCTCGGTCAGTCCGGTGGTTGAGATGTTTTCTCCAAAAGCGCCGGGCGCATCAAAACAGGGATGGTCGCCAATATCCTCGCGCCAGAGAGCATAATGATCGCGCGGATAATGGTGAATGGCCTTTTCGGGACCGCCGTGGACTTTTCTGTCGCCTTGCTCGTCGCATTCGAGGCCTTCGCGCAGCAAGCGAACGGGCCCCGATATAGGCTTCTTATCGATCCCGCTCGGTGCGGCACGCGGTCCTAGTGGGGCGATCTGGCCTGCCAGCAATGATTCAAGCATGACTTCCATTGACTTACTCGCTTATGATTTTGACGCGATCGCCCACAGATACAGTTGCGCCCGCAGGCATGGCGTTGAGCAGGCGGAACAGTTCAAGCTTGCGGGTTGTTCCCTGCATGCGTGCTGAAAGGCTGGCCATTGTATCCCCCGGCTTCACAGTCACCACGCGAATGCGCAAAGGTTTGATGGCTTGTTGCTCGGCTGCCGAAAGCAGGCGGAAGGATTGTGTTACGCTTTGCGATGCAGGCATGAGTGCATTGCTGCCCTTTGGCGCTGCCGTCAGAAAGCGATAGACCTTGTTGTTGGCACCGATCACCACAATGTCGAATTGCCAGCGATCCGCACTCGCGCGCGCGGTTGCCGCAGGCAGGCCGTTGATCGTGATGGGGCGGATTGAGCTTTCATCAAGGCCCGTCACCCAGCCCGATTTGATATAATCGGTAAGGCTGGAGCCTGCAGGCAGCGATGCGCCGTCAAAGCGGATTGCCACTTCGCCCGGTCCACTGGCCATGACGGCATTGGCCGAATTGTCAATGGTGAAGCCGGCCGGCGCGGTAAAGGTTACGCCGAGCTTTGGATGGATGAAGGTCTGTTCGCGCACATAGCCTTCATTGGGCGAATCGCCATAGAGCAGGCCATCAATGCCGTTGAGGAAGGAATCGCGATCCGTTGTGCCAACGCCCGGCGCGCCAATGCGGCGCGCGTGTCCGAGCGCCAGCTGAATGCGTTGTGGCGTTGCAGGGTGGCTTGCGAGAAAGTCGAGGCTCGCATCGGTGGCACCAGAGACAGACCGGAAATCTGTGTAAGCTTCCATCGATTGCAGGAAGCGTGCGGAAGCGAACGGGTCATACCCCGCTTCACCGATCATTTTGATGCCGATGGCGTCGGCTTGCAGTTCCTGATTGCGCGAGAACTGCGCAAGGCGGAGTTTGCCGCGAATGGTTGCTTCACGACTTGCATTTTCATTGTGCAGAACTTCTGTGGCGACCCGCCCGGCAATTGCTGTTTCTGCCTCTTTCTCCTGACGAAGAATACCGTGATTGGCGACCACGTGGCCCATTTCATGGGCGATAACGGCTGCGACTTCAGATGAGTCGTTGGCAAGCGCCAGCAAACCGCGTGTTACGTAAAGAAACCCGCCCGGCAAAGCGAAGGCATTGATGTTGGGGCTGTCGAGGATTGTGATGCGATAGGTCTGATCCGGCTTGTCGGAAACCGTTGTGAGATTGCCGACGATCTTGGCGACCATGCGCTCCAGCTTCGGGTCTTTATACTCGCCGCCATAAGTGGCGAGGATGCGCGGATGCTGCTGCGCGCCGATTTGCGCCAGCCGGTCGTTGCGCGTGACGTTTTCAACGGTGACCGGATTGGACGATGGCTGAAGGCCGAGATCCTTGCTCGAATTGAACGACTGGCAGCCCGAAATCAAGGCAATCGCCAGCAAGCCAAGACCAATGGCTGGTTTCCGCCAATTGCGCTGTGTCCGTTCTGGCAGGGGGACTGGAAGGCACAGGGAGGCCCGGGCACGGGTCTGTTGACGGATCAGTATTTTATCCTCGCAATGAATGGGCGTCGATGTCGTGGCATAAATTTAGCCGCTCACTGAATTGCCTACAAGAAGCTGATCAGTGTTCAAAGCGTTCTTTAAGCCGATTGCGAACAAAATATGTCCACTGCCGTAACTCTATTTGAGCTTTGGCGTCTGTGCACCGATATAGTGCTTCAAAGCTTCGGGTCCAGATGGCGAGAGTAATTCATGGGCAGGCCCTTGTGCGGAAATCCGGCCATTGTCGAGAAACAGCAACAAAGCATTGAGATAGAGTGCGTCTTCCGGCGTATGTGTAACCATCAGCACCGTCATTTTGTTTTCTTCATGCAATGCACGCACAAGATCAAGCATCTGATGGCGTAGTGCGGGTCCAAGGGAAGCAAAGGCTTCGTCCAGCAACAATACCGGTCTTGCGCGCACGAGCGCGCGTGCGATCGCCACCCGCTGACGTTCGCCACCCGAAAGCGCTTCGGGTTTGCGGGTCTCTTTGCCTTTAAGTCCCACGCGTTCCAATGCAGTTGCGATTGCGTCCCGATCCTGTTGGTTCAGCTTCAGATTGGGAGAACGGCCAAGCCCGACATTCTGCTCGACGCTTAGATGTGCGAAAAGATTATTCTCCTGAAAGACCATTGAAACGGGCCGGGATGCAGGCGGCAGATCGGTAACATCAAGATCGCCGATCAAAATCTGCCCGATTTCTGGTTTTTCAAATCCTGCAATCAGATTGAGCAGTGTGGACTTTCCCGAGCCGCTGGGGCCGACAATGGCCGCAATTACGCCGCCCGGTATGGTCGCGTCGAAATGCATTTTGGTTTCGCCATAGCTGAAATATAGATCGCGAAGCCTGATGTCGGCTTTGACATTCATAGAAGCGGCGTTTCCTTTCGCGAGGCAGCACGATCTGCAATCATCATCAGGCCAAGACATAAGATTCCGAGGATCAATGCAAGGCCTGCTGCGTCGAATGTGCGGTAGCTGCCCATACGCTGGAACAGAAGATAAGGCAGCGTTAACAATGCATCGCTGCCGAAAAGTGCGATGGTGCCGAGATCGCCCAGCGAAAGCGCCATGGCAAAGGCAAAGGCCATTCCGAAGGGTTTTTGAATGGATGGCCAGTCGATCAGTTTCAGCCGGTTGAAGCCTGTGATGCCAAGCTGTGCACAGAGCCTGTTGTGGCGCGCAGCCGCTGTGTCCCATGAAGGTCGCAGCAGGCGCACGGCAAACGGCATGGCCATCGCGGCATTGACTGTTATCACCATCAACGGAGCCATCAGGAAGGGATCTGTGAAATGGCGCAGCAAAATGAACCAGCCCGCACCCAGAACGATGGGTGGCATGACCAGAATGAGGCTTGCGCCTGTGTCAAAAAGCCCGGCAAGGCGCACGCTCTTTGTGGCCCCGCGTGCGATGACCAGGGAGAGGGAGAGGATGACAGAGAGGAGGGCTGCTGAAAATCCAAGTGCCAGACTGGTGCTGATTGCTCGCCAGACGGTCTTCTCCCTCAAAAGCCCGACCAGATCGGCGGCAAGACCTGAAATGACGATGCCGATGACGGGAAGCGCGACATAGAGGAAGCCAATCGCAATGGCTGTGATATTGAAAAAGCGTTCTGGTACAGAGGGCTTCGCATAGCGTCTCGCGTTACGTGTAAGCGTAAAGCCTTCTTCCGATGGGCGTCCGGTCATGCGCAGGGCCAGCAAAATGAAAAGTGTCAGCGCAAGCTGTGCGAAGGTGAGAGCAACCGCGCGCGCCGGATCGAAATCGAAATGCAGGCTTTGGTAAATTGCAACTTCCAGCGTTGTGGCGCGTGGGCCGCCGCCAAGGGTGAGAACCGTTGTGAAGCTTGTGACGCAGAGCATGAAGATCAGACCGAACATGCCGGGCAGATTGCGCCGAATGACGGGCCATTCAATCAGGCGAAAGCGCGACGGGCTTCCCATGCCAAGTTGTGCTGAAAGCTTCCAGTAATCGGCGGGTATTGAGTCATAAGTCGCGAGAATGAGTCTGACAGCCAGCGGCATATTGAAAAACACATGCGCGATCAAAATGCCGGTGATGCCGTAAATATCGGGTGAGAGCGGATAGCTGCTTGCTTGCGAAAGCTGCGCAATAAAGCCGTTGCGCCCGTAAATGCTGGTGATGCCCAGCACCGTCACAAGGGCAGGTAAGGCGAGTGGCAGCGCGAAAAGGCGCAGGATCAGGCTTCGACCCGGAAAGTTTGATTCTGCATAAAGCGCCCGCGCTACCGGAATGGCAAACAGCACTGACAGCAGAGCCGATGCCGCAGCTTGCGTGAGTGTGAAACGGGCGACGCGCAGCAGATAATTGTCGAAATAGACATCCGTATCAAAGCCGCTGGCTTCTAATGCCAGCGCAAGAAGCGAACCACCGACCAGCACCGCAAGAAAGCCAAGCGCCAGCATGCCCGCGAGTTGTTTTATCGCAGGCATGGTGTGAGCAGCGCTGGTTCTGGTCGGTGCTTTGATCATTTGCTTGAAGCGTCAAGCCATTCATCGACCCATGCCTTGCGGTTCTTCGCAACCGCGTCGGCTGGGATCAGAAGGGTCTTTTCAGGCTTCGGCAATGTGTCGAAAGCCGGTGCAAGCGGCTGCGAAGTCTTGCCTGCCGGATACATCCAGTTGGTTTCGGGAATCACATCCTGAAAGCCGGGGCCGGTCATGAAAGCGAGAAATTTGTGTGCGAGCGGGTTTTGGGCGCCTGTTGTTGTCTGGGCAGCAAGTTCGATCTGAAGGTAATTGCCTTCAGGATATGCCAGTGCCTTATAGCGCTCGGTTTTCTCGGCAATCATGTGATAGGCAGGGGAGGTGGTGTAAGAGAGCACCATTGGTGCTTCACCTTTGGTGAACAGGCCATAGGCTTCCGACCAGCCCGGCGTCACCGTGAGAATGCGCTTCTGCAGCTTTTCCCATGCTTCGGCTGCCTGATCGCCATAGACCGATTTGATCCAGAGCAGAATGCCAAGGCCCGGTGTCGATGTGCGCGGGTCCTGAATGACGATTTTTTGCGACGGATCGCCTTCGACCAGCTCTTTGAGGCTTTTCGGCGGATTGGGCAGCTTCTCGGAATCATAGACAACGGCGAAATAGCCGTAGTCATAAGGCACGAAAATATCGTCCTTGAAATCGCCCGGCACTTTGACATTGGAAAGATCAATGCCGCTCGGCGCGAAATAGCCGGTGGCGCGCGCTTCGGTCGTCAGGTTCGTGTCGAGGCCAAGGACGATGTCTGCTTTGGTATTGCCGCCCTCAAGCTTGAGGCGATTGAGCAGGGCGACGCCATCAGCCGATGCAACCCATTCGAGCGTGCAATCGCATTCTTTCTCGAAGTTTTCCTTGACCTTTGGGCCTGGGCCCCACTCGGAAACAAAGCTGTCATAGGTGTAGATGGTCAGCTTGTCTTTGGCGTGGGCAACAGGCGCAAAGGCAAAAGCTGCGCTCAGCGACAGGGTAAGCAGAGATAAAAGCCGCATAACGGCATTCCTTTCTTTTATTCGAAAAGATTGAGCGCCGCTTGGGAAATCGGTCAGCATCTAATCCCTCCGCCGGTACAAACCGGATCAGGTTCAGCGGGTTAGCCGGTGTGCGGCTTCTCAGCCATTCTAAGAACGAATGGCACCCCGTTAGAGCACGGCAACAATAGATGTTTGCTTCAGGAAGGGCAAGGGTTCGCAATGCGGGCTTTCAGCTAGAATTTCCGCATGTTATGAGCGGTTTATGAGCACATTTGTCATTTTACTTGGCGGCGATCTCGTTGTCACGGATCGTCTGAAAAATCAGATTGCGGGAGCGCGCGTTCTTGCCGCCGACAGTGGCATACGCCATGCAGCGGAGCTGGGTGTTGAACCTGAGCTGTGGCTGGGGGACTTTGATTCCGCTTCTGAGGCGTTGAAAGAGCAGTATGCGCATATTCCGCAGAAGAGTTTTCCACGTGCCAAAGATATGACTGATGGCGAGCTTGCACTTTCGGAAGCTTTTGCGCGCGGCGCTGAGAAGGTCATTTTATGTGGGGCATTTGGTGGCCCGCGCACGGATCACACCTTGCTGCATCTTACGATGGCAACGGCGCAGGCCGCAGAGGGGCGGGATATTCTGCTTTCAAGCGGGGTCGAGGAAGCCTGGCCGGTTGTTAGGGGAGACTATGTTTATGATTTTCCCGATGGCACGTCTTTCAGCGTCGTGAATTTCTGCAAAGTCGAAGGACTTTCAATCACAAATGCAGAGTGGCCGTTAGACAACGTGACCCTTCCTTTTGGTTCTTCATGGACGGTTTCCAATATTGTGCGTGGAACTCTTTGCGTTTCCGTGCGTTCAGGACTTGCGATACTTGTAGCCAACTTGAATGAGGGGGCTGATCTTTACTATGGCTGCTAACCTTACCAATTGAAACCGCTTGACGCTGACGAGCGAAACGTATTGTAAATAGCCTCAGCGGGAATTGTCCGCCTTGCGCCGAAATTGGGGACGCAAAGTCGGTGTTGGTGTAACTCTATTAGGAGATTGTTTCATGAAGTCACGTCTTACCATGATTGCAATCGTCGGTGCGCTTGCGTTCTCAACGGCAGCATGCACGACGAATGAGCAGCGTACTGCCGGCTATGGTGTTGGTGGTGCAGCTCTTGGTGCACTTGCTGGCGGTGCTATCGGCGGCAATGGCCGTGGTGCTCTGGCTGGCGCAGCGATCGGTGGCGTTGCCGGTACGCTTCTTGGTGCAGCACAGACCCGTAATGGTGTTCAGTACTGCCGTTACCGCGACAATTACGGTCGTGTTTACGAAGCACCTTGTAACTAAGCTGACCGTTTAGCGGTTTCGAATTCAAAAGCAGGCCGGGTTAACCCGGCCTGTTTGCTTTTTTGGCCTTATCATTTGACAGAATGCGTTTTGTCCCCGACAAGCAGGGCAGAAATTTCAACGGCATTTTTCAAAGAGAACCATGGCACCTCCGCTTCTTCGCCTCGATCAGATCAAGCTTACCTTTGGCGGCACGCCGCTTTTGGAAGATGCAGCCCTTTCGGTGAGTGACGGTGACCGCATCGCGCTGGTCGGACGCAATGGTTCCGGCAAATCCACCCTGCTTAAAATTGCCGCTTCTATGGTCGAAGCAACCTCCGGCGAAATTTACAAGCATCCGGGTGCCACCATCCGCTATCTGCCGCAGGTGCCTGATCTTGAAGGCTTTGCCAATGTCCGCGCTTATGTGGAAGCAGGTCTTGGACCAACAGACGATCCGCACCGCGTGACCTATCTGCTGGAACATCTGGGCTTGACTGGCGAGGAAAAGCCCGATCATCTTTCTGGCGGGGAAGCGCGTCGCGCAGCCCTTGCCCGCGTGATTGCTCCGCAGCCGGATGTGCTGCTGCTTGACGAGCCGACCAACCATCTCGACCTGACGACCATTGAATGGCTCGAAGATGAGCTGCGCCAGATTCGCTCAGCCATTGTTCTGATTTCGCACGACCGCCGCTTTCTGGAAAATGTCAGCCGCTCGACAGTCTGGCTTGATCGCGGCATCACCCGCCGTATCGATCAGGGCTTTGGGCATTTTGAGGAATGGCGGGACAAGGTTCTTGAAGAAGAAGAGCGTGACCATCACAAGCTTGGGCGTCAGATTGCGCGCGAGGAACATTGGCTGCGCTATGGCGTGACCGCACGCCGCAAGCGCAATATGCGCCGCCTCGGTGAGCTGCATTCCATGCGCGCCGATTTCCGCGATCATCGCAAGGCGCAGGGTACAGCTGTTCTGACGGCCAGTGATTCCAAGGAATCGGGCAAGCTGGTGATTGAAGCGAAGAAGCTTAACAAGGCGTATGGCGAGCGTGTTCTCGTTCATGATTTCTCGATCCGTGTGCAGCGCGGTGATCGTATTGGTCTTGTCGGACCCAATGGGGCTGGCAAGACGACGCTTTTGTCGATGCTGACCGGCAAACTCGCACCCGATTCAGGCACGTTGCGTCTTGGCGTTAATCTGGAAATGGCTGAGCTTGATCAGAAGCGCGAAAGCCTGAACCTTGATGATACGCTCGCGCATTATCTCACTGATGGGCGTGGTGAAAACCTGGTGGTCAACGGCGAACAGCGTCATGTCGTTTCTTATATGAAAGACTTCCTGTTCCAGCCCGAACAGGCGCGGACGCCAATCCGCGAACTGTCCGGCGGTGAGCGGGCGCGCCTGATGCTGGCGCGCGTTCTGGCGCGGCCTGCCAATCTTTTGATCCTCGACGAGCCGACCAACGATCTCGACATGGAAACGCTTGATCTGTTGCAGGAACTGGTTTCCGGTTTTCCGGGGACCGTTATCCTTGTCAGCCACGACCGCGATTTCCTTGATCGCACGGTGACGTCGGTAATCGCACCGGAAGGCGATGGCAACTGGCTCGAATATGCCGGTGGCTATGCCGATATGATGGCGCAGCGTAAGGAACAAGCGCTGGCACGACGCAACGTCAAAACGGCGACCGCTGGCACTGATAACAAGGGTAGTGAAGCGCCGCAGGCCAAGCGTGATGAAAAGCGTAAGCTTTCCTATAAGCAGAAATTCGCGCTCGAAACCTTACCCGGCAAAATGGATGCGCTTGCGAAGGAAATCAGCGTGCTGGAAGGCAAGCTTGCCGATCCGCAGCTTTATGCCAAAGACCCGACACTGTTTGCGAAAACGGCCGATCTTCTTGAAAAGAAGCGCAACGAAAACGCAGCCATGGAAGAAGAATGGCTGGAGCTGGAGATGTTGCGCGAGGAAATCGAGGGATAATTATTATCCCTCGAAAACTCTCTAAGCGCTCGCTTTGTCGAGCAGGGCAATCGCATCAGCATCCAGCTTGATCTGTGCGGCATCGAGCAGCTCATTAAGCTGGGTGAGGCGCGTGGCGCTGGCAATCGGGGCTGTGACGGAGGGGCGTGCAATCAGCCAGGCAATGGCGATTTGTGCCGGTGTGGCGTCATTGGCACGGGCTACCTGATCAAGTGCTGCAATAATCCGCGACCCGCGATCTGTCAGGTATTTTTCAACCGTTTGACCGCGCGCACTTTGACCAAGATCATCTTTTGAGCGGTATTTGCCCGTCAGAAAGCCGGAAGCCAGCGAATAATAATTGATCACGCCCAGATCATTGTCGCGGCAGATCGCTTCAAGACCATCTTCAAAAACGGCTCGGTCATAGAGATTGTAAAGCGGCTGCAGGGTTTCATAACGCGGCAGGCCATGCTGCTTTGCAACATCAAGCGATTCTGTCAGGCGTTCCGATGTCAGGTTGGACGCACCGATTGCGCGCACTTTACCCGCCTTGATCAGCTCCTGATAGGTGCCAAGAACATCTTCAAACGGCGTTTCGGGGTCATCCCAATGCGATTGATAGAGATCGATATAGTCTGTTTGCAGTCGTTTGAGGGAGGCATCGACGGCTTTGCGAATATAGTTTGGTGAAAGGCCTTTTTCATTCGGCCCCATTTCGGAGCCGACTTTGGTGGCGATCACAACCTTGTGGCGCAGACCGCGGGATTTCAGCCAGTTGCCGATAATGGTTTCGGATTCACCACCGGCATTGCCCGGCGCCCATGCGGAATAGACATCCGCCGTGTCGATAAAATTAAATCCTGCATCGACAAAACGGTCGAGAAGCGAAAAGGATGTTCCTTCATCGACCGTCCAGCCAAATACATTGCCGCCAAAACAAAGCGGCGAAACCTCGAGTTCAGTACGTCCGAGTTTTCTAAACTCCATGGACCCTATCCCCTTCCTGTATGTACGAATTCCGAAGAATTCGCAGGGCTTCGATTTCAGGAAGAAGAGCGGGTCAGGCGCATTGCGCCCTCAGTGTCAGCCCATGCCAAGTGCATCCATATAAAGCTGGAGCATGGCTTCTTCTTCCTGACGTTCATGGTCTTCTTTTTTACGCAGACGAATAATGGTCCTTACGACCTTGCTGTCAAACCCCGAACCCTTCAATTCCGCGTAAACTTCCTTGATATCGTCGGCGATGGTCTTTTTTTCTTCTTCAAGGCGCTCAATGCGCTCGATGAAAGCGCGCAACTGGCCAACGGCAATCGTCTGGGCTTCGCTGGTAATATCGTCGCTCACGGGGGTCTCCAATTCAACTCGATGATCAATGAGGGGCAACAGTGTTTCGTTACAGCAACAAAACACATGCCGAAAGTCGGACATGGTTTTCCTGCGAGTCGCAGGCGAAATTAAGGGGCTGTGGGGCCATAAAACCCTGTTTTATTGCCTTCCGGCTGTGGATAACGGGCAAAGCCTCAATCAATCGGTCCAGATCGGGAGCCGAAATGCCGGATTTCATGGATTTCCGGCATTGTGTTGATTTTCGCCAGCATTGGCGAAAGCCGATCCGCCCATTCAATGGCTCCAGCTTTATCAGCGATCAAATCCTGCCGCACCTCAATGAGCACATGCGCATAGCCACGCGCCGTCGCATGGCGATACATGGCATCGTTCTTGAGTGCGCCGTCATAGGGTTCGTTGTCGCCGACGATGAGGCCCGGCTCATCACGCAGCATGGAAAGAAGCGGTATCACTGCCCGCGGGTCAGAATCCCATAAAAGTCCTATATGCCATGGGCGATCCTTTCCACGCCAGTTGGGCGTAAAAGAATGGATCGAAACGATGAAGGGCGCTTTGCTGCTCTCAGTCGCGACACGCGCACTCATGGATGCAACGGCATCGTGATAGGGACGATAGAAACGGTCAAGGCGGATTTTGCGTTCTTCGGGCGACATTGGGTAATTGCCGGAAATCACCGCGCCATCCGACAATTGCATGATGAGTGTGGGATCGTCTTCGCCGCGATTGGGATCGATCAGCAGACGCGAAAAGCCTCCCATCACCGCTGGTGCATCAAGCCTTGCAGCCAATTGACGTGTCAGCTCCTCAACGCCGATATCATAGGCAATGTGGCGTTCGAACTCGTTTTTTGCGAGGCCGAGACTACCATATTCAACAGGCAAGTCGCGGCGGGCGTGGTCGGCTGTCAGAAGAAGACCGAGGCTGAGATTGCCGTCAACTTGATGGAAGGGTGAGAAGGACGGATCACATGACATGGGAGAGGCTTCTTGAATGGGATTTCTGTCATACATCGCAAGTCGTTTCAGCTCTGTCATGAGAAAGTCGCGATTGCAACGATCATTCTTAATTGAAAAGCGAAGCAGTTTTCAGAATGCGGCAAAGCTACGAATCTAATCGTTTAAATCGTGCTGAAATCGCATGCAGTTTGATTGGAAATGCTGTAACTGGTTGGTTCTCTCCGGGATTGCGTTGACATCAAAGGCGAAACTGCCGAAAAGAGAGCGACCGAAAGAGGATATCCTTGCGTGAGACAAAAGCGATTGCGGGCTGAAGGAGTTCGGCGAATGCGACTTCCATTGTTTTTGGGTTTATTTTCCAGTGTGCTTGTTGGTGCTCTGGGTATGACTTCTCTGGAAGCGCGGGCCGATTTTCGAGTGTGTAACTCAACTCAAAACCTTGTTGGTGTTGCGATTGGCTATCGGGCCAAATCCGGCTGGGTGACTGAGGGCTGGTGGCATATTGACGGTTCAACCTGCAAGACGTTGCTCGAAGGGCCTTTGTCTTCACGCTATTATTATCTTTACGCTGAGGACTCTCAAAGCGGCGGTCGCTGGGAAGGCAAAGTGAATATGTGCGTTGCGGAAAAGGAATTCCGCATTACGGGCGTTCAGGATTGTTTTGCTCGCGGTTTTCAGCGCAACGGCTTCCAGGAATACGATACCGGGGAACAGTCGAGCTGGATGGTACAGCTCACGGATGAAACACCGTTAGAAAACTCTACAGTTACAGGAACGAATAACCCATGAAGCGCAACCGCAAGGTCAAGATTCTCGCCACACTCGGCCCGGCGTCTGGCGAAGAAGCCGTTATCCGTCAGCTTTTTGAAGCTGGTGCAGACGTCTTTCGTATCAATATGAGTCATGCCGATCATGACACGATGCGCACACTCGTAAAGCGTATTCGAAATGTCGAAAAAGAACTTGGCCGTCCTATCGGAATTCTGGCGGATCTGCAGGGGCCAAAGCTGCGCGTTGGCAAGTTCAAGAACACAAAGGTCACGCTTGTAGCAGGTCAGACCTTCACGCTCGATGACAATCAAGAGCCGGGTGATGAAACCCGTGTCTATCTCCCGCATCCGGAAATTCTGGAAGCGGTGGAGCCGGGCCATCGTCTTCTCATCGATGACGGCAAGCTGGAACTGATAGCCGAAGCCTGTGATGGCAAGTCTATTCGCTGTAAAGTGGTTGCCGGAACCAGCATTTCCGACCGTAAGGGCGTCAGCCTTCCAGACACCACGCTGGGTGTCGGCGCGCTGACCGAGAAGGATTACAAGGATTTTGAGGCCGTTCTCAAGGAAGAAATCGACTGGGTTGCCTTGTCGTTTATTCAGCGCCCTGAAGATTTGATCGAAGCCCGCAAATTCTCTGGCGGCAAAGTCAGTCTCATGTCGAAGATCGAAAAGCCGCAGGCTGTGACCCGTCTTGATGAGATTATTGAGCTTTCTGACGCGATCATGGTTGCCCGTGGCGATCTGGGCGTTGAAATGCCGCTGGAAAGTGTGCCGGGCATTCAGAAGCAGATGATCCGCAAAGCCCGCCGCGCCGGTAAGCCGGTTGTGGTTGCAACGCAGATGCTTGAATCGATGATCACCGCACCGGTGCCAACCCGTGCCGAAGTGTCAGACGTTGCAACGGCTGTGTTTGAAGGTGCGGATGCCGTCATGCTTTCGGCAGAATCAGCTTCCGGTCAGTATCCGGTTGAAGCTGTGGCGACGATGAACCGTATCGCGGAAAAAGTTGAGCGTGAGCCGACTTATCCGGGTATTCTGGACGCACAGCGTGCAATTCCAGAGCCAACGGGTGCAGATGCGATTTCGCTTGCTGCACGCCAGATTGCTGAAACGCTGAATCTATCGGCAATCGTCACCTATACGGCCTCCGGCACCACTGGTCTTCGTGCCGCGCGTGAGCGCCCACGTACCCCGATTATCGCGCTTTCGCCGGTGGTTGATACTGCGCGTCGTCTTTCGGTCGTCTGGGGTCTGCATTGCGTTGTGACCGAAGATGCGCATGATTTGGAAGATATGGTTGATCACGCGTGTCAGGTCGCTTTCAAGGAAGAGTTCGGCAAGGCTGGGGATCGTTTGATCATCACCGCAGGCGTGCCATTTGGAACGCCAGGCGCAACCAATCTCCTGCGCATTGCCTATATTGGCGCTGACGGTCAATCGACAGATTAAACCGGCGGCCTTCGGTTTCCGGTGGCCTGCAAATGGCGTGGTTTTTCGTTTCCGGTGCTCACGTACTTTAAGTACGCTGCGCGCCGGGTCTCAAACCTCACCATTTTCGCCGCACCATAATCCCGAATCCCACCCAGTTTTGGGTGAGCCTTATAGATACGAAAAAACGCGCTTCTTTCGGAGCGCGTTTTTGTTTGGTCGATTGTCAGAGAATCAGGTGCGGGTGTCGCTGAGTTCTTCTGTCAGATCGAGGAAATTCTTCTGCGCATCACGCATCATCGGATTAACCTCAAGCGCCTTCTCATAGGCCTTTAGAGCCTGCTCCTTGAGACCGCGAGCGCGCAGAATATCGGCCATGCCGGTCAAGGCGCCATAATGGCGTGGCTCAAGCTCCAGTGTGCGATTGATGTCATACATCGCATGCGCATAGTCATTGCGCAGATAATAGACCGTCGCACGACGGTTCCATGCTTCTGCATAGTCCGGGTTGATCGCGATGGCTTCATTCAGGAAATCAAGGGCTGATGTATAGCGCTTTTCGAGCATGGCGTTGCTCGCCCACTGCAGCAAAAGATCGACCGTTGCGCTGCCGGATTGCTGCCAGATCTGATTGATTTGAACAGTGAGGCGACGGGCTTTGGTCTCATCGGATGTGCGCTTGAGTTCGGCAAACAGCTTGTTGAGGCGCTCTTCCGGCGTTTGGTCGGCTTGATTTTGTTCTTTGGGAGCGGGCTTCTGGTCGCCGTCTGTGCCGATTTGCACCGGCGTTATCGGTGCTGTCGGTGAGGGATTTGTTTCGGCATAAGCCAAAGACGCACTTAACATTGCGGTAAGTGCGATTGCTATCGAGAGCGAAGATGTGTTCAGATATGCAAAAACGTTCCGCATGCGCATAACTTTCATTATACGCGGCGGAACGTCAAATGCAAAATCAGAAATAAGATTAGCCCTGACGTGCCTTAAAGCGCGGAGCAGTCTTATTGATGATGTAAACGCGGCCCTTGCGGCGAACGAGCTGGCAGTCGCGATGACGAGCCTTGAGCGCCTTGAGCGAATTCTTGATCTTCATGTCAATCACCGGTCTTGGTTGGCCCATCGACAGGACATGCCGCCGGGCTGCATAAAAACAGGCGCCCAAGGCGCCAATTGGTTACAGGCAGTATTCCTGCCCGAAGGGTTGGCCGAAATACACAATATTTCAGCCAAATGTCAACTGCTGCGCCGCAGATTCACGAAGCTGGACTCGGAAAATCTTGCCGCAGGGGCTGTTCATAGAGGAATCTGCCTGATTCCTCTGTGAAGTTTAGTTTACACGGGGCTTTATGCGGGTGACATGACCCATCTTGCGGCCCGGACGGGCTTCTTTTTTGCCGTAGAGGTGCAGCACGGCATTCGATTCTGTCAGAATCGCCGGAACCTTCTCAATATCATCGCCAATCAGATTCTCCATGACGCAATCCGAATGGCGCACCGTATCGCCAAGCGGCAGGCTTGCCACCGCACGAATGTGCTGCTCGAACTGCGAGATGGCACAAGCGGCTTCCGTCCAGTGGCCTGAATTGTGCACGCGTGGCGCAAATTCATTGGCAAGCAGCGTGCCGTCCGCGAGCACGAAGAATTCGAGACCAAGCACGCCGACATAATCAAGTGCATGCAGAAGCTTTGAAGCCGCCTGGCTTGCAGCATCGGCTGTCTCAGCTGAGATTGAAGCTGGAACGGTCGAGGTTGCGAGAATGCCGTCCTTATGAACGTTCTCGGCGATGTCAAAGATTGAAACATTGCCGGCGCGATCACGAGCTGCGATCACAGAAACCTCACGTTCAAAAGCGATGAAGCCTTCAAGAATTGCCGGCGCGTGTTTGATTGCCTCAAGGGCTGCACGCACTTCATTCTCATCAAGTGAAGTCAGACGAACCTGACCTTTGCCATCATAGCCAAGGCGGCGGGTTTTCAGAATACCGCGCTCACCCAGTGCACCAAGTGCGGCAATGAGTGATTCTTCATCGTCAACCAGACGCCAAGGCGCTGTCTGGATGCCGCTTTCATTGAGGAACTGCTTTTCGGTGAAGCGATCCTGTGAAATCTCAAGCGCTGCCGGAGGCGGGAAAACAAGCGCCGATTCTGCGAGCTTGTCGGCTGCGGATACAGGCACGTTTTCGAATTCATAGGTGATAACGTCAGAGGTTGCTGCAAGCTCAGCAAGAGCTGCCGGATCGTCATAGGCTGCAATGATCTGGCGGTTTGCCACCTGTGCCGCCGGGCAATCTGCCTGTGGCTCCAAAATGATTGTTTCATAGCCAAGGCGGGCTGCTGCCATGGCGAGCATACGGCCCAACTGGCCACCGCCGATAATGCCGATTGTTGATCCGGCTTTTAATGCGGAATGTGCCATATCAAACCTCGTTGGATGGGCGTTCAGCAACGCTTTCGGTTTGCGCTGCACGCCACTCATCAAGACGGGCCGCAAGTGCGTTGTTGTAAAGAGCCAGCACGGCTGCTGCGAGGAGCGCTGCATTGACGGCACCGGCGCGACCAATCGCCAAGGTGCCGACCGGAATACCGGCTGGCATCTGCACAATGGACAGGAGCGAATCCTGGCCGGAAAGCGCTTTTGATTGTACTGGAACGCCAAAAACCGGGAGAGGGGTCATGGCTGCGGCCATGCCAGGAAGGTGCGCCGCACCGCCTGCACCAGCGATCACGACCTTGAAGCCTTCAGCCTTTGCACCTTTGGCGAAAGCGACAAGGCGGTCCGGCGTGCGGTGTGCGGAAACGATGCGTGCGTCAAAAGAAATGCCCAGCGCCTCCAATGTGTCTGCTGCATGACGCATGGTTTCCCAATCGGATTGGCTGCCCATGATGATGGCGACGTCTGCATTCACACTCATTGATCTTTCCTGCTTCTATTGAAAAACAAAGCCGGGCAAATCCCGGCTATAAACTTTTTGTGATCAAAGGATCAGGCGATGATGTCAGGAATGACCTGATCTTCCATTTCCTGCAGCTTATCCTTGATGGCGAGTTTTTTCTTTTTCATGCGCTGAATGCGCAGCTGATCGCAACCCACCTGCATCATGGCATTTATGGCTGCATCGAAATCCGCGTGTTCCTGTTTCAGACGTGCGACGGCCAATCTGATTTCGGCCTGTTCCTGATCGGACATGCGGTTTGCCCCATATTGTTCCAGAATGATATTACGGGCCGCACCAGATTGGGGCAGACCCGTTTCAAGCAAAGCCTTTATCACATTTTTTGTGATTGGAAAATGCTACCAAAACAAATTCGACTTTAGACCAAACTCATGCCACAGTGTCACTGTTCTGTCATGAATAACGGTTGCTGTATGAACTGTTGAATGGCAGCCGGGACTGCGTAACTGGCCCGGATAGCAGGAGGTGTGCCGGGCGTTTGCGCAGGTGAGAGCGGATAGAGCCATTTGTTGGCAAAACGCGACATGGCTCTGTCCTTTGAGTAACCAATCAAAGGAGAAATGATGATGGCTATCGAGTCCCATCTTGCCACGCTCGAACAGAAGCACGGCGCTTTGGAAGAGGAAATCTCCGAGGCTTTAGCGTCACCGGCAACTGATGATCTGCATGTTACTTCTCTTAAGCGCAAAAAGCTGGCTCTCAAGGAGCAGATTGAAAAACTAAAAACGCAGGTAACCCGTCATTAATTTGGGTTTGTTTGAACGGCAGTAGGGACCGCAATTGGTGAGGATCAAAAGGGTTTATACTGCCAGACTTCTGGTCTAACGATGTTGGCGGCTGCGTGTCAGCCGCCGCGCATCGCCATTTAAGAAGATCTTTTTGACAAGGCAATCCTGTTCAAAAGCATCGTAAAAAGCAGCGAATATTCGCTGCTTTTTTATTGTCAGCCTTCCACTTCGGCACGCGGGTCCAAATTCATGGCTTCAGGGGTGGCGCTTTTGATCGAAGGCATGCTTTTGAACTGTTCTTTTTCGTCCTTGGGTACCGATGCCCGCTTGCGTGAGCGGAACAGCGCATAGGCCGTAATTGAAATATGCGAGAGCGCGGTGATGGCAAAAAGCCCGGACGGCCAGAAGATGTCCATCGCGGCAGCAGCCAGCAGAGGCCCGAGCATGGTGCCAAAGCCGTAAAGCAGCAACAAGCCACTTGATACTTTGACAAAGCTTTCCGAGCTCGCATGGTCATTTGCATGGGCAACCGCAACGGGATAGAGCGCGTAGGCCAGAGCGCCGTAGCAGCCGGTCATGATGATGATCACGGTGCCGTTGGATGGAGCGATGATGAATGCCAGCAGCCCGACAAGGGCAGCGAGGGATGCGACACCTGCCAGAACATAGCGTCGGTCGATGAGGTCTGAAATGCGCCCGACAGGAATTTGCATAAGCGCGCCGGCAGCAATGGTGACGCTGACCATGAGCGCGATTTCGGTTGTGGAAATGCCGGATTTTGCACCGAAAACTGCGCCAAGCGTGCCCCATGCGCCATTGGCAATGCCGATCAGGATACAGCCAACGAAAGCCGCGGGGGAGTTTCGGTAGAGCGCTTTGAGATCAAGCTGAACTTCCGTAAGCGGCTTTGGACTGACCGCCGTTGACATGGCGGTCGGGATCAGCGCGAGACAGAAGAGAATGCCGGTCACCATGAACAGATGATCGGAACGAATGTCGCCATTTGCCACCATCATCTGGCCACTCATCGTGGCACCATAGTTGACCATCATATAGAGGCCGAAAATCTTGCCGCGCGATTCATTGGTGGCACGCTCATTGAGCCAGCTTTCGATGACCATGAATGCGCCTGCCATCGAGAAACCGGTGAAGGTGCGCAGAATGATCCACGAAATTGCATCAATATAGATGCCGGATAAAAGTGCGATAATGGCCGCGGAGGCTGCAAAACATCCGAATGCACGAACATGGCCGACACGGCGCACGAGGCGCGGGGCGAAAAGGCAGCCTGCAACAAAGCCACCCGCCCATGTGGTGCCGAGCATACCAAGAGATGCAACGGAGAAGCCTTCAAGTCCGCCGCGCAGTGGCAGAAGCAGGCCATGCAGGCCCGAGGCCATTAAAAGAAAGGCTGTGCCGCAGAGCAGCGCCAGAACCTGAATGTAAATACGCAAGATCACGTTCCCGGGATTTTATGAAGCCGCATGAAAGCGGCCTCGTTTGATCGTTATGAGACGACATATCAGCGAAAAAGCGCCTCGGCGGCTGCCCGGCTGTCGCCCTTTTTCAGCCTTTCGACTTTCAGACGCTCAATTTCGGATTGCAGCAAAGCGATGTGCTGATCAATCTCTCTCAGAGATAACACAGACAGTTCCTCATCGCTCAGAACCACACTCTTGCGCGGTTGTCCTGCATCTTCATCGATACCGCTCATGGCCTTCCTCCGGAGTCTATGGCGTGTCTATAAAGACAAAAAAGATTTAACACCTTGAATCTTCGCATATATATTTTCAAAAATCGATGATGAATTATTCTCAAATGCGAAGCGTACTCTATGTGGAGTGCTCTTTGATGAGAAATTCGAACAGGGGTCAGACCATGACAACACAATTGCCTTCCCAGATGACTGCAATCGAAATTGCGCAACCGGGTGGAGCGCATGTGTTGCGCCCTACCGAACGGGCTGTGCCAAAGCCACAAGCGGGGGAAATTCTGGTTCGAATTCGTGCGGCTGGTGTCAACCGGCCCGATGTTTTGCAGCGCCAGGGCAGCTACGCTCCGCCACCCGGCGCATCGGATATACCGGGGCTTGAGATCGCCGGTGATGTCGTGGCTCTGGGTGAAGGCATTGAGCGCTATCGCATTGGTGATCAGGTTGTCGCGCTGCTTGCCGGTGGCGGTTATGCAGAATATGCAACGGTGCATGAAACCAACGCTCTAACGCTGCCTTCCGGCTATGGTTATCGCGAAGCTGCGGCAATCCCAGAAACCTTTTTCACAGTCTGGCATAATGTGTTTGAGCGCGGTGGATTGAAGAAAGGCGAGACCTTGCTCATCCATGGTGGATCATCCGGCATTGGAACGACGGCCATCCAGCTTGCAAAGGCCTTTGGTGCGCAGGTGATCGTTACGGCAGGCTCAAAAGATAAATGTGAAGCCTGCACAAAATTGGGTGCGGACCGGGCCATCAATTATCGTGAAGAGGATTTTGTGACGGTGGTTAAAGAGATAACGGGCGGCAAAGGTGCCGATGTTATTCTCGATATGGTGGGTGGCGATTATGTCGATCGCAACTACAAGGCTGCCGCCGAAGACGGGCGCATTGTGCAGATCGCATTTTTGAATGGTGCCAAGGCGACTGCCAATTTCGCGATTCTGATGACCAAGCGTCTGACCCATACCGGTTCGACATTGCGCTCGCGTTCTGTCGCGTTCAAAGCAGGTATTGCGCGTGAACTGGAAGCGAAAGTCTGGCCGCTGCTGGAAGATCGACGCGTTGTGCCTGTCATGGATATGGTTTTTCCGCTTAAAGAAGCGTGGCGGGCACATGAGCGTATGGAAGGCAGTCAGCATGTTGGTAAAATTGTGCTGGATGTCGCCTGATTTCTTTTCACAAGAAGAGAACATGGGATGGCTTAACAGCAGTTTCTTGCTCTATGACCAAAAAAAATATATATAGGCCATGATTTCCCGGAATTTGTGGTTTTTCCCACGTCCCGCGCCACCGGAGCGGACGAACAGAAGGATTATATCTAATGGCCACCCAGCTTCTTATGCCGAAGGCAACGGCCGTCTGGCTCGTCGATAATACGGCTTTGTCTTTTGACCAGATTGCTGCTTTCTGCAAGCTGCATCCGCTTGAGGTGAAGGCAATTGCGGACGGTGAAGCTTCGCAGGGCATCAAGGGGCTTGATCCCGTTATCACCGGCCAGATTTCTCGCGAAGAAATTGCCAAGGGTGAGAAGGACCCATACCATCGTCTGAAGCTTTCCGACCCTAAGGTGCGTGTGCCGGAAGCCAAGCGCAAGGGACCACGCTATACGCCGCTTTCAAAGCGTCAGGATCGTCCCAACGCGATTCTCTGGCTGGTGCGTAACCACCCGGAATTGAAAGATGCGCAGATTTCCCGCCTGATCGGCACAACCAAGTCGACCATCGAACAGATTCGCAACCGCAGTCACTGGAATTCTGCCAATCTGACGGCCATGGACCCTGTGACGCTCGGCCTTTGCTCGCAGATCGATCTCGACCTTGAAGTTGATCGCGCAGCGCGCAACCGTCCGGCTGCTGAAACTGACAGCACATTGCTGCCGGCATCGGCCACGGAAAACTTCGATTACCGTGATGAAGCGCCTGAAGAAGAAGAGCTGGATGCGGACAAGGTTTTCGCAAAGCTGTCTTCGCTGAAGGGCTCGAACACCGACGAAGACGAAGAATAACATTTCTTCGATTGAACAAAAAACCCGCCTGTCCGGCGGGTTTTTTTAATCCTTAAACGCGTTGTATTCACTCATTTCCATCAGTCGGTAAAAGTCAGCCAGTGTTTTTCCGCGTTCAGAGCGGAATGTGCGCCCGGCATTGCCCGCTGCAATGATGCGGTCTGTTCGAAATGTGCGGAAAGCATTGCGCAATTCGCACCAGCCAATCACCGTCCAGACCTTGCCCCAGAACCAAAGGCCAAGCGGACGAATGTCGCGCTCGCTTTCGCGCGCTTCAAGGTCGCGATAGCGGATATTGAGAACCTTCCCTTCATCGACAGCCCGTTCTACGGCATCAATGATGCGCCGTTCATCCACACTGATCGATGCAGACGGTGCATGGATTTGTGTGCTGGTAATGCGGGCGCGTTCTTCCTTGGGCAGTACGGCTTCAATCTTTACCAGCGCTTCCTCTGCGCCACGTGCCATCGAAACGCCGCCCCATGCACGGATCAGGCGTGCGCCTGCGACCAGTGCCACGATTTCGTCGCGCGTAAACATCAGCGGCGGCAGTTCAAAGCCCTGCCTGAGAATATAGCCGACACCGGCCTCACCATCGATGGGAACGCCTGTTGATTGCAGGTCGGCTATGTCGCGATAGATGGTGCGTTCGGAAACTTCCAGCCGTTCGGCAAGCTGGCGCGCGGTGACAAGTCTGCCACCACGCAAGTGCTGAACAATCTGGAAAAGGCGGTCTGCGCGGCGCATTCCTGGCTTATTCTCCGTTACATTGTTTTGCTTTGCGCTGTTCCAGATAACGGTCTGGCCAACCCATATCCTTGCGCAGGTCGCTTGGGAGATTGTCGAGCGCGCGCTGTGTTCGTATGAAGCGTCGACGTTCGTCCTGCTTGCGCCTGTATTCCTTGAGAATTGCGAGCAGTGGTGCGATTGCGAATGCCATGGTGATCCCTCATCTTTGAGAATGCATTATGGCACAGACCTCCTGACAACTGTCTGTCAGGAGCGATCTTCACTCCTGTCTTTCTGACATGCGCGATCAGCGATTATTTTATCACGCCTTGAAGGGCGGTGCTGCTTTATAGCTCAGCGGCAAGCGGCCTCCATCTGCATAGATTGTCTGGCCGGTCACAAAGCTTGAATCGCTCGACGCGAGAAATGAAGCAATGGCAGCAATTTCAGATGGTTGACCGATTCTTCCCAAAGGCGTGCGTTCCAGTATCGCGTTTCGCGCGCCTGTATCGCTGTTTACGGCAGACAGCATATCGGTTTCGATGGACCCGGGGCCGATTGCATTAACGCGAATGCCCCATTTTGCGAGCGCTATTGCCATCGTACGTGTCAGCTGGTTCACGCCACCTTTGGATACGGAATAAGCAAGCTGGTCGGGCAGGCCGAATATCGCGTTGATCGACGACATATTGATAATGCTGCCAGCCTCGCCACCCGCTTCCACGCGTGCAACCATACGCTTTGCAACCGCCTGAGAGCAGAGAAACGCCCCTTTGAGATTGACGCGCATAACGCGGTCGAAATCGTCTTCTTTCAGATCGAGAAAATCTGCCTGATGTACGATGCCAGCATTGTTGACGAGAATATCGATCTCCCCAAGATTGGCCGTGGCATAAGTCAGCAGATTATGGATATCAAGTTTATCGGCGACATCGCAGGCAATCGAAAGAATGCGGCCATATTGTTCCAAGTCTTTGACGGCTTTCGTTGCCGCCGCGCCGTCAATATCTGACAAAACGACGCTTGCACCGTCCATAAGGAAACGCTTGGCAATGGCATAGCCAATACCGCGGCCAGCACCGGTGACAATTGCCACTTTGCCTTCTAATTGCATGGATCATTCTCCGATTTTTGCCGGAGAGTGGACCGGCGATTTTCGCCGGTCAAGACCATGCGGTGCGATAACAAACGTCAGGCAAAGGCCAGACCAATATGCCGCTCACGCAACGTGGCACCGATTTCGTCGAGAATCGCCGGATCATCGATGGTCGCGGGCATTTTCCACTGTTCGCCATCGGCGATTTTCTGAATCGTGGAGCGCAAGATCTTTCCGGAACGGGTTTTGGGCAAACGTTTGACCGTCAGAGCAAGCCGGAAAGCCGCCACCGGACCAATGGCATCGCGAATCATGCTCACGCATTCCTTTTCGACCTCTCGCGGGTCGCGGTCGATATTGGATTTGAGAACGATAAAGCCGCAAGGCACCTGACCTTTTACGGCATCGGAAATGCCAAGCACTGCACATTCGGCAACATCTGGATGACTGGAGAGCACTTCCTCCATAGCACCCGTCGACAGACGGTGGCCGGCGACATTGATAATGTCGTCAGTGCGGCTCATGATGTAGAGATAGCCGTCTTCATCCATGTAACCCGCGTCGGCCGTTTTGTAATAGCCGGGAAACTCATGGAGATAGGCTTTGCGGAAGCGCTCATCGGCATTCCATAAAGTTGGAAGGCAGCCGGGCGGCAATGGCAATTTGATGAGGATATTGCCAAGCTGGCCACGTTCGACCTCATGGCCTGCATCATCGAGCACCTGAATATCATAGCCGGGCAGGCAGACTGCGGGTGAACCATATTTGGTTTCGAGCAACCCAAGACCGAGCGGATTGGCAACCATCGGCCAGCCGCTTTCCGTCTGCCACCAGTGGTCAATGACCGGACAACCCAGCAGGTTTTCCGCCCAATGGATCGTGTCTGGGTCGGCGCGTTCGCCAGCCAGATAAAGCGCACGTAATTTGGAAAGGTCGTATTGGCGTACAAAGTTGCCGTCTGCATCTTCCTTTTTGATCGCGCGCAAAGCAGTCGGTGCTGTGAACATCACCTCCACGCCATGCTCGGCAATAATGCGCCAATAGGTGCCTGCATCTGGCGTTCCAATGGGCTTGCCTTCAAAGAGAATGCTGGTGGCACCGGCAAGGAGCGGCGCATAGACGATATAGGAATGGCCGACCACCCAGCCGACATCGGAAGCGGCCCAGAATACCTGTCCCGGCTCAATGCCGAATACATTTTTCAGCGACCAGGCAAGGGCGACCATATGGCCGCCATTGTCGCGCACGACGCCTTTGGGCTCACCCGTGGTGCCGGAGGTGTAAAGTATATAAAGAGGATCGGTTGCCGCCACAGGCGTGCAGGGAACATGGCGACCGCGGGCAGCATCAATCGCTGTGCGGTAGTCAATGTCACGGCCTTCCAGCGGCGTGTGCCAATGCTGGTCGCGCTGCAGAATGATGCAGTGGCTGACCTTATGATGCGCTGTTTCCACCGCCTTATCGAGCATGTCTTGATAGGGAACGACGCGATTGGGCTCGATGCCGCATGAGCCCGCAATGATCATCACCGGCTTTGCATCATCAATGCGCGTGGCAAGCTCGTTTGCGGCAAAGCCGCCAAAGACAACGGAATGTATTGCGCCGATACGCGCACAGGCAAGCATTGCCGCCGCAGCCTCCGGGACCATTGGCATATAAATGAGCACGCGGTCGCCTTTGGTTACGCCGTTATCGATCATGACGGCAGAAAGGGCTTCGACTTCCTCAAGCAGTTCTCGGTATGTCAGCTTGCGCGCCGTACCGGTGATCGGGCTTTCATAAATCAGAGCGACCTGATCGTCGCGCCCATTGGCGACATGACGATCAAGCGCATTGTAACAGGTGTTGCACTCCGCACCCTTGAACCAGCGGCCATACACACCTTCATCGCTTGCGAGAACCTGATCCCATGGCTTGAACCAGTTTATAGCTCCGGCTGCTTCAGCCCAGAAGCCCTCAGGGTCATTCTGCCAACCGGCGTAGGTTTCTGCATATTTTGATGTCATGCTGTTCCTCCCAGAAGCACATGCTTTATCGGACCAGATGATCCATCAAAGCATCGCGATACCATGCGGGATGAAAGCGTTAGACAGACCACTCTGGTTCGATGCCATCTGGCTTTGTCTCCTCCAAACGCTTTTCATCTCCTTCGGCTATTAGTTTACGCCGAGGATTAAAGCTTCGTCCATGAAACTTAAGACGAATAAGTGTATCACGAATAGGCATAAATTGACGCGGCTTGCAGGATGCTGATCGCTTGCCACGAAAAGGAATGAAAGGTGTTTTTGTGAGCAAGGTCCTGCCTGTACTGCTTCTTGTCCTGATGGGGCTGCACATCATCAAGCCACTTGGCTTGCCGGGTCTGAAAAAGCGCAGCGATTTCTGGAAGATTGCAGCCTTTGCCCTGTTCGTTATGGCACTGGTGGTCGGTTTTCATTTTACTGAAAACTAAAATTTTGATCTGAAACGACTTTTTATTGGCAAAATGCCGCCGCCATGGTGATTTTAGCCATAATTGGGTTTTGACATAGCTCCCTATAATCCCATCTAAAGGATATGAAGTACAAGGAGGAGAGATGCGACGTGCCCTACTAAGCCTGCCATTTATTCTGGCCGCATCGATGATAGGCCTTCCAGTTCACACCGCGTTTGCAGAAAGCATCAATGCGGGAGACAGGGAAGCCACCACTGAGCTGCCGTTTAACGGTGCAGCCGTGGCGGAATTCGACACACCATGGGCGCTTGCATTTCTGCCGGGCGGCAAACTGATCCTTACCGAGAAGGGCGGCAAGATTTTTGTCGTGACCCAAAAGGGTGAGAAGACAGAAGTCTCAGGTGTTCCCGAGGTGCTTTTCAGTGGCCAGAATGGTTTGCTGGATGTGGTTCCTGCGCCTGACTTTACGAAAAGCAACGCGATCTATTTTACCTATGTTATGCCGGAAAATGGTGGCGGAAGCCTTGTGCTTGATCGCGCTGTTTTATCCGAGAGCAAAGGCAAAGCGGAACTCAAAGATCTTAAGACGATCTGGAAGCAATCGACGGTGGCAAAGGGTGGGCAGCCCGGCGGTAAAATCGCCTTTTCACCCGATAAAAAGCATCTGTTTCTGTCGGTTGGGGATCGTATGATCCCTGCTACTGCGCAGGATGAGAATGCGCCGATGGGCAAGATTTTGCGGATGAATCTGGATGGTTCAACGCCAAAGGATAATCCCAATGCATCAGATGATGGCATCAAGGCGCTGACCTGGACGACCGGTCATCGCAATCCCTATGGCCTTGCTTTCGCACCCGATGGCAAGCTGTGGGAACACGAGATGGGACCACGCGGCGGTGATGAATTCAACCTGATTAAACCGGGTCTGAACTATGGTTGGCCGATTGTTTCCAATGGCGACAATTACAGCGGCAGGCCGATTCCGCGCCACAGCACGCGCCCGGAATTTGAGGCGCCGATGTTGTACTGGACGCCGGTGATTTCGCCGGGTGGACTGGCGTTTTACAAGGGCAAGATGTTTGGTGACTGGAACGGCTCTGCGCTGATTGCGGGCCTGTCGTCCCAGGCACTTATTCGCGTGACTATCGACAGTGATGGTCAGCCGCATGAAGTCGATCGGTTCGCTATGGAAAATCGAATCCGTGATGTGGCGGTTGGGCCTGACGGCGCGATCTGGGTAATCGAAGATGCTCATCCGGGTCGGTTGTTGAAACTGACGCCCAAACCATAAAAATCAGGCCCCGGATTTCCGGGGCCTGATTTTTACTTCTTGAGAACATCAACGCCGGGAAGCGGCTTGCCTTCCATCCATTCAAGGAAAGCGCCGCCAGCGGTTGAGATATAGGTGAAGTCATCGGCAACGCCTGCTTGATTAAGGGCTGCAACTGTGTCGCCACCGCCGCCGACCGATACCAGCTTGCCAGCTTTGGTACGCTCCGCAACATGCTTGGCGGTCTTGACGGTTGCCGCATCGAACGGATGCAGTTCAAAGGCACCCAGCGGACCGTTCCAGACGAGCGTTGCCGCATCGTCAATGGCTGAGGCAATCAGATCCGTCGAAAGCGCGCCCGCGTCGAGAATCATGCCGTCGCTTGGGATCGCTTCCACGCCATAGGTTTGATTTGGCGTGTTGGTAGCAAAGTGCCAGCCCACAACGGCATCAACCGGCAGGATGATGGCGCATTTGGTCTTTTCAGCCTTGGCCATAATTTCGCGCGCAGTGTGGGCAAGATCATGTTCGCAAAGCGATTTGCCGACATCGTGGCCCTGTGCTGCGAGGAAGGTGTTGGCCATGCCGCCGCCGATCACCAAGGCATCGACCTTTTCAATCAGGTTTGAAAGCAGGTCGAGCTTGGTCGAAACCTTGGCACCGCCCACGATTGCCACAACTGGGCGCGCTGGCTGGCCGAGGCCTTTTTCAAGTGCTTCGAGCTCTGCCTGCATGGCGCGTCCAGCATAGGCCGGCAGCACATGTGCAAGACCTTCGGTCGAAGCGTGGGCGCGGTGTGCAGCCGAGAAGGCATCGTTGACATAGATGTCGCCATTGGCTGCGAGTGCGCTCACAAATTCCGGGTCGTTCTTTTCTTCGCCCTTATGGAAGCGGGTATTTTCGAGAAGCAGGACATCGCCGTCTTTCAGCGCGTCAACCGCAGCCTTGGCCTTGTCACCAATGCAGTCTTCAGCAAAATGCACGGCGTGCCCCAGCACTTTTGAGAGTGGCTTGACGACGTGGTTGAGCGAGTTCTCGTCAGAAGCAACGCCTTTGGGGCGGCCGAAATGGGCGAGCAGGATAACCTTCGCACCTTTCTTTGACAGTTCCGTAATGGTTGGAACAATACGTTCAATACGGGTGAGGTCAGTGACCTCGCCGTCCGCCATCGGAACATTAAGATCTACACGGACCAGAACGCGTTTGGATTTGACGTCGGCATCATCGAGGGTGCGAAAGGACATTTTTCTTCTCTCGGTTTTGAAAATGTAAGTGAAAACGCCCCTTCATGATTGAAGGGGCGTTTTCAGTCATTAGATCAGCTTGCCGAAGGCGACTGCGGTGTCGCTCATGCGGCTTGAGAAGCCCCATTCATTGTCATACCACGACAGGACGCGCACCATGGTGCCGTCCATGACCTTGGTCTGGTCGGTGTGGAAAACCGACGAATGCGAATCATGGTTGAAGTCGTGCGAAACAAGCTTCTCATCGGTGTAGCCGAGAATGCCCTTGAGACGGCCATTGGCGGCTTCACGGATTGCATTGTTGACTTCTTCAACGGTTGTTTCGCGCTTGGCGATGAAGGTGAGATCGACAACCGAAACGTTGGGCGTTGGAACGCGGATTGCAACGCCATCGAGCTTGCCTTTAAGTTCCGGCAGAACCAGACCAACAGCCTTCGCAGCACCCGTTGAAGTCGGGATCATGGAAAGGGCCGCTGCGCGAGCGCGGTAGAGATCCTTGTGCATGGTGTCCAGCGTCGGCTGGTCGCCCGTATAGGAGTGGATCGTGGTCATGAAGCCCTTTTCGATGCCGATGACATCGTTGAGAACCTGAGCCACAGGTGCAAGGCAGTTGGTGGTGCACGAAGCGTTGGAAATGACCTGATGGTCCTTCGTCAGCTTGTCATGGTTGACACCGTAAACGACAGTCAGGTCAGCGCCGTCGGCAGGAGCCGAAACGATGACGCGCTTTGCGCCAGCTTCAAGGTGAAGGGCTGCCTTGTCGCGTGCGGTGAAGATACCGGTGCATTCCAGTGCGATATCGACGCCTTCTTCCTTCCACGGAAGTTCAGCTGGGTTGCGGACAGCGTGAACTTTGATCGGGCCGTAGCCGACGTCGATGGTGTCGCCAGCGACTTTCACGTCCTTTGGAAAACGACCATGAACGCTGTCATAGCGCAAAAGATGTGCATTTGTTTCTACTGGGCCGAGGTCATTGATTGCAACGACCTGAATGTCGGTGCGGCCCGACTCGACGATAGCGCGAAGGACATTGCGGCCGATGCGGCCAAAACCGTTGATTGCGACGCGAACTGCCATTTTCTCTATATCTCCCAAAAGGGTTCTGCCTATGCAGTGGCTTGATAAAACAGTTGAAGGTTTTTGCAAATGCTTCAGCTGGAAATGTAAACGCCGGCGTGTTTAACGCCGGCGTTTGATAATTATGCGGCGGCGTTGAGTTTCTTTTCCGCAGCTTCGGCAGCAGCTTCTGCTGTGATGCCGAAATGCTTGTAGAGATCGTTGATTTCGCCCGAAGCGCCGAAGCCCTTCATGCCGATAAACACGCCGTTTTCGCCGATGAAGCGTTCCCAGCCGAGCGCCAGACCTGCTTCGATTGCGACCTTGACCTGCGCATTGCCGAGTGTGGCCTGCTTGTAGGCATCGCTCTGTTCTTCGAACAGTTCAAAGCAAGGAACGGAAACAACGCGGGTTGCAATGCCTTTGCCTTCGAGAAGGTCGCGGGCTTTGAGGGCGATTTCCACTTCCGAACCGGTTGCGAAGATCGAAACCTTTGCATCGCCGTTTGCAGCAGCGAGTTCGTAGGCGCCGAATGCGGAGAGGTTTTCTTCGCGATGTTCAGTGCGCACGACCGGCAGGTTCTGACGGGTCAGAGCCAGTGTTGACGGTGTACCCTTCGAATGCAGTGCAATCTGCCAGCATTCGGCCACTTCCACAGCATCTGCCGGACGGAAGACATTGTGGTTTGGAATGGCGCGCAGAGCTGCGAGATGCTCGACGGGCTGATGCGTCGGGCCGTCTTCGCCAAGACCGATCGAATCATGGGTCATGACGTAAACAACGCGGATGCCCATCAGCGATGACAGACGCATTGCCGGACGGCAATAATCCGAGAAGCACATGAAGGTGCCCGAATAAGGGATCAGACCGCCATGCAGTGTGATGCCGTTCATGGCAGCAGCCATGCCGTGTTCACGAATGCCGTAATGGATGTAGCGGCCACCGTAGTTTTCCGGCGTCACAGCCTTGGTCTGACTGGTCTTGGTGTTGTTGGAACCGGTGAGGTCGGCAGAGCCGCCCAGCGTTTCAGGCACAACGCCGTTGATGACTTCAAGAGCCATTTCCGAAGATTTGCGAGTCGCAACCTTCGGCTTTTCAGCGGAAAGCTTCTTTTTGTATTCGTTGATCGCGTCATCGAAGTTTGCCGGCAGGTCGCCGCGCATACGACGTTCGAATTCTGCACGGGTTTCAGCATCGACATTTGCCAGACGCTTTTCCCATTCCTGACGCTTCTTGGCAGCGTTCAGACCGGCAACGCGCCATGCGTCGAGAACTTCTGCAGGTACGATGAATGGCTCTGCTGTCCAGCCGAGTGCCTTGCGGGTCGCAGCGATTTCTTCTGCGCCGAGTGGCGAGCCGTGGACCTTGTTGGTGCCAGCCTTGTTTGGCGAGCCAAAACCAATGGTGGTCTTGCAGGCGATGAAGGTTGGCTTTTCCGAAACCTTGGCCATTTCGATGGCTTTGGCAATCGCGTCCTGATCGTGGCCGTCAACAGCGAGCGTGTTCCAGCCGGAAGCGGCGAAGCGTGCAGGCTGGTCAGTGTTGTCAGAAAGCGAGATCGGGCCGTCGATGGAGATGTTGTTGTCATCCCAGAAGACGATGAGCTTGTTGAGCTGCAGATGGCCAGCAAGGGCAATGGCTTCCTGGCTGATGCCTTCCATGAGGCAGCCGTCGCCAGCAATCACATAGGTGTAGTGGTCAACAAGGCTGTCGCCAAACTGTGCATTGAGAATGCGTTCGGAGAGCGCCATGCCAACAGCATTGGCGATGCCCTGACCGAGCGGACCGGTCGTGGTTTCGATACCAGCGGCATGGCCATATTCAGGGTGGCCTGCGGTGCGCGCGCCGAGCTGGCGGAAATTCTTGATTTCATCGATGGTGATGTCTTCGTAGCCCGAAAGATAGAGCAGCGAATAAAGAAGCATCGAGCCGTGACCGGCTGAGAGCACGAAACGGTCGCGATCTGGCCAATGCGGGTTCTGCGGGTCGTGCGACAGGAAACGCGTATAAAGCGTCGTCGCGATGTCGGCTGCACCCATCGGGAGTCCGGGATGGCCGGAATTGGCTTTTTCAACCGCATCAATCGACAGGAAGCGGATTGCGTTGGCCAACTGGTTTTGTTTATCGGAATTCGTCATGGTCTCGGCCGTCTTTCCATAGTGGTTTTAACGGGGTTGCGGCGATGCCTCGGAACTGAAGCACGAACTCCTTATACTAAACGATTTAATCTCTTTAAACCGATTAAATGCTTGAGATGCTCGCGCTGCAGAAGGCTTTGGGACACATAGCAGCTGCATTTGTGGAGTCAACAAAACGATAGCTTTTCGACAATAAACAGTCTGCGATCATCGTGCTATACCAGCTAATTTATGGGGTGTTCATCACTGAAAAGCCTTTTTTGCGCGGATAACGGTGCATGAATGGCCTCTCGGCCCCCTCATTTGTTGCTTATCGGGCGGTCGATTATTACAGTCTTTTCAAAGATGCCCGTCCGGCAGGCGCGATTCGATGTCTGTGATCTGGCATTGGAAAGGAAATGGATGGCACCCGATACGACCCTCAGGCAGGTTCTTGAAAGGCTGGAAAAGGCACTCAACACGCTTGAACAAGCGGTGGACCTGCGGCTGGACAAGGAAGGCGATTTCGCCGAAGCTGAGGAAGAGGTGCAGCGTATGAACGCTGACCGTAGCCGTCTTGCACAGGAACTCGATCAGTCTGAGGCGCGCGCTGAACGGCTTGAAGCTGCGAACCGCGAAGTTTCGCGCCGTCTTGTGACAGCTATGGAAACCATTCGCGCCGTTCTGGATCGATAAAGGATACAAGCATGGCGACTGTAACCGTTACCATCGATGGCAAAGCGTATCGCATGGCCTGCGATGAAGGTCAGGAAGAGCATCTTTCCGGGCTGGCTGATCGTTTTGACCAATATGTCACGCATCTCAAATCATCGTTCGGTGAAATTGGCGATCTTCGCTTGACGGTCATGGCTGGCATTATGGTCATGGATGAGCTTGCAGAAACGCAAAAGCGCATCAAGGGCCTTGAAAGCGAGGTCGAGGCGTTAAGACGGTCGCGCGACGAGGCTCTGACCAATGCTGATCAGAACGATGCTGCCATCACTGGTGTGCTCGCAGATGTTGCCACACGGCTTGAGCAGGTGGCATCACGCATTGCGCCGCGCCCAGGGTCGGTGTGATTTAAAAAAGATTTCTGTATCTGGCGCTTGCGCCACTGGCGCTCCCGCCTGACTAAGCCTATATATGGCATTGGCGTACTGCGCTTCCCGACAGGTGTAACAGCATCCCCGGGGCCTTATTGATCTCTAAGGGAGCTGTCCCTGTGAAGGCCCGTGGGCTTTCGCATATGGCGCCCACCTACGTTGTAGGTTCCCGGGATCAAACACTACCATCGGTCGTCGTGGTCGCCACTTTCTTTCGCTTTTGTGCCGTTCGGGGCGAAGCGCTTTGTTATTGAAGACAAATATGTTTTAAAACGCCTTATCCTTCAAAGTTATGTGCGTTTTCTGATGACTTCTTCTTCGCCCGATTTGCCCCCTTTTTCTGAACGTATCAGCATCGCTGTTCCGATTGCTGCGGTGTATGGGCTGTTGCTTTATGTCCTGATCTGGCTGACGCCTGTTTCTGACATGATGCCTTTTATCGCCGGACTCATGCTGTTGCCGATGGGGATTGCCAGCCTTGCATCCAGCATCAGCGATCCACGGGCGCAAAAGACTCTTTGGCGCCATGTAAAAATGAGCTGGATGATTATTGGCGGCCTTGTCGTCATCAGCATGGTGTTCTTCCGGGAAGGTGGCATTTGCGTGATTATGGCGGCCCCATTTTTCGCCGTTTTTTCCGCAATTGGATCATGGTTGACGCTTTCGCTCATCCGCCGCTTTCGCACGCCACGCTCCACAATGCTGGTGATTGCATTGCCGTTGATGTTCTACCCATTTGAACCATTGCTACACTATGAGCCGCATGAGGGAGCGGTCACGACAATTATCGACATTGCAGCTTCGCCTGATGTCGTGTGGGCGCAGACCGCTGAAATCCGCCATGTCCGCCCGGATGAACTGTCATGGACATTCAGTCACGGCATTGTTGGTGTTCCGCAGCCTGTTGATGCGCGTTTGGAGGGGGAGGGTGTTGGTGCTATACGCCAGCTTGAATGGACTCGTGGCGTCCGATTTCAGGAGATTGTGACGCGTTGGGAAGAAAACCGCTTTCTGGCTTGGGATTTCAATTTTGGTCCGGAGTCGATACCGGCGGCTGTTGATGCCCATATCAATGTGGATAGTTCTTATCTCAAGCTTACCAATGGTGATTATCGCCTTGAAGCGCTGCCCAATGGTCATACACGGCTCACACTCACCACACGCTACCGGATTGCAACGCCGATTAATTTCTACTGCGACCTGTGGGGCCAGGTCTTTCTGAATGATTTCCATGGGGTTGTTGTGAAAGTCATTCGCGATCGCTCGGAGAGATTAGCAACAGCGGCTTGACGGATAAGCGCATTCCGGTTCCACTATCAGCAATTGGTGGAGGCGTTGGATGAGTGATCACGGACAGCCGCGATACGGCGATAAACAACAATTGAGGCGAGCGGTGCTTTCGCGTCGCGATGCGCTTGATCCGCGGTTTCGCTATGAGGCTTCTCTAACGGCAGCAAAAAAAGCAGAAACTGTAATTCCCGCACGCAAGGGCATCATCATTGCCGGCTATTGGCCGATCCGCTCCGAGATCGATCCGCGTCCGCTTTTATCTTTCATGCGTGATAAGGGGGCTCGCCTGTGTCTGCCGGTGGTTCTGGATAAGGAAACAATCGCCTTTCGTGAATTTTTGCCGGATGCAGAGCTGGTTCAAACCGGCTTTGGGACGATGGGACCCGATGAAAATGCGCCGCTGGTTGATCCTGCCATTATGCTTACGCCGCTTGCCGGTTTTGACAGACGCGGCCATAGGCTCGGCTATGGTGCCGGTCACTATGACCGCGCGCTGGCGCGTTTTGCGGAGCGTGGCCTGGAGCCGCTGTTGATCGGCATGGCTTTTGATTGTCAGCAAGTGCCACATGTGCCCAATGAGCCGCATGATATTGCTCTTCACCAGATACTGACAGAGACTGGCTTGCGCTCCTTCGATCAGGGCTGATAAAGACGAATTTATGAGATTACTTTTTCTTGGTGACATGGTGGGCCGGTCAGGGCGCACGGCGGTTTATGAAAAGCTGCCGGGCTTGATTTCTGATCTGAAGCTGGATTTCGTGATCGTCAACGGTGAGAACGCCGCTGGCGGCTTTGGTATTACCGAAGAGATTTTTCACGACACGATCCGCGCGGGCGCGGATGTGGTGACGACCGGCAATCACGTGTGGGATCAGCGTGAGGCGCTGGATTTCTCCAAGCGTGAAGACCGTTTCCTTCGCCCTGCGAATTTTCCGAAAGGAACGGCTGGCAAGGGCGAGGGGCTTTATATCGCCAAAAATGGTGCCCGCGTGCTGGTATCCAATGTGATGGGTCGCGTGTTCATGCACCCGGATCTGGATGATCCGTTTATCGCTGCCGAAAAAATCCTCGAAGCTTGCCCGCTTGGCGAGCAGGCGGATGCTGTGTTTTTTGATTTCCATGCAGAAGCCACCAGCGAAAAGCAGTGCTTTGGCCATTTTGTCGATGGTCGCGCCAGCGCGGTTGTGGGAACGCATACCCATGTGCCGACTGCCGATTGCCAGATTCTGTGCAACGGCACGGCCTATATGTCGGATGCCGGTATGTGTGGCGATTATGATTCGTCTCTTGGCATGGATAAGGAAGAGCCGCTCAACCGCTTCTTGTCGAAGGTGCCCAAGGGTCGTTTTGAAGCTGCCAGCGGCCCTGCCACTGTTTGCGGGGTCGGCATCGAGATTTCTGATCGCACCGGCCTTGCGGAAAAGGCTGCCCCTTTGCGCATTGGCGCAAGGCTCGAAGAAACGATCCCTGCCTTCTGGCGGTAGGTCTTTATAATTTTATCCGAACGCCCGCATAATCGTCGGTGACGGCGATGCGGGTGCAAAGCTCTGACCATTCGCAAGATGTACAGGCTTTGCGAATGCTGCCATCGGCGAAAGCCGCTCGCATCTGGCCAAGCTGTAGGGAATCAGGTGAGAGTTGTGCGCCAGCTAAGATCGTTCGGCCAAACAGCTCCGCTATGTCTTTTATAGCCAGCCTGTCCCGAACAGCCACGCTTGCTTGAAAACAGTGGCAATCACTCTCGCAGAGCAGTGGCTGGCAGATGTCGTCGGGGCCATCGATGATCTCAATGTCTTCCCCGTTCGACAAACGCCCGGCAATCGCGTCGTAATTTTCCACGAAAGCCGGGCTGTAGCCCTTGCCGATATAGGTCAGCATACAAAGAAGATGATGACCGCGCAGGCGTACTGTCATTGATCGTTTATCGTGCTGCTGCTTTGAGAATTGCAGCGCCGAGTGCCGACTTGATCAGCGCGCCAACGAGGAACGGCGTGACACCAAAGGCAACGGCTTTTTCAATGCCGATCACGCTCGAAAGCCACATGGCACCGAGTGCAAGGCCAAGCAGGTTGGCAGTGCCGAATGATACAAATGCCAGCATGACGTTTTTGCCGTTCCAGCCACGTTCCGCAAGATATCCGGTCAGGGCTGCCATAATCGGGAACGAGACCAGATAGCCAGCTGTCGGGCCTGCGAAATGTGCGATGCCGCCAGCACCACCAGCCAGAACCGGCAGGCCGATCATGGCTTCGCCGAGCCATGCAAGAACCGTGGCAAGGCCAAGACGCCAGCCATAGAGTGCGCCGATCAACGGCACGACCAGTGTCTGAAGTGTGACGGGAACCGGCACCATTGGAACTTCGATCTGCGATGAGATGGCGAGTACAAACGTGCCGAAAACAACGGCTGCAAGACGCAGGGCCGGTGAACGGGATTCAAGGTTAAGCGGGCTGAAGGAAGGGCGGGTTTGGGTGATGCTTGTCATAGCGTCCTCAAATTATAGATAAAATAGAGATTCGATCTATTTAAATTCCAGATAAGTGGCGTGCTTGGCAAGTAAGAAATTCATTGAATAGATAAAATGCTGTTTGCGCACACCAAACAATCCCAAGTTTGGTCGAACTTTGGGATGAAAAGCAGAAAACTGAAAACTGGTTGTGGGGGATTAGCCTACAATTGCAAAGGAATCACGCGTCTTGCCCGAGGCCGTTTTTACCGGGCGATGACCGATCCATTGAACATGACGCGCTAGGATGCCTGCGGCAGTATCGACATCGTTTTGACGCAGCGCGTCGAGTATCGCACGGTGATCATGATCTGTGCGGGTTTCCCATTCCGAACGCCATGTGGCGAACAGAAATCGTGCGCTGGCGGCATGAAGATCGTCGATGGCGGCGAGCAGCCGCGGCATGTTGCAGGGTTCAAGAATCAGGCGGTGAAAGCGTCGATTGGCTGCCTCCCAGCTTTTTACATCGCGCGATTTGTCGCCTTCAACGGTGGCCTGTTCGGCCGCATCCAGTGTGGCGCGTGTAATGTGGGGTGCAGCATGGTGGAGTGCGAGCACTTCAAGGGCTGCGCGCATTTCTGCAACTTCGCGGATTTCGCTGATACTGAAAGATGCAACGCGCACGCCCCGGCGTGGTTCTGAAACCGCAAGCCCCTGCGCCTCAAGCCGCCTGAAAGCCTCGCGCACCGGCACGTGGCTTGTTTCGAACTCCTCGGCGATATGGTCTTGCCGCAATTTGGTGCCGGGTTCGATTTCGCCCGCAATAATCCGGTCCGCAAGAATGCGGCTGATACGGGCGGCGATTGTTTCGCCGGGCGTGTCGCTGGTGTGCTGATTCATGGTTTTATAGATAATATTTTTTGATTATGCGCGTCGACCGATAAGTGAGCGATCAACATAGGATTTTGTAATTTGGCGCTTTTGCTGGACGAATGCGGCTCAATTCCTTATAACGCGGCCATTCAGCACGGAAAGCGCGGTGGCCGATATGCCTACGGCCAGACCCATTCTTATGTGACGCTTTCTCCGTGCGCATCATATGAACAGAACAGGGGTGCCATGGCTGGCCATTCACAGTTTAAGAATATCATGCACCGCAAAGGGCGTCAGGATGCCGTGCGGTCGAAAATGTTTTCCAAGCTCGGACGCGAAATTACCGTTGCGGCCAAGCAGGGTCTGCCTGACCCTTTGATGAACCCGCGCCTGCGTCTGGCAATCCAGAACGCCAAGGCGCAGTCGATGCCGAAAGATAACATCGAGCGTGCCATCAAGAAGGCTGCCGGCAATGACGGCGAAAACTATGATGAAGTGCGCTACGAGGGCCGTGGTCCGGGCGGCGTCATGGTTATCGTTGAAGCGCTGACCGACAACCGCAACCGCACCGCATCCAATGTGCGTGCGGCTTTCACCAAGTCGGGTGGTGCACTGGGCGAAACCGGCTCTGCCGCGTTCATGTTCGATCGTGTTGGTGAAATCATCTATAAGTCGTCAGCTGGTGATGCTGACACAATTATGGAAGCCGCGATCGAGGCGGGTGCTGATGATGTTCAGTCCGGCGAAGAAGAGCACGTGATCCTCTGCGCTTTTGAAGACATTGGTGAAGTGTCAAAGGCGCTGGAAGCAGCACTTGGCGAAGCCGAATCGATCAAAACGATTTGGAAGCCGCAGACCAATACTGAACTGGATGAGGAAAAGGCACGCTCGGTGCTCAAGCTTCTCAATGTGCTCGAAGATGATGATGACGTTCAGAACGTCTACAGCAACTTTGAAGTCAGCGACGAAGTGATGGAAAAGCTGAGCGCCTAAGTTCTGGTATCAGTTCCGAATATGAAAACTCCCGGCTTGTCCGGGAGTTTTTTGTTGGGCGTCATTCTTTGAAATGCGGACAACAAAAAACCTCGCCTAAGCGAGGTTTCTCGTCAGTTCATATTCGGCGGTATTAGATACCGAGATTGCCGAAACGATTCTTGAACTTGGTTACGCGGCCACCGCGATCAAGCAGGGTCTGCGAGCCACCGGTCCATGCTGGATGCGTGGATGGATCGATATCGAGGTTCATCGTATCGCCTTCCTTGCCCCAGGTAGAACGGGTCATGTATTCGGTGCCATCGGTCATCACGACCTTGATGGTGTGGTAGTCGGGATGGATATCAGCTTTCATCTTCTCAATCCTGAAAGTCTGGGAGCAAAAGCCCAGCTCTAATTTTTAAAACTGCGGCACTTTCGCCCAATGACAGATATGAAGACCCGTTACCAACAGCAACGGCTTCCAAAAGGGTTGGCGAGCCTATACATCAGGCGCACGGCAATAACAAGGGCGCAATCTCAAGAATGGCCAGCAGAGACAGTCAAATTCGCATGAATCCAGATTTAGACGCGCGGGGAGAACGTAAACGTCGTTCGCTGAAGCCGTTAAAGCGGATGATTCCCTTTCTTGTACGCTACAAGACTCTTGTGGTCGGCGCGCTTTTTTCGCTGGTCCTTGCAGCTGCCACAACGCTTGCCGTTCCCGTTGCCGTGCGTCGCATGATTGATCATGGCTTCACCGGTGCCAATGCGGTCTTCGTCAATAATTACTTCGGTATGCTGGTCGCGCTGGCGCTGGTTCTGGCGCTGGCATCGGGCCTGCGTTATTTCTTCGTCATATCGCTGGGCGAGCGCGTGGTTGCGGATTTGCGCAATGCCGTCTTCTCTCATGTAACCAGCCTTTCGCCGGAATTCTTTGATCGCTCGCAATCCGGCGAGATCGTCTCGCGCCTCTCTGTCGATACCACACAGATCAAATCTGTTGTGGGGGCTACGGCGTCTGTGGCGCTGCGCAATGTGATTCTGGGTGTCGGTGCGCTGATTATGATGGTTGTCACCAGCCCCAAGCTGTCCGCACTTGTGATTGCCGCGATTCCGCTGATCGTGATTCCACTGATTGCCTTTGGTCGTTCGGTGCGCCGTCGCTCACGCATGACGCAGGATATGCTGGCGCATGCCAATGCCTATGCCAGCGAACAGATCGGTGCCATGCGCACACTGCAAGCTTTTACCAACGAAAATATGGTGGTTCGGCATTTTGCAAATGCGGTCGAGAAGGCCTATCAGGCAGCGCGCTCTTCGATCAAGGCGCGGGCCATTCTCACAGGTTTTGCGATTTTTCTGATTTTCTCCAGTGTGGTTGCTGTGCTCTGGTTCGGTTCGCGTGATGTGCTGTCTGGCACAATGAGCGCGGGCACGCTGGGGCAGTTCGTCCTTTATGCGGTGTTTGCGGCCAGCGCCTTTGGTGCGCTTTCAGAAGTGGGGGGCGAGCTTGCGCAGGCCGCAGGTGCCACAGAACGTCTTGCAGAAATTCTTGATGAAAATCCCGGCATTTCTGCTCCTGCAAATCCCGTTGCTTTGCCTGAACCGCCGCGTGGCGAAATCAGCTTTGACAATGTGTCTTTTTCCTATCCGACACGGCCTCATACGCCTTCGCTTCATGGCTTAAGCTTCGCTGTAAAGCCGGGAGAGACAGTTGCGATTGTCGGCCCATCCGGGGCAGGTAAAAGCACGATCTTCTCGCTGGTGATGCGTTATTACGATCCGCAGAGCGGCTCGGTGATGATGGATGGTGTTGCTTTGCCTCAAGCTGATCCTGCGAAGGTGCGCGAACGCATTGCGGTGGTGCCACAGGATGTGGCGATCTTTGCCACCAGCATTCGCGAAAATATTGGTTTTGGTAAGCCCGGTGCGAGCGATGCGGACATTGAAGCCGCAGCCAAAGCAGCGCTTGCGCATGACTTCATTATGGCGCTGGACAAGGGTTATGATACGCAAGTCGGTGAACGCGGCGTGACACTTTCAGGCGGCCAGCGTCAGCGCATTGCGATTGCGCGTGCGATTCTGCGTGCCGCGCCTATTCTCTTGCTCGATGAAGCCACTTCGGCGCTGGATGCAGAAAGCGAAATGCTGGTGCAGAAGGCGCTCGACAGTCTCATGGACAACCGCACGACGCTTGTCGTGGCGCATCGTCTGGCAACAGTTCTCAAAGCCGACCGTATTCTTGTACTTGACAAGGGCCAGATCGTCGAAGAAGGCACGCATCAGACGCTGGTTGAGAAGGGTGGCATTTATGCCCGCCTCGCCAAGCTGCAATTTGAAGCAGGCGCAGGCGTCTTCGGTAAATGAATAAGGGGGGCTTCAAGCCCCTTTAACTCATTATCTCTCAGTAAGCTTAAGCTCGATGCGGCGGTTTCTCGCACGGGCATCGGCGGTATCGGAATTGTCGAGAGGCTGATATTCGCCAAAACCTGCTGCAACCAGGCGGTTGGCTGGCACGCCATTGGCGATCAGATATTTGACCACTGCCGTTGCGCGCGCGGAAGACAGTTCCCAATTGTCGCGGAAGCGGCCAGTGCCTGTCAGGGGTACATTATCGGTATGACCGTCCACGCGCAGAACCCAGTTGATGTCATCCGGGATTTCCTGATTGAGCGTGATGACGGCTGCCGCAAGCTTTTTCATCTCTTCTAGACCGGCAGGGTTGAGATCAGCCGAGCCCGTTGGGAAAAGCACCTCTGACTGGAACACGAAACGGTCGCCGACAATGCGGATGTTTTCCTTGTCTGACAGTATAGCACGCAGGCGGCCAAAGAAGTCGGAGCGGTAGCGGTTAAGTTCCTGTACGCGCTGCGCAAGCGCCACATTAAGACGGCGACCGAGATCGGCGATCTTGGCTGTCGATTCGCGATCACGCGATTCGGAAGCATTCAACGCATCTTCAAGCGCTGCGATCTGGCGGCGGAGTGCTGAAATCTGCTGGTTGAGCAATTCCACCTGAGAAAGTGCCTGTGCACTGACCTGTTTTTCCGCGTCGAGACTCTGGCTTAATTCACCTGCGCGCTTTTCTGCGGCAGCTCCTGCACCACTGCCTTCATTGAGCAGGGCTTGCAGGCGAGAGCGTTCGCTTTCCGCACCTGAGAGCGAGGCTTGCAGATTGGCAATCGTGTCTTGCAGGTCCTGCGAATTGCTTTTTTCAAGCGATAGGAGTTGCGTGAGTTCCTGTATCTGGCTGTTCAGGCGCGCCAAAGCGCTGTCTTTGCTATCAACATCGCGGCTGAGCAGAAATTGCCCGAGCACGAAGACCGTCAGCAGAAACATGATGGCCAGCAGCAATGTTGTGAGCGCATCAACAAAACCGGGCCAGTAATCAATATGGCGCTGCGGGCGACGGTTACGGGCAAGAGCCATGGTGCTTACTCCGAACGTTCGCTTGGGGTTTTGGCACTTATCGTCTTGTTAAGACGGTCAAGCGTTTCGCGGATGGCCTTTTGCTCTTCTGCCTGTTTTTCAACCCAGTCGCGCATCATCTGCTGTTCGCTGCGCATGCTCTTGACCAGACCCTGAATGCCTTCGGCAAGATTGGCAAGGGCTGCTGATGTGCGCTGGCTGGAAGCCTCGCCACCCTGCAAATTCTGCACGCGTTCGGCAAGATTGCGAATACCGCCGAGATGCTCATCGATGCCAAGATCAGAGCCAAGATCGGTCACGGATGACAGCCAGTTTTCAAGCTCGGTGTAAAAACGATTCTGGGCGCGGCCAGCCTGAAGATCAAGGAAGCCGAGAATCAGCGATCCCGAAAGACCAAACAGCGAGGATGAGAAGGCCGTTCCCATGCCCGAAAGTGGTGCCTGTAATCCGGCTTTGAGCGAATCAAGAACATCTGTGGTGCTGCCTGAGCTTGGATCAAGGGATTGGATAGTCTGGCCGATCGAGCCGACCGTCCCAAGCAGCCCCCAGAATGTACCGAGCAGGCCCAGAAAGACCAGAAGGCCGATGAGATAACGCGAAATATCGCGGCTTTCATCAAGGCGCGTGGCAATCGATTCGAGAATGGAGCGGGTGGAGTTGGTGGTGAGTGCCATTGATTGTCTGCGGCCAATCAATGCGCGCATCGGTGCAAGGAGAACCGGTGGGCGCGTGGCGCCGTCGCGATCCCCGTCGCGGAAGGAATTGACCCAGCGAATTTCAGGCAGCAATCGCAGAACCTGTCCGAAGGCGAGCAGGATGCCAACGAGCAGAACGCCGAAAATCAGGCCGTTAAGGACGGGATTGGTGATGAAGAATGTATGTATCTGTCGTATCAGCACAGCCGCCAGAAAGGCGACGATGATCAGAAAGATCACCATGGACAGAATGACAATTCTCGGACTGCTCAGGCGGTAGGGATCATAATCCCGCGTGTCGTCCAGTCGTTCCCGAGAAAGTCTCAAATCGCTCATGCGTTTCGCTCCGTGGATATCCGCAGGGATAATCTGTCGTGGGGGAGCCTACTGCATAATTTGGTGAAGCGGAATCGTCCGGCGTGAAAAAAATATGCGCAAAACAAAGCACCCCGGCAATCATGCCGGGGCGCTTTGTTGAAAGAAACGTATGATCAGATTGGTTTGTTGATCGTCTTGAGCAGGGCTTTCTGAATGCTTTCATTGCCTGCAACGATGGTCTTGGTGCCGAAAATGTTCTGACCACCCTTTTTATCGGATACAAAGCCACCAGCTTCACGGATCATCAGCATGCCAGCGCCGAGATCCCACGGGTGCATACCGTCTTCCCAGAAGCCGTCGAGACGGCCTGCGGCGACATAAGCGAGATCGAGAGCAACCGCACCCATACGGCGGATACCGGCGGTTTCACCCATGACGTTGCGCAGTTCGACCAGATAATGGCCGTGGCCGGGGCGACCCAGATGCGGGATGCCGGTGCCGATCACGCAATCGACCAGCTTTGTGCGCGCTGCAACGCGCAGACGGCGATCATTGAGGAACGCGCCACCGCCGCGTTCAGCGGTATAAAGCTCATCCATCGCTGGGTTGTAAATGACGCCAGCAACAATCTGTCCCTGACGCTCGAGAGCGATAGAGACTGCAAAAACCGGAATACCATGCAGGAAGTTGGTGGTTCCATCCAATGGATCGACCAGCCAGCGATGCTGTCCGTCCTTGGAAGGAACTTCGCCCGATTCTTCCATCAGGAAGCCAAAATCCGGGCGGGCGCGGCTCAGTTCGGTGTAGATGATTTTTTCCGCTTTGCGGTCCGCCTGACTGACATAGTCGCCGGGGCCCTTCAGTGAAACCTGAAGATTTTGCACTTCGCCGAAATCGCGCGCAAGGCCGCGACCGGCTTTCATGGCGGTTTGAACCATAACATTGAGGAGGGCTGAACGGGCCATCTGATCATCCTTTGAGAGCGCATAACGAAACCTGTGAGCCGGTTTTCGATACATATGCGCGTTAATAAACCTGTGAGTGTCGATCTGACGCGATCAGACCACTGACACTCAAAACTGAGCAAGCTGAGAAAGAACTGTCACATCCCCTTGAGAAGGGGGGGACTGCGGCGCCGGGCATGTTTCGGCGCCGCTCAATTTTGAAAAAAGACGTTATGCGCGGCTGATATAGGTCAGTTCGCTGGTGTCAACGATCACGCGTTCGCCCGATTCAATGAATGGCGGAACGAGGATGCGGATACCGTTTTCAAGCACTGCTGGCTTATAGGAAGAAGCAGCGGTCTGGCCTTTGACGACCGGGTCAGCTTCGACGATTGCCAAAGTTACCTGTTCCGGAAGACGAATGCCGATTGGCTTTTCTTCGTAAAGTTCAACCGTAACCATCATGCCGTCCTGAAGGAAGGCTGCGCGGTCGCCGACGAAATCCTTGAGGAGTTCGAGCTGCTCGTAGGATTCGGTATCCATGAAAATCAGCGCTTCGCCCTGTTCGTAGAGGAACGAGAAGTCCTTCTGTTCCAAACGAACCCGTTCAACGGTTTCTGCTGCACGGAAACGTTCGTTGAGCTTGGTGCCGGTGATGAGGTTTTTCAGTTCGACCTGATTGTATGCGCCGCCTTTGCCTGGCTTGACCGCATTGGTCTTGACCGCAACCCACAGGCCGCCATCATGCTCAATGACGTTGCCGGGGCGGATTTCGTTACCATTGATCTTCATGAGTTTAATCCGGGAATAAATGTGAAAACTGTTGCGGCCCGGCGCATCACGACAGAAAGGCAATCTCCCGCATCTTTTCGGGGATTGCGTCCATCTTTAACTCGAACCACGATAATCGGGCTCTCCAAGACCATAAATTGGCGCTTTGTGCAAGTCTGCGGCGCCAATGAGCGGATCAGACACCCAAAAAACTACCCTGAATTTACCGCACGCGCAGACTGTTTGCTGTTTGAACAGCCTCTTTAAGCTGTTCGTCGGCGAGTCCATCCATCATATCGTTGAGGTCGGGTGAGCGATAACCGGCCCGTTGCGCGACGATGTACCATGCCGCAGCCTTGACCAGATCGCCATCTGTGCCGATACCATCGCGATAGAGCCGGGCAAGCCATGCCTGCGCCATCACTGTGCCACGCTGGGCGGCAATCTGCATCCAGCCAAAGCCTTGTTCGTAATTGCGATCGCCGCCACGCCCTTCAATAAGCCAGCGCGCAAGATCATATTGCGCTGTGTCATAGCCTTTGCGCGCAGAAAGCAACAGATAGTCGCGAGCCTTCTTATCGTCATGAGCGATTTTGTCAGTGCCGTTGGCGTAGATCTGACTGAGCGCATACTCAGCATCCGGCAATTTTGCTGTTGCAGCTTTTTCAAACCACGGGAAAGCTTCATCCAATCCCTTTGGTCCGGGCGTCTTCATGATGACAAGCTGGCCGTAATTAAACTGTGCCATTGCATTGCCGCCTTCAGCCGCCTCATGCATCAGCTTGGTGGCCTTGGCCGTATCTTTGTGAATATATCTGCCCTGTAAAAGCAGGGCTGCATAGCGAAACTGTGCTTCGTTCACGCCTTTTTCGGCGGCTTTCGCATACCATTCTGCCGCCTTTGTCTGATCGGCTGGCACGCCAAGACCACGGGCATAGATTTCGGCAACCAGGGTTTGGGATGCTGGATCGCCTTCTTCAGCTTGTGGCAGGGCAAGATTGAAAGCCGTCAGATAGAGGCCGCGCTGATAGGCACCAAATGCTTCATCAACCGGCTTGTCCCCAAACCGGCGTGGATCGATGGCTGGCAAATGTGCTGTTGTTGCCGGTTGCGGCAACATTTTGGGCTTCTCAGCCGGTTTGTCGCCTTTGCTGTCGTGTTTTGCTTGCGCGCCTGCGGGTTTGTCTGCAGCGCTTGCAGCCATGACGGCTGGAGTGGATGCAGCAAAGATCAAAGCCGTGGCGAGAAGAATTCTGCTCTTCATGGGGCGTGCAAACCTTGAACGTTATTTATCGAAACGTGGAGCGTGTTCATCCAGAAGCCGGTTGGCATGTGCTACGGCCTCTGCCGGGTCTTCCGCTTCAAAGACAGCACGGCCAAGGGCAACAAAATCAGCGCCGGTTTTAGATGCGGGGATGACACTTTCAACCGTGTTGCCTGCCTGGGCGATGCTTGGGATTTCGACCATCTCCGACCACCATTCAGCCAATGACAGATTGCGGGGATGGGCATCGGGCTTGTTATCCGCACCAATTTTGCCAAAGAAAACATAATCGGGCTGCAACTCACCAATTTCCATGGCGCTATGGCGATCACGCAGATTGCCAGTGCCAATAATGAATTTAGGTGTGTGCTTCTCAATGGCTTCGGCAAGTTCCGCCGCCTTGCCTTCAATATGAATGCCGTCCGCACCCACACGGCCTGCGATGCGCGTATCATTGAGAATGATGGCTGCGGCAGCTTTGGCCTGAATCACAGGAACCGCTTTTGCAGCGGATGCCTGAAATGTTGCTTCATCAAGATCGCTGCCATCAAGGATCACACTTGCCACATCGCCGCCTGAAAGCGCTGCGGTCAGGAGTTTCGCCAGTGCATCCCCATTGGCCATGGGTGGTGCAACCAGCAAAAGGCGGCAGCGTTCATTGTTTTGTTTTGCAGTTGGCGCGTTCATAGACCAAACCTAGCGAAAAATGTTGATGGAATTCGGGCATAAAGTAAGAGGCGTTCGTTGAACAGCCCCTTTAGGCGGACTCAGCCTTGTCCGACATGCGCTGTCCGGGTGCTGGCATAATGTTATCCACTGGAACGAAAGTTGATTGGAACCAACCGGGTTCTGCCCGAATTAACAGCTATATAGGCGGCAATGAGTGTTGCGCTATTGCAGACAGAAAACAAACAGCAGGCAGACGAAATGACGAATGAAACGGCGAAAATAGTGCCAAAAGTCCGCGATACACGCATTGATGTGTTTCGCGCTCTGGCTCTGCTTACCATTTTCATCAATCATGTGCCGGGTACGATTTATGAGCACTTCACGCATAAGAATCTTGGCTTTTCTGATTCTGCTGAAGCTTTTGTTCTGATTTCAGGTATGGCCGTTGCATTGGCCTATGGTTCCAAGTTTGCACCGGGCAACCGTCTGGTTCTGACACTGAAAATGTGGCGCCGTGCCTGTGTTCTTTATACAGCGCATATTATGACCACGCTTGCGACAGTGGGTATTTTTGCTTCCGCTGCCATTTTCCTCAAGCATCGTGAGCTTCTCACACAGATCAATATCGCACCGCTGGTCAAACAGCCGGTCGAGGCGCTTCTTGGTCTTGTCACACTCGGCCATCAGCTTGGCTATAACAACATTTTGTCGATGTATGCGGTCGTGCTTCTGCTGACGCCGCTGCTGCTGCTGCTTGCGCGTATCAGCCTGTCGCTGATGCTTGGTGTGTCGGGCATGGTGTGGTTGCTGTCGGGTCTTTATCATGTCGCGCCAGTGAATTATCCAACGCCGGGTGTCTGGTTCCTCAATCCACTATCGTGGCAGTTTCTGTTTGCCATCGGTATTGCCGGCGTCATGTATGTGCGTCGCGGCGATAAAATTCCGGCACATCCTGCATTGATTGCAGCTGCTGTTGGCTATCTGGTGCTGTCGCTTGCATGGGTTCGTCTTCCGCTTTGGGGTATTGATGCCTCAATGGGCATGCCTGCGGTGCTGACCGGTTTCGACAAGACGTTCCTTTCGGCGCCCCGTCTTTTGCATGTGCTGGCGATGGCCTATCTGATCGCGGTTGTGCCGACGCTTAACAGCATTGCGCGTACGTCACCACAAAACCCGCTGGCCATTCTGGGCAAGCATTCGCTGCCTGTGTTTATTGCCGGGACTCTTTTGGCGATGGTTGCACAGGTAATGAAGCTCGTTAATCCGGGCGGCTTTCCATATGACACGTTGCTGATTGCAACCGGTGTCGTGATGCAGTTCGCTTTGGCTTATTATCTTGAATGGCTACCGACCATTGGCTGGGGCAAGAAGCCTGCACTTAAGCCGGTTTCTGCCGAGGGCGCAAAGGCTCCGGTTGTTTCAAGCCCCAAGCCCGCATTGCAGCAGGCTTAAAAATACGGATTTTAAAAGCCGCCTCCGGGCGGCTTTTATGTCTGTCGGCCCTGAAACACACGATGTTAACCATTCATTAATCTTAATACCGTTAAATAGTTCATATCCAGTTCGGCTGGATTCTTACCGAGTGGTTTAGCCACTCTGTTTGACGCCTCCCTGTTAAACTCCTGAGAGCCGCCTTTGCGGCTCTTTTTTTATGCCTTTTTGCCAGTTTGCAGCCGCAGCCATTTACCATTCCTGAAAATCCTCCCCAAATTTTTAACCTTTCGTTAAACATATTCTTGCGCGACGGTGCATGAAGGTGCAGTTTATCGTGGACTCATGAAAACTGCCTGTTCCGTCTTCGCTCTCCCCATGGTCGAACAGCAGTTCAAATAATTCATTTGCATACCTTGGCAGTATGCGAGCAACAAAATGGACGTGAACGCGTTCATGTAAGGTGGCAGAGCAGTGATTAGCGAACAGGGACAGATGCCGGGTAATATGATCAGCCTCGCCGAGCGCATGGTTTTCTCGGATTCCTTTAAGCCGATTTACGGTGAAGGCATGGATATGGTTGAGGAAGCCGCGAGCTATCTCGACGGGGAGGGCCGTGAAGAAGCGCGCAGTCTTTCGCGCGTTGCTGCAACCCTTTATGCAGCCGAATCGATGCGCCTGACCACACGGCTCATGCAGGTGGCTTCGTGGCTCTTGTTGCAGCGTGCCGCGCGCAATGGCGAAATGTCCCGCAAACAGGTCGAAGCCGAAAAGGCAAAGGTGCGTCTTGATACGCCGTCTGCCGGTGATATTGCGCCGGGCTGGAACGAATTGCCGTTCGCCTTCATTGAACTCATCGAACGCTCAATGCGCCTTCAGGCGCGTGTGCGCCGCATGGACCGCAATGTTTACGGTGAAGTTGTTTCATTGCAAAGCGCACCCCATGGCAATCCGGTATCGGATCAGATCGTTTTGCTGAAGACGGCTTTCGGCGCATCTTAGAGCGTGCCGCGCTTAATCGTACCCAATAGGCTCGCTCTATCTTCTTGTTCTCACGCATGTCGTTCTTGAATCGTAGCGGGAACCCGCCTTTCCGCGTCGTACTTGAGAGCGCCGAGACCGTGTTGGGCGCACAAAGGTCTCTCTAAATCTGGAAAATGACAGCGGCGCGATTGCGAAGGTTTGGATCGTCGCCGATTGGTTTTTCGTTATGCTCAACCCAGGCATGTGCGACGAACGGGAAACGCTGTATGCCAAGATACAATCGGGTATTTGCTATAGACCGCACCAGTGCATAGCATCGCACTGCGATTGCAAATTCAAGACATTCAAAGCGGAATGGCGAAAGTCGAGACGCCACCATTATGTCGTCGGAAAACGCGTTTATATCCAGAATAGGAAGCCATTTTCGGAACAACCACCTGTGGCGCGTGATAAAATTTACCGCTCCAACAATTCCGCGACGCTTTATCAGGATCTGGATCAAATAAACCCATAGAATCAAACGAGGTTTGGCGCGGCCCGAGACATAGGCGGTTGGGTTTTCTGGCAGGTAGCGCCATGAATAATCATTCATGCCTCTGGCTATCTGAGAGGCGACAGGCTCCCTTTCACCGGTCACTGACGGCGCAATCAGTGTTTCAAGTTTGGGTGACAATGCATCATTGAATTCAGGATTCAATAGCGCAGCCTGAATGATTGTCGTTTCCTCATCCGAGAGCAGTATATATTGGTCATTCTTACTGTCAAAAATGACACCGCCGTCTCTTGTGAAGCATGGATGGTAATAATCCCTGAATGTGATGCCCATTACATTTCGCTTTTCCAGCATTTGTAATAAAGTTCGAGCGACAAAAGCAGCAGCGTTGACGGCGAAATGAATTCGCCGCCCATTTGGCATCTGCGAATATCGTCAAGAACATTCGCTTTATTGATAAAGCCACATTTGGCTGCTTCGCCATTGAGTATCAACTCAACGATGTGTTCACTTTCCGCACGGATCATACGCTGGACAATACCGCTGATATCTCCTTTTCCCTTACGCATGAAACTCGTGGCGCCGAAACGACGATGGAAGCTTTCTCTTTGCGGTAATCTATTGAGTTCATAAGAAAAGGTTGAGCTGTCCGGCCTGTTTTCCGCCCAACGGATCAGCGTTTCATTAAGGTATGGATAGACAGTCTGATATCGGATGTCTGTTAGACGGTCTGCCGCGCCATGATGGACCGCTGCCATGAGTGATCGGCGATGCCGTATCCAATCACTCGATACGGATTGATTTTGGAAAATGCTGTTAACGCGTTTTTGCTCATTAAACGCAATTCTATACAGTTCGCTATTGAATATTGCTTTTTTATCTTGAGAGGAACCAATATTGGCCGCGCCGTAGATATGGAAATACAGCCGTGCCTGGCAGTCTGATAAGCTCTCACGAGCAAGCCGCAACCATGATTTTTGGTTCAAAACGGTAAGTTTGCGCGCCGTTTCAAAGGCTTTGGTAATATTGGGGTGTTTCTTCCAAAGATGATCAATGGCTGCACTCGCCACAGGATTCGCCAGAAATATGTGGTCGCCACCGTGCCCATTTAAAATCATGCAATCAGTCGGCAAAGACTGAGCATAATCGATCAGGTCTCGTTGCGAAGCCGAATGAAGCAGCCATAGAGATGGGCGCTTTGGTTTGTAAGCAGGTCCGGTGAAGAGATCGGTGAATATGCCGTCCGAACGGATTGGTATCAGGTGAAGATTAACGCCATGCTTGCCGCAAAGCGCCTGAGCGGCAACCACATCGGAAGAATTCGATATATTGGGGTCGTAATAGGTAACGGGATATAGTTGTTCAGCCGTTCGTGGCTGTGTCAGGGCAGCGTAGAAAACACCTGAAGAATCAAGACCTCCTGACAGTTCCAGAATGAACGGTCTGTTTGGCCCGCCAGCGCTGTTGATGTGCTCAATGAGAGTTTCAGGGATTTCACTGCTATCAAGTTGAGACGTCTCACCACAGATGAGTTTATACGTTATTTGCCCGTTTGAATGAAGAATGGCTGTGGTTCCGGGCATAACACAGCCTATTCCGGTAAAGGGCGTTTGATCTGTGGCAAACTCAGTTGATGATAGATAGTTCGCGATGAAGCCAGGATTCGATTTGAGCTTGGCCTGCATAGCTGACATCGCGGTCATATCATCCGAGATTAGCCACTGATTTTTATTATAGAAAAAGAATATATCATGCGCGCACCAGAGTGGTCTCTCGACAGTAACTTCTCCTCCGGCTGGCTTGATGTGGAATTCTCCGCGGTGCCCATAAAGAACCATTTCATTTAATATGGGTGAGAAAGAATAAAGGAATGGATTTTCTTCACAAGAGGATGAAGAATATTTATGATTTAAATATTTAAAAAATCCAGACGATACGAATGCACCGTCGTTTGAAATAGAGAGCACCGCATCACCAGATTTATCTTGAAAATTCGACAGACATGAATTCTCACTCATGCCTGCCTAATCATTCATTCACTGACTCAATCCATCATCCCAAAGCTGAAGTGATTCAGACCTAAATCCACCGCCGCCTTTTGTTGCTTTTTTTGCATCTATATAATCAACAGAGTCTTGATGTTGTTTTGCCGATATAAATCTAAAAAATTTAGAGAAAGTCATAATTATTCTCCTAATATTTATTAGCTTCAAAGATAAGTTGCATAAGTACTTTATAATATTAATCTAAATTTGTAATGCCCAATAAATTGGTCAAAATATAGTGTGTCCATTTTTTTGGATATGAGAAGTGGCCTGTTGGCTTGCGTATGTTTCTCTTTTGTTCACTTTTGTGCTGTCAAGTGAACCTGTCTGAGGATAGGGTTCACGTATGAAAGAAACGATTCGCATCATTGGTATTGATCCGGGGCTTCGTCGTACCGGCTGGGGCGTTGTCGAATCGCTTGGCAATTCCCTGCATTTTATCGGCTCCGGCACCGTGACGTCGAATGCCGAGCTGGATCTCGCTTCACGGCTTTGTCAGCTTCATGAAGGGCTGTCCAAAGTCCTGCATGACTTTGTCCCGCATGAAGCGGCGGTTGAGCACACATTCGTCAATAAGGATGCAACTGCCACGCTTAAGCTCGGGCAGGCACGCGGTATTGCACTTCTGGCCCCTGCGCAGGCGGGACTGCCGGTGGCAGAATATGCGCCCAATGCCGTCAAGAAGGCGGTCATTGGCGTTGGCCATGGCGAAAAGCAGCAAATCCATATGATGGTGAAAGTTCTGATGCCGCGCGCAACGTTCGATACGAGTGACGCTGCCGATGCGCTTGCCATTGCCATTTGCCATGCGCATCATCGTCAGAGCATTGTCAGCGCTCGCAGAATGCAGGCGCTTTTGAGTTAACGCGCATCTTATTGCGAAGACCGTTCTACATTTTTCGCGATGCGCTTATAGCGGGGTAGGTATTCAATGATCGGCAAGCTCAAGGGTGTGATCGATGAAATTGCAGATGATCATGCGGTTATCGACGTGCATGGCGTTGGCTATGTCGCTTTTTGTTCGGCGCGCACGCTTGGTAATCTTGGCGGGGTAGGGGAAGCTGCGGTTCTCTTGATCGAGACTTATGTACGTGAGGACATGATCCGCCTTTATGGTTTCGGGTCGCAGCTTGAGCGCGAATGGTTCCGTCTGTTGCAGAATGTGCAGGGCGTGGGTGCGAAGGTGGCGCTTGCTGTGCTTGGAACACTGACCCCTTCCGAACTTGCCAATGCGATTGCTTTGAGAGACATTGCCATGGTTTCGCGTGCGCCGGGCGTTGGCAAAAAAGTAGCCGAGCGGATTGTCACCGAGCTGAAGAACAAAGCACCGGCCTTTGCAGGGGAAGCCAGCGGAACAATCGGTCTCAAACAGGAACTTGGCTCAGGTGTTGCCTCGGCGCCGGTCAGCGATGCTGTCTCGGCGCTATCCAATCTCGGTTATTCCCGTGATCAGGCGGCCAATGCTGTGGCTGCGGCGCTAAAAGAAGCCGGTCAGGATGCCGATTCGGCCAAACTTATTCGCCTCGGTCTGAAGGAGTTGTCGCGGTGAGCTACTTGTGTGCGCTGAATGTTCATGCGAGAGGGATGGCATGAGCGACCGCAATCCCCTTATCGATGCTGATCTGCGCGGCGAAGATGCCGATACAACTTTGCGCCCGCAAACGCTGGATGATTTTGTGGGGCAGGCGCAAGCGCGCGCCAATCTCAAAGTCTTTATTGAAGCCGCCAAAGTGCGCGGCGAAGCACTCGATCACGTGCTTTTCGTCGGTCCTCCGGGACTGGGAAAAACCACGCTCGCGCAGATTATGGCCAAAGAACTGGGCGTCAATTTCCGCTCGACCTCTGGTCCGGTGATTGCCAAGGCTGGTGATCTCGCAGCGCTTCTGACCAATCTCGAAGATCGTGATGTGCTGTTTATCGACGAAATTCACCGTCTCAGCCCGGCTGTTGAAGAAATTCTCTATCCGGCAATGGAAGATTTTCAGCTTGATCTCATTATTGGTGAAGGTCCGGCAGCGCGTTCGGTGAAGATCGATCTTGCGAAATTCACGCTGGTTGCAGCGACAACGCGTCTGGGGCTTTTGACGACGCCTTTGCGCGATCGCTTTGGTATTCCTGTCAGGCTGAATTTCTATACGGTTGAAGAACTCGAATATATTGTGCGGCGCGGTGCGCGCATCATGCAGATGGGTATTTCGCCCGATGGCGCGCTGGAAGTGGCACGCCGTTCGCGCGGCACACCGCGTATTGCGGGCCGTTTGTTGCGGCGTGTTCGTGATTTCGCGCTGGTTGCCGGTGCCGATGTCATTGATCGCAAGATCGCCGATGAAGCGCTTTCGCGGCTTGAGGTCGATAATCGCGGGTTTGATCAGCTGGATCGGCGCTATCTTGATATGATCGCGCGAAATTTTGGCGGCGGACCAGTCGGGATCGAAACCATTGCGGCCGGACTATCCGAACCGCGCGATGCCATTGAAGATATTATCGAACCCTATATGATTCAGCAGGGCTTTTTGCAGCGCACGCCGCGCGGGCGTGTTCTCACGGCGCTTGCCTGGCAGCATATGGGACTTGCTGCCCCTGCGGAAGTGGCACAGCAGTCGCAGTTTGGCCTTTTCATGGAAGACGAATGACGCACACAATCGATCAGGCAGCAGCACAATCAGTTTCAGGCGCATTAAAGGATGGGGTGCATCATCTCTATGCGCGTATCTATTATGCGGATACGGATTTTTCCGGCTTTGTGTATCATGGCCGCTATCTCGAATTTTACGAGCGCGGCCGCACTGATTTTCTGCGTCTTCAGGATGTGCATCACATCGAACTTGCTGAAGGCGCCTTGGGTGAAGAAATGGTCTGGGTCGTTCGTCGCATGGAGATCGATTACAAATCGCCTGCAAAGATGGACGATCTCATTCTGATTGAAACCCGTGTGCATGAAATCCGCGGCGCGCGTGTGATCATGGCGCAGAAGATTACCTGTGGCGACCGTCTGCTTTCGGAAGCAAAAGTTGAAGCGGTGATGATTACCAAGCAGGGTCATCCGCGTCGCATACCGGATGAATGGCGTGAGGCTTTCACAAAAGCGGGCTGATATTTTCAGCCGATCTGCAATAATTAACGGGCCTATATCGCCTCTTATTAAATGCTAACTGATCTTTAACCATAATGGCCGATTAATCATGATGACGGAATCGGTTGAGAGGTTGGATCGTATGTAACGCCTTCCTTTCACCAAAATTAACCATGACAAGCGCTGTGAGGATTTTAATTTGAAGTCCGTTTATGGTGGTTGGGGCGTTCGGTAGCGGGCGTTTTAAGAAGAATTTGTGATGCCGCCCGGTTCTGACGCCGGGCGTTTGGATTCGAGGACGGTAGATCGATGGAAAATATTGCGCTTGCGGCCCCAGCCGCCGATATTACCCTCTGGGGCCTGTTTATGCATGCGGGCTGGGTGGTCAAGCTGGTTATGCTTGGTCTCATTCTCGCTTCGGTCTGGACGTGGGCGATCATCGTGGACAAGATCGTGTCCTATGGCCGCGCACGTCGCGCCATCGATCGCTTTGAACAGGCTTTCTGGTCGGGGCAATCGCTTGAGGAGCTTTATCGCACTCTTAATGAGCGCCGCACCACGGGAATGGCGTCGATCTTTATTGCTGCCATGCGCGAATGGAAGAAATCGTTCGAAAAAGGCGCGCGCTCGCCGATAGCGCTTCAAATGCGTATCGACAAGGCAATGGATGTGGCGCTTGCCCGCGAAGGTGAAAAACTTGAATCGCGTCTCGGCTTTCTGGCTACGACCGGTTCAGCCGCGCCGTTTGTGGGGCTGTTCGGTACTGTTGTCGGTATTATGACGTCGTTTCAGGCGATTGCGGCCTCGAAAAATACCAGCCTCGCGGTTGTTGCTCCCGGTATTGCGGAAGCGCTGCTTGCAACGGCCATTGGTTTGCTCGCAGCTATCCCTGCGGTTATTGCCTATAACAAGCTCTCGGGTGATGCAGGCAAAATCAACGGACGCCTTGAAGGTTTTGCAGACGAGTTCTCCGCCATACTGTCGCGCCAAATTGATGAGAAGCTGACGCCACGCAACTAAGCGTGTTCCAGCATCAAAGCTAAATCGAGCCTTCGGGAATATTGAAATGGGCATGTCAGTTGGAAATCAGGGAATGCAATCGGGTGGTCGCCGCAGGCGTGGCCGCAAGAAGGCATTAATGAGCGAGATCAACGTTACGCCATTCGTGGACGTGATGCTGGTGCTGCTTATCATTTTCATGGTCTCCGCACCGCTTCTGACGGTTGGTGTGCCGATTGATCTGCCCGATACGCAGGCCAAGGCCATGAATGCCGATACGCAGCCAATCACTGTTTCGGTCAACAACGAAGGTCGGATCTTTATTCAGGAAACTGAAATTCCGATTGATGAAGTGGTTCCCAAGCTTCAGGCGATTGCCAAAACCGGGTATGAAGAGCGCATTTTTGTGCGCGGTGACAAGGCTGCCGATTATGGCACTGTCATGAAGGTTATGGCTCGTATCTCCGCCGCCGGTTTCAAGAATATCGGCCTTGTGACACTCCAGGAGCAGGATAGCTGACGGCATCATGAAGGCTGGCCTGATATCTTCTGTTGCACTCCATGCCGTTGCGCTTGCGCTGGTTGTGGTTTCGTTTTCCTCGCCGAAGCCTTTCGACGTGCAGGATTCGGAATCATTTCCGGTCGACATCGTGCCGATCGAATCGATCACGCAAATCCAGCAGGGCGATAAAACTGCGCCCATGAAGGAAAAGTCGGCGCCCGTTCCGACCAAAAAGCCGAACATCGTACCGGATGCCCAGAATGTCGGTGACAATGAAGTCGATCTTCAGACGCCGCCGAAACCAGACAACAAGGCCAAGCCAATTGAAGCGGCTGAGGAACCAAAGGCACAGCCGGAGCCGGTGAAAAAGCCGGAGCCGAAGCCTGATCCCAAGCCCGAACCAACGCCGCAGGAAAAGCCGACACCGGTTCCCGCAACGGAAGTGCAAACCAAGCCTGAAGCAAAACAGGACGTGAAGCCTGATCCGGTCGCAGAAGCGATCGAAAAACAGGCGGAAGCTCCTGACCAGACGGCACCGAAATTGCCGGATAATGTGCCGGCGCCACAGGCAAAGCCAAAACCGCCGCAGGCGCAGACGGCAAAAACGCCGGATCGCAAGCCCGTGGAAGAAAAGAAGCCGACGCAGTCGGCCTCGCAGACGTCGCAATCGAAAAATGATGCGATTGCTGATGAAGTGGCAGCGCTTCTCAACAAGCAGAAGACATCAGGCGGCGGTGCAAAGCGTTCGACCGATCAGGCATCGCTTGGCGGCAAGAAGAATACGGGTGGCTCAAAATTGAGCCAGAATGAAATGGATGCGCTTCGTGGTGCCATTTCCAAGTGCTGGAATGTGCCTGCCGGTGTGGCAGACGCGCCAGGACTGATTGTCACGGTGAAGATGCATCTCAATCAGGATGGTTCTATTCAGGGTGTTCCTGAAGTGACATCTGGTGGTGGCGCTGACGGTGTTGGTCGTGCAGCAGCGGAAAGTGCGAAACGCGCTGTGGCCCGTTGTGCACCTTATAACCTGCCAGCAGACAAATATGATTCATGGTCGGAAGTGATCGTCAACTTCGACCCGAGTGAAATGTTCTGATCAGCCTTGCTGGTCACTCCTATCGATTGCCTTAACGAGGCCAAAGGACAAAAGAGGTCCCTAAAGACATGAAAATCGGCATCATGAACAAAAAGATCCGGATCGTTTTTTCGGCTTTCGCCTGTATGATTGCTGCGAGCCTGGTGGCCACCATGCCTGCGCGTGCGGTGGTGGAAATCAACATCAACAAGGGTGTGGTTGAGCCATTGCCAATTGCGGTCACCGATTTTCTTTCGGGTGATCAACTGGGTGCGAATATCACGTCGGTCATTGCAGCCGATCTTGAACGTTCGGGCCTTTTTGCGCCGATCAACAAGGGGGCTTTCATTGAAAAGATATCCAACCCTGATGCATCGCCGCGTTTTGAAGACTGGAAAGTGATCAATGCGCAGGCACTGGTGACAGGTCGTATCACCAAGCAGCCCGATGGACGGCTCAAGGCTGAATTCCGCCTTTGGGATACGTTTGGCGGTCAGCAGCTGATCGGTCAGCAGTTCTTCACAACGCCCGATAACTGGCGTCGTGTTGCGCATATTATTGCAGATGCGATTTATGAGCGCCTGACGGGTGAAAAGGGTTATTTCGATACACGCATTGTTTTTGTGGATGAATCGGGCCCTGCGCAGAAGCGCGTGAAGCGTCTGGCGATTATGGATCAGGACGGCGCGAATGTGCGCTATCTCTCTGACGGTCGTGACATGGCGCTGACGCCACGCTTCTCGCCGAACCGTCAGGAAGTGACATATATGTCGTTTGCCGGTGGTCAGCCGCGCGTTTATCTGTTGCAGCTGGAAACCGGTCAGCGCGAACTGGTTGGCAACTTCCCCGGCATGTCGATTGCACCACGCTTTTCGCCGGACGGACAGAAGGTTGTCATGAGCCTTTTGCAGGACGATGGCAGCGCCAATATTTATACGATGGATCTGCGTAACCGCACGACAACACGTCTGACCAGCAGTCAGGCAATTGATACGAGTGCTTCTTATTCGCCCGATGGTTCGCAGATCGTGTTTTCGTCGGACCGTGGCGGTCGTCCGCAGCTCTATGTCATGGGTGCTGACGGTTCCAATCCACGCCGCATTTCGGCAGGGGATGGCAGCTATTCGACGCCTGTCTGGTCTCCGCGCGGTGATCTGATCGCTTTCACGAAGCAGTCGCAGGGTCAGTTCTCCATTGGTGTCATGAAAACCGACGGTACGGGTGAGCGCCTTCTGACTTCCGGCTTCCATAATGAGGGCCCGACCTGGGCTCCCAATGGCCGCGTGCTGATGTTCTTCCGCAAGGCCGCTGGTGCTGGTGGTCCCAAGCTTTTCACGATTGATCTGACAGGCCGTAATGAACGTCAGATCCAGACTCCGAACTTCGGTTCAGATCCAGCCTGGTCGCCATTGCTTGAGTAATTGCCTTCATGGTGAGCCTAAGGGCGTGAAACGTTGAGCATTTCCAGTTTTGATTGAAAGATTGGAAATGCTCTATCTGTTTGTTTCATGCTTTTTTCGGTAAAATGCCATAATTCAGGCCGTTGGGTCGTGTTTCTGCCGCATTTAGCCATCATGGCCTAAAAAGAGAATTGCAACTGAAAAGCCGTTCTGCATTTGGCCATAAGGAATTGTTAACCATACTTCTTGAGCCTGCCTTAACCTAAATATGATTATTGGTTGGTCACGCAGGAACATCAAATCTTAAGGAGCTCCGGCCCATGCGCCGTTTCCAGTCGATCGCACGTAGCCCTATCGCTATTGCCCTTTTCATGTCGCTCGCCGTTGTCGGTTGTGCGTCCAAGAAGAACCTTCCGAACAATGCCGGAGATCTTGGTCTTGCTGGTGGTGCAGCAGCGCCTGGCTCTTCTCAGGATTTCACTGTGAACGTCGGTGACCGCATTCTTTTTGACCTCGACTCGTCGCTGATCCGTGCAGACGCACAGCAGACTCTGTCGAAGCAGGCTCAGTGGTTGCAGCGTTATCCGCAGTATTCGGTCACGATTGAAGGCCATGCGGACGAGCGCGGCACACGCGAATACAATCTTGCACTCGGCCAGCGCCGTGCTGCTGCAACCCGCGATTTCCTTGCGGCTCGTGGCGTTCCAACCAGCCGTATGCGTACCGTTTCCTACGGCAACGAACGTCCCGTGGCTGTTTGCGACAACAACTCTTGCTGGTCGCAGAACCGCCGTGCGGTTACCGTTCTCAACGGTGCCGGTAGCTAAGTTTCAGAAAATCGCCTGAACCTAATCCAGAAAAAGCGGCCTTTGGGCTGCTTTTTTTGTTTCAGGGACCGACTTATTGGCATCTTCGACAAATTTTGGCCGAACTCACCTGTGTGATAGGGAAAGCATCTTTGCTTTTTATGGATTTTCTCTAAAAGCGAAAGAGAGCCGCGCGAAGTTGGGTGTTCAGTTGATATTCAGGCATCAAATATCACGATGAGCATGAACATGATGACCGCGGTCGAAAGGTTTTAGGGTACATGAGCAATAGGGGCGAAAGGGAATGAGGAAACCAATGAGAAAAGTGACACTGGCATTTGCCATGCTGCCGCTTTTGGCGGGTGCTCCAGTTCTGGCTGCATCTGTTTCTTCTGAGCAGGGAACCATCCAGATTGCGCAGGCGGGCGATCTCGGCGGTGGCCAGTTTTCGCAGCAGATATGCAATCTTGCGCATCAGAATGCGCAGTCATACGCCCGCATCCTGCAACTTCGCGATAAGATGCTTCAGGTTCAGCGTGATAATGAAACCCGTTTCCGGGCACTTGAAAAAGGCAAGGGCGGCGCACAGAATCATGTTGTCATTGGTTCGACAGCCATTCTCGATGACGCCATGCGTGATAGCGGTGGCACAGGCGGGCAGGGTGGCTACCAGAGCCCCGGCTTGCAGCAGGAACTCATTCGCAACCTGACCGGCAAGGTTGAGGATGTGGATGCGCAGATTCGTTTTACCGACGAGTTGCTGCAAAAAACGCAGGACGACAATCTCTTCCGATTTGAAGAGTTGGAAAAGAAAAATGGTGGCACAGCTTCCACCCAGTCAAGTGCTGGTCAGAGTGCACCATTGGCAGCACCACCTCCGGGCGGGGATCTTTGTTCGCAGGGCATGGGTAATCCGGTTGATATTGCGGATAAGCTTGGTAACCGCGCGGAAGCCATGAATTTTCAGGTTCTGGAATTTCAGGACCAGATGCAGAAAATGCAGGAAGAAAATGAACGCCGGTTCCAGAAGCTCGAAGGTGGGCGCGCTGATGCAGGCAAGGAGGCAGGTGAAACGTCACTTGCCGACGCAACAGCCACCGGAACCCCTGATAACGGGGGTTCGGGAACCACAATGCAGGGCGGGAATCTCGGTTCTTCTTCACAGACGGCGGCCAATAATGCATCGGGCGCCGATTCCATGGCTATTGGTTCAGGCGCTGCCTCACAAGGCGGGCCGCAACGTGGGGAGCCGCCAAAAACGCTTGGCTCCATCGAGTTTGATAACAATGGCAATGTAATCGGCGAAACGATCAATGTTCAGCCGCGTCCGGCGGAACAGGGTGCAGCCGTGCCGGGAGGCGATGCGGTGGCGTCTCTGCCGACGGATGATAATCCGAATTCGCTTTATCAGGCTGCCTATCAATATCTTATGTCGGGCGATTACAAAGCGGCTGAAGCAGGTTTTCGCGAACATATTAAACGCTATCCAGCCGATCCGGCCACTGCCGAAGCGCGTTACTGGTTGGGTGAATCGCTTTACGGCCAATCACGTTACCCTGAAGCTGCGACTGTTTTCATCGATACGCAACGCGATTATCCAGAGTCCAAACGTGCCCCGGAAAACATGTTCAAGCTTGGTATGACGCTTGAAAAGATGGACAATAACGATGTCGCCTGCGCGACATTCAAGCAAATTCCCGAGCGTTATCCGAGCGCCGCACCTGCCATTTTGAAGCGGGTTACGGATGAACGTAAACGGATTAAATGCTGATTTTGGAGATCATTCGTGGGGCTTTCCCCGGTCGATATTTTAAAACCTTTCGAATTAGAGCATGCAAAAGGAATTGTCGCTGCTGTTTCAGGTGGCAGTGATTCACTGGCATTGCTGTTTTTGCTGAAAGACTATCTCGTGACGCTCAAGTCCCCGCCGTCGATCACTGTTGTCACCATTGATCATGGTTTGCGGGCCGAATCGGCCAAAGAAGCGGCTGATGTCGGGAAGCTTTGCAAAGCGCATGGGCTTTCTCATCGCACGCTGACATGGGACGACGCCAAGCCGAAGACAGGCATTGCCGCAGCCGCACGTTCTGCCCGATATCGCCTGCTGGTTCAGGCAGCACATGAGGCTGGTGCAGATGTTATTGCCACTGGCCACACAAGCGACGATCAGATCGAAACATTTCTGATGCGCAAAGAGCGCAGCTCGCATTCAGAAGCGCGTGGACTTGCGGCCATGGCATCGCGTTCGAGGCTCGAAAATTCGGTTGAGCTTATCCGGCCATTGCTTCATCTGTCGCGTGCTGTCTTACGCGATATGCTTTGTCAGCGGGGTGTTGTCTGGATTGATGATCCAAGCAATGTCAATACGCGTTATGAACGTCCGCGGGTGCGCGCAACCACAGCAGCATTGGCTGACCCGGCCATGGTTCTCGAAAAAATCGCTGTGGCGCGCGCTGCGCGTCAGCGTGACAACGCAATTCTGATTGCTGCTCTGGCAAATGCGCATTGTCTTCAAATGGACCCGTTTGGCACGATTGGGGTCGATGCGGATGTCTATGCTGCATTGCCAGAAAATATCCGGCGGCTTTTATCGGGGCTGCTTGCTTCGCTTGCCGGAGGGCGCCGCTTTTTGCCCGGTGATGCCGAGCGCTCGCGCATTGAAAAGCTTCTGTCAGGTCATGAGAAAGTGGACCGCTTGACAATTTTTGGCGCGCTTATCGAACTTGGCAAAAACGGCCAGCCGCACTGCTTTCGACGTGAGCGGCGCAATCTTCCCGTTATGCGTCTTGATCCGGGGCAGCAGATCATCTGGGATGGTCGGTTCCGTTTCCACAATGATGGAACAGCTTCCTTGAAGGTGGCGGCACCGGATCGGCAGGAGCTTGGCGATTTCGTCAAAGGTGCGGGATTGGAAGTTGATTCTGCGCTGCGCGAAGCCTTGCTTGTTTTGCCTGCGATTTATGAAGACGGCAAACTTTCGCAGCTTCCAATACTCGACGGGCAGAAATTGCCTGCGGGAATCAGCATCGAAAAGCACTTCGCGCTCTTTGATCACGTTCTTCCTGGCTATGATTTTGCGCTGGCAAAAGCCTTTGAGCAGCGTTTTGGACGACAATGTCCTAATTTTTATAAACCAGTTTGATAAGAATCGAAGACTGTGCGGCTCTCGCGCCTTGGCAAGGCCTTCCTTCGATCCTATGTTAGAACGAAACATCATCCCGTTCTCGCGGGGTGGCCGTGGTATCGATTGGACCCGTTATGAATCCGAACTATCGCAACTTCGCCCTTTGGGCGATCATTGCTCTGCTCTTGATCGCGCTGTTCAACCTGTTCCAGAGTCCTGGCCAGCGCACGAATTCCCGTGAAGTTTCCTATTCCCAGTTTATCGATGACGTTTCCAATGGGCGCGTGAAGTCGGTTACGATCACTGGTGAGCGGATTAGCGGTACGTTTGCTGATAATGGCTCGACCTTTCAGACCTATTCACCCGGCGATACTGGGCTGGTTTCGCGCCTTGAAGATAAAGGCGTGACGATTACTGCTCGCCCTGAAAGCGATGGTTCCAGCTCGCTTTTAGGCATTTTGCTTTCCTGGTTGCCGATGATTCTTATTCTTGGCGTGTGGATTTTCTTCATGCGTCAGATGCAGGGTGGTTCGCGCGGTGCGATGGGCTTTGGCAAGTCCAAGGCCAAGCTTTTGACCGAAGCGCATGGTCGCGTGACGTTTCAGGACGTTGCGGGCGTTGAAGAAGCCAAGCAGGATCTGGAAGAAATTGTTGAATTCCTGCGCGATCCGCAGAAATTTCAGCGTCTGGGTGGTAAGATTCCACGTGGTGTTCTGCTCGTTGGTCCTCCCGGAACCGGTAAGACTTTGCTCGCGCGCTCTGTTGCAGGCGAAGCCAATGTGCCGTTCTTCACGATTTCCGGTTCTGACTTCGTTGAAATGTTCGTCGGTGTTGGTGCAAGCCGCGTCCGTGACATGTTCGAACAGGCCAAGAAGAATGCGCCTTGCATTATCTTCATCGACGAAATCGATGCTGTCGGTCGTCATCGTGGCGCCGGTCTTGGTGGCGGTAACGACGAACGCGAACAGACACTTAACCAGCTTCTGGTTGAGATGGATGGTTTTGAAGCCAATGAATCGATCATTCTGATTGCTGCAACCAACCGTCCTGACGTTCTTGACCCAGCATTGTTGCGTCCGGGCCGTTTTGACCGTCAGGTCGTCGTTCCGAACCCTGATATTGTGGGCCGCGAGCAGATTCTCAAAGTGCATGTGCGCAATGTTCCGCTTGCACCCAATGTTGATCTCAAGGTTATCGCACGCGGTACGCCGGGCTTTTCCGGTGCTGATCTTGCCAATCTCGTCAACGAATCTGCCCTGATGGCCGCACGCCGTAACAAGCGCCTTGTGACCATGCAGGAATTCGAAGACGCCAAGGACAAGATCATGATGGGTGCGGAACGCCGCTCCGCCATGACGCAGGAAGAAAAGGCCAATACGGCCTATCATGAAGCAGGGCATGCGATCGTTGCGCTCAATGTTCCGAGTTCGGATCCTGTTCACAAGGCAACCATTATTCCGCGCGGGCGTGCGCTGGGTATGGTGATGCAGCTTCCTGAAGGTGATCGTTATTCAGCGACCTATACATGGATGATCTCGCGTCTGGCGATCATGATGGGTGGGCGTGTGGCGGAAGAGCTGAAATTCGGCAAGGAAAACATTACGTCTGGTGCTTCTTCCGATATTCAGCAGGCGACGAAACTTGCTCGTTCGATGGTCACGCAGTGGGGTTATTCCGACAAGCTTGGCCGTGTGGCTTATGGTGACAATCAGGAAGAGGTTTTCCTCGGCCATTCGGTTTCGCGCACGCAGAATATTTCGGAAGAAACCGCGCAGATCATCGACGCCGAAGTGCGCCGCCTGATTGATGAGGCCTATGCCGATGCCACCCGCATCCTGACGGAAAAGCGTGCGGACTGGATTGCACTGGCGGAAGGTCTTCTGGAATATGAAACGCTCAGCGGCGATGAAATCAGGGAACTGATCGCAGGCAACAAGCCATCGCGTGATCAGGGCAATGATACGCCGTCGCGCGGTTCAGGTGTTCCGAAAGCGGGAAGCAAGCGTAAGCGCAAGGGTGATGAACCGGGCAGTGAGCCTGGCATGGAACCGAACCCGCAGCCGCAATAAGCATCTGTAATGATTATGAATAGCCGGGCAGTCTGCCCGGCTTTTCTGCTTTCACAGCCAGTTTTGTCGGAAAGGCTCGGTTAAGGATTTCGGCGCATCATAGGACAGATTTGGAAATTGATGCTTTAAAGTGGTCTGTTTCCCCGAAAGGTGAAATTGCAATGACGGGTGGTTTTGCGCTAATAACGCAGACAATCGATTGCCGGGCTCAGGAAAGTTCGGATGCCATTGCTGCCTTAGGAATTAACAGCGACTGATATTTGTTTGCTTCGAGACAGCTCTATGGCGCAACGCAAGGCTAAGAATATGACACGCAAGTATTTTGGAACCGACGGCATTCGCGGCAAGGCCAACAGCTTTCCGATGACGCCTGATATTGCCATGAAAGTTGGTATGGCTGTCGGTCATATCTTCCGTCGCAAGGGACAGGCCTCACGCGTTGTGATTGGCAAGGATACGCGGCGTTCCGGCTATATGCTGGAAAACGCACTGGTTGCGGGCTTCACCGCAGCCGGCATGGATGTTTTCCTGCTTGGTCCAATTCCAACGCCGGCCGTTGCTATGCTTTGCCGTTCTTTGCGTGCTGATATTGGTGTGATGATTTCGGCTTCGCATAATCCTTTCTATGATAATGGCATCAAGCTTTTCGGTCCTGATGGTTTCAAGCTGTCCGATGAAATCGAGCTGAAGATCGAAAGCCTGATCGACAGTGATTTGTCTGCGCATCTTGCGACCCATGGAGATGTGGGCAAGGCCAAGCGCGTTGATGGTGATATCTATCGCTATATCGAATTTGCGAAACGCACGCTGCCACGCAATATTTCGCTCAATGGTCTGCGGGTTGTGGTCGATTGTGCCAATGGCGCGGGCTATAAGGTTGCACCTGCAGCGCTATGGGAGCTTGGCGCGGAGGTCATTACCATCAATGACGAGCCAAACGGCATCAACATCAATGAGGATTGTGGCTCGACCCATCCGATTGGGTTGATGAAGAAAGTGCATGAAGTGCGCGCCGATGTTGGTATTGCACTGGATGGCGACGCTGATCGTGTTCTGCTTGTCGATGAAAACGGCACGGTGATTGATGGCGATCAGCTTTTGGCTGTGATTGCCGAATCATGGGCTCGGTCTGACCGTTTGCAAGGCGGCGGTATCGTTGCGACAATTATGTCGAATCTCGGCCTCGAACGCTTTTTGCATGATCATAACATGACGCTCGCCCGCACCAAGGTCGGTGATCGTTACGTGGTTGAGCATATGCGTGAGCATGGCTTTAATGTGGGTGGCGAACAGTCAGGGCATATTGTTCTGTCAGATTTTGCGACCACGGGTGATGGCTTGGTTTCTGCATTGCAGATCCTAGCCGTTGCACAGGAAGAGAATAAGCCGCTGAGCGAATTGTGCCGCAAGTTTGAGCCGGTTCCACAGCTTCTCAAGAATGTGCGTACCGCTGGCGGAAAGCCACTTGAGAACAAGAAGGTCAAGAGCGCGATTAATGAGGCGCAGGACCGTCTTGGTACGCAAGGCCGTCTGGTTATTCGCCCTTCGGGAACCGAGCCGCTTATCCGTGTTATGGCGGAAGGCGATGATCGTGTTCTCGTTGAGAAGGTCGTCAACGATATTATCAGCGTCATTTCTTCGGAAAGTGCCGCTGCCTGATCGGCATGCGAGATAAAGCATCAGAAAGCGCGGACATTCCGCGCTTTTTTATTGGCGGTAGCGGGCGGGGTTGTAATTTAGCAGGCTAATTAAATATGGTTAAGAAATAAGGTTAAGTTGTATTTAACTTTTCATCTTTAGTCTCGCTCTTGAAATTCAGTTGCGACGCGTTTGCGGCGTAACAGCTTGATGGGACGCATAGATGAACGGCTTTATTAAAATTTTCTGCGCAAGCCTTGCTGTGTCGTTGTCCATAATGGCCTTCGCTCCGGCAGCTGTTGCGGCAGATTTTACTGAAGAGGTTCCGGAAGTAATTGTTACCCCACCTGCGGTTGGTGGCTGGTATCTGCGCGGCGATATCGGGTATTCGTGGAACCGCTTTAAGCACGCCGATTACGCCACGTCCCCTTGCACCAGCAATTGTGGCAGTTCCGTATTTGAGAACAACACCATTTTGGGCGACCTCAAAGGCTCGTTCCTTATTGGTGGCGGTGTTGGCTATCAGGTGACGGATTATTTCCGCACGGATCTAACCCTCGACTATATGGCACGCTCTAAGTTTGCTGGCGAGCGTGACGAAAGCCACATGTCCGGCTTGTCGCTTCTGGCAAATGCCTATGTTGATCTGGGAAATTTTGCAGGCGTGACCCCTTATCTGGGCGCTGGCATCGGCGGCACGCGCGTGAAATGGGCGGATGTGGTCGATACGCAGAACAATGATGTCTATTCTGGTGATGCGAACTGGCGTTTCACCTATGCGCTGATGGCCGGCGCTTCGGTTGATCTCACACACAATCTCAAGCTTGATGCCGGATATCGATATCGTCATATCAACGGCGGAAAGATGTTTGAGGGCAACCCGACTATCGGCAACGGCTACGACAAGGGCATGAATGTGCACGATATACGCGTTGGCCTTCGCTATATGTTTGGCGGCTGATCATACAGAGCGCATTGATTGAACCAAAGACTCGGCAAGCCGGGTCTTTTTCTTTTTATGTCCTAAATTCCCATCCAAACCATACATAAGTTAGCAACTTAGCTATTTTTCGTTTTTAAAATTTCAAATTGCGCATAAAAGGCCGCATGAAATTCATGTTGTCTCAAAAATAAAAATTAGACTGTGCGCAGTCTGAAGGGAGAGAAATGAAAGCCCTCGTCGCTTTGTCAGATTTCGTCGGACGCTCCTTTGCTGTCTGGATACTCGTCTTTGCCGTGCTTGGCTTCCTGCTGCCATCGACGTTCAGCGTGTTTGCGCCATGGATCGTTGTGTTGCTTGGCATCATCATGTTTGGCATGGGTCTTACAATTTCGACCAAGGATTTTGCGGAAGTTGCAAAGCGGCCGTTTGAAGTGCTCATTGGTGTTGGGGCTCAATTCCTGATTATGCCGCTCCTTGCGGTTTTGTTGACCCGGATTATTCCGATGGGACCTGAGGTTGCTGCCGGTGTCATTCTTGTCGGCTGCTGTCCGGGTGGCACAGCCAGCAATGTTATGACCTATCTCAGCAAAGGAGATGTTGCGCTCAGTGTTGCCTGCACCAGTGTTACGACTTTGCTTGCTCCCCTCGTTACACCGTTTCTCGTGTGGTTCTTTGCCAGTCAGTATCTTCCGGTCGATGCGATGAGTATGTTTATCAGCATCCTCAAGGTTATTCTCGTACCGCTCGCGCTGGGCTTCATTCTGCAAAAGCTGATGCCTGGTCTTGTGAAGGCTGCGGTGCCGATGCTGCCACTGGTGTCGGTTATCGGTATCGTTTTGATTGTTGCAGCTGTGGTTGCCGTCAACAAAGCCGCAATCGCCCAGTCAGGTGCAATGATTTTCGCAGTTGTCGTGCTGCATAATGGTTTCGGTTTGCTGCTGGGATATTTCGCGGCCCGCGCAGCCGGTCTTTCGCTTGCCAAACGCAAGGCCATCAGTATTGAGGTTGGTATGCAGAACAGCGGTCTGGGTGCGGCGCTTGCGAATGCGCATTTCTCGCCTTTGGCGGCTGTTCCGAGTGCTGTTTTCAGTGTGTGGCACAATGTTTCCGGTGCGCTCGTTGCAAGTATTTATAGGCGCATGCAAGATAAGCCATCCAGCAAATAACTTTTGAACAGTTGAACCCGCTGCGGCTGCCGTGGCGGGTTTTGTAAAAATAACTGCCACACCATATTGTGAAAATTTTGCTTTCCGGTATTTTCATCAGCGGGCCACGCCTCCCCAACGAGGCGCGTGCTATCTGAGAGGATAGGAAACAAAATGACGACGATTGCGAAGCCGGCAGTTCGCCCGGCTAACCCTAATTTTTCTTCAGGTCCCTGTGCAAAACGTCCCGGCTGGTCGCTTCAAGCGCTTGCCGATGCGCCGCTTGGCCGCTCGCACCGCGCGAAAATCGGCAAGAACAAGCTCAAAGAAGCCATCGACCTTACCCGTGAAATTCTTGGCGTTCCAGCTGATTACCGCATAGGCATTGTTCCTGCATCGGATACAGGTGCGATGGAAATGGTGCTGTGGTCGATGCTTGGTGAGCGCGGCGTTGATATGGTCGCATGGGAAAGCTTCGGCGCTGGCTGGGTTACAGACGTGGTCAAGCAGCTCAAGCTTGAAGACACCCGCACCTTTGTTGCACCCTATGGTGAGATTGTCGATTTTGCTGAAGTCGATTTCGACCGCGACGTGGTTTTCACATGGAATGGCACCACTTCGGGTGTGCGTGTGCCGAATGCCGATTTCATTCCGGCCAACCGCAAGGGTCTGAGCATTTGCGATGCGACCTCGGCTGCTTTTGCGCAGCGCCTTGATTTTGCAAAGCTTGATGTGGTGACATTCTCCTGGCAGAAAGTGCTGGGCGGTGAAGGCGCGCATGGTATGCTCATTCTTTCCCCACGCGCTGTTGAGCGTCTGGAGAGCTATAAGCCAGCATGGCCGTTGCCAAAGATCTTCCGCATGACGTCCGGCGGTAAGCTGATCGAAGGCATTTTCGTTGGCGAAACCATCAACACCCCTTCGATGCTCTGCGTTGAAGATTATCTCGATGCACTGAGCTGGGCGCGGTCCATCGGTGGACTTGATGGTGTTGTCGAACGTGCGGATGCAAATTTTGCCGTGCTCAATGCCTTCGTTGAGAGAACGCCCTGGATTGCCAATCTGGCCAAAAAGCCAGAAACGCGCTCCAACACATCGATATGTCTGACAATTGTTGATCCGGAAGTAAGCGCACTTTCGGCGGATGCACAGGCAGCTTTTGCCAAGGGCATCGTCTCGTCTCTCGAAAAGGAAGGCGTTGCTTTCGATATCGGTTCTTATCGCGATGCGCCTTCTGGCCTTCGCATCTGGACGGGTGCGACGGTCGAGGCTTCTGATCTGGAAGCGCTGACGGCCTGGCTTGATTGGGCTTTTGCCACGCAGAAAGCTGTATTGAAAGCCGCTGCATAATCGCAAGCGATGCAGAGAGCTGTGGCCGGAGTTGGGACGGCCATAGCCCGCATCTTATTATCGTGCACATCCGAAATCCGAAGGAGGCCCTTATGGCACCTCGCGTACTCGTATCCGATAAATTGTCGCCGACTGCCGTTCAGATTTTCAAGGATCGCGGCGTTGAAGTTGATTACCTGCCAGAGCTTGGCAAAGACAAAGAAAAGCTGCTTGAAGTTATTGGTCAGTATGACGGCCTTGCCATTCGCTCTGCCACCAAGGCAACCGAAAAGCTGATTGCAGCAGCAAGCAAGCTCAAGGTCATTGGTCGCGCCGGTATTGGCGTGGACAATGTTGATATTCCAGCGGCCTCGCGCCGCGGTATTATTGTGATGAACACGCCTTTTGGCAATTCCATCACCACCGCCGAACATGCCATTGCATTGATGTTTGCAGTTGCGCGGCAGTTGCCAGAGGCAGACGTTTCCACCCGCGCTGGCAAGTGGGAAAAGAACCGCTTCATGGGCGTGGAAATTACTGGCAAAACGCTTGGTGTTGTGGGTTGCGGCAATATTGGCGCGGTTGTTGCTGCGCGCGCTATTGGTCTCAAGATGCATGTCGTTGCGTTCGATCCGTTTCTGTCGGAAGCACGGGCGCAGGAGCTTGGCGTCGAAAAGCTTGAGCTGGATGAACTTTTGGCACGCGCTGATTTCATCACGCTGCACACACCACTGACCGATAAAACGCGCGGCATCATCAATGCTGAGGCACTTGCGAAAACAAAGCCGGGCGTGCGCATTGTCAATTGTGCACGCGGCGGTCTGATCGTTGAAAAAGACTTAGTCGCAGCGCTGAAATCCGGTCATGTTGCCGGTGCCGGGATTGATGTCTTCGAAACCGAACCCGCCACAGAGAACGAATTGTTCAATCTGCCCAATGTGGTCTGCACACCGCATCTTGGTGCTTCCACGTCCGAAGCGCAGGAAAATGTGGCGATCCAGGTGGCCGAGCAGATGTCGGACTATCTGGTTAAAGGGGCAGTTTCCAACGCGATCAACATGCCTTCGATCACCGCAGAAGAAGCGCCGCGTCTTAGACCATTCATCAAGCTTGCAGAAGTTCTGGGGGCTTTTGTCGGTCAGGTGACGGACGAGCCTATTCAGGAAGTGGAAGTGCTTTTTGATGGCGCGACAGCCGCCATGAACACCCGTGCTCTGGTCAGTGCTGCTCTTGCTGGTCTGATCCGTCCGCAAGTGGCCGATGTGAATATGGTTTCGGCACCGATCATGGTGAAGGAACGCGGAATCATCGTTTCCGAGATCAAGCGCGACAAGTCCGGTATTTTTGACGGCTATATCAAGCTGACCGTGAAAACCACGGAACGTGAACGCTCGATTGCCGGCACCTGCTTTTCGGATGGCAAGGCCCGTTTCATCCAGATCAAGGGAATCAACCTTGATGCGGAAGTCGGTCCGCACATGCTTTATGTCACCAATGTCGACATTCCAGGCATGATCGGTCTGCTGGGAACGATCTGCGGCAAGCATAAAATCAACATCGCAAACTTCGCGCTCGGACGTGATCATCCAGGCGGCGATGCCATTGCGATGCTCTATGTCGATGACAAGATTCCACAGGCGGCACTTGACGAACTGATCGCTCAAGAGGCAATCAAGGCGGCAAGACCTTTGGAATTCAACATCGAGGAAGCTTGAGCGATATGGCAGACGGGATTGAACAGGCAGAATGGCGACGGATGCAGGCGCTGGATATTGCGGGTGTTACGTCTGTCGCCAACATTGTTCATCCCGATTTTTTCGAGGACGAGGCGGTCTTCCGGGACCGCTTCAAAATCTATCCGGCGGGTTGCTTTGTGCTGGTGCGTGGCGCTGAAATCCTCGGTTATGGCATCAGCCATCCATGGCAACTCGATTCGGTGCCTGCGCTGAATTCTGTTCTGGGCGAACTGCCCAAGGAAACCAGCACCTATTATATTCACGATATCGCCCTTTTGCCGGAGGTTCGCTCTGGTGGGCAGGCATCGCGTGTGGTCGACCTGATGGCCGCTCAGGCAGAGCGCGATGGTTTTGTTACCATGGCCTTAGTTGCAGTGAATGGTTCGCAGGGGTTCTGGGAGAAAAAAGGCTTTGTTACCCGCGACGTGCCAGCACTCGAAGAAAAGCTGAAAGGCTATTCGGATGAAGCGCTGTATATGGTCCGTGCAGGTTAGAGATCACAAATATACCCGCTCGGCTGGGTTGAGGACGCCTTTCGCACCAATATTTTCAATTTTTCCTTAGTTTCTTGCATGAAAGAGTCGCGCAAGCGGTATTCAGTCTGTATAGAGACGAGGGATCAGCACCTCGCGTTGCATATGTGAGGCTGCTTGCGATCCTTGGGTTTTTTTAAACGGCTGTATGCCGGACCGAGGAGTTTTCTCAATGGCGAATGTAGTTGTCGTCGGGTCGCAATGGGGCGACGAGGGCAAGGGAAAGATCGTGGACTGGTTGTCCGAACGCGCCGATGTCATCGTGCGCTATCAGGGTGGTCATAACGCGGGTCATACACTTGTTATCGATGGCGTCAGCTACAAGCTTTCGCTTCTTCCATCCGGCCTTGTGCGTGGCAAACTGAGCGTGATCGGTAATGGTGTTGTGGTTGACCCGCATCATTTCGTCATGGAAGTTGAAAAGCTGCGTGCGCAGGGGATCGAAATCACCCCTGACGTTCTGCGTATTGCAGAAAATGCACCGCTGATTCTGTCGGTTCACCGCGAACTCGACGCGATGCGCGAAGGGGCAACCGAAGGCCTTAAGATCGGCACCACCAAGCGTGGCATCGGCCCTGCATATGAAGACAAGGTTGGCCGTCGCGCGATCCGCGTAATCGATCTGACCGAGTTGGACACGTTAGAGCCAAAGGTTGAGCGTCTGCTTGCGCATCACAATCTGCTGCGCCGCGGCATGGGCCTTGAAGAAATTCCTGTTGCGACCATTCTTGAAGAGCTGACCTCGGTTGCGGACAAGATCCTTCCCTATATTGATCAGGTCTGGCGTGTTCTCGACGAACGCCGCAAGGCTGGCGACCGCATCCTTTTTGAAGGTGCGCAGGGCGCGCTGCTTGATAACGACCACGGCACCTATCCGTTCGTGACCTCTTCGAACACCGTTGCCGGTCAGGCCGCTGCTGGTTCGGGCCTTGGTCCAACAGCAATCGGTTATGTACTTGGCATCACCAAAGCTTACACGACCCGCGTTGGAGAAGGCCCGTTTCCGACCGAACTCAACGATGAAATCGGCGAATTCCTTGGCACCAAGGGCCATGAATTTGGCGTGGTGACGGGTCGTAAGCGTCGTTGCGGCTGGTTCGATGCGGTGATCGTTCGTCAGACGGTTCGCACTTCGGGCATTACCGGTATTGCATTGACCAAGCTCGACGTTCTCGACGGTCTTGAAGAAATCAAGATTTGCGTGGCTTACGAGCTTGATGGCAAGCGCATCGACTATCTGCCATCCTCGATGGGTGCGCAGGCGCGCGTCAAGCCGATCTATGAAACGCTGCCGGGCTGGTCGGAAACGACGGCAGGCGCACGTTCGTGGAACGATCTTCCGGCGCAGGCAGTCAAATATGTTCGTCACATTGAAGAACTGATCGGTGCTCCGGTTGCAATGCTTTCGACAAGCCCAGAACGCGAAGATACTATTCTTGTCACGGACCCGTTTCAGGACTAACTTATTTTCGTAGCAACATTATTCTGAAAAAATCCCCGGTTTGTCATCATGGCTGACCGGGGAATTTTTTAAGGTTTTTTTGCGATCATTTTGCAAGGCCTTGCTTAATCGTGCCGTAGGCCTTTGCTTTCTATCGATTATTGTGATTATTGAGATATTTATTGCATTTCGTACTCGCGGAAACTGGGTAAGACGGCATGGCTGATTTTGTAGCGGTTCTGAAAAAGACAATCGATGCGCAGGCGGACAAATCGCCGGAGCTGCGCCAGCGCGTCTATGCAAAGGCACGTGCAACGATTGAACAGAAGCTTGTGACGGCTAATGCCTCGCAGTCCGTGGCTGTTCGCCAACGCAAAATTCTTGAAGATGCGATTGAAGAAGTCGAAGCTTTCTACGCACCGCCTGCTTCGGTGCCTGCGCCCGAAGAGCCGCAGAGTGATGCACTCGAAGAGTTTCTGCACGAATCAACCCTTTCTGCTGCAACCTCTTCCTATGATGATGAGGTTCCGTTTTCGGCAGATCGCCGTGCCTCCGATAGTAATGGCGATGATGACGGTGATGCAGCGCCCGTATATGCGCGCCGTCCGGATGAATGGATTGTGGAACGTGATCGGGATGGTGAGGATGAGCCAGCCTCTTCGCGCCGCAGAGAATATGCCGATGCTGATGGTTCCGGGACAAAGCGTTCCTACACTGGTTTGATGATTGGGCTTGTCGCCCTTTTGGTGGTTGGTGCAGGCGGTTATGCGCTCTGGAGCAACAAGGACACGTTGCAGGAAATGGCCTCCAGCCTTGGCCGCAGCGATGCGCCTGCAAGCAGCGATACGACGACAGCGCCGTCAGATGCGAACACATCACCGGCAGCCACCGAGCCGCAGCAGAATGCACAACAACCATCGTCTGAAAACCAGAAGATGACGCAGCGTCTGATGCCCGATGGCAGTGAAGTGGATAATGGCCCTTCGGGTGGTGATGCTGGCATTGGTGAGGGCAAGTCCACCGCCGCTTCAACGCCTGGTAATGAGCAGACAAACACGCAGAATCAGCCGCAGTCTCAGCAAGCCGTCGCTGTTGGCCAGCAGGCGCTTCTTTACGAAGAGCGCGGCGGAACAGAAACCGGTTCGGTCGAACGCGGAAATGTGGTCTGGTCTGAGATTGAAGAAAGCCCAAGCGAAGGCGAACCGGCAGCGCCTGCCATTCGCGCAACGGTGACGATGCCTGAAAGCAACGTCGAGCTGAAAATGACGATTCGCAAGAACACCGATCAATCCATTCCAGCCAGTCATCTGATTGAGATGGTGTTCACAGTGCCCGAGAATTTTGTTGGCGGTGCGATTGATAATGTTCAACGCATTACTTTTAAGGATACTGAGCAGGCCGCCGGCAATCCCCTGATCGCCGTACCGTCGAAGATTGCCGATAACTTCTTCATTATCTGGCTCAACGATGCAAAGACCGCGCAGGATACCAACCTTTCGCTGATGCGCCGTCTGCAATGGATCGACATTCCGATTTCTTATCGCAATGGTCGCCGCGCCTTGATCAGCCTGGAAAAAGGCGTTCCGGGCGAGAAGGTCTTCAATGACGTTCTGGGTGCCGGCTAAGACTTAAACCGGAATCAGAAAAGGCCGCTTGAAGCGGCCTTTTCTTTTACCCGATATTTCGTCCGGTTACTTCTTTTCAGAAAAAGCCTTAATCGCTTGAGCGACTTCGTTTGCAGCGGTTTCAGCATTGTCAAAACCGTTCAACTCAACGAGCTTTCGGCCTTCTGGCAGCTGCTTATAAACGCGGAAGAAGGCTTCAAGGCGCTGCTGCTCAATCTTAGGAAGGTCTGAAATTTCTTTGATGGTGTCATAGGTCGGGTCGATTTTTGAGGTCGGGACGGCCACAATCTTGTCGTCCTTTTCGCCGCCATCAATCATCTTGAGAACGCCAATTGGGCGAACCTTGATGATGGCGCCCGGAACGATCGGCTCACGGGTATAGATAAGGGCGTCGAGTGGATCGCCATCGCCTGCCAGCGTGCTGGTGATCGAACCGTAATTGGCTGGGTAGACGACTGGCATCGACTGATAGCGATCAACCACGATGTGGCCGGTCTTGTCATCGATCTCATATTTGGTGAAGCTACCCTGAGGGATTTCAATGGCAGTGTAGAATTCTTTTCCGTCCTGCTCTTTCTGAGGATAATCAAGATAAGAGACATATTCAGAAGCAGATACAGCAGTGGCAGCGCTCAGAGCAAACGTTGCAGCAAGCAGGAGCTTTTTCATTGGGAGACCTTCAGGCTTCGGTGAAATATGTACCGTTGCCTAAAGACATTCCATTACAGTTATTTGACAGATTCTTATTGATTGGATGACAGAAACGAAACTGCCGCAAAATGGAAAGATCCATTTGCGGCAGTAACAATCCGAATTTGTCAGGTTCAGGCGTGTGCATCCTCAACATGATTGAGTGCCTTTTGCTGTTTGAAAGCTGCAGCCTTGACTGCAGCCTGGACTTTTTCAAAAGCGCGCACTTCGATCTGACGCACGCGTTCGCGGCTGATTCCGAACTGGCCGGAAAGATCTTCCAGCGTCATTGGATCTTCCGAAAGGCGGCGTGCCTTAAAAATAAGCCGTTCGCGTTCGTTCAGTGTATCCATTGCCTGTTCAAGCAGCGAGCGGCGGCTGTCCAGCTCGTCCTGTTCGATCAGAACCTGCTCCTGGCTGCTGCTATCATCGACAAGCCAGTCCTGCCATTCACCCGATTCACCTTCGGCTGCGCGCAAAGGAGCGTTGAGCGAAGCATCGCCCGACAGACGGCGGTTCATCGAGACCACTTCGTCTTCACTGACCTGCAGCTTGGTTGCGATCTGCTTGACCTGATCCGGGTTGAGATCACCATCATCGAGCGCCTGAATCTTACTCTTCATCTTGCGCAGATTGAAAAACAGGCGCTTCTGATTGGCCGTCGTGCCCATCTTCACAAGACTCCACGAGCGCAGGATATATTCCTGGATCGAAGCCTTGATCCACCACATTGCATACGTGGCAAGACGGAAACCCCGTTCGGGTTCAAAACGCTTGACTGCCTGCATCAGGCCGACATTGCCTTCGGAAATAACTTCGCCGATTGGCAGGCCATAGCCGCGATAGCCCATGGCGATTTTTGCCACAAGACGCAGATGGCTTGTCACAAGCTTATGCGCAGCCTTGGGGTCAGCATGTTCATGATAACGCTTCGCCAGCATATATTCTTCCTGTGGCTGAAGCATGGGAAAGCGGCGAATTTCTTCCAGATAACGGGTAAGCCCGCCGTCACCGGATGTAATACTTGGAAGACTAACCTGGGCCATAAAGCACCCTCCTTTATAATTTCAGGTTCCCGTCTGGCGAACCTGTCACGCTGGCTGCCTCCTGCACTTCCTGCGTGAACTTACATATATAGGTATGATTTTGGCGAAAACACGATCTTTAAACCCATGAAACAATGTGTCACTAGAATGTGAACGCCAGCCGAAATTCGCATGACGGCTGGCTGTTTCCGAGCCGGAATGATTGACAGGGCCCTATATAGAGTGCTGGCGGAAATTTTCCAGAAGCTGCTGCATATCTTCGGGCATGTCCGCTTCAAAACGCATCAGTTCTTCTGTTGTGGGGTGGGTGAAGGCAAGAAGCCTTGCGTGCAATGCCTGGCGTTGGAAGCCATTTACGGCATTTTTAAGCGGCTCTGGCAGCTTGTTGGCCTTGGTTTTGTAAGCGCCGCCATAATCCATATCGCCAACCAGTGGATGACCAATATGGGCCATGTGCACGCGGATCTGGTGTGTTCGGCCTGTTTCAAGACGGCATTCCACCAGCGAGGCAAGTGAGGTTGCATCCTCTTGCGGCGCAAATTTTTCAATTGTCGCATAATGGGTGACGGCATGACGGGCATCTTCACGCTCTTCATTGACGACAGCCTGCTTGGTGCGATCGCGATGCGAGCGTCCAAGATAGGCGTCGATATAGCCCTGGGGACGCTCGGTCATGCCCCAGACAAGCGCGAGATACGCGCGTTCCAGATCGCCAGTGCGGCCATGGTCGGCAAATTGCTCACTTAAATGCCGGTGGGCGTGATCGTTCTTGGCAACAACCATCACGCCGCTGGTGTCCTTATCCAGACGATGCACAATGCCCGGGCGGCGAACACCGCCGATGCCGGACAAGCTATCGCCACAATGGTATATCAAGGCATTGACCATTGTTCCCGTCCAGTTGCCATTGCCTGGGTGCACGACAAGCCCCGCGGGCTTATTGATGACAATGAGATCATCGTCCTCAAAGAGAATATCGAGTGGGATGTTCTCGCCTTGCGGATCGGCCGGTTCAGGCTCGGGCAGCACGACGGTAATCTTCATACCTTCGCGCAGCTTCTGCTTTGCGCTGCTGGCAGGAACACCATCGAGGGTCACATGGCCCTCAGCAATCAGGGACTGGACGCGACTGCGGGAGAGTTCCGGCCCCAATGCTGCGGCCAACCACTGGTCTAATCTCTTGCCCGTAGCATCCGTGTCGGCAATTAGTTCTTTCAATTGTCTCTTCCCTTCGTTATCACGCGCCACGCGGGTGCATGAACCGGAGTCATTTAATGCAGGATCCACACTATCCCAGATATCAGAATCAGCAGGATTCAGGATATCAGGACTATCAGCAGGGCTATTATCCGGACCAACAGCAACCGGAACCCCCGCTTGATCCGGCGATGGAGAAGGTCCGTCGCAAGATGATCCGTCTGCTTGCGGTTTCCATAGGTGTTATGTTGATTGGTCTTATGGCTGTGCTTGTCGCAGTTGTCTACAAGATCAATCGCGCACCGGAAACTCCGCCTGCGGCTGAGGCGCGTTCTGACATCCCTGGACAGGTTGCGGAACCTCTTAAGCCGGAGCCTCCAAAGCTGATTGAATCGCAGATTGAGCTTGCGCCGGGCACACGCTTGTTGTCGCAAAGCCTTTCCGGCGAGATGCTTTCCCTGGAAACGCTTCTGCCGGATGGCGGTACTGAACTCATTATTTATGACTATCGCGAATCACGAATTGTGGGGCGCGTTAAGCTTGGCAATGTAGAGTGAACGGGATTTCCGGGCGGCGGTTTTGCCGCCCATATTATTTCTAGATGCTGGTCTAGATACTGGCATTGCGCTTTTTCGCGGTCGAGGCTATATCAGCAACGACGATCCAAACTCCGCGCCCATCGTCTAGCGGTTAGGACGGCGCCCTCTCACGGCGCAAACAGGGGTTCGATTCCCCTTGGGCGTACCAATAAAATCAAACACTTAAGTTAATGATAGAGAAAGTCGTCTAATAACCGTCAAATAAGCGGTTTCTGAAAATGCTTTCGGACTTATCTTTCCGACATACTTTGAATGTCGGAGTGTGGCAATCTGTCGTTGTCTGGCCGACCACTCGAATGTCGTGTCTAATAGCGCCAACACGCCAGCCTAAGCGCCCTCTCCAATGCGCAGCGATGTGTCCATTCACCAAAACGCAGTATTTTGGTGATGAACTTGAACTCGGCTTGATTTGGACAAAAGGGGCACTACCAATGGAATGGATTTTTATTCACACACTGACATTCACCTTCATGTCGGTATTTTCAATGGTTAATCCTATTGGCATGGCTCCTGTGTTTCTGGCTCAAACCAGTCGCCAGCCCAAAGAGGAACGTCACAAGCTTGCCTATAGGGTGGCCTGTTACGGAGCTATCCTGCTCATCATAACGTTGTTCATCGGTCCAAGCGTCCTCCAGTTCTTTGGTGTCGCTCTTGCCGATATACAGGTGGCAGGAGGGATTTTCGTATTCTTCACTGCTTGGCAAATGCTAGTTGCGGACCCGGCACCACCAGCGGGTGTAGCAGAAGCGCCTACTGGTCGTGATAAATCAGCAGATATAGCATTCTTCCCATTGACGATGCCCATCACAGCCGGGGCCGGTACGATTGCTATCATCCTCACATTATCGAGTAAAATGGAAGGTAGCCTACAGAACGAAGTGGCATCTTACGCCGGTGCGGTTGTCGGAATCGTCTTGGTCTTTATCTGCGTTGCAATTTGCTACAGGTACTCAGACGCAATCTTTAAGAAAATCGGTCCAGCGGGAACGGCGGTATTGACGAGGCTAACCGCATTCTTGCTCTTGGCTATCGGCGTCTCCGTGACATGGGGCGGCTTGAGCAGCTTGATACTATCCTTGAAATAAAAGCAAGGCCACAAAACCATCCGCAACGGGGTGTCTCCAGATTTGGAGAGAGCGGTCACTTTTTCTGCTCGCGTTATGATGTCACTTAAATCGGTGTTTCTCTCGCGTAGTGATGTCAGATTAATCGGTGACGCCTCGCGCGCGTGCGCGTATTGGTCCCGAAAGTCGTTTTTCGGATAGTTCCGAGAAAGGGTGTCGATTGAACTGATACCCCCGGTAAATTCTTACCGAACGGCCTGCACGGGCACTACACCCTTGCAGATAGCGCTCCACGGTGGGGCACGTCACCCGTACAAAATTCGTATGCTTGGTTTTTCTGCTTATAACGAATGAAGGTCTGCTCAATTTTGAGCATACCCCCTCCTTAAAATTCAGGAGACCTTAAAAGGCGCTGGCACCGATAAGAGGTCGCTACAGATTTCATACCAATCTCAGATGCGACGGATTTCGTCGGATGACTTAAAACGATGGACGTTATACCTGCACCCGCCTTAAGGTATGCGCAGAGGCTTGAGCTTTCCGGTCTATTTGGTTTCTTCTAAAAGCTTGATGAGGCGTTCGTGAGTTTTTTTCATATCGTATAGGTGCTCAACAACCAAACCAAGGCAGATCAAAACCACACCTGATAAACATAGGCTTATGCCGCAAGACAATAGAACAAGCCTATCGTTACCTGTCTCTCCAACGCCGAAAACAGCAATCGTCAATCCGGGGATTAATGCGAGTATGCCAATAATTTTTATGAAAAGGCCCATTTAATCCCATGCTCTCCCGCAAATTAGCATCTGTGGTTTAGTTGCCCACTGCCAAAGCGGCCAGTTCGTTAATTCTCCGGTCAAGAAGCGTTTGATCTAAATCACGTCGGCGCTCGTACTCTTCAACCTCCTCGGCGTGTATATCCGCATTAGGATTTTGAAGTCGCTCAATGAGGTCAAGGTGTTGGTGGTGGCGCTCGATATTTGCTCTCAATGCCTCAATACGGCTTTCAAGAAATTCGCGAATGTTTGACATGAAACCACTCCCACTGTTTACCGCAAGCTGGCAGAGGTGCTCTTGGTGGTCAAGGGGGCAATAAAAAACCCCACCGAAGCGGGGTTTGACTTGCAAATTTACTTCTTAGGCGGACCTACGCGGTCGAGAAGTTTGTAAACAACCTCGGCGCACTCAATCGTCGACTGGTCTTCTGCACACTTTACGTCGACCTTATACCCCTTATCTTCCACGCGGATATGTGTGGACTTATCAGGGGCGCGGTGCGGTCCACCGTGTGGAGGAGGTGGTGGCGGTGTTCCCGGTGCACCAGCTTCGGGAGGTGCAGGCGGCTTAGGTGGCTCCTGCGCAAGTGCCGAGCCGGAAATCATTGCAAATGCAGCGGCAGCAATAAGAACGTTCTTCATTGCATTACTCCTATAGGTGTTTGCGCATAATAAACATCCACGCCACATATATGTTCCGAGACAATATGATGACATTTCTGTCACGCTAACAATATTTGCTCCAACCATAGCAATTGCTCAAAAGCGAGATGTAGCCTAAATCCGTCTCATGATTACGATTTCTTGGTGGTTTGCCATCATTTTTTACATGTCGATCTATTGGCCTGTCACAATCTTGGTGGCTGGTTCAATCGTAGCAACCGCGTTCATGGCAACGAACAGCGTTGGCTGGCGTGTAGTTTGGTCCACAGTCGCTGTTCTGCTCATTACGCCAGTCATCTGGTTTTTTTCCGTTGCATAAAAAAGCCCCGGCATGTCTCCCAATGTCACGGGGCTCCTTGCCTAAGAGCCAAAGGGTTTTAAAGACCCCAATTCATTTTCGTCTGGCGGGGTGCGTCCAAGTTGGGCAGACCTTCAAATTGTTCCGGCTAAGCTAGTAGATTGATAAGATTGAGCAGATAAACAATTGCTTGAGCCATTGCCGCCGCTGCCGCCGCTGATGCTGCCGCCTTGTTGTAGCGCGTAGATTTTAGCCATTGCTTGCGATGCGATTTCAAATTAGCCGAAAACTGCTCAACCCATTCATCTGAAAGGCTGCCTTCTTTGTTCTTGTGATGTTTCGTGGGTGCGATATCCGGAATATCAATATCGGCTGAGCGAAACCACAAGATGGCGGCGGCAATACCTGCAAAGACGGAAACTATGTGTAGCGAGATAATAAGAGCGTGCGTCATCATTGCGATTATTCCGGTATTTCGTGCGATTTAGTTAGATGAGTAAGAAAGCTCATTGGCTATGCAAATCGCTGCCATGACGGATCAATAAGGCCTTTTCAAGCTAACTCATGAAACCGCGTCGCATTCCACCTTGGGAAAGTCTGCCGACCTGACTTGTAAGCAATTGCCCACAAGTGGCAACGAGCAATTTTACCTCTCTCCCCACAGCGGGGCGCTGGCATCCTGCCATGCAAACAGTTTCACAGCTTCCCCGTAAATTAGCTTATTTAGGCTCTGACCAATGAAGCGACCTGCCTTACCTTGTAAGCTTTTCGGCAATGTTCCTCGCAGTATGGCTGTCCAATTTGGACTGCCTCACCACAGAAAAAGTGAAGCTCTCCAGCGTGCGCCCGATTGACCGGCCACTTACATTGATGGCGCGAAAGGTCAACGAGTGGGAAACCTTCATGCAGGCTGGTCAGCTTATCGAGCATGGGAAGCACCTCCGAAAGCTGGCTGCTTCTCCAGTGCTTCGATGCGCGCTCTGACGAACGCCGGTGTGAGCAATCCATTCATCAGGCGTTTGCGGCAACCATCCAGCACGCGCTCATGCATCTGGTTCAAATCTGAGCCAAACACGGTCGCTAAAAATTTATCGGCCTCTTGCTGTGATGATGGAGCCGAAAATGGTGTGCTTTCATCCTCACCGTTTGCAGCGAGTGCGTACCCGTTTTTTTTCTTTGCCGGGAAGTCGGGGGAGCTTGCTACAGCGCTTTTGATTTGCGCGCTTCGCTCCCCCTCAACGTCACCCATAACTGGAGAACCGTCGCTCACTTCATAGCCGTTTATTACAGGTAATCCTGTAAGGTATTCCTTAAAGGTAATTGGTGGCATTTTCTGCCCACCTTGGTCGGCACTTTCTGCCATCCTTGGTGGGCATTTATTGCCGTCCTTGTCATTTTCAGGGTGGGCAACTTCTGCCACCCTTGCAGCCTCAAGGTGGGCATTATTTGCCATGCTGGATTGCGGCTTATTGCGTACATTCTGATCGGCTTTAATCTCGCGCTGGCGTTCTTCCAATTCCTGAACATACATCTGAACTCGCTCATGATGCGGGTTGTCGATGCGATAAACCGTGATGCCATTTCTCCGGCCAACGGGTATGAGATAGCTGTGTTGCTCAAGCAGTCGGCGGGCCTTAACTGCCGTATGATGCGAACGTAGACCAGCGCGGATAAAGACACGGCTGTTCGATGCATAGGCCGTTGTCGCCTGCAATGTCTTCTTGTCGATGGTGACAAGGGACGCATAGACGATAATCAGATTGAGGCATTGACCAGCGCGCAATAGCGGATCGGCTGCGACGGTCTCAAAGAGCGAGAACTTGAACGAGGCCAGTTCCTGCTTTGCCTGTTCGAACGCATTAGGGAACTGACGGCGTGGGAAGGCGTGAACCTCGGCTGATGAATTGGCGAACTGGCTCATGCGCCTATACCTCCCGGCACTTTGCCGAAATTCTCGCGCTCATCAACGAAGTCCTCGTCGGTGTCTTCAAGGTCGGCATCCCCGTCAATCTGATCAAGAAGCGCGATAGCTTCCTCAATCCATTGCTCCAGAAAAAGGCGGCGCAGTCGGTTAATGGCTGGGCTAGTCATTTCGTGCCTCCATTCTTCGGGAATAAGGCGAAAGCAACGCGCCGCGCGGCTTTGAGAATGAGAAGCGCCAGAACAACCCGGATGAGTTTCATGGTTAAAACTCCCCCACTTTGCGCACGAGCGCTGCATCAAGTGCCGCTTCATACCGATAAACAATTTCGCCGCCTGAAAAGGGTATGCGGGGATCGAAACGAAAGCATCGCCCGTCATTTTTGCAGTCATACGGACTAAAGCGAACGACGCTTAAAATCTGAACCTTCCCCGCATCCAGCACCTCATAATATCCATCGCCCTGCCATTTTTCGGGGGGGTGGGAAGGCACCGGCTCTAGGGTGGCTCCTTTCGCAACAGCAGGCAGCGCAACAGCGGCGCTTGCGGCAGGAAACAGTTTGAGGAAAAATCGCCGGTTCATGCTGTCACCTCAAACAACTTATCCATCTGGAGGCAGGTTTCTGTTGCCCTGTCGCGAGTGACGACGGCTAACGTGGTTGCGAGCCTCACCCTGTCCTTGGCGTTTTCAGGCAAATGTGAAGGGCTTACTTCCAAAAGGTTCTCGGCAATCGCTTCGAGCAAGTCTCGAAGAAAAGTCACCTCACAATGCAAATTGTTTAAAAGCAGGGAGCGTTCGGCCTCTGAACTAGGATCAATCATGATGACGCTCCCTTGTTCGACCAGCAGACCAGCACATAACCAGCCTCATGATTAATGTCTGTTCGGTAAGATCCGCCGTGAAGCTGCTGCATCAGAAAAGCCAAATCGTCGGAGGCTTCCTGAATGGTGCGCGCAATGGCCTGTCCATCTTGGACAGATTGACCGAAAGTGTCTGCCACTATCTTGTTATTGATCGAAGTCATTGAACGACCTCCAACGCCTTGAGCATATCCGCATGGGCTGCAAAGGCTCGGCGGCATGTATCCGATGTAGCGAAAAGAATTTCGTCGCGAAGGCCAGCAGATAGGCAGAAGACATACTGACCATGCTCATTCTTGCTGGCGAGCGACAATGACAGCCATTTCTCAACCGCTCCCTCCATGATGGAAGCCATGTTCTTTAACTCCCAAAGAGCGCCGTTCAGGTCTTCTAGGCGAACACATGCTTCATCTGACAAATGCTGCTCATTTTTAGACAAGCCTTCGGCGTTAGCCGGAATGGTGCGTTCCGTCATTGGACTTCTCCAGATTTTCAGAATTGGTTAGATCGGTCTTGCCCTTGTCGGGCATACCCTCTCAGAGGGGTTCCCAATAACCGTCACAGGCGTCACAACCGTCACAGTCATTGATTTTATTATGTTTTTTCGTGACGGTTAGAAATCCGTGACGATTGCAACCGTCACACTATGCCGCCAGAAGCCTTGAAATCTGCGCTTCCATATCGCGGCGGCGGCTCTGAATATCGACGCTCCAAGGCTTATAGGAAAGCATTTCAATCTGTTCGCGAAGGGCTTCCACCTTTGCCAGTACCGGATTGCTGATGCGCAGAGCGGCATCCTTTGCCCGCTTCCAAGATAGCATCAGGAGCCAGTTAAACGTGCCGCGATTGAAAACGCGCTTGCCGTACTGGCGGCGATAGCTGGCCCATGCTTCATTCATGATTACTGACAGGTTGAACATTTGTGGCTCCATAAACATTTTGTGTTTATATATAGACACTATTTGTTTACCATGGTCAACATTAAAAATTTACATATGAGCAAAAAATGTTTATCCATAATCAAAAATTGAGGAACAGCTATGGACGCCAAACAAATTCGCGCAGCCCGCGCTCTATTAAACTGGTCACAAGGTGCGCTCGTTGAAGCCAGCGGCCTTTCGCTAACAACAATCCGACGCATGGAAGATGATGCTATAGGCCCACAAAGAAGCTCTGCCGGGAACGTCGAGACCGTAATAAAGGTGCTTGAAGCAGCAGGCGTCCAATTTCTCGAAGATGGACAGGTGGCAAGCGGGCCGGGAGTGGCGTTGAAGAAATGAACAAGGGGCAAAAGACACTCGATCGCAGGACCTTGTTTGAATTTAGATTTTTTGCTGATAGTGATTTGCGGTGTCGGGGCGGCACCGAGGGGGATTAATGAATTACGTAACGGCTCTTTTAATTGGCGCTGCTCTAGGCATCATCCAATTTGCGGTCTCTTCTCAGAAAAAAACCGACTAGGAATGGCCATCCCATTCAAGCATTGGTCGTTTTAGTTTCCATTGGTGGGTTAATCTACGGAACCATTATTTGGCTCATTGCCAAACTGTTCTAAACTCCGCGCCAGCCGAAAAGATTCTTTCTTTTGCGTTTTTCTCTTATTATGGGATGATCGGTAAGCGTAGGTGAGGTGTGACCATCGAGCTAGCGCGGCCCCAGTATGGACCCCCGTGCTGCTGGGGTTTTTATTTTAGCTTGCAGGGGACGGTGGTCATCAAGTGATAAAGAAAAACCCCGCCGAAGCGGCTCGTGTTAGGATGTAAGAGTCCCTCGGGATGCTGCTTCGTTTAAAAACCTCTCATTCGCTGTTACAACGTCAATAGAGCAGTCGATATAATCGAAGTCGTCCGTCACCAATACTATACCGCTCGTAGAGCATTGATTGCGGATTATGATATCCGAGAAATCAAGGCGGCCTTTAGCGGAGTCTTCCAAAATACCACTGATGTTTGTTTGGTGGTCACAGGCGGCATGGAATTGAGCTTCTTTTATAAAATGCAAGCAAGAGTCTCTAATCGTTTCCATGAATTCGATGAACTCTGGGGTAGTTCTTCTTTGCTTGTAAGGTATCGTTTGGTTTTCTTCCGCCGCGCAAATATTATGATGGTCTTTACAGCTTCTGTTAAAAAACTCCCCTAGTATGTAGTCATTTATCACGACCTCATTCTTTTTTTCTTTTAATACTTGGAAGTAATAATCGCTATAAGTCTTTGATTTGGGTCTGCCATCGTACCCATCGATAAAAATATAGACATTTGTATCAAATAAAATTTTACGACCAGTAAAACAGCAACCATCCCCCGCATTATAAACTGCCATTTTATTCGCCCCGAGTAATTTTTAATGCGTTTTCTACCAGTTCTGGATTCCTGAAGTATGTTTTTGCTCTATCCGTTACCAACTTTAGCCGCGTTAGGTGCCAAGGCTCAAAATCCGTTGGCGCATCCAGATGAGCTTTTATGAAGTCTTCGTCAAAGTCACCGTACATTTGCCCTATTGCAGCATTCAAAAAAGCTGTAGTCATGCGCGTAACGCCGTAAAATGATAAAGTCACTCGATGCCCAGTCGAAAGAGCATCGTAAATTCTATCATAGACCTTTTTACCATCGTCAGCAGCTACGCATATTCCGCCGTCGATAATCTTTGATATTTGAATTTTTTGTGTTTTCATTGGCTCTTACCAGATGTCATCTTTGGAAACTGGCGCTTTAAGGTCATATGATTTTTTGTCCGCTGAATTAATTTCTATAATAACACACGTGCCTGGGAACTCATAATCCAGCTTTTTCGTTACAACTTCTTTACCACTTTGGCACCAATATCCACTCTTTGATGAAATAATCAGTTTGCCTGAATTTTTCGATATAAACTCCTGAAGCACGGCAAGGCCCAAGCCGCCCGGAATATCACCCTGCCGTGAAGTATTATTCTTTTGCATCGCCCAACTTATGGCTTCAGAATGATTACGTATGGGAATTCCTGCTTTTTTCAATGAGCCTACGATACCGATGCCACCATCACTAATTGAAATCGTTAGCAAGTGCTTCCTCGGATAGATTTGCCCAGCGGCTATAATTTCCACCTTCGAATATGAGTGAAGTGAACAATTCGCAAAAATTTCATCTATACCTTCATGGAATTTTCGCTGAAGTTGCAACGTCATCTTTGGCATTTCTGGTCGCGATAAGTTTCTTTTCGCATATGCCGCAAAATCTTTGCTTTCATCAAGAGTAAATGACTTGACTGGCATTGTTGTTCCATAAACGTCATCAAGCTTTCTCTTAAGGAAGCCATTCTTACTCAATATGTCTCGAATGTCATTTTTGACTTTTGTCAGTTTATGTCGATTATTCCGCAGTTTGCTGAGGTTTACTATCGTTCTCAGAGGCCCTGACAGGTGTGCATCAAACCAAGATAGTTTTGAGCAATCTATTTCAATTTCTTCATTTTCGAATGAGGAAAGGTCCTTGTGGAGTTTTCCAAGACAACGAAATGTCTCTGCATTATTTCGCAATTCATATGATGATATACTAACTACTCTAGCCATACACACACCCCCGCCGACATGCACTTGTCAAACTCGTCCCAGAAAACAGCCTTTTTAAAATCAAATCTCTTTCACTGAATAATGCACGTCCCCTTCCAATCGCGGCATGAGCGATTAGCGCAGCCACTAACCGCTGATGCCAACAAGATTATGCAGATACCGGTGGTTATCGCTCTCATCGAGGTTGCGCTTTGATGACATGTCTCGCCGCGATTACTCCCCGCATCTTCATCATTTGCAGCCTTTGCTCTTTGCTGCACTTTCAATAGCATTCACCTTGCCTTTTGACACGGCAACTTGCCCCTCTTTATCGCCGCCAAAAGTGCTTGAAGCTGGAACGCCGATCAGGAACACGCCAACAGCATCTCCGGTTGCGGCCTCATTCTGCTGCTTCGATAGGCTCGCGAGAATGCTTCGCTCTTTTATCAATTCGCTTGCAAGAGCCTGACAGCTCAAATTGGTATAAGCGGCCATTGGAATATCGACCGGCACAATCGCGTCAGGACGCTTTGCGCACGCGGTGGAAAGTGCGCCGACAGCCAGCGTAGCAATAATAAGCTTTTTCATGAGGTTCCCCTTTGCCCTCGTTGATCTGTGACAAAGGTCGGATGAGTCGTCAATATCATGCTTTAGTAGTGAAAGCTGATCCATGCATGGACCAAGCCGCTATTCCCCGCTAAAAAGCGGTCCTTTATCCGCCGTTATAAAACGGAACCTGCGCATAATGATTACGGGTTATATCGGTGCTGCTGCTGTTAGCGTCGGCATTTACCTCATGTCGAGAAGCAAGCCACGGAAGACGCGGCTTGGTATCGCTGTCACCGTATTCTTGCTGCTTTGTGCGGTATTCACCGTCTGGTTTATCAATACTGGCGGCACTTACGGCATCATTGGCAAGAATGGCATAAAACCGGATTGGGCGAATGTATATTAATCGCTAATGATAACAAACAGGGGCACGTCCACCCGGTTTGCTGTATGCGCTATTACGTCCGCATAAACGTCCATTTCGCATTCTGTCGTATGGACAATCACACGTTCCGACATAAGCCGACCGAGTAGGCTGCCCTGATCGACGCGCTGGAGCGACGCGAGAGGCAACAGGCGGCGCAACTGCCCGAGCATTGTTAACTGCTTTCGGCGGCGCGATTGGCGGCTTTTCTGCAAGATACTGCTCTGACACCCAACCAGTACGATTGTCGTAAGACACACTGAGCCAGCCGGATCGGTAGTTCAAAACCGTCACGACTCTGCCTCGCTCGATTGAAGTGATGATTTTTGCCGAAACAGACGGTTCCTGCCTTATGTTTACGTTCGCGGTCGCATAGAGCGATTTGCCCACCAGCGGATGACGGTCACTTGATGGAGGCGGCTGATCTGTCTGCCGTGGCGAAGCCGCCTGCACGAAGCCCATCGGCTGCATCGCAGGTTCGGGAGATTTGTTAGCAGGTTGCGAAGCTACAGTGGGCGAGGATGGTACAGTTTGCGGTTCGTCTTTACCGAAAACCTTCACAAGTACGAATAACGCAGCTGCCCCTAGAATCCAGTTTTTCGCTTTCGCCAATTTTTACTCCCCCAATCCCCTTACGGATCAAAGCAAAGTTTTGGCAAGCTGTCGAGATAAGCGTTGTGCGGCGAAAGTTGAGATAGACTCTTTCCGCGTGCTGTGCTTCTGATTTCGTGGGGAAGCAGGGGGAAATTATGTCTGTTCATTATTTTCGGGCGTCAATGACGCTTGCCTTAGCGTTTGCATTGAGCGCTTGCACAACGTCGAAAGAAACGCTTCGTAACAATCCAAAGTCTGTCGGCAAAGCAGCATTGTGTAGATCGATGGTGACAACCAATGACGCTGAGTTTCGACAGGAACTTATCATCGAAGCGATAAAGCGGGGTATCACCGCTCAGCAATGCGTCGATATGGTGAGGCAACAAAACCAAGCAATCGCTGCTGGAGTGGCTATAGCTGCGGTCGGCACAGCCGTCGCAGTATGCGCAAACAATAACTGTGGTGGCGGGGGGTATCAAACCCAGAATTATGGCTACGCTTGGGATTTAATCCGCAATCAATATGGGCAACCCGTATATGTTTGCCGTAGTCGGAGCAATGGACAGTTCACGTATGATTATCATTGCTCTGGCATGGCAATGAACGATTATACGTGGCCGGGATATTAAGCTCAAAATTGCGTTGGTCCGCGACTTTTGCGACCTTGCTTTCCCTCAACCGTCGCAGTTTATTAATATCAACATTCACTGGAGGGCGGCTATGAAATATGGGGTGACTTCGGATCAGGAAGATTGGACAGACCGCGACATTATCGTGACGCTGTTCAGCGATGGAACTGCTTGCCCGCGCAACAAGGCTAAATATCTCAGCCACAAGCGGACGCCAGTGCATGAAGCTATCAAGAACGCCGAAACATGGCTGGCTCAGGAAGCGCATCAATATGAGCGTATCATCATTCATCTGATGGATGGTGCCGAGCTTCCAGAAGACTTGATATGAATTTGAAAGCGGCAGTTTTCCTTGCGGCTTTCTTTCCGTTGGCAGACTGCACTGATAAGCGACCAGCGAGCGCGGAAGAAACTGCGGAATGCATGAAATATATGTCGATGATGACGGCACCGCTGCCGCCAGACCAGCATGAGACGCTTCGCAAAGCCTGCATGGATAGCAGGAAGTAATCTCACTGTTTCTTCCCGTTAAAATGGGAGGATTCACCTTGCCGGGAAGCTGTGCTACGTTGCCCAACATTAAGGGGCAGGTGGCAGAAGTTCGATGAACGAGAATAACCCGTTTCAGTTTCTTGGGCATTTGATAGCGGCAGCGTTGTTGCTGCCGCTTGGTTGGTGGATCAAAGCCACCTATGCGCCTATCTGGGCAGAATATCTGCGAAACTTGTTTTAGTTCGCCATGAGTGTTCCGGCTCTCGCCGGGATTGTCAGAGCTGTTCCGAGATGTTCCAGTGCTTTCATGAATGCAGGACTTTGCGTGGCGCGCTGCGCTGCAATCTTCAAAGCGTTCCTGTCTTTACTGGTCAGAATCTTTGCAACCTGAATCATGGTTTTTGTGTCAGCGGATCGAACCGCAGCGCTGATTGCTTGCTTACCCCCGGCGAGTGCTAGGCCGCCTACTGCTCCAGCCGTAGCGCTTTGCAAGTTTCCGCCTTGATAATACCCGACACCTGCACCCCCCGTCATACCAAGCCCTAACTCCATCAACTGGCGAGTTGTTGTTGATCCCCCCAAGCTTCCGCGCAGCTTATCGGCCAAATCCTCGACGCGAACGTATGCCTCAATCTTTTTCATCTTCTCAGGACCGAAAACCATACTCATGCTTTCGCGTGCCGCGTCCGATTTGAAAATATTATTGATGACATTAACACGGTCGCTGGATGCTGAAATCCTATCGATCAATTCGGAACCGTAACCAGTCTGAAAAGCCTCCTTTTCATTCTCAGTCATAGCGGTAAAAGCGCGTCGGGCTTCCGGCACGGTGCGGGGGGAGTTAGCGAATTTTCTCCCAGCGTCCAGTGCATCCTCTGCGCCAAAAAATGCAGCAGCACCTCTACGGGCATTGTTAAATTCAGGCACCGCATGGTCGAGAACTTCATTCAAGCGACCGCGAAGCATTCTGACGGTTGCCCCGTCATAGTCTGCGCCACCCTTGAATGCTCTTTCCTGCATTTCACGCAGATTGCGCTGCACATGGTCCCAATACTCAAGATTAGGCGTAGTAACCGATCCGTCTGCACCTTTGCGAAGTCCGTAATTTCCAGCCGCATCAAGCTCGAAGGGATTCGGGATTGCCTTGCCGCCTGAAACAGCCGCTCTGTCTGCGCTCTTTGTTGGAACGTCTGCCATTGCCTTACGAAAGGTTGGCGACTGCATCAGGTCTTGCATTTCCGGGGTGAAAAGCGCCTGCGCGTTTGGGCTGTTATATGCTGCCTGATACGCGCCTTTGTTTGATGAGCGTGAAGCTTTCATAAGTGCTTCCTGCAATCCAATGTCGTCAGCGTTGCCTATGGTCAATTCGCGAATAAAGCGAGAAGCGCGGCCTCCTTGTGATGCAAACCGCTCCTCGGCAAGGTTCTGCAAAGCTGCTCGCGCTTCCGGGGCTTGGTTGGAGACTGATCGGGCAAGCGCTCGTGTTGTTTCCCCACCTCGATCCACGTTCGCAAGGGGAATGTTATTCGCCCTGGCTGTTACCTCGTCTCTGGCATTCATGAGTAAACGCGGATCAAGGTCCATGTCTCGACTGTAGGCGACACCTACTCGCCGTGCAGCTTCATCTGCTGGATTGAGCATGGCGTTAACGCTCGGAGCAAATCGGTTATAGACCGTGCCCGCTCCCCGGCTGATTGCCTCGCTTGCGAGAGGGATAGCGCCGCCTAATACTCCGGATATGCCGCCGTTCGTCAGAGCCTCCGCGCCATCCCCACCTCGGGCTAACGTGTCTGCTGATGAAATTGCAGCATTGGAAAGGGCGGAATTGATTGTGCGTGTTCCGAGGCTCCCCGTCATGCCGAGGCCTTCGGCTATAGCTGGAGAAGCTGCTGCTCCCGCTGCCATTGGAGCAATGTTTGCGGCCACTTCGCCGGAAACAGCAGACATAGGGTACTGGTTTTCGCGCACCTTTCGCCTAATCCCTACCTGCTGGCGAATGCGGGCAGGGTCTTCGCCTGTTAATGCTCCGTAAATGTTGCTTCCAATTAAATCAGATGCTTGTCCCAAAGCAGGTCCGACAACAGGAATTTTGCTTGCGCCCTCCAGCCATGTCTGACCAGCGCCCGCGACATTGTTGTCATAGGCTGGGCGCGAGAGGCGGGAAAGCTCTGACATGCCATCTGTCATCTGGTCGGCGCTCATGCTCTGGTTTTGCTGACCAGAGGCGGGCTGCTGTCCGAGATACGTCTGCAAGGCGTCAAACGCGCCTTGCTCATTGTCACCAGTGATATTGTAAACACTGCCGTCTGGTGCGGTAATGCGGAATTGTGGCATTAGTTCACCCTCTCAATCTTGTAACCGTTGATATTGCCGGATTGACGCGCGCCAGCACCGTTCGGCGTGAAAGCTGCTTCTTTGTCTGCGAATCTTGGATCTAGCTCGGCTGGATCGATGCCCATTTTCTGGAGTGCAGCGACAGAGCTTTTCGTCAGGAAGCCCGGAGCCTGATTGCCACCCATGCTTTGCTCATAACGCTGATTGTACGTTTCGGTACGAGCCGCCAACATATGCAGAGCTGACGTAACAGCGGCTTTGAGCTGGTCAGGCGAACTGCTGGAACTGATTGCAGCCTTCCATTCCTTCACGGCTTCGACAGGAACAGCGCCTGTACCGTGGAAGGCTTTGCCAAGTTCTTCCGCCACGCCCAACTTAAAGGTTTCAAAGCCCTGCTGTGCGGCTCCACCTGTCTGCCTGCTGAATGTGTTTGCCACACTGTTCCAAGCTGGATAATCGCCGTTATCCAACTTCGCATGTTCATCCACCATCCCAGCCATATGCTGAATTGCGAGGTTCGTTGATGATGCTAGCTTTGCCATTTCGCCGGTCGAGTAATCCTTGCGGGTCTGCGTCCGTGACGTGGATTGTGTGGCGTCAAAAGACGGATCATACATGCCGACAAGCTGGGCGAGCTGCTGGCGTTCCCCCGCACGTAGCGACGTGACACTGGTTATAGGCATTTCATAATTGGCGACCTTTTTTACCAATGTTGCCGTTCCGCGGGGAAGGCTTCGTAAGAACTCATTCTGAGCGATGGCGTCGGGTCTGCCGGTGTTTGGATCAGTCGAGACCATTGGAAGGCCCTCGAAATCAATCGTTGCCCCACCAATGGTTGCTCGCTTCGCTGCGCGTGTCTTCTCAGTCTGAAAATCCGTGAATGATCCAGTGTATCCGTTGTCCTTGGCGAACTTATAATTCTGAATGTCCGGCGTGTCTTTGCCACCGCCGTTTGGTGCCGTCATCCATTCCCCGGTTGATGAGTTATAGATGCTGCCGCCTCCCGTATTGATCAGATTACCGCTCTGGGCTTTCTGGCGTGCAGCATCGACTTCAAAGCCGAGCTTCTGCAATTCAAGATTGGTTTTCGGGTCCACTCCCTTGCGGATATTCTGGAGAACCTGAACGACCGCCTGCGGATTGCGAGAAATAATCTGCGCTTCGCCTTCGGAAATGCCCTGAGAGGTGAGATATTTGACTGTCTGGTTTTCCTGCTTGCGCTCTTGCACGGCGCCAAGGCCACCACCAATAGCTGACAGCACGCCATTGCCCCGGCCCAGCCCCTGTAGGAAGGCTGCAAAGTTTCCCACGTCCAAGCCGCCCGAAGTGTCAGAACTAGCCTGTGCGGGCTGCTGTGGCGCGTTCTGTGGCTGTAGGTGACGTAAGGACGCCTGATAGTCCTGCTGAGTGATAGGTGCCGCGTTTGCGTCAGGCTGTGGCGGAAAATAATTCAGGTCGTTCATGCCAACTGCAACGGGCGCGCTGATGTTTCCCTGCGGAGGCTGCGATGGAAAAATTCCGCCCTCTGGCACCGTTTCCTTAGAAGGCGTGGAGCCGGTCTGAGTCAAATCGACGGTCGGCTGTGCTGGCTCGCCCGTCAGCATGTTCATAGGAACCATGTTAGGCCGTGCTGTCAGCATGTTCTGGATATCTGGTATCCCCAGAAAACGCAGATCAAAATTGTTCATGGGTGTTCACCTTCACTGAACGCCTGTCGCGCCTGCGACAAAGCTGTCAAAAATACCGAGCGCTTGAATTTTCGCGATTTCATCAGGTGTGCCGCGAGACTGTGCGTCTGCGACTGCCAGTTCCTCAAAGGCTTGCAGAGCCAATAGAACTTCTTGATGAGTGGCGTCCTGATCGAAAGCCTTACGCTCATTGTCGTAATTCTGGAGCGATAGGTGCTTGATTAATCCGCTCACAAAGTCGGGATGCATGATATAAGAGCCGTCAGGGGCTTTGAACGGACGGATAAGAGGCCTGTTCATATTCAAGCCTCCGCCCGCTGTCCGGCTTCGGCCAAAGCCGAGGCGCGGATTAGCTCAGACAGTGAAGTGCCTTTCTTTCGGGCGACTTCCTTCAATGCTTGTTTTTCTTCCGTGAAAACGCGGACGAGGATATAGTCAGCCATTGCAATATTTGCGCGCATTACAGTCTCCTTTCGTTAATACGATTGTATCACGATGGGGCCTTGTAATCGACAAAAGCGCAATTAAATCATTATGTTAGTATAAATTCCGTAGTCGTTCGTGGGTGTTCGTGGCCGTCCAAACTAAAATGAAAAAGGCAGGGTGCGGCAATCTGTCATTCAAAAACTACTGCCCAGCTTGCAGATTGCGCATTCTTTTTTTGCGGTAAAGTCTCTCATCAGCTTGGCTGACAACGTCCTTAAATGTCTGCTTGGACTTGCAGGCTATTTTGCCCACCGAAATAGACAGCGCGGCTCCATCCATCTTTGTAGTATCCGTAAAGTTTGTTCCTGCTTGCTCACTAACATGGCTCAGAAGTGAGAGCATATCGTCTTGTGATACACCCGGAACGAAAGCGCAGAATTCATCACCACCGATTCGAGCAATTAAACTGTCTGCTGGCAAGACGGCTTCCAGCGCTCTCGCGGTCGAAATTACCGCTTCGTCCCCGGCGAGATGGCCGAAATTGTCATTGATCAGTTTCAGATAATCAATGTCCGCTATGATGAACCATCCGCGCACACCGATTTCCATTGCACTCTCAAACCGCTCAATGAAGCTACGCCGGTTCAGCAGACCTGTAAGAGGGTCTGAACTGGCTCTTCGCGCAAGCTCGTTCGCTTGTCTCACCAATGAACGGTAGGCAACTTCAAGGCGTTCAAGCTTATTGAACCATAACAACGCGATTGGAATAGCGATGATGAACGGAAGCACCAAACGAACAACAATAGTAATAGTGTCCGAATGAACACCCAAGAGAAAGCGGATGCCAGTTGAAATCGAGATAGAAACAATAGCTGCGATAATCGACACAGCGGCAGTTCGTCTCAATACTCTTCGCGAAGGCAAATGCACGATGCACCTATGCTAAATGTCCTATAATGGATCAAAAATTGCGATAGAATAGCTTGCCTTCTAATCGGAGTGATTCTGCATATTTACAACCTAATCCGATGATCTGGCCGTTGTTTGCAGAAGCATTTTAGAATCCATCTCAATTGTTACGTTATAGGCTTTCCTGCTACAAATGCTCACTAGAATTCGTCTAATGCATTCCGGCAGACTTTTATCAATTCGCGGTTTTCGTCCATCATAGCCTTAGTTTCTCGCGTATAAGCGCCGTGCCGGTAGTTGCTGTTTTCCTTGCCAGTTCGGTTGCCACCTCGCGCTCCATGCATCCGGCAGACTGTAAACCCTTTGACAGCGGGCGACCGACACGGCTTGCCGCTATGTTTTGCTGTCGCAGTGCACCTAGGGGCTAACTTCATGAGGCTGACTTTATCAACCATGATTGCCCCCTCTCTTGCCGCCTTGCGAGACGTTGCCGACGATTGCCTGTCCGCCTTCATAAACGTGTACATGCTCAACAGTCATTTTCTGCTGGCCGCCTGATCGATAGCGCGTCAATGCATCCACCTGTGCCGTGAATGTACGTGAAAGTTGGTTAAGCGACCGGGATGCGCTGTCATACTGAGGGATGGTGTCAGCCCGATTGATCCGAGCAGCTAGTTTCATGGTTGCATTGTGTATCGCTGCCATTTGAGCTGCCAGCATTGTTTCAACTTGATCGCGTGGCTTTACACCGGCGACCAGTGAGGCTGTGAATGCTGATGCATTATAGGATGTAACTTTCAGAGAATGGCCAGTTTCAATCATCTGAACAACTATGCCTTCAATGAAATGCGGGTCCGATGAACCCAAGGTTTCCTCTGCTAGTCGCTGATTAACCATCACCGCTCCGTTGCTATCCATACAAAAAAGCTCTGACGGTTCTGGCATGGTTTTGCTTACAGCCGCATCGGGGCTTTTCACGGGAGGTAAACCGCTGGAGACGGCAGTTTCATTTGCGGCAGTTGGTTTATCTGACATGTTAAGAATCCTTATCGCAACTTTGAGAACGGGCCGCGTTGATGACTTCGATGGCCTGCAATGCTGAGAGCTTGAACTGCTGTTTCAGGAAAGGGATTAGTGGTCTAGGCCTTGAACCATGAGGCACTGAGGCTAACCACTGAATGGCTGTTCGCATCTGCTCACTCATCTTGGTCGTTCATGAAGAATTGAATTTTGGGCATTGCTATCGCCCGGTTCGCTCACCTGCCTTTTGATTGGCTGTTCGCGACCGGGCTTGCTCCAGCCATTGCGCTGAAGGGTACGGATCAGGCTTGGAGTGGGGATTGGTTCAAGTCCGCTTTCGCTACCTGTATATGGTATATTAATAGTGCCCGCTCTCGGCGTGCAGGGAATGGTCGAAAATGGCGGTTCACTGTACGCTCTGGGCGTGCTGACAGCCCGCTCTAAGCGTGCGGTGGTGCCGTTTGCTGTACGCTCTAAGCGTGCTGCGTGTACGCTCTTGGCGTGCGGTGTTTTTTTCTTCGGCGTTTCAGGCTTGGGTTTCCACGACATGAATTCCTTCGATGGGATAAGCGAGCGCACTGGCTCATCCTGCGGCAATTCCGTCAAAACCCATGTGGTTGCAAATGGAGTGCCCTTGAAGCTGCCCCGGCGCTCCTGCTTAATGAAGCCGCGTTCAATCAAGTCACGGAAGGCCATCGGTATAGGTTTGTTACTGCACCCGACCAATTCCTCGGCCTCGCGATAACTCATCGAAATGGCACCATTGTTCTTGCCGTTATACCGGCGTTTGATTTCGATATAGAGGCACCGTGCATAGACACTCAGCGAGCGCCACGCATCGCAGTCAAGAAACCAGCGATGAAGCTGCAAATATGGCGATGAGTTGCTTCGGCCACGGTTGTCATGTTTTGCCATGAATACCTCCCCGAATGAAAAGGGAGGCACGAAGCCTCCCCATTATGTATAGGATGGCCATTATGCGGCTGCTCCCACTGAAGTTTCGCGCAACACCTTCAAGTTCGAGCGCAAAACGTATCGACCATGCGTGCCAGAGTAAGGGCCGCCATGCTCTTCATGAATCGTCTCGACAACAATGCCAGCTTGCCGAAGCTTGAAGATATAGTGCGACCAGCGCGGGGCAGGATTATGCAGTGGTGTGCAACCAGTTTCACCAGCTGCAATAAGCTGCTCTAATGCCCACGCATCACGACCAACAACGGTAACGAGGCCACCATCTGGCTTGATCATGACTGTCAGCGACAAAATCGATTTCCGCTTACTCATGCTGCGCCTCCAATTCCGGCGAGTTCACAAACAACGCGTGCCGTCGCAATCGGAAGGCGAAAGCGCTTTGCGATGATTGATGCTGTTAAAGTCGTTGCGGGGAGGGGCGGATTGCGGTAATCAGTAGGTAGCGACACCATTTTGATTGCCGATCCGCCGTTCTTGCTGCTGTCCAGCAAGTGCGGCGTTTCTGTTTTATCACTCATGCTACGCTGCCTTCACTGGAGGCAGGTTCTCGAGATAGCGTTTCAGGCTTTCAGCGAGGATGAGTGTGCGACGGCCTTCTTTGCGGGCGTCGATTTTGCCTTTACCGATCAGTTCATAAATCTTGGTTGGACCGAGGCCACAAGCTGCGGATGCGTCCTTAATTGTCAGCGCGAATGCTGGCATTTGTTTTCGCCTTTCTTCATCAGCGCTCGGTCATGAGCGCGGTTAACGTGATGAAGAATTGCTGAAGTGAGAAAAAATCGCTAATTATTCAAGCAAATCAGTTGGATAGCGTTGAACGTAGGTTGAACGGCGTTGTATGGACGTTGGATGGTGTTGAATAATGGTTGTATGGCGTTGAATGAACATTGGAACGTATCTTTTGGATTCCATGCCCATTCACCAACCCTTCGGAGCGCGAGGTATTTGCATCCATAGAGGGCGATTCGGCCACACCTCTTTTCTAAATTGTGTGGTTCCTGCTTCTGGAAATGCCTGCCGATAGGCGGCCTCTGCCGTTGCATGAGTTGGAGCTTTCATGCCCTCAAACTGAGAAAAGTATTTGTCTGCCCATTCCTGCAATTTTTTTGCGGGGACGTTCGCTTTTACTGTTCTGTTTACCTTATTCGGTTTCTCGGTTTCATCCGCACAGCCAGAACATGCAGAGACGAGGCGGTCTATATCTCGCTTTGAGAAGAAAATATAAGCATACCCATCCCCCCCTATTGCAGGTGAGTACGGGGCGAGCGGGTTCATCATGCCCCAAAAAAAGCGTTGCTTTATTCTTCCTTCTCGCCACTCGTCCGTTGAATGCATTGCCGTAAACTGTCCGTCTCTAGCCAGTGCCCATTCGAGCTTTTTCTGAGACACGGCTTCAGCAATGAATTCTATTACTTGGTCCATTCGGTCATGCAGTTTCGCAGTTTGTGCGTCAGAGACGGATGCTAAGAGCGCAGCAGAGCGAATTTGGTCGTCCGTAAGGTTGTAGTAATCATTCACGCTTGAAGGAAAAGGGAGGGCCAAATCGGGCCGTTTGCGGAATAGCAAACAATAAAGCTGCTTCATATCCAAATGCGTGAGGTTCGATTTGACGGTGATCAAAGTTTCGCCGCCCACATACATCTCTTCGTGGACTTTATATAGCGACGGGGCGTAAGGTTCCGTGCCAGACCATTCATCCTGAAAAAGCGCCGCTCCGATGCGAATAGTCGCCTCAAAAAGAGACACATACTGGCCGGATCGGTCTTTTGGCCAGTCTTTAGGGTTTTTCCAATGATTTAATGGATCAGTCATCGCTACACCTTTGCGAAAGCACCTCTAAAACCACAGGGAAACCGAGAGGTGCGTCCCGGCTTGTCGGATGGCCGTCCTATCCCCGTGGGTCTCGCTGTTATCCCCCGGCCTTAAGCTTTACGACTTTACCGCGCTCGGTATCGACTAGCGGCACCACAGCAAGCGCAGCCAGGTCATCCAAAGCGTTGACGATTGCCGATGCATAATGCCGTTCAATCATTTTGTCGGAAGTGTCATGAAGTTGGGCCACTAGTCGAACAGGCAGCGCGGCACGAAGCGCGCGAACAATCGATGAATGGCGCAAGGAATATGGCACTGTGTCAGATGGAAGTCCGGCGCGTGCGACAATCGCTGCCCATGGTCGCGCTAACTCGGCAGGCGAATTCCATGTGCCGCGCTTATCTTTTACCCAGACTGGTTTTGTTTCGGGATCTGGACGCTCTTGCTTATGTTTCCAGCGTTCAAGCAATGGATCGGCTGGGCGACGACCTGCCGTTGCGGGTCTAAGCGCCTCCAAAACATCGCCGCCAACTTTCACGCCTATGTGAGTGGTGCGCTTTTGGCCTCGCCCCTTGCGCGAAGTCGGTATCATGAGACGTGATTGCTCTGGCTGCACGTCGCCAACCTGAATCCGTCGGATCTGTGAAAAACGCATACCGGTTGCAGCCAACACCAACACCAATCTGAACAGGTCGCCTGACCAACCATCCTCATCATCGACAATTCTTGCTGCCTCAATGATGCGACGCACGTCAGCATCAGGGAGAGCAGCACCGTCGCGCGCTGCTGCGGGTTCTGCCTCACCGGCCTTCAATCCGATTTTTATCATAGTTAGATATGACGCAGGCAGTCGCTTAAGAATGCGGGGAGGGACGGCATTCAATGCCGCGCGAAGGTCATTGACGATTCGCTGGATGCTCGAAGTCGCTAAAGTCTCTGGCAGGTCCGCTCGCCAGTCCGCTAAGTCTTCATCTGAGAGCGCATCGAGGCGCTTGTCTGCCAGCGGCTTTCCGAGAACATGCAAATTGAGTCTGCCATATGCGTCGTTCGGGCGCGCGCCCTCTTGTTTCTCTGCCCGAGCCTGTCTTTTTGCTACATATGTTTCGATAGCATCCCGAACAGTGGGGATAGGCTCCTTGCCTGCATCGCGTTCACGTTGACGTTCTTGCTCCACATGCTCGGCAGCTCTATTTCGCGCTTGTTCGAAGTTTAACGTCTCAACGCCGTCCGCGCTTATACCGTCGTCTGCCGCTCCGATACTTTCCTGCTTGTACCGACCATCTGGTAAACGCCAGCGAACAAACCAGCGACCGGCGCGCTTACCTTTCCGATACCCAAGATGAACTTCGGCACTAACGCTTCGCCAATGGTTGCCAATCGGCAAACCCTTTCGAGCGTTCGGCGTTGTGAGTGAAGATTCTTGTAGCGTCTTCGACATGGGTTTCCAAAAGTCGTCTAATAACCGTCTAATAAGCAACCGCGCATAGTGACGGTCAACCACGACGTTAAGTTTTAGATATCCGGAACACAAGAAAAACAAAAAGGGTTCAAACAGGGTAGTGACGGTCAATGGCGAAATGTGGATTTTTCAGTTTTCGCCCTCTCACGGCGCAAACAGGGGTTCGATTCCCCTTGGGCGTACCAGTCATCCCAAGTAATTGGCAGACACCAAAGCTGTTTGGAATATAAGCACGCAGGCGTTCAACAACGGGCATACGATATGCCCAAAGCAGAAAATGCCAGATAACCGGGCTAATACAATCTCGCTGCCCTTTAACGATCGCTGCAATGCCAGCCACCCGTGGAGTCTGGGCAGCATTTGATCTGCTGCCCATCCCAATAATAATATTTACATTGTTCATCAGATGGTAAGTCAACTCCGATCTCTGCCAAGCTGATGTTACCTGCAATTATTAGAATGGAGAAGGCCAGTAAGAATGAAGCATAATTTCCCATGACAGACCCATTTATAAATTAATTTTTATATAAACTATATTATGGAATATATTTACTTTAATAAATATTAACTTAAGTAAACTTATTAAAAGCATATATTCCATATGGAAAAAACTGCAGTGCAATATACGGCACAATTCAAGGCATCGCGGCCATTCGCTATGCATAGCGCACTATTTTCAGGTTTTAATTGAGATAATGATTCAGCTTCCGCATATTCGGCTGATGTAATACAGATGCACCCAATTAATGCTGAAAGTATAACAAATTTACGCATTATAATTTCCTCCCATTTATTATTATTGTGCATCCATTTTCTTATTATAAATATATTATTTCAACGGCAATTTTTCATGAACAAAATATTGGGGTTGGGATAGCGGGATTATATGTCCAAGCGCAGATGCAAAGTGATTTGCTCTTGGTTCGATGTGAGATCAAACTTTATCATCGAAAAATGAGGATAGCTGGAGCAGAGCCATGAACGGACCGAAAAGGATTATCTCAGCAGTTTCGTTTGTCTTCATGGCGGCATTGCTGGCGGGTTGCATGGGCAGCCCGTACAATGATGGCTACCGGAATTACGAGCCGTCTTATGGCGGTTATTATGGTGGATCTACAGTGGTTTATCGGTCTGAGCCGAGATACAATTCAAGATATTATCGGGATGACCGGTACTATAAAGGGCGCCATTATCGTCGCGGCGACAATTATAACAGGCCGCGGCAGCGTCCAGATGATAAACCGGGTGAACGCCCTGTTGCGAGACCGACGCCGCCACAAAGCGAAACGAACGTACCACAGGAAGCTTTGCGCAGGCTTATGCGGTCGAAACAGGAATAAGTTTCGGCATTCTGGGCGTCGTCTTGCGAGGCTAAAGCATGTTGCGGAAAAGTGGGAACCACCTTCGCGTGAAAATCAGTCCACCGGACTGATTTCTATTCCCGCTAGGATTTGAGAACGCAGTGCATCTAAACAAGAAGATAGAGCGAGCGTATTGGGTGCGGTTATGCGCGACGCGCTCTAATCGCTTGCCAGTCCTGAAAATTTTGCTTTAGGTTGCAAGCTGCCATGCAGAGCGTTGACCTGATCCGTCGAATTGTTACACGCCCAGCTTCATTGGTGGTATGCTTAAAAAAGAGCACAATGACCTGAACGGATAACTGTGCAGGTCTGGAACATTCCGCTCTTAAGCAAGAAAGTTTCCATCATGGCAAAAGGCCAAGTACGCAGCAATCGTGAAGTGCGCAAACCGAAGAAAGACAAATCAGCTTCTGCTGAAAAGGCATCTGGCCCCGCAATCGGGCGCTTCGCAACCCAGATCAAGGAAGCTGAAAAGCAGAAGAAGTAGTTGACAGAGACTGCTTGCTACATCTGTCTTTCCTAGAGCATGTCGCGGAAAAATGAGAACCGCCTTTCCGGGAAAATCAGTCCGCCGGGCTGATTTCTATTCCCGCTACGATCCGAGAACGACATGCGTGAAAACAAGGTAGGCGTGGATGCGCCTGCCTATTTGTATAATCCCCATAACGGAGTTTGGTATGATTGCAGCCTATATCGGATCTGCTGCGGTGAGTGCCGGTGTGTATCTTTTGTTGAAACGCAAGGCGCGAAAGACGCGGCTTATCATCTCCTGGAGCGTGTTTCTGGTTCTGTGCGCACTGTTCACCATCTGGTTCATCAACACCGGAGGGGAGTACGGAATTATGGGTAAAAACGGTATTAATCCCGATTGGGCGAGACAATAACACGCCAGTTTATTTGCTTGGAGCCAGCCGGTTCGAATTGACCCTAATCAATGCATTTCTTCAGCAGATAATCGATTATAGCAGCATCGACAGGCAATTTTCTTGAGACGTTTTTACGAGGATGGACAAAAGTCGATAGTGCGTATCTATTTGTTGAAACTATACTGGAGGGGATTATGGGGACACGGCTTCAATTGGCATCGATCATAAGTTCGATTGCGTTTATCGTTTTGATCGGCATCGGCTTTATCGTAATCCTGACAGTGCCGGAGCTTTCACAGAATCCGGCCTATCCTATGATCTGGGCGGTGGTTATCAGTGCCATCATCACGCCCATCGTTGGCTGGATAATCGCGATTAAAATACTCAAGACGCGATAAGATCAATCTGCGTGGCGCTTTCCGATCCGCGTGAAATGCTGCGTCGGCAAACAGGGTTCACATCTGCACCATAACGTCTGGAACGTTGTAAAAATGGGCAGGGAACACAGTTTGTCGATTGATCTAACATGCGGATTACAAAATGGCTTGGGGAGATATTCTCTCTTCCAGTTGCAAAAATTTGCAACTGGCGCCTTGCGGGTGCATAATCAGGCCATGAGTGAATCGCACAAAAAACCCGATTATGAGCAGGAGCTGAGGCAGGCTGGTATCCGCATTACGCGGCCACGCCGCATCATCCTCAACATATTGACTGAAACGGAAGATCATCCGGATGCGCTGGAAATTTTCAGGCGCGCTGTTGAGGTTGATAATAGTATTTCATTATCAACCGTTTACAGAACTATGAAGCTGCTGGAGGAACTTGGGGCTATCCATCGCCATGCCTTCGCTGGCGGTCCATCGCGGTTTGAGCAGGCGAATGGGGCACATCATGACCACATCATCGATATGGATTCGGGGGAAGTGGTTGAGTTCAGCTCTGAAAAAATAGAAAAACTGCAGGAAGAAATCGCCCGGGCGCTCGGATATGAAATCGTGCATCACCGGCTCGAACTTTATTGTAAAAAAATCGAATCCTGACGGAACCAAACTTTTGGATATCCGTTCATGTTTTCGAGGACCACGATAAGCCCCGCAAGCGGTCCTCATTGGCCAACAACAATGTCCCCGTTTGAAGTTGGCTGTGAGAATGTCGCGCAGACGCCCCCCGTTATGTCGCCGACGTTCCGCACCTTTAAGGAAAGCCGTTGTGGTTCAAACCATGACGGCTTTTCTTTTATGAGTGGGGAAATGTGGGAAGGTCTTTCAGGCGTCGAATTGTTCTGCCGGAACGTGCAGGGAATAGACTGCACCTGAGCCATCAACGCGGTATTCTGCATGTCCGTTCACCGCTTGCGGCACAATGCGCTGCAGGACCGCACTGCCAAAGCGCGGGTCGTGCTGAAACACGTCCGGCATGGCCGGATTGGTTTCTTTCCAATAAAAGAGCAGTTCGTCTTCGCCTGCATCGGTCTGGAGAATTTTTGCAGAAATGATGACGCGGCCATAAGGAATCGATAATCCGCCAAAGGATGTTGCATTGACGATCAGCTCGTGCAGAGCAAGGCCGATATGCAGCGCTGCCCCCGGAAACAAATAAGGGTTGTCGCCTTCAATGCTCAGCCGTTCGTCATTGATATCGATATATTTTTCGATTTGGGACTGCACAAGATCGACAAATAAGGCACCGTGCCAGTTGGAATCGGTCACCAGATCCTGCGAATAGGACAGAGACTGAATGCGTCCGCGAAACTTGAGAAGAAAGTCATCGACAGAATCAGTGAAGCGCGCCGTTTGGCTGGCAATGCTCTGCACAATGGCGAGCAGATTTTTCGAACGGTGGCTCACTTCGCGCAACAGGGTTTTTAAAACTTGTTCGCGGCGTTTTAGTTCACTGATTTCCAGCGCCGTTGTAACAAGGCCAACAACGTTGCCATTTGCATCAAGATCACAATCAATGTGAAAGTCGATCCAGCGAAGCTTGTCGCCATCATTAATGGCCAGCTCAATATTTTGTGCCGTTCCGGTTTCGATTGCTGTGCGCTTTGCTTGTTCGAGCCTCGACATTGACGTCGAGAAAATAAAATCACAATCCCGTCCACCCGCTTTCCATTTCTCCTGCCAATAGCTGGGAATGTTCTCCCCCCAGGCATAAAGCATATCGGGCGTCTGATAGAGCACGCAGATATTGCTGTTTCGCACAGCGCCCAGCAATGCGCGCAATCGTGACGCATCAGACTTTGTTTCGTTGAGGGGGGATGGGGTTAACGCGGCCATGAATGCCTCAATTACCATGCGTTGTAGAGTGAAAAGGAATGGGTGAATAACAAAAGCTTGGTTGATAAAAACAAGAAGCAACAGGCAATAATTTCAATAATTTTGGATCAACACTGTGATTAATAACCGCGCCGTTGACGAAGGTCGTGCAACGGCGCAATTTTTGCTGGCTGCCTTGCAAGGCGGTGAGCCGCCTTGCAAGAGCCGACAGGATTAAGCCTTGCGGATAGCCGAGGCGATCAAAGATATGACCAGCAGGGCGAGGAATACGAAGAAAAGAATCTGCGCTATACCCGCTGATGCGCCGGCAATACCGCCAAAGCCCAAAGCGCCTGCGACCAGCGCGACGACGAGAAAGACAAGAGCATAATAAAGCATTGTGGGTCTCCTTTTCATTGATTGAAAGGGAAACGTCTGATCGTTGCTTTTGGTTCCTCGAAATAGACAATTTGAAGGTCCAGACTGCAAATAAATCGCGCTTTTTAGCACATAGTTGTCAGTTTAACGCTGACACCCCCGCAAGAAGTCATTCTTTGCAGGGGTGTCACTTTGCGTCACATTTCCAGTTCAGGCTGCAACCTGAGCGGCTTCTTCAAAGAACAAAGCCTGGCTGATAAGCGCCTTGACCATGTCAGGATTAAACGGCTTGGTCACAAGGAAGGTCGGTTCAGGGCGCTCGCCGGTCAAGAGCCGCTCAGGGAACGCGGTGATGAATATCACGGGGATTGTGCCATCCTGCAAAATCTCATTCACAGCATCAATGCCGGAACTACCATCAGCCAATTGAATATCTGCAAGCACCATTCTCGGCTTTTCGCGGCTATAGAGCGCAAGCGCTTCATCCTTGGTGCGTGCAATGCCGACGACTTCATGGCCAAGGCTCTCGACCATCTGTTCGATGTCCATCGCAATCAGCGGTTCATCTTCGATAATCATAATTCGCGTTGCCACTTGTTTCGAAATTTCTGTCGAAGCAGATGTCAAAATACGGCCGAATTCACGCTCATCGATTTCAAGAATTTCAGCGGCTTCCCGATCATTGAACCCTTCAACAGCGACGAGCAAAAAGGCCTGTCTCGGCAAAGGGGAAATATAAGAAAGATTTCGCGCTGCCTGCTTTTCCCATGCAAATTCAGAGGCAGGCTCCGGAATTTCGACAGAGGCCGTTTTATACAGATTGCAGAACAACCGATAAAGCGCGATCCGGTCTGCTGATGCAGGCGGGAAGATGCTGATGTCTGCGATCAATGCTTCCAATGTCGCAGCAACATAGGCATCGCCTGATGCCTGCGAGCCTGTCAGAGCACGCGAAAAACGGCGGAGATAGGGAAGATGCGGCGCAATACGCGTCGATAACGTCATGGTTTTTGGACTCCTCATTGCCGCACTTCTTGCTTTTTACACTCACCGACAGGGCGCGAAAGCTCTTCGGCAATGTTATAGAGCACGGCATAATGCTACACAAACGTTGCAGTTTGAGAAAAGTTCCTCGAGATTTTAAAAAAGTGAGGGAACTTTTTCAGAGTGGGCGCATTTAGCCTCCAGAGTAATGCATTTGTGATCGTGGAACAGGGCGAGATGCCTGGAATGAATAAGTGATGACAGAAAAGAAAAACCTTCAAGCGAACGGGGCCGGGATCCGGCTCAACGGGCGCGTCCGGAAGGACATTTTAGGACCGAACTGTGAAGTCGGTCTCAAACTCAAAGCGCTTTATACCTCAATACAGGAAGAGACAATTCCGGATCGTTTCCTCGACCTTTTGGAAAAACTCGATCAGGCTGAACAGGAGAGTACGCGTGGGCAAAGCACTGGTTCCGTCGGCTGAAGAGTTGGCGCAATTCAAGCGCGAACTCCTGGCCTCGCTGCCAAGTTTGCGTGCGTTTGCGGTATCATTGATCGGCCAGCATGATCGTGCTGACGATCTGGTTCAGGACACAATTATGAAAGCCTGGGCCAAGCAAGAATCCTTTGAGTTGGGAACCAACATCAAGGCGTGGCTGTTTACGATCCTGCGCAACGAGTTTTACAGCCAGATGCGTAAGCGTGGTCGTGAGGTGCAGGATACGGACGGTGTTTTCAGCGAACAACTGGCTGTGCATCCATCGCAATATGGCACGCTTGATTTGCAGGATTTCAAGGTAGCGCTCGATCAGCTGCCTGATGACCAGCGTGAGGCCATCATTCTGATTGGAGCGTCTGGCTTTGCCTATGAAGAGGCTGCTGAAATTTGTGGCTGTGCTGTTGGCACGATCAAAAGCCGTGTCAGCCGTGCGCGCACGCGCCTTCAGGAGATACTGCAAATTGAAGGCGATGCAGATTACGGGCCGGATGCCAATTCATCCCGCGCCACGCTGAGAAGCTTCGCCTGACGCCTGTGCTGATGCATGCAAATGCCGGAAACAGACCGGGAAAGCATTTCCTGTTTTGATTGAATTATTGGAAATGCTCTGCCGGTTTGTTTTCACGCAATAGGCTACGAATTTCGGTTTCGGCATACCAGGCCGTGTGGACAATTATATTCTGGTTCGTGGTATGGAGATACACGCCACGGCGGCCTTTTCTGCTGTTCAGAAACAAAACCCTCTCATGCCACGACTGAAAAATAATTGTCCACACGGCCTAGGCACTTGAAGAGTTCGCTTTACTAATATTTGCTTGTCAAACCATTATGGAAGATCCGTGCGGTCCTCCGCACTGGTTTGTAACTTTGAATTCTTGTGGATTTGCCGTTGTCATCAGCCTTTTCAAACCGCCTGTTCAAACCTTCGATGCGCCCGATTGCCTTTATCGTGTCGCTTAGTCTGGTTTTGTTATCGGCGTTGATAACCCTGTTTCTTTCCTATGGTGTGAACAAACAGGTTGTCGATATTTCAAGGAACTTTGAACTGCGCGAGCAGGTCAACAGGGTGACACGCATTGCCTATAATATTGAGATGAGCCGTCGCGGATATCTTCTGACGCTGGATGAAGATTATCTTGATCGCTACGAGCGTTCGATTGCCAATATTGACCAGACGCTGGATGATCTTGCCGTCATGACAGAAAATAATCCGCCGCAGCATGCGCGGGTTATAGAGATCAAGTCGCTGGTCAAGCAGGGTCAAAAAGATGTTCGTGAGACGATCATTCTTGCCAGGCAAGGCAAGATTGGCGAGGCCACTCAACAACTTCGCAGTAACGAGGGCAAAAATCTGCGCGATCAGCTTGCGCAAACAGTGTCGCAATTTGTCGCCACGGAGGGACAGGAACTTGCACAGCGCAATGCCTATATAGACAGGATGCGCTCCTTGCTGACGGCGACTTCGATCGTCGCGCTTACCTCAGCAGCCGTGCTGGGTTTTTTGCTTTTGTCACGTGTTCAGCGCGCGGCACGTCTGCTTTTTGAAGGGCAGTCGGCTTTGCTGTCTGAGAAAGAGCTTCTTGAGGAACGCGTGAAAGAGCGAACAGCGGAGCTCGAACGGGAGCGTGCTGTTGCTGAGCATGAGCGCAAACGGGTTGAAATCCTTTTGCAGGATTCAAACCACCGCATCGGCAATTCACTGGCCACTGTTTCTTCGTTGCTTGGCCTGCAATTGCGACAAACGCGCAGTGAAGAAGCCCGCGCGGCCCTCGTTGCGGCGCGCGATCGGGTGCAGACGGTTTCGACCGCGCATCGCAGGCTCCGGCTGGGCGAGGATATGGAATCGACGCGCATCGATGAGTTTCTGGAAACAGTTATCGAAGATATCCGCGAGGGAATTGCGGATGATCGCCAAATCACTTTCACAACGGATTTTGCGCCACTTGATCTCAAAGCGCGGGATGTTACGACAATCGGTATCATTCTGGGCGAGCTTATCACCAATGCGATCAAGCATGCTTTCAAGGGGCGGCAAGGCGGTCGAATTTCAGTCAGCTTCAAAAATGACGTTGAGAGTGGAAAGCCTGCTTTGATGGTCGAAGATGACGGTATCGGCTGGCAGGGTGGCGATACGGATAATGCGCGTGAACAGAATGGCCTTGGCACGCTGGTGGTCGAGCAACTCTGCATGCAGTTTGGCGAAAAGCCGGTTTATTCGACGTCCGAAGATGGTACGGGAACACGCGTGATCGTCCGGTTGTCCTCCCTTGTTCACGCGCAGCCAGATCAGGAGCACGAAGCTTCGTCATAAAAAACGGCCCCCAACGAAACATCGCGGGGAGCCGGTCTCATCTGTTTTGCTTATCGTAAAATCAGCGCTTCGTCTTATTTGAAAGCAAGCTCACCAGCGCTATGCCTGCCAAGGGCAGTGCGACAGCGAGAATTGGACGTTTCAGAATTGACGGCACGGTTGCAATTGCAGCCGTTGCCACGAGTGCTGATTTGTCTGCGGCGATACGCTCTTTGCGTTTCTTTTCTTCTGCCGCAGCCTGAACTTTGAGCACTGCAATGATAAGCAGGGCAATGATAATCGATAGCCCTGCGAGAATGAGTGCAGCAATCGGCCCGCCGTAATTTTGAGCCAGTGCAAGAAAAGCGGCGACGCAAAGAAACACAACCGCGATCAGTCCGAAGACAGCAATTGCTGCTCCAAAAATTGCAGCACGTTTAGCACGTCCGGTGAGAAGTTTTAGCTCATCACCGGCAAGCGTTGCCACGACTGGTGCCAGAAGCTTCAGCATGGCGCGGATCAGCGGCGCGAGAGAAGGGCGAGCAGATACCCGATACCAACAGCCGTCGCCAGCGATGCAATCGGTTTGGCCCGCACTGTTTCGGTCAACTGTGCTTCGACATCCTGCGCTTTGCTTTTCAGGTCATCGACAACGTCTTCACCCTGCACATATGCGCTTTTATACGTTTGCTTGGCGGTGCGTTTCGCATCGCGCACAGTCTGTGAACCCAGATTCGCCAGGGTTGCGGCGATGGCAGCAATATCTTCCTTCAGCTGCTCGACCTGAGACTGAAGGTCGTCAGTTGTCGAATCGGTCAGTGCCTCTTCGAGATTTTCCTCAATCTTACGCGTGTTGGTTGTTCCGCGCGCCATGTCAGGCCTCCTGTTTAATCACTGTTTGCAACATATGTTGTTCGACGAGTGGTCTAATTTCTAAAATTGCATCCCACGGTAACAGGCGTCGAGCCAATTTAGGCATCAAGAAGACGACAAGCAACCGTATCAATTCACCACAATAACGTTGTTACGGCGCAATGGTTGCATGTTCAGGCATAAGTCAGCAACTCAAACCATGACGATCTGCAAGTCATGGTAAATATCGCTGGGATCGTTTGCGCTGACGCGTCCTGTCTTACGCAAAAAACAGATAGGCTGCGCAAGCGACAGTGATGAAAGCCAGACCGCCGTAATAGGATGGCTTTAATGATCGCGCGCGAACAGGCAATGGATCATCGTTGCCTGCCATCGCCATACGAGCAGCGTTTTCAAGTGCCTGAATGTCTTTAAGCATCATGAGCCTCTCCTCCCGAATTCCGTTCAGTCCCAGGCAATGATTGGAAATGCCCAAACTATTCCCAAACTGTCCATTGCAGCATATCACGCCTGATTTGAAGCTTTTATGCAAGTGCTATCCCGATAAGGGGTTTAGTGTTCCTGGGGTCGGCAGGTTTGAGAAATTTATGTGTTCAATCCTAAAAATAGCAGCATTTTCAAAACATGACTTGCATCATCATATTAATGGGAGTTAAGAAAAGGCCTCAAGTGGCATGACAGGCGGCGGGGCAGTCTGCATGATTGATCTGTCATGTACGCTCGGACCTGAACAATCAAAAGGCGATGAAAATGACTGGTTTCTGGCGAAAAAGCTTCATGGCTGCGGCGATGGGCATGGGGCTGCTGGCATTTGCGGGTTCTGCACTTGCACAGGAGGCACAGCAGCCTGCCAACGATAGCCCCGCTGCGACCAGCCCAGCCCCCGTTCAAGCACCGGCAGCCCAGCCCGCCATTATACCATCCGCAACCCCAGCAAGTGAACCCAGTGCAGCAGAGCCAGTGACCGCAACCGAGGCGCCCCCTGCTTTTGTCCTGCCGCATGACCTTTCGCCATGGGGTATGTTCATGGCCGCCGACTGGGTTGTGAAAGGGGTGATGATCGGTCTTGCGGTTGCATCACTTTTAACCTGGACGATCTTGATCGCGAAATCGCTTGAACTGGCCGGTGCTCGCGGCCGCGCCAAACACGCATTGAAGATCATTGGTCATTCGGCGACACTTTCCGAAGCTGTTCGTACACTTGAAGGCGCGAAGGGACCGGCTTCCATTCTGGTCCGCGCTGCCGAAGATGAAGTTCGTCTTTCTGGCCCGGCATTGGCGCGTGCCGGAGGGGAAGGCCTTAAGGAGCGCGTTACCTCGCGCCTGTCGCGCATCGAAGCAAAAGCCGGACGCCGTCTTTCCAAGGGCACGGGCATTCTGGCAACCATCGGTTCGGTCGCGCCCTTTGTCGGTCTTTTTGGAACTGTCTGGGGCATCATGAATTCGTTTATCGGCATCAGTCAGGCACAGACGACCAATCTTGCTGTTGTTGCTCCGGGCATTGCGGAAGCGTTGCTCGCCACGGCCATCGGCCTTGTTGCGGCCATTCCTGCCGTTGTTATCTATAACGTTTTCGCCCGTTCAATCACTGGTTACCGCGCACTGCTTGCCGACGCTTCGGCGGGCGTTGAGCGTCTGGTAAGCCGGGATCTTGACTTCAGAACAGCTGGCGTGCGTGAAGGCGCGCTGCACGCAGCGGAGTAGTATCATGGCTGGCAAAGTTCGAGAAGGCGATGGCGACGATCTGGAACTGAACCACGAAATCAACGTGACACCGTTCATCGATGTTATGCTGGTTCTCCTGATCATCTTCATGGTTGCGGCCCCTCTTGCGACTGTGGACATCAACGTGGATCTGCCTGCGTCGACTGCAACACCTGCACCTCGCCCTGACAAGCCGATCTATGTGACGCTCAAGGAAGATTTATCCATCAGCGTTGGCAACGACACGGTTGCTCGCGAAGGACTGGGGCAAAAGCTTGACGGTGTGTCTGAGCGAAACAAGGATGCGCGGGTCTTTTTGCGGGCTGACAAAATGGTTGGTTACGGTGAATTGATGCGTGTGATGAACCTGCTGCGAGAAGCTGGCTATCTCAAGATTGCGCTGGTCGGCCTTGAAACTGTGGGGGCTGCCTCTGATGGTTCAGCACCAGCCTCTGCGCCGGTTGGTCAGGGAGCACAGTAAATGGACAGATTGCCGCCCGAACATCCCCCCCTTAAAAATGTGGCATCGACGGATAGCCATCATTATTCCTTTTGGCATGATGCAGGGCGTTGGATTGGTGCGGGGATTATCGTCTTAAGTGTACATGCTGCCGGCGCCTATGCGATCAGCATGAATCAGGATGAGGATCAGCCGGATGGCGCGCAGGTTGCTGCCATGGTGGTTGAGTTTGCACCTGAGCCGGAAGCTCCGATGGAAGAAGTGGTGTCCGAAGCACCTCAACAGGAAACGGCTGTAGAGCCTGTCGAAGAGGTTCAACCGGAGCCCGTCGTTGAGGAGATCAAGGAGCCGGAACCAGAGCCGGAGCCTGAAGTGATCAATGAACCGGAAGACGTAATTCCGGATATTGTTGAGGCCCCTAAGCCGGAAGTGGCTGTACCGGCTCCGGTCGAAAAGCCGAAGCCAAAGATTGAAAAGCCTAAGAAAGAGAAGCCTAAGGAAGAGAAGCCAAAGCCGGTCAAGAAAATCGAAAAGCCGAAGCCAAAGCAGGCGGAGAAGGCCAAGGAAACGCGCCAGGCAAGTGCGCCGCGCATGGACGTGGATTCGGGTGCCAAACCCGTTGCCAATCGCCGTGGCGACAACAACGCATCAGCCGGTGTCAGTTCCAATAAGTGGCAGTCGAAACTTTATTCGCACTTGTTGCGTCGCACGCGTTCATTGCAGCGTCAGGCTGGCAGAGGTGTGAAAGGGACGGCACAGGTTGCGTTTGTCGTTGATCCGTCTGGTAATATTCTCTCTGTGAAACTGGCGCGCTCATCGGGCAATCCAACTGTTGATGAACTGGCTGTTCAGGCCACGCGCAACTCATCGCCTGTGCCTGCGCCACCCGCCGCAATTGCAAAGCCGCGGATGCCAATCACGGTGCCAATTCAGTTCAAATAGGCAGCGAAGCGATGTCTTAATAAAAAGCCCACCTGTGAAAACAGGTCGGCTTTTTGATGTGCATGCGTTCGGCCTTATTTTTCTTACGCATTATCCTGCGCAAAAAGCTCACGCACTTTTGCTGGAAATGTTTTATTCAGATGAAAGCGCAACGGCAGGCAACAATCGTGAAGCTTTGCGGGCGGGCAGAAAGCCAAACACGAGGCCGGTGGCAAAGGCACAGGCAAAAGCCAGCAGAACCGGACCTGCGCTATAGCCGATCGTCAGCCCGGCCAGACCTGCAAGCGTTGCGGCGCCCAGGCCCACAAGGACGCCGATAGCGCCTCCGATAGCCGAGACGGTCAGAGCTTCGGTGATGAATTGCAAAAGAATATCGCGGCGGCGCGCGCCCGTTGCCATGCGCACACCAATTTCGCGCGTGCGTTCGGTCACGCTGACCAGCATGATGTTCATCACGCCAATGCCGCCAACCAGCAGTGAGATTGCTGCAACAGATCCGAGAAATATGGTCAGCGTCGACCCCATCGCCGCTGCATCATCACGAATAGAGGACATATTGGTGATCATGGTATCGCGCTGTTTGTGGCGCTGGTCCAGCAATTCCTGAATCTGGTCCTGTGTGGTGTTGATGAGGTCAGAATCTTTCACCTGAACCGTTATGGTGCGCACATATTTCTGGCCGAAAAGCCGTAGATTGCCCGTTGTCAGCGGTACAACCACGACGTCGTCCTGATCTGATCCACCAAAGCCCGCGCCTTTTGATTCCAGCGTGCCAATGACCTGAAACGGTATTTTCTGGATCAGAATATACTGGCCAATCGGGTTTGAACCATCCGGGAACAGCGTTTTCTCGACAGTCTTTCCAATCACAGCAACCGGCGCATAACTCTCCATGTCATGTTCAGTGATGAAGTCGCCGCTTTCGATTTTCCATGACTTTGCGGTCGAGAAAGCCGGAACAGTGCCGTTGGCCTGTGACTGATAATCAATATTTCCACGTCTCAATGTCACACTGCCGGTCACTTCCGGTACGGCCGTTTTCACATTGGGCAATTGCAGGATGGCGTCAGCGTCTTCGGGAACAAGCGTTGCGACCGAGCCGGAGCCGCGAAACCCCGGCATGGATGGCCGGATAAGCACCAGATCGGTCCCCATCGCATTGATGCGATCCAGGATAGAATTTTGTGCGCCTGTGCCGATTGCAAGCATTGTGACAACCGAACTCACCCCAATGATGATGCCAAGCAATGTGAGCACCGTGCGGAAGATGTTGGCGCGCAAGGCCCGCATCGCCATCTTGACCGCTTCTGAAATATCGGCCATGCCTGCGGCACTGTTTGCCGCTAATTGCTGCAGGTTCTGCGGTGCATCGCTGTCAGGCATTTCACGCATGAGCGTATCGGACAGGATTTGTCCATCACGAATCTCGATCAGCCGGTCTGCGCGCTCCGCCACTTCGCGGGCATGGGTGATGACGATGATCGTATGACCCTGTTCATGCATTGCGCGCAGCAGCGCCATCACATCTTCGCCGCTCTGGCTGTCGAGCGCACCTGTCGGTTCATCGGCAAGAATGATGCGTCCGCCATTCATCAGTGCGCGCGCAATCGAAACACGCTGCTGCTGACCGCCAGAGAGCTGATTCGGGCGATGGTCCAGTCGGTCGCCAAGCTTGAGTGAATTCAAAAGTTCGGCTGCACGCGCATGACGCTCTGCTGCAGGCATACCGGCATAAATGGCCGGAACCTCGACATTTTCCTGAGCCGTTGATGTGGCGATGAGATTGTAGCTTTGGAACACGAAGCCGAATGTGCGGCGGCGCAGCGCGGCCAACTCATCCGCATCAAGTGTCGAGACATCTTCACCTTCAAGCCAATATTCACCACCGCTGGGGCTGTCGAGACAGCCCAGAATGTTCATCAGTGTCGACTTGCCTGAACCGGAAGCGCCCTTGATGGCCACGAATTCACCGGCACGAATATCAAGCGTGATGCCATGCAGCACTTCAACGGCAAGGTCGCCATTGTGATAAGTTTTGCGAATATCCTGCAATCTGATGAGGGGCATGTCATTCATCGCTGATTCCATTAGAGCCGCTCCTGTTTTAACGGTCTCGTAGGATCCGCTCTATCTCTTTGTTTTTAAGCATTATCTCACGCAAAACCGCTTCGCACTTTTGCTGGAAATGCTCTAGAAGAACATACCGCCGGACCTGCGGCCACGTGCATTGGAGCCTGCGGTTGCAGATGCTGAGGTGACGATGACCTTGTCGCCTTCTTCAAGACCGTTCTTAATTTCAGCCTGCACGCGGTTGCGAACGCCGACTTCAACAGTGCGTTCTGCCACCGAACCATTTTGATCGACGACCTGAACACTCGTCTGCGGTTTACCTGCACCATCAGGCTTGGCGTGAAGCGCTGCGGTGGGAACAATGAGCACATTGTCTGCGTGATCGAGCACGAAATAGACCTGTGCACTCATATTGATCATGAGTTCGCCGGTTGGATTGGGAACGTCAAACAGCGCATAATAAAGAACGACATTATTGTCAGTCTGAGGCGTTGGTTTGATCTGGCGTAACGTGCCGGTAAAACGCTTGTCCGGCTGGCCGAGAAGTGTGAAATAGACTGGCATTCCGGGCTTTAGCCTGCTGATGTCAGCTTCGGAAACCTGAGCTTCCACGGTCATGACTTTGAGGTCTGCGACCGTTACCACGGTCGGTGCACTCTGCACGGCATTCAGCGTTTCGCCCTCTTTGGTGGTCTGATCAACGACGGTGCCGGTCATAGGGCTGTAAATTTTTGTATAGCCAAGATCGACCTTGTCGCTTGCAAGCTGTGCCTCCTGCTGGCGGATTTGCGCACTCAGGGCTTTGACATCGGCTTCGGCCATGGAAAGGTCGGCATCAGCCTGATCAATCGTCGACTGCGATGCGTTGCGGGTGGCGAGCAGCGAGCGCTGGCGGGCAGCATTGGCTTTCTTGAGCGTAAGCTGTGCCTGTTTGCTTAACAGCTGCGCTTTCAGATTATCGAGCTGGGCGCTGGAAATCTCTACTTTTTTCTCAAAAGGGGAGGGGTCGATTTCGGCAATCAAGTCACCTTGTTTGACTTCATCGCCAACTTCAACCTTCACGCTTTTTAACTGCCCCGAAACTTGCGCGCCGACATTGATGCTGCGCAAAGCGTTGAGTTTACCAACTGCTGTTATCGAATCTTCGATATTTCCACGTTGCACGGTTTCAGCCAGATAAGCGCTTTGCTGGCTGCCGGATTCCCGCCCACTCAGCACATACCAGCCACCACCCAGTACGATCACAGCAATCGGCAGCAGAAGCCAGAAGCGGCTTCGATTGCGCTTTACGCGCTTTTGCTTTGAACCTGTGGAAAGTGAATCGTTGGATTTGAGCACCCGGTAACCTCTGAAAATCAATATCAAACCAGTCTTTGCTGGTTATCTATGTCTACATATTGAGGAATTCATCTTAATTATTTGTCATGCGCCTAATAGCCCCAAAAATGGGTGGCTTGAATCATCATTTAACCCAAGGGTGAACAATAAAAGAAAAGCCGGGGATCCCCGGCTTATTCTCACTTTATATGCCCGATTTATCAGGCTGTGCCGGTTGAACCGAAACCGCCAGCACCGCGGGCTGTTTCGCTGACCTGTGAGCGCTCTTCAATTTTTGGCTGAATGACCGGCGCGAAGACTGCCTGCGCAATGCGCATGCCGCGTTCGATGCGGAAATCTTCGTCACCGAGATTAACAAGAAGCACCTTCACTTCGCCGCGATAGTCGGAATCAATGGTCCCCGGCGTGTTGAGGCAGGTGATGCCATGCTTGAAGGCGAGGCCAGAGCGAGGGCGGATCTGCACTTCATAGCCTTCCGGGATTTCAAAGATGAGGCCGGTTGGTACCAGGGTGCGGCGCCCCGGCAGAAGCACGATCTGGCGATCTTCTGCTACAGCGGCGCGGAGATCCATGCCAGCCGAGCCGGAGGTCTCATAAGCGGGGAGATCAAGGCTTTCCGCATGTTCAAGGCGAATGATGCCGAGCGTTGGTGCTGTCATGAGGGGGCCTTTCCTACGTGAAGTTAAATTGGCGACGCTCATACGTGAAAACACATCAAAGGTGTACCGCCTATTTTTAGTTTTGCAATGATAGTGCGGCACAGGATCATGCTTTTACACCATGAGCTGCCTTTCACGGGAGAATTAATCCCGTTCAAGCGGCACAGCCGTGGTTTCCTTGATCTCTTCCATGACGAAAGAAGCCGACACATCCGACAAAGGAACGCTTGCGATCAGCCGCTGATAGAGCCGGTCATAGGCCTTGACGTCTGAAACGCGCGCTTTGAGCACATAGTCGAGATCGCCGGTCATGCGATAGACGCCAACGATTTCCGGAAAACGGGCCGTGGCGCTGCGAAATTTCCCCAGCCACTCAGGGTCGTGGCTTGATGTGCGAACCAGAATGAAGACGGAAAGGCCGCAACCTGCCATTTCGGCATCGACCAAAGCGACACGCGCCTTGATGACGCCTTCATCTTCCATGCGTTTGACCCGCCGCCAGCAGGCATTGCGGGAAAGATGCACGCGCTCTGAGAGAGAATCAACGGATAGGGTTCCGTCAATTTGCAACTCATTCAAGATTTTTCGATCAATTTCATCCAGTGCGAGCTTCATATTGGGATGATTGTCTCATAAAATGTAAATTATCAAGGATAAATTGAGATTTCATCTCGTTTGCTTTTGCTAAAATGATTTTCCAGAAAGGCGCTTCTGCGCTGCATAAATGGGAACAAATTGCTCGTTGACGGGAGTATTTTCAATGACAACACGTATTACACGGCTTTTTACGGAGCATCCTGAATCCGTAGATGAAACCTATTTTGAGCATATGGCCTTTGCGGGTCGTTTTTCGTTCAAGCTTTTTTGTGCAGCTTTTGCTGCCCTCATTCATGCAATTTTGCCATTTTTGTTCGAGAAGACTGCGAGCACAATTGTTCGCCAGTTGTATGAGCGAACTCATAACCGGGGCCGGTAATCGCCGGATCGAAAATGTGTCGTTGGGCCGCTTATCTTGGACCTGAAACCTATCTGGAAGACATTATATCGTCTCCCTGTCATTCGCTCGTGGCGCAGAGCCACGACGCGCATGAAGCAAAAACACGAACCAATGGCGACGGTTTTGGTGTTGCCTGGTATGGCGAGCGCAGTGAGCCGGGGCTTTATCGGGATATTCTGCCCGCATGGTCCGATCAGAACTTACACAGTCTTGCGCGGCAGATCCGGTCGCGCCTTTTTCTTGCCCATGTCCGCGCATCAACCGGTGGATTGACAAGCCGCTCCAACTGTCATCCCTTCGTTTCAGATCGCTGGAGCTTTATGCATAATGGACAGATCGGCAATTTCGACCGTTTGCGGCGCAGGCTGGAAGGCCATCTGAGCGACGAGGTCTATGCGCAAAAACACGGCGCGACTGATTCGGAGCTGATCTTTCTTCTGATGCTGGAGTTTGGCCTTGATCGAGATCCTGTTCTGGCCATGAAGCGCATGGTTTCAACAATTGTTGAAGACGCCGTGCGCGCGGGTGTGCCGCCATTCCTGCGGCTGACGGCGGCTTTCTCCGATGGCAATCAGCTTTATGCAATCCGTTATGCCACCGATGCCTTTGCGCCGACGCTTTATACGGCCACGCTGGGCAGCGCGTCTGGTATATGCGTTGTATCGGAGCCACTTGATGGGGATGCTGCAAACTGGATGGCCGTGCCGGCAAACAGTTTTGTTACTGTTTCCCGGCAGGGGCGTATTGCGATTGATGCGTTTTTGGAACCCGCTTCGCGGTCTTGTGAGAAGGCCGAGGTCTAGGCACTGCCAATCAATATGCCGGCAGCCAGCACAAGCGCGCCACCGAACACCACCTGAAGGGCTGCGCGGAAGAATGGCGTTTCCATATAGCGGTTCTGGATGAATGCGATGGCCCAGAGTTCGAAGAACACAAGAATTGCTGCGATGCTTGTCGCGGTCCAGAAGTCTTTGATGAGATAGGGCAGGGTGTGGCCAAGGCCGCCGAGTGTCGTCATCACGCCGCAGGAAATGCCGCGCTTGATCGGTGACCCACGGCCTGACAGCTTGCCATCATCATGCACGGCTTCCGTAAAGCCCATCGAAATACCCGCACCCACCGAGGCCGAAAGGCCGACGAGAAATGTCTGCCATGTATCCTGCGTGGCGAAAGCTGCCGCAAAAATCGGCGCGAGAGTGGAGACCGAGCCATCCATCAACCCAGCCAGACCCGGCTGCACATAGGTCAGGATGAACTGTTTCCGCTCAAGTGCGCGTTCTTCGTCCTGCACGGTGTGCGGTGTGAGTTCATTCTCAAGCGATTCAGCTTTTGCTTCGTGCTTTTTTTCCTGCAGTGCAAGGTCGCCCAGCAGCTGGCGTGTCTGCGCGTCGGTGACACGTTTGGCAGCTTCAATATAAAAGCGGTAGGCTTGCTCTTCCATTTGCGCTGCGGCGTCACGCACCTTGTCGATCCCCAGGGGGCGGACAAGCCAGTCGGGTTTGCGCTCATAATAGCCGCTGACATGTTCACGGCGAATGAGCGGAATATTGTCCCCAAAACGGGCGCGGTGTCGCGCAATGAGCGCATCACGATGCTGATGCTCTTCATCAGCCATTTGTTCAAAGATTTTCGCTGACTGCGGAAATTCATCACGCAGGCCGTCAGCGTAGGCCAGATAGATGCGTGCGTCATCTTCCTCCGATGAAATGGCGAGGGCGAGGATCTCCTGTTCGGAGAGTGATTCAAAAGGGCGGCGGCCATTGCTGAAAAATCGACTAATCATTTCTCAAATCCATAGTTTAGAATGGTTCTAAGTAAGGGATTTTTGGGCTGAAAGTCAAGCCTTGCAGCGAAGGCACAATTGGCGCATTAAACCCCGGCCCAATAAAGAGGGCTTCACATCAGCAAACCCGTCAGAAGAGAACGAATTGATGGCATCGACAAACTCCCATACAAGCCCCAATCCCCGCCCGCTAAACCGGCAGGATTTCCGCACCCTTGGCCTTTCTGCATTGGGCGGTGCGCTGGAGTTTTATGATTTTATCATCTTCGTGTTTTTTGCGAGCGTCATTGGTCATTTGTTTTTCCCGCCCGATATGCCTGACTGGCTGGTGCTGATCCAGACTTTTGGCATCTTCGCTGCTGGTTATCTGGTGCGTCCGATTGGTGGCATCGTGCTGGCGCATTTCGGTGATAAATTTGGCCGCAAGCGCGTGTTTGCATTCTCGGTATTTCTGATGTCGATCTCGACCTTGGCGATGGCCTGCCTGCCAACCTATGCAACGCTTGGCGTTGGTGCGCCCATTCTGCTGATCATCTTCCGCATGTTGCAGGGCGCTGCCATCGGTGGCGAAGTGCCCGGCGCATGGACCTTTGTGGCGGAGCATGTCCCCGCCAATCGTGTTGGCATGGCGTGCGGCTTTCTCTGCTCGGGCCTGACACTCGGTATCATGATCGGCTCGCTGATCGCCACCGCCATCAACTGGATTTTCGCGCCGGAAGAACTTGCTGCTTACGCCTGGCGCATACCATTCTTCATCGGTGGTATTTTTGGCCTATTCGCCGTTTATCTGCGCCGCTGGTTGGCTGAAACCCCGATTTTCGCCGAGATGAAGAACAGTCATCTCCTCAAGGACAAGCTGCCGCTTGGCACCGTTCTGCGCAACCACATGCATGGGGTTATCATTTCTGTGCTGCTGACCTGGATTCTGTCGGCTGGCATTGTCGTCACCACGCTGATGACGGCAACTTTCTTGCAAAAACTTTATGGCTACACGCCTTTGCAGTCGCTTGCCGCCACGAGCTTCGGCACGTTGTTTCTGATGTTTGGAACAGTGAGTGCCGGCGCGATCGTTGATCGCATTGGCAGCGGTCGATTCTTTGCCGTTGCAGGCATTTTCTTCGGTATTGCGACTTTCGTGTTCTACACCTATGCGGCAGTTTCTCTGCCTGTTCTGTTTGCGCTTTATGCAGTGATGGGCCTTTCGGTGGGCATGGTTGGCGCGGCCCCTTATGTGATGGTGCGGGCATTTCCGGCGCCAGTGCGCTTCTCGGGCCTGTCGTTTTCCTACAATGTTTCCTATGCGGTTTTCGGTGGTCTGACGCCGGTGATCGTAACCTCGCTTCTGGCGGTCAACCCGATGGCGCATGCCTGGTATCTGGTGTTCATCGCCGCTCTGACCTCTGTGCTTGGCCTCTACCTGATTGCCCGCAGCGATCAGGTTGAAGGGGCTATTGGGCTTGATGATCTGCCTGCCGTTCCACAGGTGAACTGATAAAAAGGGCCGCGAAAGCGGCCCTTTTCTTTGTTTAGTGTACCGCCAGTTTCGCGGTGCCAATTTCCTTATCGTGGACGGCGAAGCGGTCGATCATGTCACTACTTGCTTCATTAAAGCCGATCACAGAAACATCCGTACCGCCAGCACGGTATTTCAAAACAACTTTATCAAGAGCGTCGACTGATGTGATATCCCACAGATGGGCATGACTGACATCAATCGTCACTTTCTTTGCAGGCGTGGAAAAATCGAAAGCCGCAATGAAGCTTTGCGCGGAGGCAAAGAAGATTTGGCCCTGAACGGTGTAGGTGCGCTCGTTTTCATCCTCATTGATGGTTTCGCTTACACGGAACATCTTTGCGACCTTGCCTGCGAAAAATACACCGGAAAGCAGCACGCCAACCAGAACGCCCTTGGCAAGATCATGAGTGGAAACCACTGTTACGACGGTTGCCAGCATGACAATGGAGGAGGATGGCGGGTTGCGGCGCAAATCGAGGATCGAACGCCATGAGAAGGTGCCAATTGACACCATGATCATCACCGCCACGAGGGCTGCCATCGGAATGATCCGCACCAGATCGTCGAGAACGAGAATAAGAAACAGCAGGAAAGAACCAGCAACAAAGGTTGAAAGCCTGCCGCGACCGCCGGATGTGACATTGATCACCGACTGTCCGATCATGGCGCAACCACCCATGCCACCAATCATCGCGGATGCGATATTGCTGGTGCCCTGACCAATGCATTCCTGGCTTTTGTTGCTGGTTGTATCCGTCATGTCATCGACAATCTGGGCGGTCAACAGCGATTCGAGCAGGCCAACGGCTGCAAGCGTGATCGAATAAGGCAGGATGATTTGCAGTGTTTCGAGGGTCAGCGGCACTTGTGGAAGCGCGAAGATCGGCAAAGCCGATGGCAATTCGCCAAGATCACCCACGGTGCGCAGATCCATGCCGGTTGTCCACGCAAGCGTGGTCAAAACCGCGATTGCCACCAGTGGCGATGGGATCACTCTGGTTATGCGCGGAAACAGATAGATGATGGCGAGGCCACCTGCGATCATCCAATATGTCTCGACGGGGACATGGATGAGTTCGGGCAATTGTGCCATGAAAATGAGGATTGCCAAGGCATTGACGAAGCCGGTGATGACGGATCGCGAAACGAAACGCATCAGCCGCCCGACTTTGAGAAAGCCTGCGATGATTTGAAAAAAGCCCATCAGGATCGTGGCTGCAAAAAGATATTGCAACCCATGTTCCTTGACGAGTGAGACCATCACCACAGCCGTTGCAGCGGTCGCAGCAGAGATCATGCCGGGGCGTCCGCCGGTGAAGGCGGAAACACAGGCAATGGCGAAAGAAGCGAAAAGGCCGACTTTGGGATCGACGCCGGCGATAACAGAAAAGCCGATAGCTTCCGGGATAAGAGCGAGTGCTACGACGATACCGGAAAGAATATCGCCGCGAATATTGGAGAACCACTCGCGGCGGTAGGCAGCAAGACGTGTCATTGAATTTTCCGCAAATAGAAAACGGACAGGGATGCCCGAATCAACATGGCCGATTGTAAAAATGGGGATGTTGTTGCGTTGTCTGGCGGATAGGCGGCCAGAAGAGCCACCCGGGCTTTCACCGGGTCCTTGCGAATATGCTTGTATAAACAAAAAAGGCGCAGCAGGGCAATAAGCGGCTGCGTCTTTATTGGATAGCCGTGTTTAGAGTATTTTCTGCATGAAAGTCAGGTCTAGCCAGCGTCCGAATTTCTGGCCGACCTGTTTCAGCGTACCACTATCTTCAAAGCCTTGCGATTTGTGCAGCGCGATTGATGCTGCATTGCCAGATTCGATGCCTGCTACAAGGACATGGACTTTGCGTTCGCGTGCTTCTTCTACAAGCTCTGCCAGAAGTGTGCGTCCAATACCGCCACCGCGTGCATCGCTTGCCACATAAACAGAGAGTTCGGATGAGTGGCGGAAACCTTCAAACAGACGGAATGGGCCATAACTTGCATAGCCAACGACCTGTCCCTCCCGTTCAGCCACCAGAACCGGAAAGCCGTCCCGGTTGCGATTTTCAAGCCATTCGCGGCGGTTTTCCAGATCGACGAGCGTTTCGTTCCAGATGGCAAGCGTGTTCTCGACTGCATCATTATAGATCGCAAGCAGAGCAGGCAGATCAGCTTCACTCGCAAAGCGGATGGTGAGGGACATGTCAGAGGCCTTAATGAATAAGAAAACGGCGGGATTTTTCCCGCCATTTTCGATCACTTTCAAGTGGATAAAAATCAGCCTTGCGCTTTTAACTCCAAACGGCGGCGATGCAGGACTGGCTCGGTGTAGCCATTCGGCTGTTCGCGGCCCTTGAAAACGAGATCACAAGCTGCCTGGAAAGCAATCGACTTATCGAAGTCTACGGCCATCGGACGATAAAGCGGATCGCCTTCATTCTGCTTGTCCACGACAGCTGCCATGCGTTTTAGGGTTTCCATGACTTGCGCTTCTGAAACCACGCCATGATAGAGCCAGTTGGCGATATGCTGTGCCGAAATACGCAGCGTGGCACGGTCTTCCATCAGGCCAACATTGTTAATGTCCGGCACTTTCGAGCAGCCTACGCCCTGATCAACCCAGCGCACGACATAACCGAGAATGCCTTGCGCATTGTTGTCGATCTCGTGCTGGATGTCTTCCGGCGTCCAGTTTGGACGGCTTGCGACCGGCACGGACAGAATGTCGTCGAGCTTGGCACGTGGGCGACTTTTCAGTTTCTCCTGAACTGCTGCCACATCAACCTGATGATAATGGGTTGCGTGGAGCGTTGCTGCGGTTGGCGATGGCACCCATGCGGTGTTCGCTCCAGCCTTCGGATGGGCGATTTTCTGTTCGAGCATGGCGGCCATCAGGTCCGGCATCGCCCACATGCCCTTGCCGATCTGCGCATGGCCAGAAAGGCCGCATTCAAGACCGATGTCGACATTCCACTGTTCATAAGCGCCGATCCAGGCGGCCTGCTTCATGTCGCCTTTGCGGATCATCGGGCCAGCTTCCATCGAGGTGTGGATTTCGTCGCCGGTGCGATCAAGGAAGCCGGTATTGATGAAAACGACGCGTTCTTTCGCGGCGCGGATTGCTTCCTTGAGGTTAACCGTGGTGCGGCGCTCTTCATCCATGATGCCGATTTTCAGTGTGTTCGGCTTCATGCCAAGCAGCTCTTCGGTGCGGGTGAAGATTTCATTGGCAAATGCCACTTCCTCCGGTCCGTGCATCTTTGGCTTGACGATATAGACCGAGCCTTCGCGCGAATTCAGATGGCGACCGTTCGGGCCAATGTCATGCAGTGCAATCAGGCTCGTGAAAGCGGCATCCATGATGCCTTCCGGCACTTCATGGCCGTCGGCATCAATGATCGCCGGATTGGTCATCAGGTGGCCGACATTGCGCACCAGCATCAGCGAACGGCCCTTGAGGGTAAGGTCGGAACCATCAGGCGTTTTATAGCTGCGGTCGCCATTGAGGCGGCGCGTCATCTGCTTGCCGTTCTTCTCGAACGTGTCTTCAAGCTTGCCATTCATCAGGCCGAGCCAGTTGCGATAAACCGCAACCTTGTCTTCCGCATCGACGGCCGCAATCGAATCTTCGCAATCCTGAATCGTGCTGATAGCCGACTCCAGAACCATGTCTGCGATATGTGCCGGGTCGGTCTTGCCGATCGGGCTGTCCGCATTGATGACGATATCGACATGCATGTTGTTCTTGGCCAAGAGCACATTGGTGGGTGCGCTTTCATCGCCATTATAGCCTTTGAACTGACTGCCGTCCTTCAAGGCGGTGGCTGAGCCATCGGCAAGCGTTACAGCGAGTTTGCCGTCCTTGACGGAAAGGCCGGTGACGTTGGCCCATTTGCCCGCATTGAGCGGTGCGCTTTCATCGAGAAAATTCTTGGCCCATGCGATGACTTTTTCGCCGCGCTTCGGGTTGTAGCCTTTGCCTTTTTCCGCGCCGTCCTCTTCGGAGATCGCATCGGTGCCGTAAAGCGCGTCATAGAGCGAACCCCAGCGTGCATTGGCGGCGTTGAGCGCATAGCGTGCATTCATGACCGGAACGACAAGCTGCGGCCCTGCAATATGCATGATTTCCGGGTCGACATTGGCAGTCGAAACCTTGAATTCTCCGCCTTCCGGCAGGAGGTAGCCGATATCTTTCAGGAATTTCTGGTAGTCGGCCTGCGAATAGCCTTTGTCGCGATTGTCCTTGTACCAGGCATCGATCTTGGCCTGCATGTCGTCGCGCTTTTTGAGGAGGGCGCGATTCTTCGGTGCGAGATCGCGGATGATGGCGGCGAAGCCCTTCCAGAAGGCGTCTGGTTCAACGCCTGTGCCGGGTGCGGCTTCGCTTTCCAGAAACTCCACCAGTTCAGGGGCAACGCGCAAGCCTTCTATCTCAACGTAATGACCGGCTTTCTGAGAAACCATGGCTCTGCCTCCTTCAAATAAAAAAACACTGCCAGTATCTTTCAACACCAGCCATTAAGATGTCTTTGAACCGCTTTAGCGCGCTTTCGTCAATCAGCGTGCGGGCACATCATTTGTGACGCTGCGGCGAAAATGAATTACAAGCTCAGGGTGCGTTTAATCTGATCAGGAGTCCAGCCCTGTTCGCGCAGGCTGCTGAGTGCCGTATCCTTGCGGCTTTTGGATAGTTTCAGACCATCATCGCCCAGCACAAGCTCGTGATGATGATAAAGCGGTTCCGGCAAGCCCAGAAGCTTCTGCAGAAGCCTGTGCACAGATGTTGCATGAAACAGGTCGCGCCCGCGGACAATATGCGTGATGCCTTGCAACGCATCATCCACCACGACGGAAAGATGATAGCTCGTAGGTGTGTCTTTACGGGCAATCACCACGTCGCCCCATTGTGCAGGATCGGCGATAAGGTGGCCGGTCTCACCGTCCGGGCCTTGGCCGCTTTCATTCCAGAACAGCGCTTCGCCAGCCATGTCGAGCGCTTTCTCCATATTGAGCCGCCACGCATAGGGCGCACCGGAAACGATGCGTTGCATCTGTTCCTTGTCGCTCATCTCCCGTTCGCCTTGCGGATAAAGCGGTGTGCCGTCCGGATCGGACGGCCAGTCCTGGCCCTTGGCATGCGCTTCGCCGATAATCGCGCGCACCTCGGTGCGGCTCAGAAAGGCGGGGTAGACGAGGCCCTTATCTGCAAGCTTGGTCAGCGCATTGCGATATTCGCTAAAATGCTCCGACTGGCGGCGCACTGGCTGTTCCCATTCAAGCCCGAGCCAGTGAAGATCATCATAGATGCCCTGTTCGAGCACTGGCGTGCAGCGGGCGGTGTCGATGTCTTCCATGCGAAGCAGAAAGCGTCCTTCGCTTATCCGTGCCATTTGTGCATTGAGAAGTGCAGAATAGGCGTGGCCAAGGTGTAACTGACCATTGGGGCTGGGAGCAAAGCGAAAAACAGGTTTTGTCATGTTGATGTCAGTTGATTGTCATTTGACGGTATTGGTACTTTGCGCGCGTGTGAAAAGAAAGGCCTGACAATGCGGCGGATCGATACATTGGACGATATTGAAGCCGGGCTTGAAGCGCTGGTGTTAGCCGACGCACGGCTAATCGATATCCGAGGCCGTTCTCATGCCGTGCCGCTGCGCAGGTCTCAGCCGGGCTTTGAAAGCCTCGCCTCGATCATCGTTGCACAACAGGTTTCAACAGCCAGTGCGAGTGCCATATGGGCGCGATTCAAGCAGGTGATCGATCCGATGACACCGGAAGCTTATATCGCAGGTGGGGAAGAGGCATGGCGTTTTGCTGGGCTTTCACGACCGAAACAGAGAACGCTGTTTGCCTTGAGCGAAGCCTTGGCAGAAGGGGCAATCGACCTGTATGGGCTGTGCGATCTGCCTGCCGAAGAAGCGATCAAGGCGTTGACCGCTATTAAGGGCATCGGCCCCTGGACGGCTGAAGTCTATCTGCTGTTTGCTGCTGGTCATCCTGATGTGTTTCCGGCGGGCGATGTGGCGCTGCAAACGGCTGTCGGTCACGCTTTCGCGCATGAAATGAGACCTGATGCGGCGGCTCTTCGTCTGCTTGCGGAAGACTGGGCGCCATGGCGCGGCGTGGCAGCGCGTTTGTTCTGGGCATATTACGCCGCAATCAAGGGACGCGAAGCTGCGCCTCTTCTGTAAATCTTGCGTGTTTCCGGGGTGATAAACGCGTTTCCGCTTCACAATCCTGTCACGTCGGGATTACATTATTCGCATCAGGTGAATGACGGTATTTCGATTCGCAGAAACTTGATCTCCTGCCTATCGCGCTGCCGCTTTCACAAAGCTGGAGCGTTGTAGGTTGCGCCCATAACGGGTGCGGGGCGCTTCGGTGAAGAGCGCAGTTCCGCATGGAAAGCCATTCGCACTTTTCCTTTCGGAGTTGCTCTGAAGGAGGTGTGCCCTTGAATGTAGCCGTCTCTCCCCGAACCGTTTCGAGCAGTGGTTTGCCTGCTCTGGTTCTCAATGCGGACTATCGGCCGCTCAGCTATTACCCTTTGTCGCTCTGGTCCTGGCAGGATGCGATCAAGGCAGTCTTTCTTGAACGCGTGCATATCGTGGCGGAATATGATCAGGTCGTATCTTCGCCATCGTTTTCCATGCGTTTGCCGAGTGTGATTTGCCTGAAAGAATATGTAAAGCCGCCGCGTCATCCGGCGTTTACGCGCTTCAATCTGTTTCTGCGTGATCGTTTTGAATGTCAGTATTGCGGCTCTCCGCATGATCTGACCTTTGATCACGTTACCCCGCGTTGCCATGGCGGCGAGACGACGTGGGAAAATGTTGTCGCCGCGTGCTCCCCTTGCAATCTGCGCAAAGGCGGGTTGATGCCAGCTCAAGCACATATGTGGCCGCGTCAGAAGCCGGTCATGCCGAGCGTGCAGGATCTGCACAAAAATGGCCGTCTTTTCCCACCCAACCATCTTCATGAAAGCTGGCTCGATTTTCTGTATTGGGATGTCGAACTGGAGCCTTAGTGTCTGCTCCAAAAGTCGCCATGCCGGTCTGCAAATGGCAATTTGTCTACGTTCCGATGCTCATGCACCCAAAATTATATTTCGCTTCGGCATTCGAGAACCACCATTTTCGCCATGGCCTGCCGCTTTTTGATTCGGATCCCAGAAAGAACAACTTCCTCAGAATTCCCTCTTACTTTCCACCTTTTGCAAAAGCGCCGTAGTAGCCAATCGCTGCAAAAAGCAGGCTTGCGACCACGTTCCATCCTGCAAATGACAGGCCGAGAAAGAAGCCCGGTGCGCTGTCACATGCAGGCGGGCGGGTCGCGTTGAGATCGCCGAGCAGATTGCCGGCATCCAGCGTGAGCTTCATGGTGGCTGCGCTGCAATCAGCCGGACCCGGCCAGTATTTGAGTTCGACACCGGTGTGATAGATGGCAAGCGCAAGGCCAAAGGTCATCAGCAGTGCGCCAATCAGGATCAGACCGCGCGTGAGAACCGGAGGCCATTTCAATCCATAAGAAACCCAGGCTGCGGCCAGAACCGGAACGCCGATATAATAAGGCGTGCGTTCTTCAAGGCAGAGTTTGCAGGGCATGAAACCAGCCAGATGCTCGAAGCCCAAAGCCGTTCCGACTGTTGCAGCCATTCCGACTGCCATGATGCCTGCGGTCCAAGACTGAATTTTGCCAACCGGCTTGTTAAGTGCAAATGTCATATGAAATTTCCTGCGCCATGCTGGCCTTATTTCTTTAGCCTAAAATACTGCTTCGCCTCCAAGCAATTAAATTTGACCGGCTTGAGGCAAAATCAGGCGTTCAGATATTTAATCCCGACGAAGAGCACGATCAGCAAAACAGCAACGAGACCAGCCAGCAGGCCGAGACGCTTTTCGATAAATTCGCGGATCGGTTCACCATAACGCTTCAACAGCCATGCGAGGAAGAAGAATCGTGCGCCGCGCGCAATGATCGCGGATGCAATGAACAACCAGATATTGATGCCTGCCGCGCCGGAGAGGATGGTGACAACCTTGATCGGCGGCAGATGCGCGAGGCCTGATGTGATGAGCATCAGCAGAATCATGTCGGCGCTGGTCGTTCCGCGCATTTGCTCGAAGGTGTCGAGCTTGCCATACATTTCAAGCACAGGCTTTGCGACCTGCTCATAGGCATGATAGCCCAAATACCAGCCTGCTATGCCGCCAAGAACGGAAAAGATGGTTGCGACGAGCGCGTAACGATAGGCCCGTTCCGGGCGCGCAAGCGCCATCGGAAGAAAGAGCACATCGGCGGGCACCAGAAATACCGAGCTTTCTATAAAGGCGATGAAGGCGAGCCAGTATTCGGCGGACTTTCGGGCAGCAAGCGAGATCGTCCAGTCATAGAGTCGGCGCAGCATGAAAATTTCCGGATTTTTTAAGGGGGCAAACACCCAGGGATTATTTGCACCGTCTATAATAAAAAAAGGCGGCGCGAACAATGCGCGCCACCCTTTTAAAGTCGTGTTTGCTGATTTTTATCGTTTGTAAGCGCTGCAAATATATTTGGTTTCGAGATATTCCTCGATGCCATATTTCGAGCCTTCGCGACCGAGCCCCGACTGTTTTACACCACCAAATGGTGCGACTTCGTTGGAGATAAGGCCGGTGTTGTGTCCAACCATGCCATACTCCAGGCCTTCGCTGACGCGGGTCGCGCGGCTGAAGTTCTCCGTATAGAAGTAAGCGGCCAGACCGAAGATCGTATCGTTGGCAGCCGCGATCACTTCTTCTTCCGTGTCGAAGGCAAAGAGCGGTGCAAGCGGGCCAAAGGTTTCTTCCTTGGCAACAAGCATATCCGAGGTAACGCCTGTCAGAATGCCCGGTTCAAAGAACAGTCCACCCAGTTCCTTGCCGCCTGCAATAAGCTTTGCACCTTTTGAAACCGCATCTTCAATATGCGCTTTGACCTTGGTGATGGCCTTTTCTTCGATCATCGGGCCGATGACGACGCCCGGCTCGGTGCCATTGCCGACTTTTAATTCTTTCACTTTAAGCGCCAGCTTTTCAGCAAACGTGTCGTAAACGCCGCGCTGAACATAGATGCGGTTGGCGCAAACACAGGTCTGCCCGGCATTGCGGTATTTGGAAAGCATCGCGCCGTCCACAGCCGCATCGATGTCGGCATCGTCGAACACGATGAAAGGTGCGTTGCCGCCAAGCTCAAGTGAGATGCGCTTGATGGTCGGTGCGCATTGCGCCATCAGCAGGCGACCAACTTCGGTCGAGCCGGTGAAGGAAAGCTTGCGGACAATGTCATTGCTGGTGAGTTCGGCGCCGATGTCGCGGGCCTTGCCGGTCACGATCTGCAGAACGCCTGCCGGGATTCCAGCCTTTTCCGCCAGAACGCCAAGCGCAAGCGCGGTGAGTGGGGTGAGATCGGCAGGCCGGACGATCATCGTGCAGCCAGCTGCCAGTGCGGGCGCTGCCTTTCGCGTAATCATTGCCGCCGGGAAGTTCCATGGCGTGATTGCCGCCGTCACACCGACCGGCTGACGGATCACGGTCAGGCGCTGGCCGGGCTGTGTGGCCGGAATGGTGTCGCCATAGACGCGCTTGGCTTCTTCTGCGAACCATTCAATGAAAGAGGCCGCATAAAGAACTTCACCACGCGCCTCAGCGAGCGGCTTGCCCTGTTCCGATGTCATGATAAGGGCAATGTCATCTGCATTGGCAATGATCAGGTCAAACCATTTGCGTAAGATTCCAGCGCGCTCTTTGGCGGTCTTTGCAGCCCAACCCGGCAGCGCCTTGTTCGAAGCGTTGATTGTCTCTTTAATAGTGTCGACAGAGAGGGAGGGAACGGTGCCAATGACGGAGCCATCGACCGGATTGGTGACGTCAATAGTTTTTCCGTCTGCTGCGTCTATCCAGTTTCCATCCACAAGACATTGCGATTTAAGCAGTGAGGGGTCTTTTAAAGCGAGCATATCTGATATTCCATCCCAGTCTTGAAGAACCAAGCTGTTCAGTATATTGAACAGCTTACGATATATTGAATTAAACAGGCCGTGACGGATAAAGTCAATCGGTCAGTCAGGTTAGCGGCTAAGCATATGGATAAAACGGTGAGCGACGACGAGAGTTCCCTGAAGCTGGTTCCGGCTGTGGTTCGGGCTTCGCAAATTCTGGATCAGATTGCGCAGGCAAATCAATCCGGCAGAGAAGGGCTGAAGCTCTCGGATATTGCGCGCCAGACCGGATTGCCCAAAAGCAGTGTGCATGGCCTGTGCCAGACAATGGTTCATCTTAAATTGCTGAAGCTTAATCGTGATGGCAGTTTTACCACGGGGCCGCATTCCGTTCGCTGGGCGAATAGCTTCCTTGCCGGAAGTGATATTGTGGATGCGTTTCATGAGGCCGTGGCAGAAGCAGAAGGGCTTGATCCTTATACATTGACGCTTTCGCACCTTGAAGGTCCGGAAGTCATTTATCTCTCTTGCCGTGACTCGTCTGCGCCGCTTGGCATTACGTTCCGCATTGGGATGCGTGTGCCAGCTGTGTTTACCGCGACCGGAAAGGCGATGCTGTCTTCGATGTCCCCACAGGAGTTGACGCGTCATCTTCCTTCTGAGTGGCCCAAGCCCATTACACCTTCAAGCGTTCAATCCTTGAGGGCGTTCGAAGCAGAGATGGCTGTGGTGAAGAAGAAGGGCTATTCGCTTGATGACGGTCAGTTGCGTGAAGGTATGTTTTGTATCGGTGCCGCGATCTGTGATCGTCCAAATCATCCTGTGGCCGGGATTGCTCTTTCTATGATGGCCGCAGAGGCGCGGCCGGAGATTATTGAGACGATGGGCGGGCGGGTGCGCGCATTGGCGGACTGCGTTGCTGAGCGTATGGGTTGGCTGCTCGCACCGTCGCGTTAAGTGCCATATTGATTTGGTATAGAGTTGGGATGTTTTAAATTGTTTCTGTTTGGTAAAAATGGATTGTTTTGCCTGTGGAAAGAAAAGTTATCATTTTTGCGGATTATGCGTTGACAGTT
>NZ_JBDJNL010000005.1:0-199590 GCF_039674445.1 Brucella sp. TWI432 | reverse complement strand
GGGGAACGGGTTTCTGTCTCATCTTTGCGTCCTTTGATAAAGCTATGATGAGCCAAAAACCCTCTCTTCTCAATTAATACAATTTGGTCTCATGGGCGTTGATGTCGGACAATTTTATTAACAAATGTATTGAAATATGTTGATTTGGCTTATGCAGAGAACGCTACCATCTCGAAATGGGGTTGAAGTGACCAGGGGGCTGGAATGTCGTTCGAATACTTAGATCTTGAAAGCGAATTTGAAGTTGTCGATAGGGGCTCTACGACATTTCGATCCGATCATAAAATAGGATTGAAAGCGATCAGCGCCACCCGCTTTCTGATAAGAGAGTATTCTTGGAGTGGAACAGGTGTTGACAGAGAACCGGTTCCAGAAGTGGTCTCCGAAGAAGATAAGTGGGGGCATCCGCTACAGCGAATACATGGGCCACTGATCTGTGAAAAAAGGCGACGAATTATGGTCGTCGACTTAGGCAGGACTTTGCACATCGATGAGAGGGAAAATGTTCATTTTCGACATCGAATGCGAGATTTAAACGGCACTTTCGAACCTTTTTTCGAGTTAGGTCCGTCGAAACGTGTCCTTAACAGCATCAGAATGCGAATAACTTTGCCAAATTGGAACAATCTGAGGGTGTCATACACAAGGACTGTCGGCGAGGATAAAAAAGTCGTTGATTCACGCAATTTACAAGCACATTATAACAATAATGACCGAGTCAGCTTCCAAATTGAAGTGTCTAACGCAGAACAATTAAAAATGGGGCACAAGCTGTCTTGGATCCATAATGAAAACTAGACAGCTTTTTTTCTTTGTATTAGCAACCCGCAACAAAACGAGGAGTGACAAATTATGGGCGATTACACATAACGGAAGCGTCGGCTAATGTCGGCGAGTTTCAAAACGATCAACGCATTTTTCTCCCATCTCATAACCGAGTTGGGAGAAAAGCGGGAAGTCCACTGCGTTGCAGTGGCACACATGGTGCCGAATACGCTTCATTTTGCCTTGGCATTGAATAGATTGGTAACATTGAGCGCGATTTTCGCAAAACCTAAGTCTGTGGGTAGGCCAGAATTCAGCGAGTTAAGCGAAACGTTTTCAATGCCACCATTATCAAGAGACTGGGCTTCCGATAAAGATGCTGTTGTCCAAGAGTTGTACAAGCTGGGCCTTAAAAACAAAGATGTAGTCATTGTTGATATTGGCGGCTATTTTTCGAAGTCAATTGATGAAGTATCAAAAGCGTTCGAGGGAAATATTCTGGGTTTGCTTGAGGGAACTGAGAATGGCGTTATAAAGTACGAGGAGAACGCTCCTTATAATACCCCGATTGTTACCGTCGCCAGAAGTCCTCTCAAGCTTCCAGAGGATCATCTTGTTGCTTCAGGCGTGGTGTTTTCAATTGAAGCAGTTTTACGGGAACAGGCAGAGATTCTTCAGACTCGAACCGCCGCAGTCGTCGGTTACGGTCGCGTGGGGCGTTCAATCGCAGGAATTCTTCGAGGACGGGGAATTAACACTGTCGTCTACGACAACGATCCAGTGAAATTAGCTGAGGCGGCCGCGCGTGGCTTCCAAGCAAATGTATCTCTTCGAGATGCTGTTTCGCATGCATCATTGGTAGTATGCGCTACAGGCAACAAGGCATTGAAACTGAATGGGTTTGGCATGCTGCAGTCGGGTTGCGTGGTTGCCAGTGTGACATCCGCTGACGACGAACTTGATCTACATAGTTTGATCGATGGTTATGACCGCACCCCGATGGGGAATCTTACAAAATACGAAGAGAATAACGGTTCAGGGCGTCACTTCTTTCTAGTCGCTGATGGAAATGCTGCTAATTTTCTTCATGGAGCAGTGATCGGGCCCGCTATCCAATTAATTGAAGGTGAAAAACTTAAAGCTATCAAGGCATTGATAGATCGGAGAGTAGAATCCGGTGGGAAAAAGCTGTTTGAACTCCCCGTAGAAGATCGCAGAGAAGTCGCTAAGATTTGGATTGAGCATTTTTTGTAGCTCTTTACGCTTGAGTATCACTAGGATTGATGTGGACTATTGCGGTCGAAACGCCGACCAGTTTTCAATAACTTGGTGGGGCAATCTTGCAGCCTGCATTTTAGATAAGATTTGCTCTATTAGTCCAAGTACGAATGGTCATTCGAAGGTTTAGGTTTTCATGCATAAGCGAAATTCCGGTAGCTGCGGATGCTCTCATTAGAACCGGTTTAATTTATAAAGCAGCTGGGCATGTTATGCCAATATCAACTCGGAGTGTTTTCCTTACTTATTCAGTGCAGCTGCTATCACCGATAGAAACTGTAAAGCATTTGTGCGCGCTAACAAAAATATAGAGTTAATCGCCGTTAGCTCATCATTACATCTATATTCTAGTCATTGGCTACAGGGAAAAGCCACGCCACGCGGTATCCCGATACTTTATAGGCTACAAAGAAACGATTAACATCTCTTCGCGTTCGCCATTTATCACTTTTAACGCACTTAGTCTTCCAGATACATATGCGCCGCTGTCGAGGTTGATACGGTTGGGGTAGCGCTCAGGTTGGAAGTTGTCAGTTATTGTGTGACCGTGAACCACTGTGTATCCGTGATCGCCCTCAAAATCGAGAAAGCCTTCTCTGATCCAACGAAGATCTTTTTCTTTTTGATCCGCCATCGCGACCCCATGTCGAATGCCTGCGTGAACGAAAAGGTACTGACCTTCGATCACATAGCTGACGGATTCTTTTAGGGCTCTTAAATGGCGTGGATAGAGCTCTTCGAATTCATCCAAGATTAAACTGGAATTCTCATAACCGAGGAATGAGTAAGACCAAAATGTAGTGTCGCCCCCCTGATTTTTCCAATGTTGTAGCACCCGTTCGCTGTTTCCATCGCACGCCAAAACTCTGAGCAGTAACTCTTCATGGTTTCCTTGGATCAAAGAACTGCCGGGGAGAGCTTCAAGTGTGCGGCAGACTAATTCCATGGCGGCACGGCTGTCGGGCCCGCGATCTATTATATCGCCCAGGAAGATGACCCGATACTGCTCTCCGTCAGCGTCTGCCTCAATCGTTGATAGCATTTTCTGCAGAAGTTCGGCGCAACCGTGCACATCGCCGATGGCGTACGTAATCCCGCTCGATTCCATTGGCTTTCCTTGGCTCATCGACGCTGTGCTTTCGGCAGTTTTCGCCATTCCCATGGCACAATGAAATCACCTTGCCAAAGGCCTGAAGAGCTTCGCATAGCAATGTCTTGCACGTGTTCGTAGGCTCCCTTGGAGTAAACTGGCCAATCCAATGCCAGACCGTTCTCCACCAACCATGCGGCGATGTCTTGGCCTTGGCTTGTTTTGCATGACGCAACGGTTCGACCGTACCGATCTCGATCCACTGGGAAGCAAGTGACCGGCTGTGCATTCTGAATGAATGCATCCAGTTTTAGGGCCGTGTTCTGGCCGCAACGATATAACTTGCCTTCCATATTCGTACAGGTCTGCGTGCTTTCAGGGGCATCGATCCCGCTCAGTCGAATGCGCGCGCCATGTATATCGATTGTATCACCATCGATCACTGAGGCTCTTCCAGTGATTTCAGCGGCATGAGCGGCTACAGCGCCTACACTAAGAAGCGCCGTCAATATCATTCGAACCATACGACTGCTACTTTCTAGTGCACAGTCGCTTGGATTTACTGATTGAGCCGTCCTGACAGAGAAACTTGCCATCGGCGGTACAACGCGCAACGCCGCCCTTCTTCCCAGAGCAGGGTGTATTGCGTGCATCCGCGAAATTGGAAAATGACAGAGCCGCAATCAGGATCGCGACGAAAGCTACATAATTTTTCATTCTGCCCCCACGTAAAAATCGCCTCTCTAAATCAGGTCGGCGTTTAGAAACTTAAACATTTCAGAACTGACGCCCTAAAACATTGCCAAGCGGTAGCCTTTAAAGCGATCCAGAAACCGAATAATTGATGCGACATTAAGCGCGCCTGCTTCTGCCGCAATCAGGACAGAAGCAGGCGCGGAGTTTCTTCGGTTTTAAGTTGCCTTGAGTGTGAGAAGCCCATCTCGTTCCTCAAGTATATTGGCTTTTTTGAGACAGCCAATTCTCGCTTGGATCTGTTCCCTCAGTTGACCGCTTGTTGATTTGAACCCAAGCGCTCTGGAAATCGCATTGATTGCTTCATCAGGCGTTGCACCGAAGCTCACCTCGACCAATTGTCGAAGTCCCTGATCAATCTCCATAGGAGGTAGCATATCGAGGCGACGCAAACTGAGCGAGGCAACTTCACTTCGATCACGAAGCTTGATTTCACCATTTGGCCAAAGCAGGAATTGCCCTTCAATGTTGATGTGCTTGTTTCGGGCGGCCGCCAATATTGCCAAGGTTACATGGCTGTTGATGCGCTGGCCCGCTCTTTGCAATCCCCACGCGCTTCTGAGCCGAGTGACGAGTTCGTCTTGATGAAGAGGGCCTTCGACCTCCACAATTTCCTTAATGTGTTCAACCAGAATGCCAAGAGGCGTTTCATGAAGTTCAACATGGATCGCTGGCCTGATTGACGCTTCTTTATAAAGAGGAGTTGCGTTTTCGATCACATCCTTCGGCAGTAGCCCGATTTCAGTCACGTCCTCACGATCAATAGTGATGATCTCCACATTGACTGCTTTGCGCTTCTTCTCTGTGTCACCGTCGAGTTCAAGTGTATTGGCCTTCGCACGTTCTATCGCGGCTATCAGCTTTTCGAGCTCAGCATTTGGGCGTTGAAACCAATCGGTGCTCCATATGCGATGAATATTCCAGCCATGCGCTTCGAGAACAGCTTGTCGCAAACGATCACGGTCGCGAGCTGAACGAGAGTCATGATATGCCGCACCGTCGCATTCAATCCCGAGCAAATACCGCCCAGGAACGGCATCATCGGCGACCGCAAGATCAATAAAGAACCCCGCAATACCCACTTGCGGATGGACCTGATAGCCGCGCTCGGTCAATGCCGCAGCGACCTGTTCTTCAAAGACGCTGTCCATCTCGCGTTCAGTACGCTTCGAAAGCGAAAGCCGTCCGGTTCTTGCAAAATGAAGGAAGAGCTTGAATGCAGCTACGCCTTTGCCTCGTGCGCGCTCCAAATCGATGTCCTCATCGGTTATGGACGCGTAGACTTCACAGCGTTGCTTGGCGCGACTAATCAAAACATTCAAACGTCGTTCACCACCCTCTGCTCCAAGTGGGCCGAACCTCATCCCCATGTAGCCTTGGGCATTGCGGGCGTAGGCCACTGAAATGAAAATGACATCACGTTCGTCACCCTGAACGTTTTCAAGGTTCTTGATGAAGAACGGTTCTGTTGGATGGGAATGAAAGAAGGCTTCGGTTTCAGGGTTAAGCCTACGCAGAATTTCAAGCTGGTCCTGTATTTCCCTACGTTGCTTGATCGAAAAAGCAGCAACACCCAATGACAGGTTAGGGTTCTCAAGAGCATGTTTGATGATAGCTTTAGCCACGGCCTTGGCTTCGGTTTTGTTTGCGCCTTCTTCAAAGGTTCCGCCTGAAACTTGATGGAATCGGAGACCCATTCCAGCTTCGTGCGTATACGGACTGGGAACGATAAACAGCTTGTTTTCGTAAAACTCGCTATTTGAAACTGCAATGAGTGACTGGTGACGGCTACGATAATGCCATCTCAACATTTTCTCGGGCAGACCACGCGCAGAAAACAGACCGAGAATGCTCTCGATATCTGAAACCTGTGCGCCTTCAAGTTCGTCGTCGTCCTCCGAGCCGCTTGAAGTCATCTTCGAGAAGAAGCGCGTTGGCGGCAGCTGTCTTTCGTCGCCTACAACAACCACCTGCCGCGCTCTGGCAACAGCGCCAATGGCGTCAACAGGTTGTATCTGACTGGCTTCGTCCATAACGAGCAAATCGAAGGTGAGTTGTGCAGGTGGCAGAAACTGTGCAATGGACAGCGGGCTCATCATGAAGACGGGCTTCAGCGCTTGAATTGCTGGAGCCGCCCTGGTCATCAACTGACGAATTGGCATGTGACCACGGCGACGAGCCATTTCAGATCTGAGGACACCTACGGGGCCAACACCGCTCTTGCCCGGAATACGTTTATGGTGTGAACGAACGACTTCCAGTCGCGACAGTCCCATCCTGTCCATGTCAAGGCGCGCGAATTCATTTACAAGCCTTCCGTGAACCTCGCCGTCGAAACGAGCTAACTCCGGATCGTGTCTATGTTGATCACGTAGGATGGCTTCGTAAAATGCCATCTCAAAATATGACATTACTCCGTCTGGAGTGACACGACCGTCTTCCAGACGTTCAACAATTAGTTCTGCGCCTGCATCGTTTGCGGCATTGGCGCGATTGCGGTAGGCGGTCCATTTGGAAAGCTGTTCCTGTGAGGTCAACCAAACTTGCAACCGGTCCTGCAATTCGGAGCAGGGAACTTCCTCAACCCTGTTGGCTCTAAAAAGTGTTTCCGGATCGGTCTGTAGGTAATCAAGGATCGCTGAGAATTCGCCGACCCAGGTACCGGCATCATCAAGCGTTGCTCCCGTTTTTCTGGCTAGGTCTCCCCGATCAGCTATTGTCGCAGCTAAAGGACGTATGTCTGCGTTTTGCTGAACCCAATCGACCAGAAGAGAGAGTGCATCCCAGTCGGATCCAATGCCCTCCCATCGTTGACCAAATGCTGAAGCTAAAAGCGTTCCCTGACTGTCTATTTTTGCTTTCAGATCAAGGGCGAGGCCTAACACTTGGAAAATTTTCGAACGTTCACCTGCTGTCGCCAGATCGCGCTTAAGGAGCGTCTTGGCTTCCTGCTCAGCTTGGTCGAGCTCATCCACCAATCTAAGGACTTGCGATAAATGTGCGTCTTCTGCTCCGGTAGCGCCAGGGAAGAGAATCTGCGTCTTATCAGACAGTTCCAGCCACAGAGCATGAGTCAGTCTGCGGGCTTCTTCCAAGATGCCTTGTACTTGTTCTGCGCTAGTGCCAACTGCGGCTTTGTTCGAAAGACGGCTTGCGATCTGCCGCGCCTCAGTGCTGACACCCCGCAGGCTACGCATCCAAAGCACCAGATCTTCAAGTGGCTTCGGGTCTGTCTTCTCACCGCGCCAGTCCGCTCCAAAGGCGGAACGGCCAAGAGCATCTCCGTCTCGTATAGTCGATCTGGCCTGCTTGCCCTTCTGAAGCAAGTCGAGAATACGCAATGTTTCGTCGACGGAAGGCTCACCAACCAATACCGTTTTGAGCAATGATCGGGCAGAACGCCAATCCCCGCTCAGGAATTTGAGCATTCTCTTTCCGTGAACCGCCAAAGCGGTTCTCGCCGCAACGAGATCGACTTCCCAGGCGTGATCGGTAACCTTTCCTGTGAGTTCTGATCGCGCATCTTGTAGTGTGGCTACGGCTTCAGCAAGATCACCTGCCTGATCGAGTCCTCGTTCCCAAATAGCTGCAACAAACGCGTCTGGGCTTGCATCCGGGGCATTCGCCACACGTTGGCCGATTACCACCATCCGCTCAATCGAAGCCAACGAGCCTATGTCGTCTATCCCGAGCAGCGCTTGCAATGATCGCACCGCTGTCAGCAATCGCGGCAGAAGGGTTCTTAATTGTTCAACGGTCGTAAAAGCTGCATCGGAGAAATTTGCAGGTACTCGCGAGAACTGCGAAACGAGTCCTGCAGGTTCAGATCCCCAAACTTCCGATCTTAAGATTTCATTAATTCTTTCAGCAACATTCGCTAACTTCTTGCCATCTTGAACTAAGGAAGCGATGTCATTGATCGAACGCGCCCATACATCATTTGAAAGCGCGTCATTCGAAATGGTATCGGGACAGCTAGCGAGTCGGTCTGCAAGCTTCCTGCAGTTCTGATAATCCTGAAGATCGATGACATCCGCACGCTGAAGCGTCGTCGTCGTTTCTTGCATCCTTTCGAGCAATTCCGCGAATGCTGTGCTTGAGTTCTGGATGCGTACGGCTAGTCGTTCAAGATCGAGAGGTGAGATACCCGTTATGCCGACACCACGCCAAGGATGTTGAGAAGGCAGTCCAATGTCGCGAATGCGTTCGGCGAGCTCCATAAGCAAATTCGACACTTCGTCACGATGACCAGGTGTCCACTCTATCGCGTTATGAAGCTCGATATCTGACGGTGCCATTCCCTCCCTACGAAGCCGAGACAGATGGCCGATGACCGTATATGCTGAAAGTCGATATGGCTCATACAGGCGGTGGAGCCTCTTGGGATGATCGTTCAGCCTGTCGCGAAGGTCGAGCAGGACATCATCTATCGCGCCATCGAAATTTCCGCGTGGTGAGCCTAAGTCCCATGTCTTTTGGAGGTCGTGCAGTACGGCTTTCTTGTTCGCTTTATTGCTGTGCAACTCAAGGCAAGCTTCGCCGACACCAGCGGCGTCAAGCCGACGTTTTACGACCTCCAGAGCCGCCATCTTCTCGGCTACAAACAGTACGGTTTTTCCATCAGCAACTGCCGAAGCAATAATATTGGCAATTGTCTGCGATTTCCCTGTTCCGGGTGGCCCCTGAATTACAAGGTTTTTACCCCGTTTGACCTCATGAATTGCTGCTGACTGCGAGCTATCGGCGTCGACGATATGGGTCATCTCAGACGGCTGGATGACGGTATCAATATTAGCCTCGTCAGAAATCAGGTCGTCATCGCGTTCAAATCCATCAGAGACGAGAGATCTAATAAGAGGCGTATCTGTAAACTTGGCGTGAGCTGGCCAAAGAGCAGGATCAAGATCGCGGTACATCAGGAATTTGGCGAATGAAAAGAAGCCAAGAACGATGTCGTCAGGCTGTACTGACCAATCCGGCTTAACAGCAATACAAGAGGCAACTTTCTGCGCGTAATCTTCAAATGAAAAATCGTCTGTTGCCTCAAACTCGGGCATTTTGATCGCGTGGACACGGTCAAGTAACGCTTCCAAGGACAGATTGGAGGAGAAATCTTCTTGCCGTGCCCGTAGCTTAAACCGTTCACCGGCGGTCCCGCGTTCCAATATGACCGGCACCAATATCAAAGGAGCGTATCGGATATTCTCTTTATTGTTCGGATCAATCCATTTCAACGTTCCGAGGCCAAGAAACAGAATATTGACGCCTTGCTCTTCTTCGAGCGTGCGTGCGTCGAAATAAAGGTCCAGAAGACGCTTCTGCAAAACACTCGGAGTCATCTTTGTCTGTAGCTTGGTATCTCCATGTCGAACAAGCTTGCCTTGCTCATCGCGCTCGTCATCATCCGGCAGTGCGAGCTCTATTAGCTCCTCACCATCTGCATCCTCTCCGGTCTTCTCGCGTCCTTTCGCGCCTGCGAGGAAGGTCATTGCCTTTCCTTCAGTCACGAGAATACGAAATACTTCTGCCGCTTTTTCATCGATGATATCGACAATCTTCGCGCTCTTCGAAAAACGCGGCGCGTTCAACAAGCGATTTCGAGCAGAAAGATCTAAAAGCTCTGTTCGATCTCGTTCGATCTTGTCTTCGACCGACAAACTACCTGAAAAAGCGGAATTTTCGGCCAAATTAGCCGATTCCGAACGCTGCTGATCCATGATTTAACCCACCCAATTATCAGCAATAAATGGAACAATCATGAGCAGGAGTCTAGCTGGATTTCTATTTTCAGCTGAAATGTGAGTAGTGTGCTTACTCATTATTGGTCGGAATCCTGCGACGGTGAATCACAATTTTCCCTCACCTTTCTAAAGCCTTGGATAATGCGAAGCATTCATGCCGCTTCAAATTTGCTATCTAAACCGTAAAAATCTCCAGGACTGTGAAGACCAGAGATTGAAGATAAGTCTTTCCATAGTATTAATACTATATTATCTTGCTCAGTAAGAACATGATGATTTGAAATGAATTCCATACAATCAGAATTAGATTTAGATAGAAAATTAAACGCCAAAGATTGGTGTGTAGTAATTCAAATTGCGCGTGATTTCGTTTCTGAGAAAAATAGTGGCGAAAGCGAGCTTGAATATAGAGCTATTCGGGTAGCACTTGCTTGTTTTGAAAAAGCGATTTGGCAAACGAATACATCAATCTGGGTATTTGAGAACCTTCGAGTAAAACGTTGGTTCAAGATTATAGCCATCACAACTTACATTAGATTCCTTCGATTCGCATTTCTTGATTTCTCAAATGACCTCTCTCGCGGGATGGCTGGAAAGGAAGCGGTGGACAAAAATAATACAAAATTTTTTGAGATAAGAAAAGTGCTGGAGAAAATAACGCAGTCAGTCTAATGACAATTAGCCTTGAGGGCTACTGTTTTAGAGGGGCGACTGCATGTGTTTAGTCGATTTTTCAGATCGAGACGCGGTTCTTGCGCAATGCGATAGTTATAGAGAACAAGCAATTCTATTGGCTGAAAGAATTGTTGGCGATGAGGTTGCCTCACGCGAAATGGAGATGGAAGTAAAAAAATTGCATACCATGGCTTATGAATTGGCCTATGGATATTTTATTCATAGTAGAGAAAATCTTTCGGAAGAATTTTCTTTTATTGAAGGTTTATCTCTAGATTTACCGGTGCCACACTATGTTGATTTTATCACGGAGTTGGACGTTCAAAACTGGGCAAATGATCATATGGCCAAACTCTATCCGAATCAGTTTGGATCACAGACAGATGAAGTAGACGAGTACCCAAGCGGGTTGAAGTTATAATTCCGCCGAACCATCAGTTGATCCTTATTTAATAGTCTGGATTTTTCTCGATTGGGTTTCTTCGATCCGAACGTCAGCCCAAACCGTACGTTGTTGGGCGAGAAGCTAGGATACCGCTAAGCGCCTATCCATTTCACACGCGGAATAGCGGAGCTATATTCTGTAGATGGAAGTTATGTGAAGCAGCGGACCATAACATTGAATGTTGCGCGTGGGGTGGTGAATTTATTCTGAGTTTATGAGAGAATTTGCGTAAGCGTTCGCTGCGGACCACTTGTGTCTTAGCTTGTCGTCTTGAAATTCCACGAAAGCAGGCCATCGAGGTGACTTGGGGGATGTCCTCATGCGATGGCGGTCAGCGTGGCCTTGAGATAGGCAAAGGGTTCGACGCCGTTGATTTTACAGGTTTCGATCAGTGAAGCGATGCGCCCCCAGGCGATGCCGCCTTCGTCGTGGCCTGCAAAGAGCGCGTTCTTGCGATTGAGAGCGATGGGGCGGATTCTCCACCCTGTTGGAGTCAATCTCTACGCGGCCATCTGTCAGGAATGTTTGCAGGCCGTCCCATTGGTTATGGATATAGGCGAGCTTTTCTCCCAGACGGGATTTGGCGGATACCTTGCAACGCTGTGTCTGAAGCCATTCCCCGAAGGCCGCTGCAAGGGGCGCGGTGCGGGTCTGGCGGGCGGAGAGGCGCTGACGCCAATGATGGTGGCAGCATAATCGCGGCGGAAGTCCACTTAGCGAAACGCCCAAAGCTGTTCAAACGAACCGAGTCGCCTCTGTCTCTAATTTTTAGACTAATAGATATCGTTCAATGCAGAGCGGCGTCACTAACTGCTTCACTTCAAGAGTCTGATTATATTCAATTTGCTGAAAGAAAAGGTTTGTAAAAGAATGATTTGCAAAATACATATCATATAAAGCAAGAAGGGCCCAAAGGAGCGGCGTACCTGTCCTGAGGGCCCGCGAAATCCATCGCTGCTCTATGTTTTAGAAATAGGATGCCTATGGCTGAGAGTCAAGATACTTTTTCTTACATTGCCCCTGTGGATCACAGGCTGTCCTTACAAATATCAGCTCCTAGACTAGCACCGTACCTCAATTTGGCCCAGGTCGCGGGCGATTTCGACAGCGCCATAAAATGGTATCTCTGGAATGCTCGCTTGGCTAAGGCTTTTTTATTCCCATTACAAACGGCTGAAGTATCGGTTAGGAATACCATACACTCTGCTTTCTCTCAAAATTTTAACAACGTGAACTGGATATTCAATCCTCCATTTCCACTTACGCCGGAACATACAGCGTCGCTTAGCCAAACGCGTCAACGACTAATGAGACGCAATTCAAACCCAACTGCGGACGATATTGTCGCATCATTATCTTTCGACTTCTGGTCAAATCTATTCCGAATTGAATATGATGCATTGTGGTTAACTCCCAACTTGATCGCAACTGCATTTCCCCACGCTCCCTCAGGTGCGGATAGGGAAAGAATACAGAAAAATGTTCGCCGCATAAATAAGCTGAGGAACCGTATCGCTCACCATGAACCGATACATAATATATCGCCATCAGCTCAGATACAGCTTCAAATTATCGAGGAGCTGGTGGGGTATATTTGTCTAGATACCGCCCGTTGGATGAAAAACCATACCACTGTGCTGCAAGTCACTAGATCGCAACCAACGACAGGTTCACAATTTTCGGGGTTTCCACTGAGCTCCGCAAATATCAGGCCGCCAGTTTTTTTCGCAGGTGATGAACCATTAGTGGACGCAATAAAGCAGATGAGAAAAAATAAACCATCAATTGCTTTGATACCTAACCAAGTTGGTGGCCCGCAATATCTGATGATCTCACTCGACGATATTGCAAATTACATAGTAGATATCGCGGGACAGCAGCAGGAAATAATCGATTTAAGCGAATACAAGGTTTCCGACCTGATAGGTAGTATTGGTAATAAAATTTTGGAAGAAATCACAGTTGACGCTACGACAGGCGATGTCTCGGCAATGTTTTTTCCTAAGGGAAAAGGAAGGCTTAAGCCTGACGCAATTATAGTAAAAGATTTATTTGGAAATATTCAAGGAGTCATTATAAAGCAGACTATTAGATTTTGAATGTATTTCGGTTGTCATAAATATTGATTAAATAAATGATTTTCTGCTGTTCTCTACCAAGAGAAATTGACGGCAGAAAATTATTTCTTTTCATGCTCGCGCGGATAAAAAACCGGAATCCGGTTACCTTGCTTGTTGATATGATTCAAATTGAATTAATCTCTGGCAAATTGAGGGTTGAGTAGGGGTGAAACGGGCTTTCTCTATGGGATCTCTAATTGATTTTAATTTAACCAACAAGAGTAAGCTGGTTTGCTTAAATGGTAGTTTATTTGCTTACTTCTGTGTGGACACCCTCTTTGACTGGACGGGATAATGATGACAGCAAATTTTGCAACTGTTATCGATAGTGCAAGCGGGGATGACATGTAGTGGTGTGCTATGCGTGTGCCCCCATTAGCGATTGAATCAAGGGGGGACGATGACGCAAGACGTGGATATTGCTGAGCAGTTTGAGAAACATCTAAACAGTCCGAAGCAAACTTGGCTTCTCGGGGCTGGTATTAGCTATCCTGCGAATATTCCGCTAATGTATCCGTTAACTGATCGTGTGATGGAGCTCGCAAAAAGCGAACTTTTCGAAGCCGATGCTGACGCCATTCGCGTTCTGGATTTTGTTGTCGACGACTGCGCTGAGACCTCACATATCGAGCATCATCTAACTCACCTTGGAGATCTCATTTCCATAGCTGAGCGGTCGCGCACCGGCGGTATTGAAATAGGCGGACGGCTCGTTTCGAAGGAGAAGCTTGAGGAGGTCCATCAGGGTCTGATTGAGCAAATAGCTTTGACTGTACGGTGGGGATATCAGGCTGCAACTAAAAACGCCGAGGGCGAAATAGTCGTTGAAGCGCGAATAGGTAGCCAGAGCGAATCCATCGTGGACATCTCAGGACATCAGAAATTTGTCCAAGCCGTGTTTGGCACCAGTCGCGCTGGCCTCGATTTCGTTCGAACGCCTGTGGAGTTTTTCACCACTAATTATGACACGTTGCTCGAGGATGCTCTAGCCTTAACTGGAGTAGAATTCCAAGATGGGTTCATTGGCGGTGGTGTCGCGTTTTGGAACATTCAGAATTATGCGAGCCAAGCAGGGACACGCGCCGTTGTTTCGAAACTGCATGGTTCAATCGACTGGTATAGACCAAGTTCCGGCACGAGAAACTTGCTGCGAGTAAGGCACGGAGATATCTATCCGGGCGATGGCGGCTCTGTCATGATTTATCCGCAAGCCACCAAATATCTGAATACGCAGCGCGACCCGTTCGCTGCTATCTTTCAGAGATTTCGGGAGCGGCTATCCAATGGCAGTGATCACGTATTACTTGTTTGTGGATACTCGTTTGGAGACGAACACATCAACGCCGAGATCGAGATTGCCATGTCATCGTCGAGAAATCAGCTGACGGTAATTGCGTTCAATGACGAACCGAACAACGAATTGCCTCAGACGCTAAGGGAGTGGCAATCGAGACCGTGGAGCCAACGACTTTTTGTTGCGAGTCCGAAGGGGATCTACCAAGGTTCAATCGGACCAGTCTTTCCCTTAGAAGAGGGCAACCGGGACTGGTGGACATTCGATGGGGCCGCAACGCTTCTCGCCAGCGGTTTTCCAAAGGACATTCAGGATGCAATGGCATGAGCGCGTTTCTCCTAGATCAGGATTTAGAGATTGGCACGGTCTTCGAGGTTGCTGGTAGCGCCATAAAAATCGCGCTTAAGCGCGACATCACCGAACTTACCAGAAGCCACAGCGGACGAGTTTATGACGTCGGCCAGATCGGTAGCATTGTGAAAATGCACCTCGGGCGTAGACTTTTGTTTGCCACTGTAAGGCTCCTTCGACTCCAAACTGATGAAGAAGCGGTGGCGCTTTCAACAACTCAAGGTAAGTCTTTCGATCAAGATCGCAGGGTTGTGGAGGCTGACATGCTTGGTGAAGCGTGGTTCAATCCCGCCGAAAACGAGCTAACTTTTAAACGCGGGGTTTCGACCTACCCTTTGCCACTTCAAGCAGTGCATCTGATAACTAAAGAAGAGATCGATAAGCTTTTTGCCAGCGCGGAGAAGACGTCAGAGGATGGCGCGGATCGATTAGTACCCATAGGCTCTTATATAGGTGCAACACGCGTGTCTTGCCGTGCTAATATGGACAAACTTTTCGGACACCATTGTGCAATCCTTGGCTCAACAGGGTCAGGCAAATCGAGTGCGGTAGCAGCCGTAATTCATTCCATTCTAGAGCATCGGTGCCGACCCGAGCGGAGCACCCGTCCTTGCATCATTTTGATTGACCCGCACGGTGAGTACGCCTCTGCGTTCGGCAACAAGGCCAAAGTTTTTCGAGCATATGATGCGTTGGGGAATAACCCCGACGATGTGTCCACGCTGAAGCTCCCTTATTGGCTCATGTCCAGCGACGAGTTCCGCTCGCTTGTTATCGGCAAAACGGAATTCGAAGCTACATCCCAAGCAAACACTGTCTATAAAGCACTCGCGCATGCCCGTATGGTCGGGGCGGGTTTAACCCGCAGCGCGGCTGGCGGAATCCCGGCGGATCTCCCGGTGGGACAACATCCTGAGCAGCCTATGCCAATAGCCGGAGTGAACGAAGAACAACTCGCATCGTTCGACCGTGACAAGCCTCGACCCTTCACCCTATCCGAGTTCGAAGTTCACATTAGAGAGCGTCAGGCTAAGCGTAACGGTCCTAACTGGATCGACGTGACGCCGTCGGATTTCCAAAAGGACTATGCGTCGATACTGAACAAGCTACGCGTGCTAAGGTCGGACCCACGGGTTCAGTTCCTTATGGAAGAGCATGGTCCAGAATCACCAAGCCTTCCCGACGTTTTGTCTCAATTCCTGAATGTTGATGGGGCCGACGGCTCTTGTTTGAAAATCATAGACATTTCAGGATTACCTAATGAAGTGGCTGGGCCGCTGACGGGCGCAATCGCGCGTCTGCTGTTTCAATACAAGCTCCATCAGACGCGAGAAGAACGCGAACGAGATCCGGTGCTGTTTGTTTGCGAGGAGGCGCATCGCTACGTACCAAATCGTGGCGACGCTCAGTACGAGGTGGCTCAAACAGCGGTGCGAAGACTTGCGCGCGAGGGACGCAAATACGGCCTTGGTCTTATGCTTGTCTCACAGCGACCATCCGACATTGAGGATACAGTCATATCCCAATGTAACTCGTGGATTGTGTTGCGACTTGCAAATAGCACCGACCAAGAACACGTTTCCCGCATTTTGCCGGACAGCTTAGCGGGCATGGCGAAAATACTCTCTTCGTTGCCTAGGCAGGAGGCGCTTTTCGTGGGTGAGGCAGCGGCAATTCCTTCTCGTATAAGGTTGCGGACCCTTAGCCGAGACCAGTTGCCAAATTCCAACGATATTTCTTTTGCCGAAGGTTGGTCATCAGATGGCACGACAGCGGCGGCGCTGGCTTCGATTGTGGGAAGAATGACCGCTTTCTGAGGATAGTTTTTAGAAACGACGTTCACTGAAGGCCATTGGTGCCCCAGGGAGCCAGTGCGTGAAGTTAGATATCGCAGTCGACTAGCCTAGATTAGCTGCATGTATCAACATAACGAGAGGCAGGCAGTTCGCATCTGCGAAGGGATTGAAGCTACGCGTCCGAAAAAAAGTGCGGGGTCGCTGATCACGTCAATACAGAATTTATCGCTGTCTAAAAGCCGCGTACGGAGCGCTGAAGAGGTACAGCTCTTCTTGCTGCTATTCGGCCTATCTCTCGAACTGGACAAATCAAACGCAACGAAATGCCCATAGCAGGGCGCAGGGGGACAAACCAAGGCGGCGTTTACACAAAGCGCTTAAAAACACTCCCTCACAAATTAGTTTAATTTTGACGTTTACGGAAACGTCAAAGTGCGCTAGTTTTGCCAAGAAGTTGGACTCTCGTCATCGGTTTTTGAGTTGCGGGAGCTTCAGAAGTGGCAAAATGGCTGGTTTTTTGAGTTTTTGGCCCCATTTTTGACATGGAGATTACTCTGTCACGCATTTGAGCACTTCGTATGACAGACGTACCAAACACGCAGTTGGAAGCCTGTTTCGCTTCATGCGGGACTGAGCGGGTTATTGATTTGGAGGATTTCGATGCCGAGCTATCGCGCGCCAGTTGAGGATACAAATTTCGTTCTCAATGACGTTTTGAATTATCAGCGTTATAATAATTTGCCGGGCTTTGCTGACGCATCGCCTGATGTGGTCGAGGCGATCCTGTCCGAAGGCGCGAAGCTTGCCGAAGGCACGCTGTTTCCTGTCAATCATTCAGGCGACAGGCAAGGCTGCGTTCGCGCATCCGATGGCTCGGTGAAAACCCCTGAGGGCTTCAAAGCCGCTTATGACCAGTATCGCGAAGGTGGCTGGCTCGGTTTGGCCGTGCCTGAACAATATGGCGGGCAGGGGCTTCCTTATCTGCTGCATACAGCGGTTGGTGAATATATGTCGTCAGCCAATATGGCACTGACCATGTATCCGGGCCTGACGCAGGGTGCGATTGCCGCGATCCTGACCCACGGTACGGATGCGCAAAAAGACACCTATCTGCCAAAGATGGTGGAAGGCACATGGACTGGCACCATGAACCTGACCGAGCCGCATTGCGGAACGGATCTGGGTCTTCTGCGCACCAGTGCAACGCCGCAGGATGATGGTTCATACAAGATTTCCGGCCAGAAGATTTTCATCTCGGCTGGCGAACATGACATGTCGGAGAACATTATCCATCTGGTGTTGGCGCGTATCGATGGTGCACCGGAAGGTGTGAAAGGCATTTCGCTGTTCATCGTGCCGAAGTTCATTCTGGATGCTGATGGCAATCCGGGTGCGCGCAATGGTGTGTCGTGTGGTTCCATCGAAGAGAAGATGGGCATCCACGGCAATGCTACCTGTGTTATGAACTATGACGATGCGACAGGCTTCCTGATTGGTGAAGCGCATAAGGGCCTGCGCGCCATGTTCACCATGATGAATGAAGCGCGGCTTGGTGTTGCGCTTCAGGGGCTTTCGATTGCCGAAACAGCCTATCAGAACGCCGCGATTTATGCACGTGAGCGCATTCAGGGCCGCGCGCTTTCAGGTGTGAGCGCACCCGATAAGAAGGCTGATCCGATCATCGTGCACCCGGATATTCGTCGCAACCTCATGAATATCCGCGCTTATAACGAAGCCGGGCGTGCACTCATTCTCTGGACGGCGTTGAACTCCGATATTGCCCATCGTTCCGGCGATGAAGCAGAGCGCCAGGCTGCGGATGATCTCGTGGGGCTTTTGACGCCTGTGCTGAAAGGTGTTCTGACCGATAAAGGGTTTGAACACGCTGTCATGGCGCAGCAGGTGTTCGGTGGTCACGGCTATATCGAAGAGCATGGCATGAGCCAATATGTGCGCGATGCGCGCATTGCCATGATTTATGAAGGCGCCAACGGCATTCAGGCGCTCGATCTGGTTGGCCGCAAGCTTGCGCTGAATGGTGGCCGTGCGATCACTGCTTTCTTTAAGGAAGTGGGTGAGTTCTGCGAAGCCAATCGTGAGAATGAAAAGCTCTCATTCTTCACCAAGCATCTGAAGAAGGGCGTCAATGATCTTCAAGCCGCCACAATGTGGCTGATGCAGAACGCGATGGCAAAGCCTGACAATGCCGGTGCGGCATCCAATGATTATATGCACCTGTTTGGTCTGGTGGCACTTGGTTACATGTGGGCGCGCATGGCGAAGGTTGCAGAAGAAAAGCTGGCAGCGGGTGAAGGCAATAAGGCCTATCTTGAAGCCAAACTTATCACGGCACGCTACTATTTCGAGCGGATCATGCCGGAAAGTGTGGCGCATCTTGCACGTATCCAGTCAGGTGCGGATAGCATGATGGCGCTCAACGCAGACACATTTTGAGTGAGAGATCAGGCTGGACTTTCGGGTTCAGCGGGAAGGAGATAAAATGGCTGAGGCTTATATTTACGATCACGTTCGCACACCGCGCGGACGTGGCAAGAAAGACGGCAGTCTGCATGAAGTGCCTGCCGTTCGTCTGGGCGCGAAGGTTCTGGAATCCTTGCGCGACCGCAACGGCATCGATACGGCAAAGGTCGATGACATTATTTTCGGCTGTGTTGATCCTGTTGGCGAAGCGGGTGCCGTTATTCCGCGTTCATCGGCTTTTGAAGCCGGTTATGATTTCAAGGCACCGGGTATTCAGATTTCGCGTTTCTGTGCGTCAGGTCTTGATGCGATCAACCTTGCAGCGGCTAAGATTGCGTTCGGTGCCGACGATCTGGTGATCGCGGGTGGCGTTGAAAGCATGTCCCGTGTTGGCATGGGTATGTCGGGCGGTGCCTGGTACATGGATCCATCCGTCGGTTTCCCGGGCTATTTTATGCCGCAGGGCGTCTCCGCTGATCTAATCGCCACGAAATACGGCTTCTCGCGTGATGACGTCGACGCTTATGCTGTCGAAAGCCAGAAGCGAGCAGCAAAATCGTGGGAAAAGGGTTATTTCAAGCATTCAGTTATTCCCATCAAGGATCAGAATGGCCTTACCATTCTTGATCATGATGAGCATATGCGCCCTGGCACTGATATGCAGGCGCTCGGTCAGCTCAACCCATCCTTCGTGATGCCCGGTGAAATGGGCGGCTTCAATGCCGTTGGCATTCAAGCGCATCCAGAAGTCGAAACCATCAATCACGTGCACCATGCCGGTAACTCGTCTGGCATTGTTGATGGTGCAGCAGGCGTTCTCGTTGGCTCGAAGAAGGCTGGCAAGGCCTTCGATATCAAGCCGCGCGCCCGTATTCGTGCTTTTGCCAATATCGGCTCCGAACCAGCTCTGATGCTGACCGGTCCGGTTGATGTGACGGAAAAGCTCCTCAAACAGGCCAAGATGAAAATCTCGGACATTGATCTGTTCGAGCTGAACGAAGCCTTCGCTGCTGTGGTTCTGCGTTACATGCAGGCCTTCGACATTTCGCACGACAAGATCAACGTCAATGGCGGCGCGATTGCGCTGGGCCATCCGCTTGGCGCAACGGGCGCGATGATCCTCGGCACTGTGCTGGATGAACTCGAACGCCGCGACCTCAACGTGGCACTGGTCACTTTGTGCATCGGTGCAGGCATGGGTACGGCCACGATCATTGAGCGCGTGTAAGGAGAGGAGGCGAATATGGCTTATGTAAATTTCAAAGTTGAAACCGATGCTGATGGCATTGCCCTCGTCACATGGGACATGCCTGAAAAGTCGATGAATGTTTTCACCGTCGAGGTGATGCAGGAACTGAATGCTATCATCGATGCGACGACCGCTGACGAAAAGGTCAAGGGCGTCGTCATCACGTCCGGCAAGGAAACTTTTTCAGGCGGCGCTGATCTGACCATGCTCGAAGGCATGTTCAAGGAATTTCAGAAGCAAAAAGCCAAGGACAGCCAAGCTACCGTTCAGTCGTTGTTCGACAATGTCGGTCGGATGGGCGGATTGTTCCGCAAGCTTGAAACCTCTGGCAAGCCATGGGTCTCAGCCATTAACGGCACATGCATGGGCGGCGCGTTTGAAATGTCGCTTGCCTGCCATGCTCGTGTTGCATCGGATGCACCGGGCGTGAAGATGGGCCTGCCGGAAGTGAAAGTCGGCCTGTTTCCCGGGGCTGGCGGCACGCAGCGTGTTCCGCGCCTTGCCAACCAGCAGGACGCTTTGCAGATGATGACAACTGGCTCAAGCCTGAGCGCGCAGCGCGCCAAGGCGATGGGGCTTGTTACTGAAGTCGCTCCGGCCAAGAAGCTGGTCGAAACCGCCAAGAAGCTGATCAAGGGCGGTCTTAAGCCTGTTCAGCCATGGGATGAAAAGGGATTCAAACTGCCAGGCGGCGCGATCTATTCGGCTGCCGGTGCAAATCTCTGGCCTGCTGCAACCGCCATTCTGCGTCGCGAAACCTCCGGCAATTATCCGGCGGCACTCGCTATTCTGAAATCGGTTTATGAAGGCCTTCTTGTGCCGTTCGACACCGGCCTAAAGATCGAGCAGCGCTACTTCACTGAAATTCTTCAGACGACCGAAGCGGGTATGATGATCCGTTCGCTCTTCGTGTCGTTGCAGGAGTTGAACAAGGGCGCACGCCGTCCAGCCGATGAAAAGCCAACAAAGTTCAAGAAGATCGGCGTCATTGGCGCTGGCTTCATGGGTGCAGGCATTGCCTATGTGACAGCCAAGGCTGGCATTCCGGTGGTGCTGATCGATCGTGATCAGGAATCCGCTGATAAGGGCAAGGCGCATACAGCTGACCTTATCACCAAGGAAATGCAGAAGGGCCGCGCCACGGAAGCAGACAAGGAAAAGCTCCTGTCGCTTATCACGGCAACACCTGACTATGCGCAGCTCGAAGGTGCCGATCTGGTGATCGAAGCCGTGTTCGAGGACCGCGAAGTCAAGCGTGTGGCGACCGAAAAGGCGGAGGAAGTTCTCAAGGCAACGGCGATTTTTGCATCCAATACTTCAACTTTGCCAATCACTGGCCTTGCGAAAGTCTCCAAGCGTCCGAAGAACTTCATTGGCATTCACTTCTTCTCGCCCGTCGATAAGATGATGCTGGTGGAAGTCATCCTCGGCAAGAAGACGTCCGACAAGGCGTTGGCTGTTGCCCTTGATTATGTTCGTGCAATCAAGAAGACGCCGATTGTTGTCAACGATACACGCGGTTTCTACGTCAATCGCTGCGTGCTGCGCTATATGTCGGAAGCCTACAACATGCTCGTTGAAGGTGTTCCTGCTGCGATGATCGAAAATGCCGCCCGTATGGCCGGTATGCCGGTTGGTCCGCTTGCGCTGAATGATGAAACGGCAATTGACCTCTCGCAGAAAATCCTCAAGGCAACATTGGCTGATCTTGGCGAGAAGGCTGTCGATCCGCGTCATGTGGAACTGGTGGATAAGCTCGTCAACGAGTTCGACCGCAAGGGCCGCAAGAACGGCAAGGGCTTTTACGAATATCCAGCCAAGCCTGCCAAGAAGCATCTTTGGCCGGGACTGAAAGACCTTTATCCGCAACAGAACCCCGATAAAATCGACGTGAAGGAGCTGAAAGAGCGCTTCCTTGTGACGATTGCTCTGGAGGCCGCGCGTGTGATGGAAGAAGGCATTGTCACTGATCCGCGTGAAGCCGATGTCGGTTCCATTCTGGCCTTTGGTTTTGCCCCTTATACCGGCGGCACGCTTTCCTATATCGATGGTATGGGCGCGAAGAAATTCGTCAAACTTGCCAAGGAGTTGCAGCGCAAATACGGCCAGCAGTTTAAGGCGCCGAAACTGCTTGTCGATATGGCAGAAAATGGCGAAAGCTTCTATCAGCGCTTCAACCCTTATAAGGGCGAAGCAAAAAAAGCAGCCTGATCTGCTGCCTGACGATCTGTTTAAAAACGCGCGGCATTGTGATGCTGCGCGTTTTCATTTGTAAATAAGAAAATTTTCCCTGTAAAATCGCGCACCTTGTGTAAAATCAGATTTTCAGTTAAATTTGTCACAAGTTAAGATAAATTATTAGGTTTAAAATCCTCTTTGGCGGGTTGTGACAATGTTTTCTCATGAGAGCGTATGGGCTGCGATTGATGCCTTGGCGGAGCGCAATTCATTAAGTGCGTCTGGCCTTGCGCGCCGTGCTGGGCTTGATCCGACCACGTTCAATAAATCCAAGCGTTATGCTGCCGATGGTCGCGCCCGCTGGCCTTCAACTGAGTCGCTCGCTAAAGTCATGGAAGCCACAGGCGCAACATTCGATGAGTTTACTCGGCTTATCCGTGGTGAAATATCGACGCCAAATTACGGGGAATATCTGCAGGAGCCGAGTGCTATCCCGCTGCTTGGCTTGGCAGAAGCGGGCGGAGGCGGTTATTTTGACGATGCCGGATTTCCTGCTGGCCAAGGTTGGGATGTTGTGCAGTTTCCTGCTGCTCCAACCGATAATGTGTATGCGTTGGAAGTTTCCGGCGACTCGATGTTGCCGCTTTACCGGGATGGCGATACGTTGGTCGTAGCGCCCAACGCAGCGGTTCGCCGGGGTGATCGTGTGGTTGTTCGAACCAAAGACGGAGAGGTTATGGCTAAAATCCTGCATCGCCAGACACCGCGAACGATTGAACTTCATTCGTTCAATCCCGAGTTTCCCAATCGTTCCTTTGAGACCAAGGATATTGAGTGGATCGCCCGTATTTTATGGGCGAGTCAGTAATGACGAATATGCAACGTAAGAACCATGGTCGTATTGTTTTTGGTAGTTTTGCCGGTCTGACCGGTGCCATTCTCGTGGCAGCTTTTGTCGCGCCATTTTATGGCGCACTCGATCGCCCGGTCACTGTGGTCGAAAGCGGCGATGGTCAAAGCAAGCCGGATACCGGTTCGGGTAATGGAATTGTCGTTGAGCAGTTTGATTATAATGAACCCGCAAAGGATACAGGCGGCGATAATCCTGCCTCGCAAGAGATGCCTGCTGCTGAAAATGCGCCAAACACTGACGCGCAGCCCCCTGTCAATCAGGATGGCCAAGGCGGGCTTGAGCGTGAACCTGCGCGCCCACCTCTGAGTGATATGGGATTGGCGTCAACGCCAAAACCGCCGGAGCCAGCAGCCCCAGCCGCGCCGGTTGATGCGGGCGAGCCGATGCAGCTTCTGCAGCGTCCCGTAGCAATTGCAGCCGGGCGTCTTGAAAGTCAGGGACGCATTGTCGACTTGCAGGGCATTGATGTCACGCCGGTTGAGCAAAGCTGCCAGTCGGCAGCGGGTGAAAACTGGCCATGCGGTATGCAGGCCCGTACTGCATTCCGCCAGTGGCTTCGTGCGCGGGCGATTATGTGTCGTCTGCCGCAAAATGACAGCGGTGCGGCGATAGCGACCCAATGCAGCGTTGGCAGTGACGATCCTGCCTTATGGCTTGTCGCCAATGGTTGGGCCAAGGCCAGCGCAGATGGTGCTTATGGGGAAGCGGGCAAGAAAGCCGAAGATGCAAAACTCGGCCTCTATGGGGATAAGCCGGAAACTTCTTTGCCGGAGCTGAATAACGCTCCGAGCCTGCCGATGATGATACCGCCGGATACGCCGCAACAACCGGTAACGCCGCCGCTGCTTGATGGTGCGTTTCCACCTGCACCACAGAATTAGAGCATTAAAACAAAAAGCCTCGCCCGAAAATTCGGAACGAGGCTTTTTTACTTTACGAGCATTCACTTATGACAAGGTGCCTGCGAGGGCTTTTTTGATCAGGGCGCGGGTTTCGTCGATGCCGTAAAGGGCAACGAACGAACCAAAGCGCGGGCCGCGTTCCTGACCGATCAGGACCTCGTAAAGCATCTGGAAGAACGAAACCGATACGCCTGGACCCCCTTCAGGGCTCTTTTTGGTGTGATCCTGATAGCGTTCGATTGCACGGGCGACGTCCAGAATGGCGTTCTGAATGCCGGTGCCATCGGTATTGCTTGGCAAGGTCGCAAGTTTCGCATCAAGGCCTTCAAGTGCAGCGCGTTCCACATCATCAGGGGCGCGGAACTGTTTGGTTGGCTTGACGAAATCGTTGAAGTAGCGGATTGCATAGCCAACCAGCGCATCAAGTTCCGGGTTGTTTTCTGGCGTAACACCCGGCACATGGCGCGAGATGAAGCCCCACAGAACGCTCGGGCTTTCCGCATTGGATGCACTCACCAGATTGAGCATCAGCGCGAATGTCACCGGCAGCTCAACCTTTGGTGGATTACCGTAATGGATATGCCAGACCGGATTGTTCAGACGGTCTTTCCATTCCTGACGGTTATAAGCTGACAGATAGGTGAAATATTCGTCCACCGCCTTCGGAATCACGTCAAAGTAGAGTTTCTTCGCGGTCTTCGGCTTCTGGAAGTTGTAGAGTGCAAGGCTTTCGGTTGGTGCATAGGCCAGCCATTCGTCAATCGCGATGCCGTTGCCCTTTGATTTTGAAATCTTCTGGCCGATCTGATCGAGGAAGAGCTCGTAAACAAAATGCTCTGGCGCACGACCGCCAAGAATTTCGCAGATGCGATCGTAAATACCGGCATTGGTCTGATGATCTTTGCCGAACATTTCAAAATCAACACCGAGCGCTGCCCAGCGCATACCGAAATCCGGCTTCCACTGTAGCTTCACGTTGCCGCCGGTAACGGGGAGTGTGGTTTCAACACCGTCTTCATCGTCAAAGGTGATGGTGCCAGCTTTAGCATCCACGCGCTTCATCGGCACGTAGAGCACGCGACCGGACTTTGGCGAAATTGGCAGAAACGGGCTATAGGTCGCCTGACGTTCTTCACCGAGCGTCGGCAGCATCACCTTCATGATGTCGTCATAGCGTTCGACTGCCTTGAGCAGTACGGCGTCGAACTTACCGGACTTATAATAGTCCGTTGCGCTGGCGAATTCATAGTCGAAGCCAAAAGTATCAAGGAAGCGGCAGAGCATGGCGTTATTATGCTCTGCAAAGCTCTTGTATTCGCCGCCAAACGGATTTGGCACGGCAGAAAGCGGCAATTGCAGATATGGCTCAAGGGCTGCTTTGTCCGGTACATTGTCCGGGATCTTACGCATGCCGTCGAGATCGTCCGAGAAACAGATGAGGCGAGTCTTGACCTTATCACCAGTCAGAACGCGAAACGCGTGACGCACCATCGAGGTGCGTGCAACTTCGCCGAACGTGCCGATATGCGGCAGGCCCGATGGCCCATAGCCGGTCTCAAAAATCACGGTTTCAGGAAGCCCCGTCTTTTCGTAGCGCTTGAGGATTTTTCTTGCCTCTTCAAAAGGCCACGATTTCGCTTCCGCAGCCGCCGCGGTCAGTTCCGGGGTCAGCGTAATTTCGGGAAGGCGGTGCGAAGTCATGATTTTTTCCTGATGTCCTGTGAAGGGCTTTGTTTGATGAAGTTTTTCTGCACTCAGATGTGCTATTGCTCTATGGCGCGGCTAAACCCAGACGTCAATCTTTGCAGCGATAATTCCGAGTGAATTTCCTTGCGCAAGTCTCTCAGGCTTCCTAATTTTCGGCCAATGTGACCGAAATTGTGATTCCGGTTCACCTGTTGAGGAGCATTCGATGAATAAGATTTCCGCACACGACGCCCTAGTGTACATCATGGTGACAACGTCTGCCGCAGACACGTCGATGACCGATGCGGAAATGGCATCGATCAGCAATGTGGTTTCGCGCCTGCCGGTTTTTCAGGGTTTTGACTCTGCGCGGCTACCTAAAATTGCCAGCGATTGTTATGAGCTTCTGGCTTTCGAGGACGGGTTGGAGCGCATTCTCGACTTGGCGCATGAGGCATTGCCGGAAAAGCTCTATGATACTGCCTATGCACTGGCCGTTGAAGTGGCGGCGGCTGATCTGCATGTCGAGCAGGAAGAACTCGAGTTTCTTCAGATGCTGCGTGATCGCTGGACACTGGATGAATTGACCGTTGCAGCAATTGAGCGCAGCGCGCGCGTTCGATTCCGCAAGCTCTGAGTTGTTCTGAATGTAAACTGATAACGGGCGGGATTAACCCGCCCGTCGTATATGACGGTCCGGTTTTAGCAGATGACAGGCACGCGTCGCGCTTTCCGCCATTCCAATGCGGTCCGCATCAGATGGGCAGCTTCTGCGAATGTGGCACTCTCTTTCCAGCGCTCCGTATGAATAAGGCTTGATGGAACGATGTCCCTCAATGCTTCAAGCGTATGGCGAGGGATTGTATCAGTGCAGCGCCAAAGACGTCGGAAAACAACGCTAATACGGGTAATCTTACCATTGATTGCTACGACCGGCTCTTCCATTTCGAGATTCCAGTCCTCATAAGCATCTACCGCATCCTGAAAGGCGTGATGCAGATAGATCGGTGCATGACCGTCATGAAGTGGGGGCAGCAAACTGGACATTTCTGTTTCCTCTCTTCCAATGGTGCTTCAGCTAAAGGCATTAACAGAAACTTCGATACAGAACTCCGCAAATGCAGTTCAAAAGAGCAGATTTCGGCTCTTTGGCTGTGTGCCGTATCAGTTTTCCTTCACGAAATACGACAACACATAATTAACCATGATCTATGCAAGGGAGGGTGTTTGGCAAGGAGAAAATTTCTTTTATAAAGCTCGAAAGGGAAAAACAGTTCTGGTTCTATGGTTGAATTTTTTCTGACACTATCCCTCATTATCGTGGGAGGAAGGACTGATCATCGGTGGTGGACAAAGACACATTGTTGGGTGGTCTGGTCTCGGTTGGATTGCATGGTGCAGTCCTTGCGCTGCTATTGTTCACATTTCCAATGTCAACGCATTCCGTCCAGCCTGAGGACGTGAAAGTCGAGCTGGTTCCGCCGCCATCAGACAGCCCATCACCTGCTCAAGAGAAAAATTCTGCCACTAAGGATAAGGCTGCCGCGCCCTATAAAGCGTTTGAAACGGCTTCAGATGATAAGAAAGAAAACACCAAAACCGAGCCGAACAGGGCGTCTGAACAGCAAGGGGTTGATAGGCCTCAACCAGTTGATGGGGTATCGGAAAGGTTTCAGGAGAAGACGTTTGGTGGCGAGCCAGTTCTGAGCACTGAAAAATCATCTTCCAGCCTAGCTGACTTGAAAAAGCAGGACGCGCCTATGATCAAGGCTAAGAAAATCTACTCAAAAGATGCTCTTGCAAATCCGCGTGTGAAACAGGCTTTAGGAAAGCTTTCTCCGACAGATCGTGTCATACAGATTTGTGGCATTGAGGCCTTGGAGCAAATCCGGCATCATCGACCGGACATCGTGCCTGATATGATGGCCCGAACAGGTGGAGCGCTGACAGAGACGAGTTTGAAGATGTCTGGAGGTGCCTTTCGAAGTCGTGCAAAATGGTACAATCTGGATTTCGATTGCACCATTAATCCAAAAGATATGGCGGTCTCGTCGTTCCAGTATGCGATTGGTGGCACGGTTCCTAAAAAAGACTGGTCTCGCAGAGAGTTGCCTGTTGATTAGCTTTCGGGATGCAGATCTTTTCCAAAACAGAAACAGTTTTCGTTATTTATTGCCACTGCGACAGGATTTGCCCTGCAATTTGTTTAGGTCCGGTGTAGACAAATACATAGGGAATTGAATTTCAGAGGCAGTGATATGGCTCGGTTTGTTGCATCGCGCAGAGCATTTCTTATTGGTTCGACTTCGCTTGCGGCATTGCCGCTTTTGCCCCATTGGGCAAGTGCCGAAGATACACCGCAAAATGGCGGACGACTGGTCGTCGCCGCAGATTCCGAGCCGCGTAATCTCAATCCGGCCATTGTTGCCTCCAACGGTGTTTTCTTCGTGGCGAGCAAAGTGATTGAGCCTTTGGCGGAAGCATCGTTTGACGGTCAAAATGGCCTTGAACCACGCCTTGCAACCAGTTGGGAAGGCTCTGCTGATGGTCTGACTGCGACTTTCCATCTGCGAGAGGGCGTCAAATGGCATGATGGTCAGCCGTTTACCGCGGCGGATGTGGCGTTTTCTGCCATGCAGGTCTGGAAACCACTGCAAAATCTCGGCCGCGTCGTGTTCAAGGCGCTTGAGAAGGTTGAGACGCCGGATGAATATACGGCGATCTTCCATTTCAGCGAGCCAACCCCGTTTCAGCTCATTCGCAATGCGTTGCCGGCATTGACTGCCGTTTTGCCCAAACATGTGTTTGATGGTACCGACATTGCCGCCAACCCTGCCAATGAGAAGCTGATTGGCACAGGCCCGTTCAAATATGCCGAGCACAAGACGGGCGAATATTATCGCCTGACGAAGAATGATGACTATTGGGGCGATGGCGAGCCTTATCTTGACGAAATCATCTATCGTGTGCTGCCGGACCGTGCCGCCGCCGCAGGCGCGCTGGAAGCGGAGGAAATTGACCTTGCAGCATTCTCCGCGGTCCCTCTGGCTGATCTCGACCGCATCTCAAAAGTGCCGGGGCTGCGTGTCATTTCCAAGGGCTATGAGGCGCTGACCTATCAGTTGGTCGTCGAAATCAATCATCGCCGCAAGGAACTCTCAGACCTTAAAGTCCGTCAGGCAATCGCGCATGCGATTGATCGCGATTTGGTGGTGAAAACGATTTTCATGGGCTATGCCAAGCCTTCGACCGGGCCGGTTCCCCAATATGACAGCCAGTTTTATACGCGTGATGTGACCGCTTATCCTTTCGATATAGCGAAGGCTAATGCACTTCTGGATGAGGCCGGTTATAAGCGCGGCAAGGATGGAAACCGTTTTGTACTCAAGTTATTGCCCGCACCTTATTTCAATGAAACCAGACAGTTCGGGGATTATCTTAGACAAGCACTTGCAGAGATTGGCATTGATGCGCGTATTGTCAACAATGACTCAGCGGCGCATCAAAAGGCGGTTTATACGGACCACGATTTTGATCTTGCGATTGCGCCGACTGTCTATCGTGGAGACCCCGCCATTTCGACGACCATTCTGGTTGAAAGCGGCATTGCTTCGGGTGTTCCGTTCTCCAATCAGGGTGGTTACGCCAATGCTGAGTTGGATGCGGTGATTGCCAAAGCAGCACATGAGATTGATGAGAAGGAGCGCACGGCACTTTATCACCAGTTTCAGCAATTGGTGGAAGCCGATCTGCCGCTCATCAATGTGGCTGAATGGGGCTTCATTACTGTTGCCAATGATCGCGTGCAGAATGTTGCCAACAATCCGCGCTGGGCTGTCTCCAATTGGGCCGATAGCTGGATTAAACAGTGACGCAGCTTCTGTTGCTTCTCAGAAAACGACTGATCGGCAGCCTGATGGTGCTGCTGATTGTTATTATAGGCTGTTTTCTGATGCTGGAAACAGCACCGGGAGATGCGGTCGATGCCTATGCTGTGAGCTTTGGTGGTGATGCGGTTGCTATTGCGGACATGCGTGCGCGTTGGGGGCTTGATCAGTCTATATGGCATAGGCTCACGGCCTATCTTACAGCGCTTTTACAGGGAAATCTTGGTTGGTCGGTCAGTTTTAACCGTCCTATTCTGGATGTCATTCTTGAACGTTTGCCCAATACGCTTTTGTTGATGGGCGCAGCCACCGCGCTGTCCTTTGTTGTGGGTTCTGCTCTGGGTATAGTGGCCGGTACAAAGCCCGCAAGTTTTCGCGACCGTTTTTTGTCCGTTGCTTCGCTTGTGCTTTATGCCATTCCCGGTTTCTGGCTGGCGCTTGTGCTGGTCATCCTGTTTTCGATCCGGCTGCGCTGGCTGCCTTCAAGCGGCATAGAGACGATTGCTTCCGGCAAGGAAGGTCTTGCGCGTGGACTTGATATAGCGCGTCATCTTGTGCTGCCGGTTGTCTCGCTGGCCCTGATTTATCTGGCTCTTTATCTGCGTGTCACGCGTGCTTCGATGGTTGAGATTTGGCGTATGGATTTCGTCCGCGCACTGAAAGCGCGAGGCATATCTCACCCGCGTATCGTGTTGTGCCATGTCGTGCGCAATGCACTCCTTCCACTGGTCACTATGCTTGGGCTGCAAGCTGCGTCCATGCTGGGCGGCAGTGTGGTGATTGAAAGCGTTTTTGCGGTTCCTGGCCTCGGTCGGCTCGCGCAGGAGGCGGTGGCAAGCCGTGATACGCCTCTGCTGCTGGGCGTCATTTTGACCAGCGCCATTATGGTGATCTTGGTCAATTTCGTCGTTGATCTTCTCTATCTCTGGCTTGATCCGCGCATATCTGCCGGAAAGGTCCGACAATGAATGGGGGCAGGCGTTATTTCAGTTCAGGAGAAGGCATTGCAGGCGCGATTATTCTGCTCGTGCTGATCGCCGCAGCACTCTTTGCGCCATTGCTCTTTCCCGGTGATCCTTTGCGCATTGTTGCAACGCCGATGCTTGCGCCTTTCGACAATGCATCCTTCCCGTTTGGAACGGATCGGCTGGGTCGTGATGTACTGGCCGAGCTATTCCACGCAAGTCGCACATCGCTGATCGTGGGGCTGGCCGCAGCGGCGGTATCCATCCTGATTGGCAGTGTTGTCGGCACATTGGCAGGTTTTGTCGGGGGGCTGGTTGATGAAGTGTTGATGCGCATAACAGAAGCTTTCCAGACCATTCCGGGTTTTTTACTGGCGCTTGCCTTGGTCAGCATTGCCGGGCCTTCGTTGCCTGTGCTGGTTGCAGCGATTGCGCTTTCAAGCTGGACGCAGGTCGCACGCCTGACGCGCGGACAAGTGCTGTCAATCCGCGAGAGCGATTACGTAGCCGCAAGCCGTGTGATCGGTATGCACCCGCTGGAAATCGCATTCCGGCAAATCCTGCCCAATGCTTTGCCGCCGGTGCTGGCGCTTGTGCCGGTCATTGTCGCCTCTGCCATTTTGATTGAAGCAGCACTTTCATTTCTGGGGCTTGGCGATCCCAATCGCGTGACGTGGGGCGGTATGATTGCCGAGGGCCGCACGGTTTTGCGCTCGTCCCCATGGCTGTCTATTCTGCCGGGGATGGCACTGGCGTTCACGGTCGTGGGGGTCTATCTCGCAGGCGAAGGCATCACCAATGCTGCATCGCGGCGGGAGGTACAGACATGAGTGTGCTTGCCCATATAACCAATTTCGGTGTGCGTTATGGTCGGGATCATGCGCTGCACAATATCAGTCTGGATATCAATAAGGGCGAAACGCTTGCCATTATCGGCGAAAGCGGTTCTGGAAAAAGTACGTTTGCTTTGGCGCTGGCCCGTCTGTTGCCTCTTAATGCTTGCACTTCAGGCGCGATCCAATGGCCGGGTGGAACCCCAAAGCAGGGGCGTGATGTGGGCTTCGTGTTTCAGGACCCCGCTTCAAGCTTTGACCCCTTGATGCGTGTTGGGGCCCAATTGATTGAAACGATTCGGGCTCATGAAAGCATAGATCGGAATGCTGCAAAAGATAAAGCAATAAATCTGTTAGAGCGGGTTCATATACCTGTTCCCGAACTCAGTTTTTTACGCTATCCGCATCAGTTTTCCGGTGGGCAAAAGCAGCGCATCGCCATAGCGCTCGCCATGGCTGCAAACCCTTATATTCTGATTGCGGATGAACCGACCAGTGCGCTCGATACCATTGTGCAACGGGAAATCGTGGCACTGCTGCGTGCCTTGGTTAAGGCCAATGGCATGACGCTGATTTTTATCACGCACGATATTGCACTGGCTTCCAATCTGGCGGATCGCATCGCCGTTTTCCGCCATGGTGAACTGGTGGAATGCGGTTCAGCGCGCACAATTGTTACCACGCCGCAGAGCGATTACACGAAAGCGCTGATTGCAGCCGTCCCCGTGCTGGAGCCTCAGCATGGATAGAGCGTTGTTACAGGCGAGCGACGTGACCGCGCGCTATGGCGATAAGCTGGCGCTCGATCATATAAATCTCGCGATTAAGGCCGGTGAAACGCTGGCGCTGGTGGGGCCTTCGGGCAGCGGTAAATCGACATTGGCGCGTGCGCTGTTAAGGCTGCATCCCCTTGAAACGGGTTCGGTTCAGTTTGAAGATGAAGACTGGCTTGCCCTCAAAGGGGGCGAACTCAGAAAGCGCCGCGCGCGATTGCAGATGGTGTTTCAGGACCCGCTCTCTGCTTTTAATCCACGCGCAACGGTCTATGATCTGCTGCGCGAGCCGCTGCGTATTCATGGGATAACACGGGATATTTCAGAGCTTTTGAAAAAGGTTGGGCTTGATCCTGAACTGAGCAAACGCGGCGTGCATGAGATTTCCGGTGGGCAGCGTCAGCGTGTGGCGATTGCACGGGCGCTTGCAACAAGGCCATCGCTCATTGTCCTGGATGAAGCGGTGTCTGCGCTTGATGTGACGGTGCGAGGCGCAATTCTGAAATTGTTGCTGGAGATACAGAAGACCGAGGGCACAGCCTATCTTTTTATCACGCATGATCTGGCCGTTGCGGCACAAATGGCTGATCAGATTGCTGTGATGGAGCAAGGGCGGATTGTTGAGTGCCGTCCGATGCAGGAATTGATTGCGGCACCGCACATGCCTGTTACGAAAGCATTGATAGAAGCGGTGCCGAAAATATTGGTTTAAGCCTTTCCCAGCTCAATAGAACGGTTGCGCGCAGCTTCAACCGCTTCTGTTACAAGGTTCTTGAGGCGGTTTTCACCCATCAAAACATCTAGCGCTGCGGCTGTTGTGCCATTGGGGCTTGTGACCTGCTCGCGCAATTTCGTTGGGCTGTCGCTGCTGGAGGCAGCCAGCGCTCCCGCACCCATCACGGTTTGCATGGCAAGAAGCGCTGCCGTTTCGCGCGGAAGACCGGCGGTCACGCCAGCATCGGTCAAGGCTTCAATGAAGTGGAATACATAAGCAGGGCCAGAGCCGGAAACGGCAGTCACGGCATCCATCTGTGCTTCATCGTCAATGCTTGCAACCTTACCGGATGTTTTGAGCAGGCTTTTTACGAATGCTGCATCATCGTCACTAACATTTGTGTTTTTGAAGGTGACAAGCATGCCTTTACCAATTGCGGCAGGCGTATTTGGCATACAGCGCATGATTTTTGCATCGCTACCCAGATGCTGTTCGAAAAATGAAACTGGAATGCCAGCAGCCACGCTGACAAAAGTGGCATTGGGTGCAAAGCGCTTATAAGCCGGCAGTACATCGCCCATAACCTGTGGCTTGACGGCAACCAGCACCATACGTGGGTTAAGGTTATCAGGGAGCGAGCCGGCGCTTGAGCAGGCATTCACACCGGCAAGCGCTGCCCGCGTCTGAAGGGTTTCTGAAGGCTCAACCACATGCACATTCTCAGCTTGTAGAATCCCGCTGTCGAGCCAGCCTTTGAGCATGGCAAAGCCCATATTGCCGCAACCAACGAGAATGACTGTGTCCTGCATGAGAAAGTTCCGCCCTGATTAAATTGATATGTTTTCGGGTATAGCCTCCACCGACAGCAATTCGCAAGGCTTGTAGCAAAAACGGCGTGTTTGAAATGAACTGTATATTTATAATTTTATCGTGATTTATTGAGCGCTCTTATTTTATAGAAATAAAGCATGTCTCCTAAAAGCGGGGACCGATTTTGGATTAAAGACATGCGTCAAACCAAGAGTTAAAACGTGTTATATGACGAGAATAACACACAACACGCTTTCATTCGGTAAAAGCTGGATTTGAGGGAATAATGGATCCATCGCTTACAACAGGTGTGCCGCCTGCAGAGGCCTTCACGCATGTCCGCATCATTATTGGCATTATCCTTGGCCTGTGTGTGTCGCGTCTTCTGACAGGATTTGCCCGTTTTATTCAGCATCCGGGCAAACAGAAAATCTATCCTGTGCATCTGGCATGGGTGGGCTTTATTCTGCTCTCGGTTATCCATTTCTGGTGGTTCGAGTTCAATTTGCGTGCCGTTCATGTGTGGACGTTCGAGAAATATTTCTTCGTCATTTTTTATGCAGGGCTTTATTTTCTGCTCTGCACGCTGCTTTTTCCTGACGATATGGGGGAATATACCGGCTATCGTGATTATTTCATTTCGCGGCGCAAATGGTTCTTTGGCATTCTGGCGCTGGTATATGTTGCCGATGTTGTTGATACCTTTCTCAAGGGCGTGGAGCATTATCAGCTATACGGGGTTGAATATCCTATTCGTGTCGGTGCGTTGGTTGTCGCAAGTCTTATTGCGATGTTTACGGATAACCGGCGCTATCATGCGATTTTTGTGAGCGTCGCGCTGCTATACGAAATAGCCTTCACGCTCCGGCATTTTGCGACTTTATCCTGAAACTCGGCCAATCTGAGATTGTCATCTTGGCCGATGACGCTTATTGGCATGGTTTCAGGATCAAGGCGATGTATCCCAAGGCATCGCCTGTTTAAAGCGGAGCATTGATATGGCCCAATTGATCGACGGCAAGAAGCTCGCCGAGGACGTGGTGTCCACGGTGAAGCGTGAGACCGAAAAACTCGTGGCTGCAACTGGCGTGGTTCCCGGTATTGCGGTGGTGATTGTCGGTGAAGACCCGGCAAGTCAGGTCTATGTTGCTTCCAAGGGCAAAAAAGCCAAGGAATGCGGCTTTGTTTCCGTGCAGCACGATCTCCCGGAAGACGCTTCTGAGCAGGAGCTTCTGGATCTGATCGACAGCCTCAACAACGATCCTGCCATTCATGGCATTCTGGTACAGTTGCCGCTGCCAAAGCACATTGATTCCGGCCGTGTGATCCAGACAATCGCGCCGGAAAAAGACGTCGACGGCTTCCATTTCATCAATGTGGGTAAGCTTGGCACCGGCGAAGTCGATACGGCTTTCGTGCCGTGTACGCCAGCCGGTGCGATGATCATGATTGAGCGCGTTCATGGACGCGATCTTTCGGGCCTCAATGCGGTTGTGATTGGTCGTTCCAATATCGTTGGCAAGCCGATGTTCAACCTTCTGCTTGCTGCTAATGCGACGGTAACGGTTGCACATAGCCGTACCAAAGACCTGCCAGCGATTGCCCGCACCGCCGATATTCTGGTTGCAGCAGTCGGTCGTCCGCAGATGGTCAAGGGCGACTGGATCAAGCCGGGTGCGACTGTGATCGATGTGGGTATCAATCGCATTCCTGCACCTGAAAGGGGCGAAGGGAAGACGCGTCTGGTTGGCGATGTCGATTTTGTGGATGCGGAAAAGGTGGCAGGTGCCATTACGCCAGTTCCGGGTGGGGTTGGTCCGATGACCATCGCCATGCTGATGGCAAACACTTTAACCGCCGCATGCCGCAGCGTTGGATTTGAGAAGCCAGTATTCTGAAAATAAAAGAAAGGCCGCATGGATGATGCGGCCTTTCGATTTTCAGAACACCGATGCACCTTCATCGGCGCGTCCGGCGATGCTTCGAAAGGCGCGGAAAAGTTCACGGCCCATACCATGATCATTGGCTGAAAGGTCGGGACGCTGTTCGATGCGTTCATGAAGAAGTGCATCACTGATCAGCACGTCCAGAGTTCCGTTCACGGCATCAAGTCGAACAATATCGCCATTGCAAATTTTTCCGATCGCGCCACCATCGAGTGCTTCCGGTGTCACATGGATGGCCGATGGCACCTTCCCGGATGCGCCGGAAAGACGGCCATCGGTGACGAGCGCTACGCGCTGTCCGCGATCCTGCAAAATACCAAGCACAGTCATCAGTTTGTGCAACTCAGGCATGCCATTGGCTTTTGGCCCCTGATAGCGCACAACGGCGATAAAGTCGCCGGTGAGGTCGCCAGCCTTGAATGCGGCTTGCAATTCGGCCTGATCGTTGAAGACTTTTGCCGATGCTTCAATGACATGGCGCTCTGGTTTCACTGCTGAAACCTTGATGATCGCATTACCGATATTGCCGGTCAGGACCTTAATGCCGCCTGAGGGCTGGAAGGGCGCGCCGATCTTGGCCAGAACCTTGTCGTCGCCGCTCTTTTCGGGAACCGGTTCGCGAACAACCGTGCCATTTTGCCCAAGTTTTGGTTCGATTGCGTAAGGTCGCAAACCTTCTCCCCAGACAGTGCGGACATCTTCATGCAGAATGCCGCCGTCGAGTAATTCGCGGATCAAAAAGCCCATGCCGCCAGCTGCATGGAAATGGTTCACATCGGCGAGGCCGTTTGGATAAACGCGCGCCAGTAAAGGCACGACGTCAGAAATCTCCGAAATATCCTGCCATGTCAGTTTGATCCCGGCAGCTGCGGCCATGGCGATCAGGTGGATCGTATGGTTTGTCGAACCGCCGGTCGCGTTCAACCCAATGATACCATTGACGAAAGACCGCTCGTCCAGCATCTCGCCAACGGGCGTATATTCATTGCCGCAAGCAGTAATCGCCAAGGCGCGCTTGGTGGCTTCGCGGGTCAGCGCTTCGCGTAACGGTGTGCCAGGATTGATGAAAGACGAGCCGGGCAGGTGCAGCCCCATGATCTCCATCAGCATCTGATTGGAGTTGGCGGTGCCATAGAAGGTACATGTGCCGGGGCCGTGATAGGATTTTGATTCAGATTCGAGCAATTCCGCGCGGCCAACCTTACCTTCCGCATAAAGCTGGCGGGTCTTGGCTTTTTCGTCATTCGGCAGACCGCTTGTCATAGGCCCTGCCGGAATGAAGACCGCTGGCAGATGACCAAAGGTGAGGGCACCGACGATTAGCCCCGGTACAATCTTGTCGCAGACACCCAGATAGACGGCAGCGTCGAACATGTCATGTGAGAGGCCGACAGCCGTTGCCATGGCAATGACTTCGCGCGAAAACAGTGACAGTTCCATGCCCGCAAAACCCTGCGTGACACCATCACACATGGCAGGTACGCCGCCTGCAACCTGCGCCACGCCACCTGCGTCACGCGCAGCCTTGCGGATCAGATCGGGATAGGTCTCAAACGGCTGATGCGCTGAGAGCATGTCATTATAAGCGGTTATGATGCCGAGATTTGGGACAACATCGGCGGTCAGGGCGGCCTTGTCATTGGGGCCGCAGGCTGCAAAACCGTGGGCGAGATTGGCGCATCCAAGGATCGAGCGATGTGGCTTGCGGGAGGCCGCATCACGAACACGTCCAAGATAGGCTTCTCGAGTGGGCTTTGAGCGCTCAACGATACGCTCTGTGATGGCCTTGATGCGGGTATGCGCAGTCTGCGTTGTCATGGGTATCACCTGTTGGAAAATGCCAGGCTTGCCTGTGGTTGATTATAACACAGTCCCAAACGCAAACTGCTGCGTTCAATGAGACCGTTAGCTTGTCCAATAAAGTTGTATCGGCTTGCGGGCGTGATGGAACACGGCGCGAACCGGCATTTCATTTTCGTCGTCGCTGGCAAGTGCCTTTTCAAGTGTTGCCTGCTTGGCAGCACCCTCAATATGCAGAACCAGCATGTCTGCTTCCACCAGCAATGGCAGGGTCAGTGTCAGGCGCTTTTCACCTGCACCTTCTGCATGAATTGGCAGAACAACAGCCTTGGTCTTTGGATCAATCGCCTGATCAAGACGGTCGGCATTCGGGAAAAATGATGCTGTGTGCCCATCATTGCCCATGCCAAGCACAACGACGTCAAACGGGCGACGCAATGCATCAATACGGCTGGCAGCCGCCAGTGCTGCTGTTTCTGCGGTCGCAGCCGGATTATAAAGGCCGACAAATTTCGCGACACCTGCATGATCACGCAACAGATGATCACGCACCAGCTTTTCGTTGGAACGTTCGTTGGTTGGTGCGACAAAGCGCTCATCGACGAGCGTAATGGTCACAAGCGTCCAGTCAATCATTTTGCGGGACAAGATGTCGAACAGCTTGAGCGGCGTTGTGCCGCCGGAAACAGCAAGTGTCGCTTGCCCCCGCTCAGCAATAGCGGCAGCCAACTTGTTCGCAATTGCTTCAGAAAGCGCCTGCGCAAGTTCTGTTCCACTGGTAAAATCGTGCCGTTCGATGCTCATGCCGTACCTTTCAAGTCCAAACGTCCGGAACGAGCGCAATCTCTGCGGATATTCGCGCTCGCTCTTTATTTTGTGGCACAAAGACTGATCCGGGAATGTCTGTCAACGTCCCCGGACTTTGCTTTGTCAGCTTTCGTGCCAGGTCCGACCATCACGCTCAATAAGAGCGATCGAAGACGACGGTCCCCAGGTGCCTGACGTGTAGCCCTGAACCTGTTGGTTGTTCACCTCCCAACCCTTGAGGATCGGATCAACCCAGCGCCATGCCGCTTCCACTTCATCGCGGCGCATGAAGAGTGTCTGGTTGCCACGTACAACGTCCATGATCAGACGCTCATAGGCATCAGGATTGCGTTCATTGAAGGATTCAGCAAAGCTCATATCAAGTGGAACGTGGCGAAGGCGCATCCCGCCCGGACCTGGATCCTTGATCATCAGCCACTGCTTGACACCTTCATCCGGCTGCAAACGGATAACAAGCTGGTTGGCAACAACTTTGCCGGCATGTTCTCCGAAGATCGAATACGGGATCGGCTTAAAGGTGACGACGATTTCCGAAACACGAGACGCAAGGCGCTTGCCTGTGCGCATGTAAAACGGAACGCCAGCCCAACGCCAGTTGTTGATTTCGGCCTTCAGCGCCACAAAAGTTTCGGTGTTGCTGTCGTCGCTGCCGAGGTCTTCGAGGTAGCCCTTAACAGGACCACCTGCGGATGCGCCAGCGCGATACTGGCCGCGTACCGTCACGTCTTCGACATTGGCCGAGGTAATTGGTTTGAGCGAACGCAGTACCTTGACCTTTTCGTCATGGACGGCATCGGCTTCGAGCGACGAAGGTGGCTCCATGGCGACGAGGCAAAGAAGCTGCAGAATATGGTTCTGCACCATATCGCGCAATGCGCCAGCAGTGTTGTAATAGCCCGCGCGACCTTCAAGGCCGACAGATTCGGCAACCGTAATCTGAACGTGGTCAACGTGCGCAGAATTCCACAATGGCTCATAAAGTGCATTCGCAAAGCGCAGAGCCATCAGGTTCTGGACGGTTTCCTTGCCCAGATAATGGTCGATACGGAAAATCTGGTCTTCGCGGAAAACGCTGCCGATGGTGTCATTAAGCGCATTGGCGGATTCGAGATCTCGGCCAATTGGCTTTTCAACGATGATGCGCGTATCGCGCGTGATCAAGCCATGCGACTTGAGACGGTTGGCGATGTCACCAAACAAAGTTGGGCTGACTGCGAGATAAAACGCGCGGATCTTTTCAGGCTTTTTGCCAATAGCCTCTTTCAGAGCAGCCCAACCATCTTCCGACTTCGCATCGACTGCGACATAGGTCAGCCGAGCCATAAATGCCTCGACTTCCTTGGCGTCAATTTCGGAAGCTTTCACATGCTCGTTGATCGCATCACGGGCAAATTTGCGATATTCCTCATCGGTCATGGCGCTACGCGATGCACCGATGATACGTGTTGGCTCACTGAGCTGACCTGCACGTTGGCGCTGGTACAGAGCAGGAATCAGTTTGCGTTCGGCAAGATCGCCGGAACCGCCGAAAACGATACAATCGAAGGGCTCTACCGGTATTATCTGGCTGGTCATATATTGCTCTCTTCCACTTCTGACGCAAATCACTTCGCTAATAGCAGATTGCGATTTTCGCGCAGCCTTTGTCTACGATCTAATCGATTTAAATTCAACCGTCCAATATAACATTCTCGCGAATGTTGCCAATTACAGGTGTCTTATGACTCTGGTTAACGGCATATGCATATATAGCGTGTTCAAGATAATGCGATAGAAGTGATTTGACGGGCGGATTCTAATAAATATCCGCGAAAGGAGCATGACATGAAAAGGCTGCAGGATAAGGTTGCGATCATCACAGGTGCGGGATCGGGTTTCGGTTCTGCGATAGCGCGCCGATTTGCAGCTGAAGGCGCTAAAGTCGTGCTGGCGGATGTCAATGTGAAGCGCCTTGAAGACGAGTTAGCCGATATTGGCGAGAATGCTTTATCCGTACAGGCTGATGTTTCGCGCAAAGATGACATGGAGCGGCTGGCGCGCGCGGCATTCGACAAGTTTGGTCGTATCGACATCATGGTCAACAATGCCGGTTTCACCCACCGTAACATGCCTTTGACGGATGTGGATGAGCATAATTTCGATCTCATCAATGCCGTTAATATGAAGGCGATCTATTATTCGACGCTGCTCGTTGCCCCGATCATGGAGCATCAGGGGAGCGGCGCGATTATCAACACGGCATCGGCGATGGCCAATCACCCACGCAAAGGGCTTACATGGTTTGCGGCATCCAAAGGCTGGGTTGTGAGCGCAACCAAGGCGATGGCGCTTGAGCTGGCCGAGAAAAATATTCGCGTCAACTGTATCTGCCCCGCTGAAAGCGACGGCGAAGCTTTGGCGCTTTTTCTCACGGAAGATACGCCGCAGGCGCGTAAAGATCTGAAAGAAACCATTCCGCTTGGCCGCTTCTCCAAGCCTGAAGATGTGGCCGAGGCTGCGCTGTTCCTTGCTTCCGATGCATCATCAATGGTGACAGGAACAGCGCTTAGCGTTGATGGTGGTTACTCTATCTAACGCCGTTCCTGAGAGCGCCCCAGTTATAAGCCGCACCGAGGCCCATGAGCACTGACGTGGCAATAAATACGGCGGGCATGCTAAACTGTCCGCCGACAAAGCCACCGGCCACTGGACCCGCAACCTGCCCGACATATTGGGCGGAAACAGAAAGTCCAAGCACGCTGCCTGCTACGCGGTCAGGGACATTGTGCCGGATGACGCTGCTGATGCAGGGTAAAAGGCCGCCCAATGCCAACCCCATCAGGAAGCGGAGACCGATCAGCTGCCAGGCTTCGGTCACAAAGGCTTGGGGAATAAGCAACAGTGCTGCAATGGCCAATGCGCCGGTAATGACGCGAGTATGGCCGATGCGATCTGCGAGGCGGCCAAGGCGTGAGGCGGACAGGATGCTGCCGAGCGCTGCCGCAGCCATGACGACACCGGAAATCAGAGTGACCTTCGCCTGATCATCCATCAGTTGCATCACATAGACGGTGATGATCGGCTCAATCGACATATTGGCAAACATCAGCAACATGCCGGTCGCAAGCATGGCGATGACGGGTTTGCGGTCGGGAACTAAAGCCCATATCGATTGCTTCTTTTGTTCGTTGTTTCGCTTGGGTGGTTTGCGATCTTCGCGGATCAGAAATGTTGTTGCAAGAAAGGTCAGGAAGATCACGCTGCCTGCCAGCCAGAAGGTCGCGCGGATACCGATCAGCGGTGGAAGTGCACCACCGAGCAAAGGGCCAGCCAGATTGCCAGCCATGATGCCAGCAGAAAGTGCACCCAGTGCCCAGCCGGTCTTGTCCTTTGGTGTCTGGGTTGCGACGAGAATCATAGAGCCGGAGGAATAGCCGCCTGCAATGCCGACAAACAGGCGCAGCGCCACCAGCTGCCAGATATCTGTGACCATGCCCATCAGCGACATGGCAATCGCCATGCCAAGGCTTGCGCGGATCAGCATCAGCTTGCGGCCATAAAGGTCACCGAGCTTGCCCCAGAAGGGGGCCACGATAGCGGCTGCGAGAAAGGTCGCGCCATAGGCGATGCCCGACCATTGCACGATTGCAGCTTCGTCGGCCACGCCCAATTGTGCCACATAAAGCGGGAGGAACGGCAGAAGCAGCGACATGGCAATGAGCGTGGTGAATGAACCAATGAGGCAGATGAAAAGATTCTGCTTCCAATAGCGTTCGTGGTTTTCATCACCAATTGCCGCCTTATCGCCTGTTTCGGCATGCCGGGTATTCATGGTTTATTCCGTTGTAATAATGTGCGGTTGTTTTGTATTCCATTTTGGGATACCAATTTGGAATACACACATGCGCCTGACACATTAAGTTGTCAATCAGGCAACCGGAAAAATTGGGATGCAGATGTCACAGATGCGGCACGTCGAAGAACAGCTTCGCGATATGATCCTTGGGCTTGAACTGGGACCAGGCGAGCGGCTGACTGAACGCTGGATCGAGACGCAGTTCAATGCTTCGCGCACGCCGATCCGAGCGGCGCTTTTACGGCTTGAAGCCGAGGGACTTGTCGGACGGGAAGGCCGCGGCTGGACTGTTTCACCGATCAATCTCGCCGAGATTGAACAGATCGGCGTCTATCGCGAGGCACTGGAGATTGCCGCCCTCAAGGTCACTTGCGCGATGGAAGATCGCAGTGGGGTCGATGCGATTGCTGAAATGCTCAACAGTTGTGATGCGACGCGTTCGCGTGAAGAGTGGCATCGCGTGGGGATGGATTTTCACATCGAGCTTGCCCGACTTTCGGGCAATGAATTTCTCAGCCGTGGCGTTCGCGATGCCATGCAGCGGCTTTCGCGCGCACGCTGGCTTGAAGTGCGCGATGCGGATGCGCTGGCGCGCGCCTGGCAACAGCATCATGCCATTCTGGATGCGGTGCGAGAAGGAAACGTGTCTCAAGCCACCACTCTGATGACATCGCATTTGGGTGGAAGCCGGTCGCGTCTGATCGACAATCTGCGCGAAGATCGGCGTGGCCTGAAAGCGCGTGGCTTTGCAGTGGTTAGTGGCTAAAGCATTTCCAACAAAAGTGCGAAGCGGTTTTGCGCGGAATAATGCGTTAAAACAAAAAAATATCACCATTCAGGCAGCTTATGTCCGTCACGGGCAAAATGGGTTGGTCTGCCCTCTTTGATACCCACATCGCGCAGCAAATATTCCGGCGAGTGTTCGTTGATGAGGTAATACTTACGTTTCCGCTTGAACAAGTGCGCAATCCACTTGCGCAAGCTCAATGGCGTAGTTTTTTCAGGGCAAGCAGCGGCAATCGTTGATGAGCTGATCTCAACATCACGCATAGTAGGTCTCATTTTTTAGGGGTATGTGTTAAATTGTGCCTATAGTTATGATCGAAAAATGCTTTGTTTTCCAATTGAATGTCGATTATCCTACATAAGGAGAACTTATGTATTATGACGTCACCCCTGCCACCGCTTTCAGCCATTCGTGTTTTTGAATCCGCTTCCCGCCACGCAAGCTTTACGCGTGCGGCGAAAGAGTTGGGAATGACGCAGGCTGCCGTCAGCTATCAGATCAAATTGCTGGAAGAGCGTGTCGGCGCTCCACTGTTTCTGCGCAAACCGCGACAGGTGGAATTGACCGAACTGGGCAAGCGCTTGGCTCCTGCGATTAACGATGCCTTTGAAACAATGCGGGCGGCCTTTGCTTCGGCACGGGATGACACGCAGGGCGTTTTGACAATCAGCGCTGTGGTGACGTTCGCATCAAACTGGCTGGTACAGCGGTTGGGATCGTTCCAGATGCAACATCCGGCGCTGGCCGTGCGACTGGATACCTCGAACGATATAATCGATTTCTCGACGTCAAATGTCGATATGGCCATTCGCAGCGGGCGAGGTGAGTGGCCCGGTATGATTGCCCACGAACTGATCAAAGCGCAGTTTTCACCGATGCTCAGTCCCAAACTTATGGAGTCGGTCGGAGGGATTAAAGATCCTGTTGATTTGTTGCGCCTTCGTGCCGTCGACCCCACCGATCCATGGTGGAAAATCTGGTACAAAGCTGCCGGAATTGAAAATCCGGCCATAAAGGGCAATTCTTTCAGCCGTTATGGCGCGCAGCATCTCGAAGGGCGAGCAGCCGCTGCCGGGCAGGGCGTTGGTATCCTGACACCTGCGTTTCATGCCGCAGAACTGGCATCAGGGCAACTAATCCAGCCCTTTGATCTTCTTTGTGATGACGGACAGGCCTATTGGCTGGTTTATCCCAAAGCACGCAAGAACATGCCCAAAATCCGTGCTTTTCGCGAATGGATTATGGGCGAGCTTGCCCCGTAACCCTAGCCCATCAGATAGCGGAAAAAACCAGCCGAGCAGATGCCGATGATGACGGTCGGCAGCATAGAAAAGCGTGTTGCCGCTAGAATGGTGATCGCAAGCGCTGCAAGATCAGCCGGTTTGTCGGAAACGAAATCGGGCGCAATGACGGAAATCAGCACGCAGCCGGGAGCGGCTTCCATGACGGCTGTGGCGCGCTTGCTGAGCGTACGATTGCGCAACAGAATATAGCCGCCAATACGCGTGAGATAGGTGACGCTTGCCATTAAAACGATGGCTACAACTGCTATTGGATCAATCATTGTCTTTACCTGCCAGAACATAAGCAGCAATCAGACCGGAAATCGCACCGGCTGCGACATACCACGCACCGGGGATAGTGAGATAGGTTGTTGCTGCAACAACAAGGCTGACCAGCCATGGACGGGCGGCGGCAACGCCTTTCCACATGCCTGCAAGCAGCACGAGGAAGACAGCCGGAAAAGCCATGTCAAAGCCATATGGACGCATATCGCCCATCATCGGGCCGAAAGCTGCGCCAAGGGTCGTAAAGAACACCCATGCAATGTAAAACGGGACCGCAACACCGGCATAGAATTTAAGGCTGAGAGCAGGGTTGATGCCTTTGGCCTTTCGGCGTTTCGCATCGGCAATGCCGATTGCCCAGCTTTCATCGCACATGAGAAACAGCGTCGCAAAAGCCTTGCGCTTGGGCAGATGACGGATAAATGGAGCGAGCGCTGCCCCCATCAGTAGATGACGGCTATTAACGAGAAAAGTAATTGCGGCAATCAGCAAAATATGCGGCGGGGAGGTCCACAGCTGAATAGCTGCAAATTCCGATCCTCCAGCAAAGTTGAGACCCGTCATCAATGGAACTTCGACGAGACTCAACCCTTTTTGTGCAGCAAGCGCACCCAGAACCACCGCATAGGGAATAATGCCAAGCAGAACCGGAAACCCGGCAACTGCACCCCGGCGAAATTCCGAATAACGCGCAGTTCTGCTTTTTTGCGGCGCATAGGCCTGTGAAATATCCATAAAACGTCCGTTGGCCTGCCGTCAGGCTGCCCCTTATGCATTGCATGATTTGTCTGAATTTTGGATAATGTAGCCAATGTCTGACGCAATTTGGTTGCAAAGATTGGTCTTATGCATCAATGTTTGGCACAAAATGCCAATAATATTTTAAAAAATGGAATTGATAGCCAATGAAGCTGGATGATATCGATAGACGGATCCTTCGTGTACTTCAGCGCAATGGTCGTATCGCCAACAATGATCTGGCGCGTGAGGTGGGGCTGTCGGCGTCACCATGTCTGCGTCGCGTCCGGCTTCTTGAAGATGCGGGCGTGATTGATCGCTATGTTGCGGTGCTTAATCCGGCAAAAATTGGCAAAGGGCTGACTTTTTTCGTGCGCATTCGTCTCGATCAGCAAGATGAGGAGACACTGCAAACCTTTGCAAAGGCCATCCTGAAACTACCACAGGTGGTTGAGTGCTATTTCATGTTGGGGGATTTTGATGCAATGATCCGCGTTGTAGCTGCTGACATTGAAGACTATCGCCGTTTTCAGTCGGAGCATTTGAGCCGCATCAAAGGCGTTCAAAGCCTCAAGACAGACGTTCCGAGCCAGACGGTAAAGCAGGTTTCCGAAATCCCGGTTTAAATCAAGAAAAAGGCCCGGAATGACCGGGCCGTTTTTCATTTCGTTATGCTGCGAGGGTCGCGCTGTCGATGACAAAGCGGTATTTCACATCACTTTTCAGCATGCGTTCATATGCATCTTCGATGTTCTGGATTGCAATCATTTCAATATCGGCAACAATGCCTTTTTCAGCGCAAAAGTCGAGCATTTCCTGCGTTTCAGCAATGCCTCCGATCAGCGAACCGGCAATCGAGCGACGTTTGAAGATCAGCGTAGCGACATTTGGCGATGGATGCGCATGTTCCGGCACGCCAACCAGTGTCAGGGTGCCATCACGCTTTAAGAGCTGGGTGAAGGCATCGAGATTGTGGCTGGCTGCAACGGTGTTGAGGATAAAGTCAAAGCTGTTGGCGTGTGCCTTCATCTCTTCATCGTTGCGCGAGACGATTACTTCATCAGCACCGAGCGCCTTGGCGTCTGCGCGCTTGCTTTCGGATGTGGTGAAAGCGACTGTATGAGCGCCAAGCGCATGAGCAAGTTTGATGCCCATATGTCCAAGGCCACCAATGCCGACAATGCCGACTTTCATGCCGGGACCAACGCGCCAGTGACGCAGCGGCGACCATGTGGTGATGCCTGCGCAAAGCAGTGGTGCAACGGCAGCAAGCTGTTCCTTAGGATGGTTGATCTTGAGAACGAACTTGTCTTTAACAACGATCTGCTGCGAGTAGCCGCCAAGTGTGTGGCCCGGTGCGTCAGGCGTAGGCGAATTATAGGTGCCCGTGAAGCCGTGTTCGCAATATTGTTCCAGCCCGTCATCGCAGGCATAGCAATGCTGGCAACTATCGACCATGCAGCCAACGCCGACCGTATCGCCGACCTTGAATTTGCTGACATTTGCGCCGACAGCGGTAACGTGGCCGACAATTTCGTGGCCGGGAACGCAAGGATAGACCGTTCCGGCCCATTCCGAACGAACCTGATGCAGATCGGAATGGCAGACACCGCAATAAGCGATTGCGATCTGCACATCGTCTGCACCCGGCGCGCGGCGTGTGATGTCGATCGGTTCAAGTGGCTTGTCACCGGCATAAGCACCATAGGCTTTTACGACCATGTGGTTGCTCCTTGTTGTGGTTGAGACCGGACGCATGCTCACACATGAGGCCAGTCGGAAATCTGTTCTGTTGCCGTTCGTTCTTTCGATGCCAGCATATCCACAAACCTGAACACAGGTTTATGACAATCGGCTGACTTGGCAGGCATGTTAAGATGGGGTGAAGAAGCGAAAAAGGAAGAGCAATATGCCGCATTGGCCATCACGAATGCGTGCGCCGTGTTGCTCAGCTTAAAGCGCCAATCTGGTTTCACGTGCTTTAGGGATGTGGTTGTGCGAAGCCATGGCGTTCGGAAAGGGCCTTGAGGATTGCATCCTTGTCGGAGATGAAGGCGCGTCCTTCATATTCGCCTGTTTGATGGATTGAGCTGTCACCTTGCGCCAATATCAGCAGTGGTAAAGACTGGTTTTCCTCACCCACAAGTGCGATTACATCTGGTCTCGGACGCGGCCAGGCGATGCGCATGATCTCGATTTTCTCTCCCAATGCGGGAAATGATGCGAGCACGCCTTCCATCAGCGCACAATGTTCGCAGTAAAAAGTCTGGCCCGGATAGGCCGGATCTTCAAAACCGGGCATTAGAAGAAAAAGCGTGTCTTTGCTCAATGGAAACTCCTGCGCTGCTTTGTTCGTGAAATGATAGGATGATTCTCAGAGCAATTGCGCGTTTCTATTGTGTTTTACTTAATCTCGGTTAGCGCTGCGCGCCCTTGAGAGCACCCACAATCTCATAAAATCTACGCCCTTTGCCCTATGCTCTACCTCTATTTGCGGACGTGGTAGATCGGATTGCTGTAACATTTTCAATGGCATGGTGGAGTAATATCAGAGCGGTAATTGGGGTGAAGTAATCGAGGCATTCTAACTCCGTGCAACACGGAATAGTGCTTCATGTTCTTGAACAGACGCATCGTGCTTTGCAAAAACATGCTGTTTTTGGCCCGATGCCATAACTCTTAGAGCGGAGGGACTTATGTCAGCAGATAAAGACCGGCATTCACCGAGCAGTCGCGCGCGACGCCATTTTCTGGGTGCTGCGGCGGGCATGATTGCAAAGGGTTCCGCCCTGGGCGCGCTGGTGGCGACTGTATCGTCTTTTCCAGCTCGAGCTCTTGGTACGAAATGGTGGGAGCACGGCGGCGGTTCAGGTTCTAACTGTCTTTTGAAAGGTACACTCATAGAGACCGCGAAGGGGCCGGTTGCGGTAGAAAATCTCGTGATCGGAGATTTCGTCAGGACAGTTGATGGTTCTTTTATGCCCGTTAAGTGGGTCGGCTGGCAAAGCCACCGCAAAGGCGGAGCGGGTTGGAACGAGAACATCATGCCGATCCGTATTGCACGTCATGCGATTGACGGCAAAGCGCCTCGCCGTGATCTCTATTTGTCTCCAAACCATGCTCTTTTTATTGATGGCGTTTTGATCAGAGCGAAAGATCTCGTCAATGGCCAGTCTATCACGCGCGCTTTAGCACAAAATACCATCGACTATTATAATATTGTGCTCGATAGCCATGCGGTTGTGCTGGCCGAAGGCGCTGCGGTCGAAACCTATTTGATGCGCGGCGAAAGCTACAAAAGCTTTACAAATTTTGCGGAGTATGAGGCTCTTTACAGAGGCGAAGCACGTATCGTTATGCAGTCTTTTGTGCCGATCATTGGCTATGAAGGTGTGCGTGAACACATAAAGGCATTGCTATGTTTGAGCGGAATTCTGCCGATGTGTGATGTGGTGGAAGAGACATATCAACGCCTTGCAGCAAAAGCCGGGGAGGGTGTGGTTTAAATCCGATCCATCAGCGCATACCATGACAAGGCAACAAATAGCAGTGGGGCACGCAACGTGCGGCCGCCGGGGAAGGCGGGAATGCGCAATTCTTCAAAGAGTTTGAGCTTCTCGCGCTTACCGCTGATCGCTTCCGCATAAAGTCTGCCCATGTAATTGGCGAGCATGACTCCATGGCCGGAGTAACCACCTGCTGAAATAACGCCAGGCATCACTTCACGCACAAATGGCTGGCGCGGCATGGTTATACCAACGGATCCACCCCATGCGTGTGTAATGTCGACCTTGTCGAGTGCGGGATAGATTTCAGCAATCTGGCGGCGGATATGTTCGCTGATGTCACGCGGATTGTCGGCGGTATAGGCTTCACGGCCTCCGAACAGAAGACGGCCATCCTTTGATTTACGGAAATAACGAACGACGAAGCGCGAGTCATCAACCGACTCACCACCGGGAATGACCGGGCTGTTGTCGCCCAGAGGGGCAGTTGCGCCAATAAAAGAACGGATTGGCATCACGTGAGTTGCACTTGTCGGCTCCAAATCACCGCCGTGCGCATTGACTGCGAGAAACGCTCTCTTTGCTGAAATCGTGCCGCGTGGCGTTTCAACTTCAACGCGACCGCTTGCTGTGGTTATCTTTGTGGCTTTGGTGTTTTCAAAGAGATGCGCACCGGTGGACTGTGCCGCTTTTGCCAGCCCAATCAGCAATTTCAACGGATGGATATGACCGGTGCCCGCATCATAAATCCCGCCATGATAGCGGTTAGAGCCGAGAAGTGTGGCCATTTCGTCGCGTTCAACAAAACGAATATGAGGGTAATTGAAGCGCGTGGCCATCAGTTCCGCATGGGCCTGATAGTGCTTCAAATAACGCGGCTTGTGCGCGGCTGAAATCTGGCCGGGCATATATTCCATATCGATAGAGTGTTCGCGCGCAAAGCCAAGAAGGTAAGCCTTGGCTTCTTCCGCAACATCGAACAGAGCCTTCGCCCGTTCAAAGCCATATTGCTTTTCGAGGTCTTCCGGCCATGTGCGCTGACCGGTGCCGAACTGACCACCATTGCGTCCCGATGCGCCATCGCCAAAGCGTGCCGCTTCGATCAGCACAACGTCGGCTCCCTGTGTGGCCAGATGATAGGCTGCCGAAAGTCCCGTATAACCACCACCAATAACAACGACATCTGCCTGACGGGCACCATCAAGTTCTTCGTATTGCGGTCGCTCTGGAGCGCTCGCTTCGTACCATGAGAAGCCGGGCGAGATTGGGCTTTGATAGGTCATGTGGAACCGGTCAGACGTTGAGCAGAAGGAACTCACGTTCCCACGGGCTGATGACTTCCATGAAAGTCTCGAACTCTGCGCGCTTGATTGCTGCATAAGTGGTGACGAACGAGTTTCCGAAAAGGTTGCGCAATTCCTGATCATTTTCAAAGAGTTGCACAGCTTCTATCAGACCGCGCGGCAGATCGATTTCCTTGGTGTTAACGCTTGTCGATGCAGGTTGATCAGCTTCGATTTTGTTCACCAAACCAATCAACCCGCACGCGAGCGATGCAGCGAGTGCCAGATAAGGGTTGGCATCAGATGAAGGAATGCGATTTTCGACGCGGCGGCTACCGGACTCGGAACGCGGTACACGGAAGGCCGTCGTGCGGTTGTCGTAACCCCATTTCACGTTAACCGGCGCCGATGCATCAGGCGTAAGGCGGCGATAAGAGTTAACATAGGGCGCGAACATCACGAGCGCGTTTGGTACATGATGTTGCATGCCGCCGATGAAGTGGCGGAAGGCTTCGCTTTCACTGCCATCTTCGTTGGAGAAGATGTTGCGTCCTGTTTTCTTGTCGACGATCGATTGATGGATATGCATCGCCGAACCCGGCTGGCCTTGAATAGGCTTGGCCATGAAGGTTGCATACATATCATGCTTAAGGGCGGCTTCGCGGATTGTGCGCTTGAACAAAAACACCTGATCGGCCAGCTCAACCGGATCGCCATGGCGCAGATTAATTTCAAGCTGTGCTGCACCTTCTTCGTGGATCAGTGTATCGATCTCAAGGCCCTGACCTTCGGAGAAATGATAGATGTCGTCGATCAGTTCATCAAACTCGTTGACGCCTGCAATTGAATAGCCCTGACCGCCACCAATAGCGCGGCCGGAGCGCCCCACCGGTGGCGTGAGCGGATAATCGGGGTCCGGGTTCTTACGTACCAGATAAAACTCGATTTCCGGTGCAACAACCGGCTTGAGGCCGCGCTTGTTATAGGCAGCAACGACAGAGCGCAGCACATTGCGCGGCGTGAATTCAACCGCGCGTCCATCCTGATAGACCAGGTCGCAGATGACCTGCGCTGTTGCATCCGTTTCCCATGGCACCGAGGAGAGTGTCGAGAGATCAGGCAAAAGCCTGAGATCACCATCATCTTCGGGATATTGAAAACCATGACCGTCTTCAGGATAATCCCCTGAAATGGTCGTCATGAACACAGCAGAAGGCAGAGCAAGCGACGTATTGGAAGTGAACTTCTTTGATGGCATCATCTTGCCACGCGCCACACCCGCCTGATCAGGGGTAATGCATTCGATGTCTTCAATGTCGCGCCATGCCAGCCACTCTGTGGCTTGCTTCCAGTTCTTCACGCCGCGAAGCGATTTGACATAAGCAGGCGTACGGCGACGCGGCGCACGCGTAACCTTCTTTTCCGTCGTATCAGCAGACATCCAACACCAAAAAATGATTTCGTATAGCATCATGATAGCTGGAGCATGATGCGTTGACAAATGAAGCTTTGAACAACAACAACATTAAATATGGGGAGTGATAAATGAGGGGGTATGCACAAACGTGTGGATTGCCATGTTTGCGTAATGTTGGCGCCATGTTTGAGAAAAGAATTCGCGAAAACATGTCTTGAGAGGTTTTCTGGATGCAAAGAACGATCAAAGCGGCTTTGGGAATGGCAGGAAGCGCTTTGTGTATGATGCTCGCCCTGCAAGGACAGGCATCGGCCAAAAACGAAAAACTCACCTGCATGATCATCCTTAATGCGAATAATGGCGACATCATCTCTAAAGAAGGCGACGTTTGCGATACGCGCAACAGCCCGGCATCAACCTTCAAAGTGCCATTGGCGTTGATGGGGTTTGAAAGCGGCATTCTCGAGGATGCACACACCCCCTCCTGGCCTTACAAGGAAGGTTATCCTGCGTGGCGTGAATCATGGAGGCAATCTGTCGATCCGACCTATTGGGAGGATCAGTCGGTTGTGTGGTTCTCACAAGAGCTGACGCGGAAGCTAGGAAAAGATAAATTTCAAAAATACACAGATCAACTCAATTACGGTAACCGTGACCTAAGTGGCGATCGGGGCAAGAATAACGGCCTTTTACGTTCTTGGATTTCCTCATCATTGCAAATATCACCCAATGAGCAGGCTGATTTTCTCATGAAGATGGTGAATTACAAGTTGCCGTTTTCTGAGGTTGCGATCACCAAAACCATGGAAATTTTACCAAGTCATCAGCTTTCAAACGGCTGGATGGTCCATGGTAAAACCGGCTCGGCCTTTGAAACAGGCCCTAAAGGCAAGCCAGATCGACGCCGTCAGTTCGGCTGGTATGTCGGATGGGCGGAGAAAGGCGATCAAAAGGTTGTATTCGTGCGTCTCAATAGAAATGTGCTGGCCAGAAAGGGCAGAATGGGTCCGGTGACGCGTGAAGAGCAATGGGCGATATTGGAAAAGACACTTCAATAATGCGAAATCCGCGCCGTCGCTGAGCATATGTAGTTTATTGTGCCCAATTTCGTCTTGTGAACGGCGAAAGAAAAAATCCGAATGAGTTGTGAAGCAGATTGCGTCTTTTGGACTGCATAGCAGCATCGAAGCATTTAGGCTTCACGCCTGCGCGATCCATTCGCGCGAAGCGGTGTGGGAATAGATTTCCCAAAACCGCCTAGCCAAAAAATGTCTGTTGACGCAAAAAAGAACCCGACTGGCAGAGCCAGCCGGGGAGGTCAGTTAAGCTAATCCAACATGAATGGACTGGTATATCAAGTTATAATCCGTTGTTTTTTGCTGATCACGGGTTTCGGGTAACGATAACCGGGATCAAGAGGTCGCCCCAGTTGCCATCTCCCGCATGATGTCGGGCAGAACGAACCAGCTCTACAGAAACACCGGCCTCGACTGCTTTCATAACCGACTGATTGAGACGGTGCAGGTCATTGGCAAGCATACGGATCGCGCTTTGCTGATCGGTGCTCATCGAGGTTGATTGCTCTTCTGCTCTTTCCTTAACGCGTGCAATCGAAGCCATTTTATGTTCCCTTCGTTGTTATTCCGCAGCCGGACGGAACTGCGCTGTTTCGGTGGATTCCTTCATGGCGGTGGTCGAAGACTGGCCGCCGGTGATTGCGAGCGATACGGCATCGAAATAGCCGGTGCCGACTTCGCGTTGGTGTTTGGTCGCGGTGTAGCCGTTGGCTTCGGCTGCAAATTCCGCCTGTTGCAGTTCGGAATAAGCCGCCATCTGACGATCTTTGTAACCACGCGCCAGTTCGAACATGCCGTAGTTGAGCTGATGGAAACCAGCCAGCGTAATGAACTGGAACTTGTATCCCATCGCACCCAGCTCGCGCTGGAACTTGGCAATTGTTGCATCGTCGAGGTTCTTCTTCCAGTTGAACGATGGCGAGCAGTTATAAGCCAGTTTCTTGCCCGGATGAGCCTTATGCACAGCCTCTGCAAAGCGCTTAGCCTGTTCGAGATCGGGCTTGGATGTTTCCATCCAGATCAGATCGCAATAGGGTGCGTAGGCAATGGCACGGGCGATGCATGGTTCAATGCCGCTTTTCACCTGATAGAAGCCTTCCGCCGTGCGGCCAGCATCGTAATCGACGAATGGCTTATCGCGCTCGTCAATATCCGAGGTCAGAAGCTTGGCGGCTTCTGCATCCGTGCGAGCGATGACCAACGTTGCCGTTCCCATGACATCGGCTGCAAGACGTGCCGCATTGAGGTTGCGGATATGGGCCGCAGTCGGGATCAGAACCTTGCCGCCAAGGTGGCCGCACTTCTTTTCAGAGGCCAGCTGGTCTTCATAATGCACGCCAGCAGCACCGGCTTCGATGAAGGCCTTCATGATCTCAAATGCATTCAGCGGTCCGCCGAAGCCTGCTTCCGCATCCGCAACAATTGGTGCAAACCAAGTATCAACCGACAGGCCTTTGCCTTCCGCAGTCTCAATCTGGTCGGCACGCTGCAATGTCTTGTTGATGCGCTTTGCCAGTTCAGGGGCAGCATTGGCCGGATAAAGCGACTGGTCGGGATACATGGCCGATGCCGTGTTTGCATCCGCTGCAACCTGCCAGCCGGACAGATAGATCGCCTTCAAACCAGCACGTACCATCTGCATGGCCTGATTGCCGGAGAGCGCGCCAAGCGCGTTGACGAAATCTTCCTCGTGGATCAGTTTCCACAGACGGTTTGCACCCATCTCGGCCAGCGAATACTTGATCTCCACCGAACCGCGCAGCCTTTTCACATCTTCGGCTGTATGTGCGCGCTCAATGCCGTCAAAGCGGCCTTTGGGTGCCGAAGGGATGAGGCTGTAAAAATCTGTCATTTCGGTGTCTCCTCACACTAGGATTAGGTTCTGGAAGAGCTGATTGTTGTCGCTCTTTCTGTGACCAGATTTACAACCCTATTGCTCGAACAGCTAGAAAAAGCAGTGAAACGGCTGAGAAATTGAGGTAATGCTGTCTGAAAATTGACTGAGGTCATTTGTAAATTTGTAAATCTTGTCAAAATCAAACTTTGCAGCTATTTTGTCATGAATTGTAAATTTCATCATTGCTCACTTGGGAGGCCTCATGAGCGAACGCAAGATCTTTGCTGGTCCACGCATCAGGCGCATCCGCAACGAACGCGGTCTGACGCAGACATCCATGGCCGAGGCGCTTGGTATTTCGCCGTCCTATCTCAATCTGATTGAGCGCAATCAGCGTCCGCTGACGGTGCAGCTCTTGTTGAAGCTTGCCAGTGTTTACAAGCTTGATCTCGACAGCCTTCAGGCTGAAAGCGGAACAACGGTTGCGGGCCTAAAGGAAGTATTTTCCGATCCACTGCTGACGGGAGAATTGCCGGGCGATCAGGAACTGGTGGAGATTGGCGAGGCGGCACCCAATGCCGCCACCGGCATCGTTAAACTCTACCGTGCATACCGCGAGCAACAGCAGCGCCTTTCTGATCTCTCGCAATTGCTTTCGCATGAAGGCAGTGATGCGCAGCTTTCCGCCACGCGTTTGCCGCTGGATGAAGTGCGTGATGTTATGGCGCGGCGGCCCAATCATTACCCGCGGATCGAGGAAGAGGCGGAAAGCTTTTATGGTTTGCTGAAACCTGATGGCGACTTGTCAGGTGCGTTGAAAGAATGGCTGCGGCGCGAGCATGGCATTACGGTGCGCACATTGCCCGTTGCAACCATGCCGAACTGGCGCAGACGTTATGACAGGCATTCGCAGCGGCTTTTCATATCGGAGCGATTGTCGCCTTTTGATCAGTTGCAGGAAATTGCCATGGAAGCAGCGCTGATCCGTATGCAAGTAATGATCGGCGCTGAAACAGAAGGGTTAAAGCTCTCGTCCAGTGAAGCAAAGCGCATCGCGCGTTTTGAACTGGCGCGTTATGCGGCACAGTCTTTGATGATGCCTTACCGGCAGTTTCGTGATGCTGCTGTGCGGGCGCGCTATGATATAGACGTGTTGCGTTCACGCTTTGGCGTGTCGTTTCAACAGGCGGCAAACCGACTGACAACGCTTCAGCGGCGGGATAATTCTGCTTTACCGTTTTTTCTGATGGAAATTGACCACGCAGGCAATCGCTTGCGCATGGCGGGTGCCGAAGGCTTTCCGGTGCGATTTGGCGGTCAGTGTCCGAAGCTTCCGGTCTATGCAGCATTCACACAGGCGGGGCAGGTGCTGGTGGAGCCAGCCGAATTGCCCGATGGTTCCAGTTTTCTGACGGTTGCGCGAACGCTTGAAGGACCGCAAGGTGCATTTAACGAGCGTCCGCGGCGCACGGCAATTCTCATCGGCTGCTCGCTCGATGCTGCTATAGAGACAGTTTACGGTACAAACAGTGCGCCTCGCACAGAAATAGGCCCCGCTTGCAGGCTTTGTGAACGGCAAGGCTGCATCACCCGTGCCGAGCCGCCGTTGACGCGTCCATTAGGGCTTGATGAAATGGTGGCGGGGCTATCTGCTTTCGATTTCCAGTAGAGCCGCGATATTTTGACTCCGACGGTCTGCAAATGGCGTGGTTCTGCGCTCCCGGTGCTCGTGTACCCGAAGTACACTCCGCTCCGGTTCTCGAACCTCACTATTTTCGCCGCGCCATAGTCAAAATCTCGTTGGCTCTCAGGCGTGGCATCGCAATTTTTATGTTTGTGTTGTCATCAGCCGGTTGACGAATGCTGCACAATCTAAAAAGGTAGAAAATGAAACAATTTACCCACCCTTAAGCTGTACCGGAAATTACGGTGCAGAATGGAGCACGCGATGAGGATGAAATCCTTTCTTCTGGCGACAACGATGGTCACGACCCTTGTGAGCGCCACCGTATTTCCCGCAAGCGCGCAGGAGCGGGTTGTCAATATTTATAACTGGTCGGATTATATCGACGATTCGATCCTCAAGGATTTTACCAAGGAAACGGGCATTAAGGTCGTTTACGACGTTTATGATTCCAATGAAATTCTTGAAACCAAGCTTCTTGCCGGTGGTAGCGGCTATGATCTTGTTGTGCCATCGGGTGAATTCCTTGGCCGTCAGATCCCGGCTGGTGTGTTCTTGAAGCTCGACAAGGACAAGCTGCCAAACCTCAAGAATATGTGGGATGAAATTTCGACCCGTGCCGCGACCTACGATCCGGGCAACGAATATTCCATAAACTACATGTGGGGCACGACCGGCATTGGCTATAACAAGGCCAAAATCAAGGAAATCCTTGGTACCGATACGATTGACTCTTGGGATGTGCTCTACAACCCGGAGATTTCGGCGAAGCTGAAAGACTGCGGTATTTATCTGCTGGATACATCAAGCGAAATGCTGCGCCCGGCTTTGAATTACCTTGGTCTTGATCCCAATTCCCCTTCACCGGAAGATATGGAAAAGGCGCAGGAGCTTTATCTCAAGATTCGTCCGAATATCCGCAAGTTCCATTCGTCGGAATATATCAACGCGCTGGCGAATGGCGACATCTGCATGGCTGTTGGTTATTCAGGTGACATCTTCCAGGCACGTGATCGTGCCGAGAAGGCAAATCAGGGCGTAGAGATCGGTTATTCGATCCCGAAGGAAGGCGCGCTGATGTGGTTTGACCAGATGGCAATCCCTGCTGACGCAAAACATGTACCTGAAGCGCTTGAATTCATGAATTATATCATGCGCCCGGAAGTTGCAGCGAAAGCATCCAATTTCGTATTCTATGCGAATGGTAACAAGGCTTCTCAGGCGTTCATCGATAAAGATATTCTCGATGATCCAGAAATCTATCCGAGCGAAGAGGTGTTGAAAAAATTGTTTGTGCCAACACCTTATGACCAGAAAACTCAGCGTTATGTTACGCGGGCCTGGACCAAGATCGTCACAGGTCAGTAACAGTTGGATAATAAGACGGTTTTGAACGTCTGATCGGGTTTGGTCCCGTCAAATTGTTAAGAGCGGCTCACTGTTCATACAGGAGGGCCGCTCTACGTCTTAATATAGTCGTTTAGTGGCAGGCTGTGCCTGTTAATGCAGGCCCTCGATTAAGTCGATAGGGGAACGGAATGGAATCTTTTGGCAGCTTTCGCCGCAAATTTGCACCCTGGAATGATCCGGCGGCGAAGCCTTTCATCTCTTTTGAGAATGTGACCAAGATTTTCGGCGATTTTACCGCGGTTGATGATCTGTCGCTCAATGTTTTCAATCGTGAGTTTTTCTCGCTCTTAGGTGCTTCCGGCTGCGGCAAGACCACATTGATGCGCATGTTGGCGGGTTTTGAGGAGCCGACATCGGGGCGCATTACGCTCGATGGTCAGGATTTGCGCGGCATTCCTCCCTATAAGCGACCGGTCAATATGATGTTTCAGTCCTATGCACTGTTCCCGCATATGACGGTAGAAAACAACATTGCTTTTGGGCTCAAGCAGGACGGCATGGCGAAATCGGAAATCGATGCGCGTGTCGCTGAAATGCTCAAACTTGTGAAGCTGGAAAAGTTTGGCAAGCGCAAGCCGCATCAGCTTTCTGGTGGTCAGCGCCAGCGCGTGGCGTTGGCGCGTGCTGTTGCCAAGCGTCCGAAAGTGCTGCTGCTGGATGAGCCGCTTGGTGCGCTCGACAAGAAGCTGCGCGAAGAAACCCAGTTCGAATTGATGGATTTACAGGTCAAGCTCGGTCTTACCTTTATGGTCGTCACCCATGATCAGGAAGAAGCCATGACCATGTCTGATCGTATCGCTGTCATGGATAAGGGTCGCATTATGCAGGTGGCAACACCGGCAGAAGTTTATGAGGCGCCGCGTTCAAAGTTTGTGGCCGACTTCATTGGGAATGTGAACATCATCGAAGGTGAAGTGGTCAAGGCCGCCAATGGTGAGGCTGAAATCGCCACGGAAAAATTTGGCTTTCATATCCACACTGAAACGCGCGAGCAGCTCAATGCCGGTCAGAAGGTTTGGTATGCGGTGCGTCCTGAAAAGACACGCATTACCCGCGAAAAGCCGGAAGAGACCGCTGTCAACGCGGTTGAGGGTGAGCTTTGGGATATTGCCTATTTTGGCGATATGACGGTTTTCCACGTCCGCCTCGACAATGGTCGCACCATCAAGGCTGCAAGCCTGAATGCTGTGCGCAAGACGGAAAATCCGCTGACCTATGATGAGCGCGTATGGGTTTCGTTTGATACCGATGCCGGTCTGGTGCTGACGGCCTGAGGAGGGGAAGCACATGCAAAAGCTGATCGCTTCCATAACCAGTCGCCTCGTGATCGCAGTCCCTTATCTGTGGCTGCTGATCTTCTTTCTGGTTCCGTTTTTTATTGTCTTCAAGATTTCGCTTTCCGAAGTCACGATGGCAATACCGCCTTATCAGCCAGTTATTGATTTGACGCAGGGCTTTGGTCTTGCATGGGAGCGCGTGAAGCAGCTTTCTATCGATAACTATCTCTGGCTGATGGATGATCCGCTTTATTATATGGCGTATCTTTCCAGCGTGCGGATTGCGGCAATCTCGACATTTCTGACATTGCTTGTCGCTTATCCGATGGCTTATGGCATGGCGCGGGCACCGCAAAGTCTGCGACCGACATTGCTTATGCTGGTCATCCTGCCGTTCTGGACATCGTTCCTGATCCGCGTTTATGCGTGGATTGGCATCCTCAAGCCGGAAGGTCTGCTCAACCAGTTTTTGATGTGGCTGAATATCATCGATACGCCACTCAACATTCTGAACACGGAAACGGCAATCTTCATTGGTATCGTTTATTCTTATCTGCCGTTCATGATTCTGCCGATTTATTCGTCACTCGAAAAAATGGATTATTCGCTGATCGAAGCGGCGCAGGATCTCGGCTGTACTGCATTTTCAGCTTTCTGGAAGATCACCTTTCCACTATCGCTTGCAGGCGTCGTGGCGGGGTGTTTCCTTGTATTCATTCCGGCTGTTGGTGAATTCGTGATCCCCGATCTTCTTGGCGGATCGCAGACGCTGATGATCGGTAAGACAATCTGGAGTGAGTTCTTCTCCAATCGCGACTGGCCGGTATCTTCGGCTGTGGCCGTGGTTCTGTTGCTCCTGCTTATCGTGCCGATCGTGATTTTCCAGCAGGTGCAGGCGCGCCAGCAGGAGAAGGGGAAATAACATGCAAAACAATTGGTCACGTTTTAATATTGTCTCGGTGTCGCTTGGCTTTGCTTTTCTTTATTTGCCGATTGTTCTGCTGGTCATCTATTCGTTCAACGAATCCCGCCTCGTCACTGTCTGGGCGGGCTTCTCGACCAAATGGTATGTGGAGCTGTTTCGCAATCAGGCGCTGATGGATGCGGCATGGGTGACGATCCGCGTCGGGCTTTTGTCTGCGACGATTGCAACCGTGCTTGGAACGCTGGCCGCACTTGCACTCACGCGCTACACGCGGTTTCGCGGGCGAATTCTGTTCTCGGGCATGGTCTACGCGCCGCTGGTCATGCCGGATGTCATCACCGGCCTTTCGCTGTTACTTTTGTTCGTGGCGATGAATTTTGACCGTGGTTTCTGGACGGTTACGCTTGCGCATATCACCTTCTCGATGTGCTTTGTGGCCGTTGTCGTGCAGTCGCGTCTGGTGAGTTTTGATCGGTCGCTCGAAGAAGCGGCAATGGATCTTGGCGCGCCACCCGTGACAACATTCATGAAAATCACATTGCCAGTTATTCTGCCTGCCGTTGTTTCCGGCTGGATGCTGGCTTTCACCCTTTCACTCGATGATCTGGTGATTGCAAGCTTCACCTCTGGTCCGGGTGCAACCACACTGCCGATGAAGATTTACTCTCAGGTGCGGCTTGGTGTGACACCGGAAATCAACGCGGTCTGCACCATCCTGATTGCACTGGTGGCGACGGGCGTGATCATTGCTTCGGTCGTCAACAAGCGTCGCGAAGTGCAGCGTCGCCGTGACGAGCAAGCCGCATTCCGTATGGGATGATGATCATAAGGACAGGGGCTTACTGCCCCGTTCCGCTTCCTGTCGATGATGGGGAGATAAAGGGCCGATCCCAGGAGCCGCCAACAAAGAAATGCAGCGGTGGCTTGGCGGGCGTGGTTTCGGCAAGTTGTCCATCCGTATTCTGCGGCTGCGGCTGGTTATCGGGGAAGATGACTTCGCCGCTTAATGCCAGACTGCGGTCAACAAATGGAACAATACCAGCCAGATTGAGCGTGCCATCATTCGTGGCAAGACGCGCATTCTCCAGCGTTGCCACGCCATCGGAAAGATTTGCCTTGAGGTCGAGGCGATTGAAGGCAAGAGAGACGTTTTCCTGCCGTTCAAGCGCAAAGAAACCTTGGCTCTGCGCTTTTGTCAAAAAATCCTGAACCGAAAAGCCTTGCATTTGCCCGTTGTTAAGCTGAACGGAGACATTGCCCTGCGCGCTGTTCAGAAGCGCTGACCAACGGTTGGCTGGCGCTTTCATAAACAGTGAAACATTGCCCTTGCCATTGACGAATGGCTTGTCAAAGCCGAGCGCTGCAAAAAGCTGCGAGCTGTCAATGTCGGATGCGTTGAACCGCAATTCACCACTGGCGGTCTTCAGGTCGCGAACAATCTGCAGATTGGCCTGAATAATGCCGTTAAAGGCTTTGGCGTCACCAATATCGAACATCGCGCGACCGCCTCTGATCTGTACGGCCGCTGCAACGCTGGTTAATGATACCGGACCTGCGGTGGCGGCTTGCGCCGAAAGACGCAGGTCAAGCTCAGCCCGGTCGATGAAGCTCGTATTGATATTGTCCTGCTCGCTTTGATTCCGTTCGCTCGGAGAGCGAGGCTGATTGACGGGCAGCGGCACGAAGATGGAGAATAACCGTCGCAGATCAAGCTTATCGAAGGCGAGGGTGCCGGTAACCGCAGGCGTGTCCTGCTCAAAGCCAATTTCAATCACACCCTTGGCCGGGCTTTCATCCGTTGTCATTTCGACATTATCGAATTTCAGCCGCTTCGGCGTTGATGTAATGGTTGAATCAAGGGAAAAAGCCCCGATTTCGGTGCTGCCGGCGACGGGTGGCAGGCCGAGCCAGCGAACACTGTTGCTGAGCGAGGGCGTTTTTGCACTCAACGCGCCCTCAAAGAAGCGATCATTGGAAATATTGGCCTTACCCTCAAAGGTAATATTGAGGGGTGTGGATGTGAAGCTTGCGTTCACGTCAGAGGTGCCACCGGCAAGAAGCGACAATGCTTGACCGGCGGTGACATTGAATTGGGTGGCCTCGCCCCGCCATTGCGCACTGCCGCGCAAGGTTGCCGCACTTGATGTTCGCGGCCATTCAAGCGTGGCGTTCAACTTTGTAATCTGCTGCTCTTCCTTCGAAGCCTCCTGCTCGTCGGGATGATTAAATGAGACCGTACCATCACGGATCACAACGCGGCCAAAAGGTTGCGATGCCTGTTGCGCGGCAAGCGCTTTGTCATTGGCGCCGTTTTGCTGCAAAGCGCGTTGCGCGCGGATGGCCGTGCCGAGGCGCCCGCTGGAATTAGCAATCGCATCAAGCAGACCGGAAAAATTATCGACCGGTCCGCCAATATTGAAATGCGGCCTTACAATCTGCGTTTCAGAGAAAGACAAACGCCCCATAAGTGCATCGAGTGGGGAAAGTTCAACTTCAATCCGGTTGGCACTCATGAAGGGCTTGGAACCCTGATCTGAAACCTTACTCAGTGTGACACCATCAAGTGAAGCGCGTAACACCGGAAATACCCGCAAACGCGGTGCTTCACGCAGCTCGACGCTATAGCCGGTCCAGGCACTGATTTCCTGGGCAACGCGAATACGGATTGCATCTGTGGAAACGATAAAAGGAACGATTGCGAGCAACGTTGCTGCTGCTGCCGCACCAAGAATGATGAGCGCAATAATAAGGCGCGTAAATCTGGGCCAGCGCATCAACCATCCTATCAGTGACATATAATCCGTAATCTATCTCAGCATTATAGCAAAGCATAGCCACCTATGCTGATTCCAACATATGGTTAGTTCATCAATGCAAAAACCGGTAATGATTTTTGACAGCTGGAATCATAGATTTAGGGATTTAATCTGCCAGAACGCGTGTTGGCGGAAAGATGATTTCGACAACTGTGCCCTGACCCGGTGTCGAATCGATTGCAAATTGTGCGCGATTGGCCTCAACCATCGCCTTTGTCAGCGGCAGTCCGAGGCCTGTGCCTTCGTTGCGCCAGTCCTTCGCATTTTCTGCCTGCCTACGTTGCATGGCATTGACCTGACGGAAAGGTTTGAGTGCCTGCTGAACTTCCGCTTTTGTCATGCCAACGCCTGTATCGCGCACGCGCATAACGACATCGCCGTTCAATTCGTAATTTGTTGAGACGATGACCTGTCCGCCGGTTGATGTGAAGCGAACTGCGTTGGAAAGCAGGTTGAGCGCGACCTGTTTGATCGAGCGTGCGTCTGCGACAATATCCGGCAGGTTCGACTGGAAGCTCGAGCGGATAATCACGCGCTCACGATTGGCCTGCGGCTGCATCAACGCGATGGCCTCGCCAATCGCGTCATTGAGCGAAACCGCTTCAAACTGCATATCCAGACCACCCGCTTCGATCTTGGATATATCGAGCAGATCATTGACCAGCGCCAGCACATGGTTGCCGGAACGATTGATATCCCGCAGATAATCGCGATAGCGGTCATTGCCGACAGGTCCGAATTTCTCATCCGCCATCAGCTCCGAAAAACCGATGATCGCATTGAGCGGCGTGCGGATTTCGTGGCTGATACGGGCCAGAAACTCGGTCTTCTGGCTGGATGCACGCTCGGCTTCCTTGCGTGCTTTGGTCAGTTCTTCTTCAGTGCGCTTCCATTGTGTGATGTCACGAAGAACGGCGCAGTAACCGCTTGTGTGCGGTAGTTTGCCGATGGTCATATACAGCGGAATAAAGCCGCCTTGCGCTTCCCTGCCGATCACTTCGCGGCCGTCATTGAGCACACTGAGAACACCGTTGTCAGAAAGCCCGTGCAGATAATCCATCGCAGCACGCTGGCTTTCAATGGCAAAAAGCATTGAGAAGAATTTGCCTTCTGTATCTTTATGATCATAACCAAAAAGCGCAGCTGCTGAATGGTTCATCGAACGAATGCGGCCTTCCGGCTCAATGAGCACAACGCCGTCAGTGGCTGTGTCGAGGATGATCTTGAGTTCTTCCACATTGGCTTGAAGCGCTTGCTTCTCAGCGAGATCGGCGCTTGACGTTTCTGCTGGCCCGGTCACCTCTGCAAGAGTTGGAGCTACAGGCATCAGGCTCAGCATGAGCGCACGACCATCACGCCAGCCAATGGCGTTGAGATGAGCCTCTACGGGCTGTTCGCTGCCATCCGCACGTCGCAGAACCATGCCCTGGGAATTTCCGCCATCTTCGTTGTCGCTGTTGAACAAAGCTTCCACACCACCGGCATGATGAATGTCTTGCAGCGTTGCATAGCCTGTCAGGTCAAGAAGTGCCTGATTAACATAATGAATTCCGTCGCCGGAATGAATGATGACCGGGATAGGCAGATTGGCGAGAAGCGTTGTTTCGTCGGAAGCATGCTTCTGTTCGGTCTTGGCGGCATGCTGCGTCTCGTCCGCTGGTTTGGGATTTTCAGACACAAGCGCTACAACCGCTGAATGCTCCGCCGCAGGCTGCTCGCCGTCTTGCCTGGAATTGGCCAGTCCCTGCTTGCGCAAACGATCTGCAATCTCGCGAAATGCGCTGCGTTCCGTAGCAGTCAGCCCGCCCTCTGGGCGCTGTTCCTTGTTTTTGCTGTGCTTTGCCTGATCCGCTTCTACTTTTCCGCGTGCGGCAGCATTGAGCAGCTCAATGATCTTATCTGACTCGCGGCGCCCCGCGTTCGGTGTCAGCTCAAATGGCAACGTTGGCGAGGCAGGGGTCGGATGCACGGCTCCGATTCGATCATCATTGGCAACTTCCTCTGAAAGCGCCAATATATCGTCTTCATCATCCGCGTTCAGCATATCCTGTATCGTCGGCGCGGCGTCCCGTTTCTGCGGAACGCCACCAGCAAGCACCAGACCGATTGCCTCTGGATCCTCTTCCGCATCTTCCGGGCGCACAAGGCCAAACCCACGGAAGCCAATGAATTCGCGGTCGCGCGAATATACGGGCAGGGCTGCAAGCTCTACCGGTACACGCAGCTGCGTTCCTTCAACAGGCCAGAGCAGTTTCTTGCCAGACCACGTGTCTCGCTTTTGCAGCAGTGACGCGATGCTGCCATCCGTATCAAAGCCGAAAACCTTTGCTACCTCCGAAAAGCGTCTGCCAATGACGTCTGCCGCATTCGGCCCAATGATGACGCCAAGCTCCGGCGAAACCTCGGTAAATGAACCTGCTGCATCTGTTTTCCAGATGAACCGGGCAGGCGCGCCTTTTTCATCGAATGCAAAGCTTTTGGGCTCTACTTTCTTTTCCACAGCGGCATCGGCTGTTGGAGCTCTCTGTTTATCGCTTGTTTTGGCAACCGCTTCCCCGACGATGCATACCAGATGCAGGGCAGGATGATCGGAAAGCCGGGCAATCGCACCGGGTACCGAGTGTTTGCCCGCACGAATGCGGCGTTTCACGACACGGTCGCTGGCGTCGCCTGCTTCAATGATAAGGTCTTCAAGGGTTGAGACAGAAATATCCAGCGTAGAAAAACCTGGGCTTGCGGCGATGATTTTTGCGTCTCCCTCAATGAGGGCGACATGGGTTTCTTCATCACTGATGCCAGAAATAATCGTTTCGGGCGAAGCATTGTGGTTTTCGACTGTGAGCAGCGTGGCTTTTACACCATCTGGCATTGTCAGTTGTGAAACCTGAAGACGGGTGAGTTCGGAGCGCATGCCTGAGCGAAGGCGTACTGCAACAATATGCGGTTCGCCGTCTTTAGGGCTGCTGGAGCCTGAGATCTGGCGACGGGTTGCGACGGGTAGTTCGAGCTTGCCGCCTATAATGTCTTCGATATGTTCAAAACCGAATAGCTTGGCGCCGGGGCCATTGATCCACAGAACAGTCGACAGGTCGTGCGTCAGCACGAGCTGCGCATCGCCTTTTATAAAGCCTTCGCGGATTTGATCCAGCGCAGCAATATTGATGAAGGGGTATGATCCTGACATACCGGTCCTTTACCTGTTCTTCCGACCACCCAAAGTGCTCTTTAATTATATGTTAATAAGCTGCTTGCGGGTTCGGGTCTACATTCCCGTTCGATATGGACCTGACTTTCTGTTCCATTAGTTAATAGAGGCGTGGTAATTTTAAGTGTCAGCTCATTTACGAGCTTTGTGCACAAGCATGCATAAAACATGGTAACCAGAATGCATCCAATTTTAACGATTGGGGCGTTTGCGTTAACAAACGGGGATTTCTTCAACAAAGATCATTTTAATGACTTGCAATATGGATCGATTCTCCGTATGTGACCCCCTGTCAGCGGACGCCGTAAGTGAGTTCGTTGAGATTTAGGTACGCGGTCGTAGCTCAGTTGGTTAGAGCGCAGGATTGTGGCTCCTGAGGTCGGTGGTTCGAATCCACCCGTCCGTACCATCTAATTTTCCCTAAGTGACTGATATTGCTGCATAAAATGCCAACGCAAAAATTGGCTATTGTGCTTTGCTCGGTATTTGTGCCACATTTCGCTCCACATTTTGCGCCACGCGCACCCTTAGGGAACGTCTTAAATGTCACGCAAACGCGAAGATAAACGGCCTGACAGGCACCTGCAGCAGCGCAACGGAAATTATTTTTATAAGCGTCGTGTCCCGCGCGAAGTTGCTGCATTCGATACGCGAGGTGAACATATTCGGATATCCCTTAAAACGGATGACCTCGCCACAGCTCGCGCCAAGCGCGACATCTATGAAGCTGCCGACAACGATTACTGGGCGTCGCTTATTCTCGGATTCGACGGCGATAAGGCAAAGCTGCAGTATAGCGCAGCCGTAAAGCGTGCTGAGGCATTTGGGTTCACGTATAAGCCAGCCTCCTTGCTTGCGCGTGAGTCTATCCACGCGCTGGCGGATCGTTTTGAGGCGATCCTGTCATCGCGGACCGATAAAAATTCAGTCACAGCTGTTCTTGGAAGTGTCGATCAGCCAACGGCTACGGTCTCGCAAGCTGAGAAAATCTATCTGGATGAGATCGTACCCCACGAGTTGACCGGCAAAAGTGCCGATCAGCGCAAGCGATGGATCGACAAGAAAAAGCGATCCTTCAAAAATTTCATTGAGGCAATCGGGGACAAGGCGCTCGTTGATATCACTAAGGACGATGCGAACAAATTCTATGGCACGTGGATGGTGCGTATCGCTCCAAAAGAAGGCCGTGGAACGCATTCAGCCTCCAGCGGCAATCGAGACATGGGAAATCTGCGCACGCTCTATTCGTCTTATTTTGCCTATATGGGCGACAAAGAGAGGAAGAACCCGTTTGAGGGGCTGAGTTTCAGCGAGCGCAAAAAGCGCAAGCGCCCACCGTTTCCCGTCTCCTGGATCACCGATAAGATCCTCAAGCCCGGATCGCTGGCCGGTTTGAACGATGAGGCTCGTGGCATTCTTTTGGTTCTGATCGAAACCGGGGCACGTATGGGTGAGATCGCGAATTTGTCAGCAAGTACGATATGCCTCAAGAGCAATATCCCGCACATCAACATCGAGCCGCGTGAAGATCCGGACGATCCGCGTGAGATCAAAACGACTTCGTCAATCAGGTCTGTGCCGTTGATCGGCGTGGCGCTGGAAGCTTTGCAGAAACACCCGAATGGGTTTCCGCGCTACAAGGACAAAGAAACCGTTCTATCAAATACGCTAAACAAGTATTTTCGGGACAATGAGCTGTTCCCGACTGAGAATCACACAATCTATTCGCTACGCCATGCTTTTGAGGATCGGATGAAAAATGCCGGACTGGATCACGAGCTGCGCCGGATATTAATGGGGCATACGATAGACCGCCCTGATTATGGGGAGGGCGGCTCTATGGAGTGGCGTTTGACGGAGATGCAGAAACTGCAGCTCCCGTTTGATCCCGCGATTGTCTGACGCGTTCCCGGATCAGCGACATTTTATCTACTGATTTTCGCCGATCTTCGATCTCCTGTTCCAGTCTTTCGTAGATTGGAAGCAGGTTATCAAATTCGGGGCTGTGATCGACCATTAGGCCACCAAGGAAATTCAGGTAGACCTCAAGCCGTTCAATTGTGACAGGAGGACGCCTAGCCACGTTTCCCTCCTGTGGGCTCGCTTGTTGGAGCGACTGAATTCAGATAGGTGATCTCCCATGTCGGGTGATATCGTTGTCCAGTTTTCAGGCCGTCTAATTTAATCAACAAATATGCGCCGTCCGCACCAATGATTGTTCCAAGCCTCGGCTTGCGTCCGCCTGTGTATTTTACGCGCGCGCCTTCGATCGCCGGCACTCGATAGTGGCTCTGAATATATTCTAAGCTCATGGCGCTACCTCAAGCTGATCGATATTTCGGTTGATGACGTTGAAAGTGTAAGCAACAACCCATGGGTTAGTCTCCCATGCAGCTTGTTCCACTGACGGCATCTGCACGATCTGGCATGGCACTGATTTATAGCCCCACATTGCTGCAGCAAGCGCTCTGTGCTGACCGTCAATAATAGCAAACAAGCCACCTTCTACCGGTGCGCAAAGAACAGGCGAGAAACGTGACCACCTGAAACCATCTGCGATCTGACGAATATTTTTCCAATTATGAGGCGAAAGAGGGCGCTGATAACCATCATCAATGACAAGCTGTTCAATTTTCACCCATTGAAGCATCGGCGCAGGTCCGGCTTCTGCAGGTGGGATTTCTGCTTTGGTAAAAACGACTTTGCGAAGATTACTCATATCAACCCCAAGATCTGTGCACCCAAGATGGCTGCTACGCACACGCTGGCTATGAGCGAGGCAATTGCGATCAGGTGATCATGTTTGCGACTGTGCGATTTGAAGGCAGATGGCAGGTTGAAACCTGTGGTGCCGGGGCGATTATGCATAGCGGCGCACCTCCAGCATAGCAAAGCTGCACGATCCGCTTCATTCAGGTTTCGCCATTTCTGGATATCGTAAGCGCCGAACATGATTCCGCGTGGTGAACCGCGTTGGGTTGTTCCAACTGAAAAGCCGTGCTGTTTAAGCAGTTGTTCTGCGCGGCGGACGGCAGCAAAATCGCCCTGATCCGTCAGTCTGGCCATGAAAATAATGTTTGACATTGGTCTCTCCGCTTCACCCCGGAGAACCGACTGCGCTTTCTACTCGTACCCGATCCAGCGCAGCCGGTTTTGGGCGGGGTGAGTGTTAAAATGCGCATAATGCACAATTGTGTCAATGATAAATGTGCATTACGAGCAATATTAATGTGCCTACTGAGGCATCCGAAAGCGCTCAAAGCGAATCTACGCCTGTGGAAAAGGTGCCGTCCCCATTAATTCTTTTAACATTATTTAAAATATGTTCTTGATGTGTTCTAATTCGTGAGTCATCATTCCATCACGTAAAGGGGGCAGTGGTGAGTATCGAGGATGAGCTGCTGAATGATTGGGAAAAGCTATCGCATGAAGAAAAACGAAGCTTTATTGCTTTCTGGCGGCAATCAATGTTCTTAAAAGAGGCAGCATCGCCTGCTTCTCTTGTTCGGTGGCTTCAGCAATTAGCTGGGTAAATTCATCATCAATGTCAGTAGCATGATTGCCTTCTAACCCTGACGGTCCTTTGCCTTCGCCTGTGAGGAGCCAAGCCTCACTAACGCGATAGGCTCGTGCATATTTGCTCGAAATGCGGCTAATGCCACGATTTCCCTGCTCGTGTTGAGCATAGGAGTTGTAATTCCATCCGAAATATTCGCATGCGCTTTTAGCGGTCTTAAATCCGCGAGCTATACGTGCGCTCTCTAAGCGCTTTGCAAAATCTGGGCGGGTGTCAATCATGGTTTGCATATTGCACACTTTCGATGTGCGTTTCGCCTTGACAAAGAATTGTGCTTAACGCACATTTCCCTTTATGAACGAAGCACCATTAAATATTCCGGCTATAAGAAAAGCACTTAACCTAACTCAGTCTGAGTTGGCAGGTATGGCAGGTGTTAATCTTTCAACCGTTTGGCGGTGGGAAAACGATGGTATTCCTAAGCGCGGACCTGCTCGGGCATTGCTGGATCGTCTTAACGAAGAAGCTTTCAGTTTAACCAAGTTTCCCGCCACCCCCTTGGCGAGTGATGATGCCGGAGCGTCTGTTACGCCCCCCGCTTCAAAAGGCGCTCCGGCAATCAAACCCACTTCGCCCGATTATCCCCCATCGGGTGAGGCGGGGGCGCAGTCTATGGGCATTGGCTGCGCCCCTGAATCCGTTTCCGGGGAGGGCGCGTGATGAGTGGAGGCGCATTATCTTACCTCTTTGTCTTTGCATCTCTGGCAATTGTCGCCTGTTCTATAATGCTGGTTATTTTGTGTTTGGCGATGCATCGTATGCTTCGGTTGCTGGATGTTGTCAGGTCTATGGTCAGCCACAATTTGGCGATTGTGGAGCTTATTGATTCCAGATTATCGGGCCCGGTGCCGGATGGAGCGCGGCCCGATTGTGCGAGGCCGGGCCATTTTATATACAGTAATGTCTCGCCTGAGCAGCCGCTTGGCGGTGTTTGCTGTGCTGCAAGAAAAATCCATTTAACCGTTAAGGTTTCATCCCCTTCAGTAACCGAAGAGGGAGCAATATGAGACAATCTTGCTCCTTTAACGCCAGATATTCGGATATTATGCGCATAAAGGCGCTCGTCCCAACGGTTTGTTATGCTGATTTGCGTGGCAAGCCAGCCGTTATCATCTGGTTTCTCGCATATTTTCCATTCCGCATAAGGCGATTCAGCGCGCGCACGGTTTTTCCGGTCCTTCCATGCCCACGCAAACGCGATGAGGCCAGGTATGGGAAGCAGGAAGGTAACTGGGGATTTCAGCCAAGCGGCTGCTGTTTGCGTTGCGACCACAAACGAAGCCCACCCGGCCTGAGTCCACGAAACAAGCTCTTCTACCATGGTGCTTATTCTCCAGTTTTTTCACAGTTACATGAGGTCATGCACCATGGTGGATGGCAAGCGCGTCGCTCCTTCCGGCTGCGGCGTGCTTGTCGCTTTGTGTCACCTTCTTCTGCATTGATGCCTCCATAATCAGAACGGTTTGAAACTCTCAAATTTTTGACCTTCCCGCCACGGGAAACGACGCCGGGTTTTCCCGGCGCGGGAAAGCTTTTGTCTTGAGGACTGCACGATATGGCTGACAACGAACCTCGCGAATTTACCGAACGCTGGCGTATGCGCGTTTTAGCTGCCCAGACTGATCTTATCGACGCTTATGGTGGTAGCCGCCGCGTGGTTGAAAAGTTCGCTATATCAAAGAGCCAGGTCGGGCGTTGGTATGGCGGTGTCGATCGTGACACTATGCCGATGCCGGTTGTCATGGCACTTGAAGGTTATGTTGGTCGCCCGATCGTAACCGGCATTATGGTTGAGTTTCTGGGATTGGAAATCGGCGGTACGGCTGCGGGTAACTCTGTTGAGGCTTGCCTGTCTGCACTCAATGCCGATCTTGTCGAACTGGCCGGAAACATGATGGTTGAAACCGTCCGGGCCAAGGCTGATGGGGTGATAACGCCATCGGAAGCGCAGCAGCTACGCAAACTCTCCCGGCAGATTGCAAAAATTCACGCTGATATTGATGGGCGGCTTGCCGGGGTGGAGGCGCGCGAGTTTTCAGGCCTGCGCATGGTGTCGGAATGAATACTTCGCAGGTTCTAAAGTACATCACGTGGTCAAATGGCCGGTGGGTGATGCGCTGGCGTCACCCTATCAGCCGATTTGGCAATGATCGGTCACGCCGTATCGTCGAGCACTTCTCTCACAAACCCGAAAAAGTTGATCGTATCGCCCGGCTCGTCATCGAGGCGGGTTCGACTTTGCGCTCAGGAAAGGCAGTTGAGCATGTCTGATTATGATCCATGGAGCGCAAAGCCTGTCGAGAAGCCAAAGGCAAAAGCAAAGGCGAAAGCAAAAGCTGATGAGCCGACCGTTAGCATCAGCATTCCGGGTGGGCCGAGTACGCCCGAAATTCCTTTGAGTGATTTTACAACTGCAGCGGAAGACATCGCCGGTCACATACGTGGTCCGAAGAAATCGAAGGTCGGTAAAGCCGAAGAAGTTTCTTCCAATGTGATTGCTGTCGGACAGCTGCGCGCGTTTATCGAGCGCATTGAGCGCCTTGAGGACGAAAAGAAGACGGTCGCTGACGACATTAAGGAAGTTTACGGCGAACTGAAAGGTTCCGGCTTCGACAGCAAGACCGTCCGAACAATCATTCGCCTGCGCAAAAAAGAAGACCATGAGCGCCATGAAGAGGAAGCAATGCTTCAACTCTACATGGATGCTCTTGGCATGTCGTGAGGCTTTCCGATGAAAAATTTCATCCTGAAACACGACTTCTTTTTCGCAGTTCTTCTCGCTGTGGTCAGTCTTCTGGCAGCGGCTTCCCCCTTTTTCATTGTCGTCTGGCTCGCGGAGGTTCGCTGATATGGACACGTCAACCTTTAAAGTTCCTGTTCGTTTGAATGCCAAAGCCTATGCCAGTCTTTCGGCTATGGCTGAGCGCAAGGGTTACAAGCCAAGTGCATTTGCGCAGATGCTTTTTGATGCAGCATTTGCCGCGCGTGTCGGTCAGGAACGCGGCGCTCCGGCACCGGATCGCGAATTGGATTTACATGTTCGCGTTGCGACCGCTCTTGCTGATGGCGTTGGGGCCGCGACCTTGGAAAGAGCCATTCTTCTGCTGGAAGGACATCGGGCCAAAGCAGCTGCGCCTGCGCGAAAGGCCAGGAAAAGAGAGGGGCAGGCATGAGTTACCCTGCGCACCCGCTTGCCGATATGTTCCCCATGATCCCGGAAGCGGATCGGAAGTTGCTCGCTGATGACATTGCCACGTTCGGGCAGCGTGAGCCGATTATTCTTCTTGAGGGCATGGTGCTGGATGGCCGCAACCGTCAGTGGGCCTGCGGCTTCGCAGAGGTTGAGCCGATTTATGAATATTATTCCGGCGATGATCCGCTCAATTTTGTTTTGTCGAAAAATCTGCATCGTCGCCACTTGACGGAAAGTCAGCGCGCGTTGATCGCGGCGAAAATTGTCGATTGGGAACGGGGTATCAATCAGACGACTGCCGGGCCTGCAAATTTACAGACCCGCCGTGCCGCTGAAAAGCTGTCCATTTCGGAACGTGCCGTTTATTCGGCCAAGCGTATCTATGAAAAGGGCGCGCCGGAGCTACTTGATGCCATCCGCGCAGGCAAGGTGACGATTCACACCGGTGAGGCGATTTCTGAATTGCAACATTCGGAACAGGCCAAAGTTGTTCGTGAAGAGAAGAAAGCGATTGTCGCCAAGGCCAAGGAAATCCGCGCCGACCAGCAAAAGGTAAAGCATGCGGTTCGCATGACAACCATGGGCATGATTGCAGACCGGGGAACGGCCACGGCACCGGCAGAGCTGGGGCGTGTCTATCCGGTCTACTATTTTGACGCGCCGTGGCAGTTCGGCGTTCATTCGGAAATGACAGGCCGCGAAAAGAGCGCGGAAAATCATTATCCGACGATGCCCACAGATGACATTGTTGCTCTTATGTCGCGGCTGATTGGTGGCGCCAATCCAGCGGTGTGTTTTGCGTGGGCGACCAATCCGATGCTGCCGGATGCGCTGCGGGTGCTGGATGCCTGCGGCTTCACTTATGTTCATCATTGGATCTGGGACAAGGAAGTCGCCGGAACCGGATATTGGGGGCGTGACCGGCATGAGCTGTTGCTGATCGGTCGGCGCGGCAATGTTGCGGCACCTTTGCGCGGCACACAGCCGGAAACAGTCCATCGCGAGCGCAAGGGCAAACACTCGGTCAAGCCTGCATTTTTCGCGGAACAAATCGAGCGGCTTTATCCCGGTCTGCCGAAACTTGAATTGTTTTGCCGCAATCCGCGCCCCGGCTGGGATGCCTGGGGATTTGAAGCTGCGGGGAGGGCTGAGGGATGACCGACACTATGCTGCCTATTCTTCGGGCAATGCATGACGCCGGGACCGACGCTGAACGGGCTGCAATCCTTTTGACGTGCCCGATTTCAATCATGTTGAAGTATCGGCAGGTGCTGGAAGCGTCATGCGCGCAACACGGTTTCGACGCTGGCAGTGAATATCTCACCTGCTTTTACGCAGCTATGCATGAAACACGCTATCGCGGTTTGATCAAAGGTGCTGCGCTGAAACATGCGCAAGGCCACTTATTGCTGCTTTGTGATGCGGTGTTGTCATGAGCGCTGATGCAATCAAACTGCGCCGCATAAGATCAAAGATCGCATCGCTCGAGGGCGCGCAATGGTTTCGCTCAGCCGATGAGCGCGGCGAGTTTGTCGAAGCGAAAACCCGCAACGGCGAGCTTAATGAGATTGCGCGGTTTCATCCCGGCACATTGCAAGAAGAAATCGACTTCGTTGTCAGCGCACCCGAAATGGTTTCGTTTCTGCTTCGTCTTGTTGATCGCGCTATCAAGTCTGCGCGCAACAATCAGGAGCCGCAACAGCAACAGACGCGGCGACAACACAAGCGCGAAAAAGACTTCGCGGCGGAAGCAGCCATGAAGTGCGATGACGCTGTTTTTAGGGCGTTTCTCGAAGAGCGGCACGGTCTTGAGCGGCCTTTGACACCGGATCGCGCGGCGCAACGGCTGCGCTCGATCCTCAATATCAAAACCAGAAAAGAATTGAATGAAAGCAGCGCTGCAGCTGAACGCTGGCAGGATTTCCGCGCTGCTTTTGAAGTATGGAAGAGGGTGGGGTGATGAAGGAAGAGGCTACCATTCGCCGTGGTGCGCGAAATGCGCGATATGCGGCGATACCTAATCACGTATTTGAAGAAACGCGTCTTTCTATGGAGGCGCGTTGGCTTCTTGGTTATCTTTTGTCAAAGCCTGATAACTGGACGGTGGTGCTGCGCGACATCATTAACAAAGGCAATTGCGGTCGCGACAAGGCGCGCCGCATGATCGCTGAGTTAGTCGAGCTTGGCTACGCACAGAAAGAACAGGCGCGTGACGGTGGACGCTTTAGTGTCCTGTCACTGGTTATCTATGATGAGCCGTTTGCAAACCAAGTTGCTGAAAGTGTTGCATCTTTACCGCAGACTGAAAATCCGTCAACGGATAAACCGGCGCCGGTAAATCACCCCCTAGTAATAACTGATAATCTAGAAAAAACTGATCATAGATCTGAGAGAGGCGCGAGCGCAAATGATCGGGAAGATCGAAAGAAAATAGAGAAGGCTTATTGGAGGTTGGTTCGGTCTTGGCCAAAGCTTGATGGAACGCCGCAGGCAAAGTGGTTCGATTCTTGGCTGGCTCTGACCCCCGAAGAGCGAATCCAGGCAGTGGAAAAACGCGATGCTTGGGTTGAACTGCTGCGTGCGAACGGTCGTGATCACATCCATGTGCCGGGGACATACTTCGAAAACAAGCTTTGGGAACAGGTTCCAGATGCACCGGCAGAGTCCGCTGATCAACCCGCGCGCCTTGAAGCTAAACCCTTCGGGAAACTGTTTGGTATCGACGTCTATCGTAATTTCCTGACAGTTTCTCCGGGTCCAATCTCAGGACCGACAGCTTTCGAGCGTGCTCAAATCCAGCACGGAGAGCGGACCGAGAATGAAATATTTCGAGAAAAATTGGTGAAACAGGGTTGGGCCTCGGTTGAGGCTATGTTCGAGCGTGCAGCTACTGGTCGCTCTATCGCTGTGTCAGGACGGCTGCAAGCGCTTAGCGACCAAATGGAATCCGTTGGTGTCGGTAGTGATCGTTGGCTTGAGTGGCAGGCATACCACGCTGAGCGCGGATGGCGTTGGTACCCTTCACCTGACTGGCTCAAATGGGTCTATTTTCCGGTCGGTGGCCCAGATGGTCTGAAAGAATTCGAAACAGCTTTGAGGGGATTGGGTGAAAATGATGGCAATTGATCCATGTCAGATCGATACCGCAATAGCATCTTCACCTACAGCTGAACAGTGCAGAGCCATTGATAAGGTGATTGCAGAGCGCCGTCGCATTGAGCGGTTGAGGGCGTCAGCCGCGAATCGTGTGAGCGATGATTCTCCTTGGTTGGTGCTCAATGTGATGACTGGGCGTGAACTTTCCGTTCGTGATGAACTAATCGCGTCAAATATTGAAGTGATTGTCCCCATGAAAATGGGGCCAAAAATTCGCAGGCAAGGGCGTGAAATACCGGCAAAACAGCAGCCCGTGATGGATGGCTATGTGCTTGTTCGTTGCGCCATAGCGAATGAATGTATTGCTGGCTTATTGAGCTTTGATGGTGTGATTTCTGTACTGGGTGGTTACGAAGCGCCGTTTCTTGTGAATGCGGAAAAAATCATTCTTTTCAAGGTGAAAGCCGAAGGTGGTAAATATGATTATGAACATTTTCACCGTAAGTTTGTGGGCGTGAAATGGGTGCTGATTGCTGACGGGCCATTCGCTGGAAGCCGTGCTGAATTGATCTCTGGGGGCGCGAAGGGCAATGGTCTTGTAGTTGTCGAACTTGTTGTTATGGGCAGGCCAGTGGCTATGATTTTGCCTATTGCAATCCTCGAACCGTTGTGAGTTAAATCCGGTTACTGGATGATCCGGTTTAGATAGTGATCCTCGATACACGGTAAAACGTGGGGACAAGTTCCTGAGGTGGCCACGCTCGGACCCCGCCCTGACAGTCTCAATTGTGAGACACCGATTCAGGGCCAGAGCGTGAGCTATGTCTTAAATTCATCAACGAAGTTGAGCGCCTTTGAGGCGCTCTTTCTTTAGATGCTTTCTGCATGCTTGATGATGCGAGCAATCTGTGTCGGATCTTCAATGCCGCTGTCATAGATGTGGTATATGCGCTTTGCGAGTTCTTGCACTTCGGCTTCTGTTTGTGTGGTTCGTCCCAGTAGCGCGCAAGTTTCGTGATATGCTGTTTGCAAGGCTTTAAGCTGGTCGGGGTTATAGGTTCCAATAAATTGGTCGGAACGAAACGGCATACTTATCTTTCGTTTTAGTGGCACCGGCTCACTGATTATAATTCAGGGTTGTGCGAGTGGATATGGATTTCGCGCATCTTTCTCAAACACGCTAATTATGAGCTGTATCGGTACGAAATGCTCCCGCTGTATGGCAGAAGAATGGCGGATTTGTTCGCGATCCCGTGCGTTTTATCGCATTGAGCCTTGATCAAATGTAGTTGGCAATTTTCTCAGCAAAGTTTGGTTAATCAAGGGGGCGGTTGAAAATGCTATGAAACTGGATGTCTCAACCGGTCTTGATGGATCATCGGCTGCATATCTGAACTTTGATACGAAAGGCTTTGATGCGCTGCTGACTTCGCTTGAGCGCGACGTCATGCCAAAAGCTGCTGTCGCGGCACTTAATCACGTTGCAGCCGTTGGACGACTTCAGGTGCAGGAAGAAATGGAGCTTAAGCTTGATCGGGTAACACCTTTTGCGAAAAAGGGTATTATCTACGAAAAGGCAAACAAAGATCGCCTGTCCGCCATGGTGATGATTTCTGGGCGATCATGGGCGGCAAAAAACGCTACGCCGCCTGCAAATTTTCTGACACCGCAATTCTTTGGAGGGCAGCGCAATCTGAAGTCTTTTGAACGCCAATTGCAATCGGCTGGTTATCTCAAGGCTGGCGAATATGCTGTTCCTGCAAGGGAAACGCCGCTCGATCAATACGGCAACGTTAAGGTGGCCCTGATCGTCCGCATCCTTGCTGATCTGAGAGTTACACCAAGAACCGAGGGGTATAACCGCAAGCGCAGTGAGGCTTCGACAAAACGCAACCGGAACTATCGCTTCGCTCGTTTCTTTGTTGCGGATCGCAATTCACACCTCCACCCTGGAATTTGGCAGCGTGACCCTCGTGATAACAGCATCAAGGCGGTGTTTTTGTTTGTTCGCATGCGTCCTTATGCAAAACGTATCGACTTCTTCGGGGTCGTGAAGGAAGTTGCCGAGAAGAAATTCGGCCAGTTCATGGCGGAAGAGATCGGCAAGCGGATGAAGCGCTGATTGATCGGATTTCGGTTTGCCCCTCAAAATGTTTCGGGTCCTTCCTCGCCGGGGCTGACTGCGGGTATTTCGCACGGCTGCATCGGGTCAGTCTGAGCCGGAAAACGAAGCCTAAACTCAAGGCTAAACTCCTAAACTCAAACGCTAAAGTTGGAACATTGAGCGCGGGATCAAGCGCCGCCGCTGCTTTATCCCGAGGTTGACAGATGACAGCAACGCAATCGTTGCCCACGATGACGAAGGGCGAGTTTGCCCGATTGATCAATGTCACGCCGGGCCGTGTCTCTCAATACATTGCATCGGGGCAGATTGGTCCTGATGCGCTTGATGGGACAGGCCGTAGCGCGCGGATTATTGTCGATAAGGCGCGCCGTCACCTGAGTGGCCGTCTGGATGTAGCGCAGCGGGTCGGGCTTAACGGCATTGGCACGCGGGTTGCATCTTCGGAGGAAGCGAAGTCGGAACTTGATCTTTCGAGTGCGCCGACAGTTACGCTGCCGCGTACAGACGCGGTGGCCGACCAGATCGCCCTGGAAAAACTTGAACAAGCCAAAATGCAGACTGCGCGGGCACGCCGCGAGGAAGCACTTGCAGAGGGCCGGTACATTTTCGCAGACGATGCAAAAGCAGAAATCACCCGCGCTGTTGCGATGGCTTACCGGGTGATGGAGGGCGGACTAGCGGACATGGCGACATATCTGGCTGGGAAGTTTGAAGTGCCGCAACGCGATATTCTGCATCACCTGCAGAAGTCCTTTCGTGATGTCCGTGCTCGCGCCGCTCAAGGCTTTCGTGAAGCTGCCGAGAATGAGCCAGACCATACATCTGATGATGTCGCTGAAAAAGCCGATGAGGATGAAGAATGACACTTCTCTGCAATCCGCGCCGCTTGACGTTTCAGGTGCTGATGCAGGAAACCGAGCCGCCACCGCCTGTCGATTATCTAAAATGGGCGAAAGCAAACATCGTCTTTTCGGATCGTATCACGCAGTTTCCGGGGCCTTATAACGAAGCGCTGTTTCCGTTCTTCTCGGAAATTCTTAGAGCGCTCTCGCCTGAAGATGCTTGTCGTATGGTGACAATTTCAAAGTCGGCGCAGGTTGGCGGTACTGTTCTGGCGAACATCTTCACGCTTGGCACCATGGACATGGACCCGTGCGATTTCTTGTATGTGCATCCGACTGAGGAAAACGCCTCACGTTGGTCCAAGCAAAAGTTAATGCCATTGTTGCGGGAAACCACGGCACTGGCGGCGCTCTTCCCCGAAAAAAGCAGGGATGGCAGCAACTCGATCCATTACAAGGAACGCGCAGACGGTCGCGGGGCTATTCAGGCAGCGGGGGCAAATTCGCCTTCAGGCCTTTCGATGATTTCGCCGCGCAAACAGGTTCAGGACGATCTATCGAAATGGCAGAATAATGAGGCGGGCGACCCGGAAAGTCAGGCAGAAAGCCGTTCAAAGGCATTCATTGCGGCGAAGATTCTTAAAATCTCCACGCCGCTGATTGCTCCCGGCTGTCGGATTTCGACCAATTTTGAGCAGGGTACGCAGGAGCGCTATCATGTGCCTTGTCCGCATTGTTCTCATCTGCATGCTCTCGAATGGGAGAACATGCGCGATCATATCGATGCCGAGCACCCTGAGAAGGCCGGTTTCTTCTGTCCCAAGTGCGGCGGCGAAATCCGCGAGCATCACCGGTCTTGGATGGTTGATCCTGCGAATGGTGCAAAGTGGGTGGCCAAATACCCGGAACGGGCGCGCTATCATCGTTCGTTTCATATCTGGGTGGCTTACTCGCCGCTGGAAAGCTGGGAGGCGTTAGCACGAGCGCATCTCAATGTGCAGCGTGGCGGTCCAGATGATAAGGGCAAGAAATCGGGTGCCGAACAGGTGTTCTTCAATGACTGGCTGGGCCAGCCATTTGAAACCGATGGTGAGGCGATTGGCTGGGAATTGCTACGAGATCGTGCAGAGCTTGGCCAAGTCATTCGCGGTGTTATCCCGCCACGTGCATTGATCCTGACCATCGGCATCGATGTTCAGGGCGATCGCGTTGAGTGGCAGCTTCTGGGGCATGGCAAGAACCGCTATCGTGTTGTGATTGATCGCGGCATCTTCGATGACACTGCTGGCAGATCCCTGCCGGGATATGTCGCTCACTCTGGTCATATTTCAGAGCCACAGGTGCAGCATGCGCTGTCAAAGCTTGTTCAGCGTGAATGGCCCGACACATGGGGCAACAAGCGCCGCGCTGACCTGACTGCTATCGACGGCAACGCTTACACTGAGGATGTCTGGGAATGGGCGCGTAAGCATCCGATTACGGATGTCATCATGGTGCGCGGTGATAACCGTGAAACCGCTCCGATGTTGGCGCAGGTGAAGAAGGAAAAGGACAAGCGCGGCAAGCCGCTTCGCTATCAGCGCCGTTTCTTCAACTTCAATGCTTCGGTGATGAAGGCTTCGCTTTATCGATCCTATAAAAAGGAAGATCCAGAACAGACCGGATATATCGAGTTTGCCAAGGGTCTAGGCGATGATTTCTTTCAGCAGGCCACGTCAGAGAGGCGTGTTCAACGCAAAAGCCGTGCAGGCCATCCCTACTATGAATGGGAACTGCCATCAGGCGTGCGTAACGAAGCGCTTGATATGATCAATCAGGCGCAGGCCGCAGCCCTTCGTCTCGGTATCAATTACTGGACCGAGGAAGAATGGGATGCTCTCGCAGAGCGCCTCGCGAGCGAACCGCCACCTGCGCAGCTCGATCTTGAAGAGATAATGTTTAAGTCGGCGCCGCATTTGTCGCCACCATCAAAGCCCGAACCCCAGAAAAACAATCCGCTAGTAGCGGCAGCAATTGCCAAAGCGCGGGCGCGAGCCTCCCGCCGAGGCTGACAGGAGAAGTCATGGCCAGTCGTGAGATTATTCAGCAGCGTCTCACCGAGGCACAGAATGCGTTGCATAAATTGCTGACAGGCGCTGCAACAGTACAGCTGAGTTATCAGGGCGAAAGCATCACTTATACCACTGCGGATGAGGGAAGGCTGCGCAGCTATATTAAGCAGCTCGAAGCCCAGCTTGGCATCGCTCCGCCTCGCACGCGGGCGCGAAGGGTGGTGTTCGGATGAGCGAAACTGTCATTCTGGACGGCTTCGGCAATCCTCTGCCAACTGCTGTTCGTACAGCGGCACGCAGACGTTATGCAATGAGTGCGGCCTATAGTGCAGCTGGTAACGATCATTCCTCAATGGCCGGTTGGCGGCCCGGAACTTATTCCGGACAGTCTGCGCTTGGTCTTAACCGCGATGTCGTTGTTGACCGTATAAATGATGCGGTTCGTAACAGCGGCTGGGCCTCCGCAGGTGTAACGCGTCTTGTTGATAATGTCGTCGGCTCAGGCTGGCGCTTATCGTCAAAGCCGAATGCCCGCACACTCAATCTCACCGAAGATGAAGCCGACGAGATCGGCGATCAGATTGAGGCTCTCTGGTCTGATGTGGCGACGGATCCGAGCAACTGGTTTGATGCCGAACGCACTAAGTCGGTTTCCGGCATCCTTGGGCTGGCAGCGCGCCATCGCTTTACCGATGGTGAGGCCTTTGCGGTGTTGCCTTATCGTATGGGCGGAAACGGTTATGGTACATGCGTGCATGTGATCGACCCGGCGCGTTTGTCGAATCCAATGGGGAAAATGGACTCTGAGACGCTGCGCGATGGCGTTGAACTCGACGAATATGGTGCGCCGATTGCCTATAATGTTCGCAAAGCACATCCTGGCGACGTGTTTGGTCGTATGCGCGACACCTTCATCTGGGAGCGGATTGAGCGAGAAGATGAATTTGGCAGGCCGCTTGCAGTTCATTCCTTTGAAGCAACACGCGCAGGCATGACACGCGGTGCCTCGCGTTGGGCACCGATCTTGCAGCAATTGAAACAGGTATCGGATTATAACGATTATGAATTACAGGCTGCATCGCTCAATGCGGTGATGGCAGCTTTCATCAAAACGCCTTTCGATATGGACCAGTTGGCGGATTCTCTGGGTGCTTCCGATATCGGCAAGTCGGTTAATGCATTGGGTGCTGCGCAGGCAGCGGCTTATGCCGTTGACCCTATCCGGCTTAAGGGTGCGCAGATCAATTTCCTCAATCCCGGTGAGGATGTGGTTTTTACAAAGTCTGAGCATCCGAATGCTGCATTTGAAGTTTTTGTGAATGCTGGACTTCGTAACATCGCATCCTGTGTTGGTCTGACCTATGAGCAGCTCACCATGGATTGGTCGAAGGTCAATTATTCCAGTGCGCGTGCAGCGCTTCTGGAAATCTGGCGTGGACTTTCGTCTGAGAAATCGAGCTTCGCTCATTCGTTCATGCAGCCGATTTACTGGGCTTGGCTTGAAGAGGTGTTCGATCAGGGCCGCATTCGTCTGCCAGCGCGCGCAGCTTCATTTGAAGCAAATCCGGCTGGCTGGGTGCGCGCTGCATGGATTGGCAGTGGTCGTGGTTGGGTTGATCCTGAGAAGGAAGCGAAAGCCGCTGCCATCCGCCTGGCAACGGGTCTGACCACGCAGGAATCAGAGTCTGCCGAACAGGGGCGCGACTGGAAGGAAGATACAATCCAGCGTGCGCGTGAGCTTCGGTTTGCCCGTAAGCATGGTGTCACGCCAGGTGAAGCGGCAAGTGCCGGTGTCGTGTCGCGCTTCGTCAATGAGCCGGCCAAGCCGGGCGAAGGCGATGAGGAAGAACAAAAATGATGCCATATGCAATGCCAGAAGTTGCGGCGCGTCTCTTCAATACACCTTTGATGCTGCATGAGGGGAAGGCTAACATCATCGCGCGGGCTTTTGGTCCGCGTGTTCTCGGAAATGAGGTGAACGTTCACGCTTCCCCTGAAATGGGTGTCCTTACTCAGGACATGCGCGAGTTGCGCGACGGTTGGACAGGAGATAAAATATACAATGGCCCCAAGATGTTGGGGCCTGTTGCTGTCATTGAGGTTGAAGGCTCACTCGTTAACAAGGGTGCATGGGTGGGGAAGTCTTCGGGTGTCACTTCCTATGAAGGGCTGAACATCCAGATTGCCGATTGTATTGAGCGCGATGACATTAAAGCTGCTGTCTTTGAAATCGATAGTTTCGGCGGTGAAGTTGATGGCTGTTTTAATTGCGCAGAGGATTTGTATCTTCTGTCTCAGAAAAAGCCGACGATTGCCATTCTGACCGATCATGCCTGTTCTGCAGCCTATTTGATCGCCTCTGCCTGCCGTCAGATTATTATCCCTGCCACGGGCTATGCCGGTTCAATCGGCGTAATCTCGATGCATGTTGATGCATCTGAATGGGCCAAGAAACAAGGGCTTGGCGTTACGATCCTGCGAGCAGGTGAGCGAAAAGCACGTCCGGGCATGTTCGAAGCTATGTCCGATGAAGAATACGATACCGCAATTGAGGATCTCGAATCCATGCGCGTGTTGTTTGCCGAAACCGTTGCACGTTATCGCGGCGGTCGCATTTCTCTTGATGCCGCTCTCGCAACCGAGGCGGATACGTTTCGAGGCCAGAAGGCCGTTGATCTTGGCATTGTCGATGCTGTTGCACGGCCAAAAGATGCCTTCAACGCTTTTCTGGCAGCGATAGGCGCGTAAGCGCAACGCCTGACCCACACTCACAATTTAAATAAGGAATAGAGCCGATGTCGCTTACACGCGCTATCCGGGCTGCCGTTGGTGGCCGCTCCATGAAGTCACGTCTTGAGGAAGATAAACCCAAGGAACTCGAAGACGACGAACGTCCAGAAGAGGCCGAGGATGACGAAAATAATGAGCCGTCGGCAGAAGGTCATGACGATCAAAAGCCTGAAGCCGAAGAGGATGAACCTGTCGCCGATGAAAATAAGGATGAAGGCGAATATGCACGCGGTCGCCGTGCTGAGCGTCAGCGTATGTCTTCGATCCTTGGTTGCGCTCAGGCTGATGGCAATCCATCACTTGCTGCACATTTGGCGTTCAATACCAATATGAGCGCCAAGAATGCGATCGCAGCTCTGAAGGCTTCCGGCCCTGCAGCATCTTCGCAGCCTTCCTTGTCATCGCGCATGAATGGCCGCGTTCCAGCCCTTGGCAATGGCGGCGTAGCTTTACAGCCAAAGTCAGCGGATGCGAAGCTCGTTGCGTTCGCCAAGAACCGTGCGGCAGCACGCAAGGCATAAGCCTGCAAGCCTTTTTCATTTTCAATCGTTCATAGGGAGTGCTGCAAATGCAGACCCAAGATTATACGCCGGGCGATCTGCTCGTTGGCGATTATCCCGTTGCTGTGCGCACCGTTACAATTGGCGCAGGGCAGGTTCTCAAACGCGGTGCCGTGCTGGGTGATGCCTCTGGCACATTTATTCTGTCTGCATCTGCAGCAAGCGATGGCTCCGAGGTGCCGTCTGTTGTTCTCGCGGTTGATGTCGACACGGCAGCCGGTCCGGTGCAGACCCGGATTTATGCCTCTGGCGGTTTTGACGGTGCAAAGCTCATCCTGGGGGAAGGCCATACCGTTGATAGTGTTGAGAGGGCATTCCGCGAAGCATCGGCACCGCTGTTCATCCACAAACTCGCTTAACCGCAGTCAGTCACCCTTCGCGTTTCAAACGCAATATTCAAGGAATTTCCAGAATGGAAAACTATCTTTTCAGCACGATTGCGCTGGCGGCGGTTATTGAATCACGCGACCGTCCAACCGCATGGATCCGCGATACATTCTTCCCGAACGGCTTTCAGTCGGATTCGGAAGAAATTGCGTTCGACAAGCTGAAGCGGCGCCGCAACGTCGCCCCATTTGTTTCACCTTTGGTGCCTGGTCGTGAGCGCGCTATTCGTGGCCGACAGACCACGACCTTCAAGCCAGCCTATGTGAAGCCAAAAAACACCATTCGCCCAGGTGAAGGCTTCCGCCGCCGTCCCGGTGAGCGTATTGGCGGTGAGATGAGCGCAGAAGATCGCTACCTCCAGACTGTCACCGATACGCTTTTTGATCAGGATGATGAAATCACCCGCCGCGAAGAAATCATGGCAGCTGAAGCTCTGAAACTTGGCAAGATTACTGTCAGCGGTGAAGATTATGAAACGCAGGTAGTTGATTATGCCCGTAAAGCGGAATTGACAGTTGCGCTGACTGGTGCTGCTCGCTGGGGTGAAAACGGCGTGAAGGTCCGCACCTCCATTCGTGACTGGGGCACACGGGTTGCCAAGGCTTCTGGCGGTGCCGCAACAGAAGTCGTTCTTGGCGCAGAAGCTGCTGAATTGCTTCAGACCGATGAGGAAATGCGCCAGCTGCTTGATAACCGTCGTCAGGCTGACGGTATCATGCAGCTCGGTCCCGTTGCCGCTGGAAGTGAAGACATGGTTGCGGTTTATCTCGGCTCGGTCGGTCAGTTTAATTATTGGCAGTACACACAGCTGTTTCAGGATGATGCCGGTAACGACATTGAAGTCTGGCCAAGTTTCGGCGTTGGCGTGATCTCGCCTTCGCAGTTGCAGGGCTTCATGGCACACGGCGCGATACAGGATGTTGGCGCGCGCCTTTCGCCGCTCTCACGATTTGCCAAAATGTGGGAACAGCAGGATCCATCTGCAACCATGCTCATGACCCAGAGCGCACCGCTGCCGGTTCCCGGCGATGCGAATGCGTCCCTCTTCGCCATGGTTCGTTAATCGAACCGGCTCAAACGGAGAATTAATTCCATGGCTAAGAAAACCATTACGCAGGCTTATGGCGCGACACTCGTTGTTGGGGGCAAAGATATTGCTCCCGGCACGCCGGTGCCGCTTCCTGAAGATGAGGCAGACCGGATCGGTGAGTTGTTTGGTATTGTTCCGGCAGTCAATGAGGCCGTGAAACCATCGCGCTCGCAGCAAGCTACAACACCGGCTCCTTCACAGCTTGATTTGCTGGCAAAAGCAGTTGAACAAGCACAGCAGACCTTTGACAAAGCGAAAGCCGCATTGGAAGACCAGAAGGCTGGCGATGATGAGTTGAGGGCATTCGAGGCGGCGGAAGCTGCTCTCAATGAAGCTGAAAAAGCGCTTCAGGAGGCGCAGGGCTGATGTCTCGGCCTGCTGTTTTTGCCGGTATGGGAGGCGCATTTGTTGCCTCCCTTGGCAATGTCAATATCGAGTTGACGATCGGTGGTGAAGTGCGCGAACCGCTGCGGGGTATTTTTCGCCGGGTTCGTGACACTGACCTGCTCGATCTTGAGGGCGTGGCTGCGGAAGGCATTCACTATTCTCTCGCCCTCAAGGGTGATGGCATTGATGCGGTGCGGCAGGGTGACACCATAAAAATCCTTGCCAGTGATGACGGCAAGAATGTCGGTGACGTGTTCGAGATTGCCAGTCATGTTGATGACGGGCGCGCCATGAAACGCTTTCTTTTACGGGATTACTGATCATGCACCTGCGCTATCAGATCCTTGAAAAGATCAAGGCCGATCTGACGCCTGTTGTTACGGGAAAAGGTGGCAAAGTCTCTCTCATGCGCGCGAATGCGATCGAAGAGGAGGATATGCCATTTTTTACAGTCATTCATACAGGTGAAACATCCACGCCGGATGGCGTTATCTACGATGATGTAACCGGTCAGGAGCTTGTCCGTATTAACCGTCGATTGATGGTCAATGTGATCATCCACTTCAAGGGCCGCTCTAATCCGCAACGTGAATTTGATGACCTGGCAGCACTGGTTGAAACGGCGTTACCGCCTTCGCATCTCGGTGATCTGGTCATCGACATTCTGCCGACCGCGTCAGAAATGTTCATTGATCCGCAGACAGCGCAAAGTCTCGGTTCTGGCCGCGTGATTTTTGAGGTGAGTTACCGCACCTTCGCTGGCATCCCAGATCGGGCTGCCTGACAATCCACTATAATTTCAGGAGAACAGGCCATGGCTCAGCACATGGGGCGTGAACTCGTCATCAAGCGGATGATGGAAGCCAATCAGGAGTTTGTTTCGGTATGTGTTTCCGAAGCGCGCTCAATTGAAATCAATAATGAGGAAATCGACATCACCAAGCCTGATTGTGCCGATCCCGGCAGCAAGCTGGTGCGCTCGCTGATGTATGGCATGCAGAGCATTGCAGTACAGCTTGACGGTGCTTTTGTCGGCAATTCCGCGCAAAAAGCCATGACAGCAGATGCCGTTAATCAGATCGTCACTGAATATCAGATCGTGGTTCCCGGTGTCGGAACGTTCGAGGCTGACTTCCTTGTCTCGATGACCTTCTCAGGTGACAAGACAGGTGAGTTGCAGGCGCAGGGCCGTATGGCCGCGTCGGGCGTCATTGGTTTCACGGCGGCTGCATAATATGGACCCGATTTTTAATCCCGCACGCGGTGAAGCACCTTGCCAGATCGGCAAAACGAAACTTGTCATCGTCGTTGAGTTTGGTCGTCTGGCGCAACTTGCTCAGCTGGCCGACTGTGATGACATGCAGACGCTCTATAAGCGTCTCATAGGTTTTCATCCGAAAACCGTTATGGCAGCCATCCGTGTGCTGACCATTCACCCAGATGGTGAGGAAGAGGCCCGCAAGCTGGCCCATCAAGCCATGCAGCAATTGAGCGGTGCAGATGAGCCAGCGTTTCGCGATGCTATCACCAAGGCACTTGCTGGTCATATTGCTGAGGGTCGCAAAAGCCGTGGCGAAGAAAATCCTATCGCTGACCTTGACCGCGCATTTGACAAGCTCGTTCCGGGAAACGCCCCAGGCCCTTCAGTGTAACTGATCGAATACAGCATATGCAGCGCATTGCGACCGGCCAACTTGGCTGGGAGCCGCGTTCATTCTGGCGATTAACGTGGCCGGAAGTTCTGGCCGCAATTGAAGGGCGCACAGGTCGCCGTCTCAATGACATCATCACGCCGGAACGGGCTCGTGAAGTTGCCCGTTCCCATCCTCCTACAAAATCCATTCGGAGTAAGCCGAAATGAGTGCACGTGCCGATATTATGGCCTTTATCGGCGCGAATGCCCGTGGCTTTCACGATGCCATGCGTCGTGTGCGTGGAGATGCCAAAGATACGGCTCAAGACACTAAACGTGAATTTGCCAATCTGTCTGCCGGTATGGATCGCAGTTTCAATTTTTTGAAGTCATCTCTTGCGGGACTGGGTGTTGGTATCAGTCTCGCAGGCGCTCAGCAGGTTATCAGCGATATTGCGTCCATCGATCGTGAAGCCCGGCGCGCTGGCGTTTCCATCAAAGCGTTTCAGGAAATGCGTTATGTGGCCGAGAAAAACCGTATCGATGTCGATGCGATGATTGACGGTCTCAAAGAACTCAGCCTGCGCGCAGATGAGTTTGCAGTGACCGGCAAAGGGTCTGCATCAGAAGCATTCCAGCGCCTGGGCTTTGATGCAAAGGATGTCGCCGAACGATTAAAAGAACCGTCCGAACTCTTCGCTGAAATCATCAAGCGTGTGCAGCATCTTAATAAAGCTGCCCAGATTCGTGTGATGGATGAGCTGTTTGGTGGCAGTGCGGGTGAGCGCTTCGTTGAGCTGATCGCTCAGGGTGAAGCTGGCATCAGGCAGGCTATCAATGAGGCACATGAACTTGGCATTGTTATTGAGGATGAACTGGTCGCACAGGCCGCCGAACTTGATGCTGCATTCAATACGGTTGTTACAACGGTCAGCAATAACCTGAAACAGGCTGTCGTTAGTGTTGCCTCTGAAGTTCGTTACATTCTCGATCTTTTTAACAGTGTTGATAACCGTAGTATCGCTACACTTGAAGCGCAACTTGCTGAAAAGAAGCGTGCGCGTGCGGCTCAGAATGCAGGCGGACTGCGCGGGATTGCGGCGCGAGGCTACAACGATGGACTCGTTCCGGTAGTCGAGGCTGAGATTGCGGCGCTTGAAAAGCTGATCGCCGCCAAGAAAAATGCCGTCAAGCCTATAGAAAATGACGGCGGCTTTACCTTGCCGCCAGTCGTTGTCGATTCAGGATCTAACAAAGGCAGTCGAAAGGCCGCTATTTCCGAAACGGAGCGACAGAAAAAGGCAGCGGACGAGTTAATCCAGTCGTTGGAACATGAACTTTCCATCATTGGACTGACTGACGAACAGCAAAAACTGTCGAATGAGCTACGCAAACTTGGTGCGGGAGCCACGCAGGAGCAAAAAGACCGCATCACCGAATTGATCACAGTCATTGATGCTCAAAAGGCGGCACAGGAGCGGGCAAACAAGGCGCAGCAGGATTTTATCGACGGACTTGATCAGCTTGGTTCTGACGCGGTTGACGCACTCGGTAACGTCATTGCCGGCACCGAAGATGCCGCTGATGCTTTTAAGAAACTCGCAATCGAAATTGTGAAATCCGCTCTGACAGGAAAAGGCGCTTATGCTGATTTCTTCAGCGGGCTATTTGGTGGTGGCAGTGGAATTGGTCTGGGCGGCATGGTTGCAGGCTTATTTGGCTTCGGTGGTCAGAAGTCTATCGCCATGAACGGCGGCGTCGGCCTGTATGCGAATGGTGGTATCAGCGATAAGCCAGCGATCTTTGGAGAGGCTGGTCCTGAAGCTGCTGTTCCATTGCCTGACGGCAGAAAAATTCCTGTAAACTTGCGTATTTCTGATCTGCCATCGTCCCCCCAGTCTATGGGCAGCGCCCCAGTCGTACATTTTGCACCGGTCTATCAGATAGATGCGAAAGGTGCGGACGCCAAAGCCGTTGAACGTCTTCAAGCAGGACTTGAAAAGACCAACCGCGAAATGCGTGCGACTGTCATTGAGACGGTTCGCAAATCTCAGAAGCAAAACGTAAAGCTGGGTTAATATGGCGATTGCTTATCCCTATGATATTCTCGCCAGCTTTCCGGGCTGGTCCACAGAGTTTGACTTGCTCTATCGGCAGGAGCAGAGCCGCACGGCGGGCGGAAAAACCTACGTTAAGGATCTCGGCTCGCCACTGTGGCAAGGGTCTTATGTTTCTCAGTCTCTCTTGGTTAATGAGCTGGATGCATGGCGTGCACGTCTAAAACTGCTCGAAGGCGGACTGCAAGAGTTTCTTGGCCGTCCGATCAGCCGATGCTTCCCTATTGCTCACCCGAATGGGGCTGGCATGGGTGATGCGTCCGATCTGACGTTGGGAACCATTGGTGAAGATCGCAAGACTTTGCGATTGAGCAATCGGCCTGCGGGCTATTCGCCAAGCATCGGTGATTATCTACAGCTTGGCCCGCGCAATTTGCATCAGATTGGCAATATCGACGGTCTGGATATTGAAGTCAGACCGCATTTCTGGCCGGAAACCGTCATCGGCAACTCGGTGACAATTGTGCGGCCGTCTTGCCGCATGACTATCGTTCCCGGATCCATTTCCACAACGGCTGAGTTGCAGACAGGGCGCGGCACTGTGTCGTTTCAGGCTATCGAAAGCCGCTGATTTATAGGGCAATCATGAGAAACATATCGGCTGAAAACCATGCGGCCTTGCTGGGCCGTATGCTGGTGGCGCGTGACTTCCTTTGGCTGGTTGCGCGCAATCGTCAGACAAATGCGCCTGAGACTGAGGGGCTGTGGTCTGACGTTGGCAATATCACTGCGCCAATCACGCATCCTGACAGTGGCCTTCCGGTCACGCGTGAATGGTATGGCACCGGTAGCCTGGTTGAGATTGATGACATTCCGCTTGTTGCAAATCTGGCTGTACAGGAAGTCAACATTCGCATGTCGCAGGTGCATGAGGAAGTTGAGCGTATTGTTCGCGATTACGACTGTCAGCAAGCGCGTGTTGAAATCTATCGCGGCCTGTTTGATCCAAATTCCCGCCAACTGGTAGCGCCTGCGGAATGCCGCTTTATCGGCTTCGTTGATCGCATAGAGATCAGCACGCCAAGCGAAAACGAAGACGGTGCTGTTATCATGACCTGCGTCAGTCACACGCAGGAATTCACCCGCTCTAATCCCGATACCCGGTCAGATGCAACGCAACGGCTAAGGCTCTCGACAGATGGCTTTTATCAGGATGCCGATACCGCCACAGAATGGGAAATCTGGTGGGGATCGGAAAAGGGTAAAGTACCGACACAAAAGAAGAAAAAGAAGTTTTTGGGGCTGTTCTGATGGGTGTTCGTTTGGCTCTGCCTTCAGATCGCGCCGCATGTATCCGGCTTCTGCGATCCAGCCATAGTGCGGCAGGCTTCACGTTTCCATTTCAGGCGGCTTATGCAGCAAGCCTATTTGATCAGCACCTCGCATCGCTGCAAGCGGTTGCACTTGTGCTGGGTGATGAGCCGCAAGGCATTCTTCTGGCTGCATGGTTCGAGCATCCTTTTGGGGCTGGCAGATACGCAAAAGAAACAGTCTGGTTTATCGATCCATCCGCACGCGGTCGCTCTGCGCTTTTAATGCTTGATGCATATGAGGCTTGGGCGCGTGAACAATCCTGTACTGCAATCGGTATGGCGTCTCTCGCCAGCAATGATGTGTCCCGGATCTATGGGCGGCGCGGCTACCAGGCTGCGGAAACGCATTTTCTTAAGCTGCTCTGAGAGAGCTTAATCTCAAGGTTACAACATGGCTATTTTTTCCGGCTTGCTGGCTATCGGCTCTGCTATCGGTTCGTTTATTGGTGGCCTTGGCGTTATCGGGTCATTTCTGCTTAAAACTGCTGTTGGTATTGGCGTTAATCTGCTTGCGCAGGCGGTTTCAGGAAAGCCCAAAGACCCGACTTTCTCTATCAACGGCACCTTGCAGGGCGGCGGTGACCTTCCGCGCTCTTTCATCATCGGCAGAACAGCAACGGCCGGTTCGCTTGTTTGGGCAAATACATGGGGCAAGGATGGCGACAGTCCGAATGCATACCTCACGCAGGTGATCGCTCTCTCCGATTTGCCGGTCAAAGGTCTGCTCAATGTTTGGGTGAACAATGAGAAGGTAACTCTTGATTTGAATACCCCGGATATGTCGTGGGGCTGGCAGGTCAAAGAATACCGCAAAAAGGGCGATAACCTCTGGGTCAAGTTTTACGATGGGACACAGACGGCAGCGGATAGTTTTCTCGTCAAAACCTGCTCAAACGGCAATCGTGCCTGGGGCGCCAATCGCGTCGGGCGTGGTGTCGCTTATGTGATCGTTACGGCGCGTGTTTCCAAAAATATGTTTTCTGGCATTCCATCCTTCAAATTCGAGGTTGATGGCTATCCGATGTATGACCCATCACGCGATAGCAGCGTTGGCGGGGTAGGAACGCAGCGTTTGAGTGATCCCAGCACATGGGGCGGTGATGGCGATTATCTGCCTGCTGTGCAGGCTTACAACATGCTGCGCGGCATTTATCTTGATGGCAAGTGGTTTTACGGCGTGCAAGGCATGTCGGCAGCAAGACTGCCAGTCGCCAATTGGATTGCTGCGATTAATAAATGCCGTCAGGTTATTGGCTTTGAGCCACAATATCGGTCTGGCGGCGAGATTACGATTGATGCACCGCTCTCAGCAGCACTTGAGGCGATCAACACCACCTGTCAGGGCCGGGTTTCAGAAATCGGTGGCGTCTATCATATGTATCTCGGTTCACCTGATGCGCCAGTGATCCACTTTACCGATGATGATATTCTTTCGACCGATGAACAGTCATTCTCCCCGTTTTTCGGGCTGGCGGATACGATCAACGGGATTTCTGTAACCTATCCGTCGCCAGATGATGGCTGGGTGATAAAGACTGCACCGCCACTCTATCGCACCGATCTTGAGGCGCGGCACGGCAATCGTCGCCTGATGGCATCGATTGAGTTGTCGTTTGTTTCTTATCCTGAGCAGGTGCAGCGCCTTCAAAAATCTGCATTGGAAGAAGGGCAGCGGGCGCGACGGCATACACATGTGCTGCCGCCTAAGTTTTGGGCTTATGCCGTTCCGGGTGTCGTTTTCGCCTGGACATCAAAGCGCAACGGCTATGTCAATAAGCTGATGCGTGTCGATGGTGCTGCGGATCGGGCGAATCTCGACATTATGGTCGATCTGACAGAAGTCGATCCAACTGACTATGACTGGGATAGTGCTTCCGATTATAAACCACCGATTGATGGCGCTGTTGGGCCGATGCGTCCGCTGCCCCAGCCGATTGTTGATTTTTCAGCTGCGCCTGATGTGGCACAGGATGCAGACGGCAACAATCGCCGCTGCGCAATCCTGCTTGGCTGGGATGGCACGAAAGAGGACATTGATTTTGTTCGCTTTGAAGTGCGTCTGGCGGCCGATCTGGGCGTTGTTTATTCCGGTCGGGCTGATGATGTTGAACGTGGCAGCATCAAGATTGCGCCGGGCATACTTCTGCCGAATACAGATTATGACGTTCGGGCGGTGTATGGCACTTTTGCCGGCAATCGCTTGTTTGAGTGGTCAGACTGGATCCGGGTGCGCACGCGTGACATTCGCTTAGGCCCACTCGATCTTTATCCAATCGGGGTAGACAGCTTCAATGAAGAGCTACGCAATATTCTCGTTCAAGAACAGCAGAATGCCCGACGCACCCGTGATGAGGTAACGCGTGTTTCGACTATCCTCGCTGAGGGGCTTGCTGACAATTCTATGCAAATGCAGGGCTTCCGTGAGGAAGTATCCCTCTCAATGGGGCAAGACAGGGCAGAGTATCGACGGCTTGTTCTTGCGGAAGTGAATGAGCGGCAGGCGCAGGTTACGGCAATTGAGCAGATCACTGCGCAAATGCAGAATAATATTGCTGATGTCACCACAATGTCGCAGGCAACGGCAACGGCAGTCTCTGCCATATCGGAAAGCGTTTCGCTCATCTCTGCACAGATGAACGGCATATCAGCTGATGGCTATTTCCGGGTGTATTCCGAGGTGGCGAGCGGCGGGGCTTTGTCTCGTGCAATCCTGAGCGTATCCACGACCATGGGTGGGCCTCCGGTAACCGGCGCTCTTATTCTTGAATCGATCAACGGTGATAAATCCCGCGTTATCGTTGATGGCGACGAGTTTTACATCACTGGCAGTGGTGCACGAGGTCGGCCCCTCGTGTTTAAAGACGGCGAACTGACGCTCACAGTCGTCAATGTTGGCACGGCTTATTTTGATGTTTTGCAGTCGCGCAATGGTGCTCTTTGTTTCCGTGGTTACGGCGACTTCGCAGATATACGGCTCTTCACGATAGCCGCTTGAGGAAATTCATATGAGTTATCTGGCTATCGGTCATAAACCGGGCTCCGGTCCGGTCGTGAAGGTTATGCGCAATGACACCGACGATTTTAGGGAGGTGCCAAGCTCAAACTTTGGTGCCTTCCTGTTCAATTCAGAAAACCAAAACATTTCCTACATGAAAGAGCCGGGGGTTTTATCCGTCAATGCAGATAACTATCCTGCGCGAAGTGGGTATTTCGATTTCTACATCGCAGATGGGAGCAGCAATACCAATGCCAGGAAGTTCATCATAGCCAAGGGAACAGCGGGCGTAGGATATTTTGTTCCCCACTTTCTGATTGACAGAATGTTCCCCGGTGATTTTCCGCCTATTTTTGAGGCGAAAGTAAAAAGGCCGGATGGGCGTTTTCTTGGTCCGTCATTCAGTATTAACAATCAGTATCAGATCGGCATGCAATATCGTTCCCTGATTGCGAGAATGACCGTTCAAACAAATGGGCCATTTGACAGCTTTCAGAGTTCTCCGCCGGCTGGCGTGGCGCGCACCAATATTATTCCCTCATCTTACGGTTACGATGGCTGGAGTGGGCGGGTTACTTCCAGCCTTTCTCTACGACCTGAATATGACAATGCCGGATGGGAAACGCAGGCCGCTGATATTTACTACACATTTTGGGATCTGCCCGCTGATCAAACGCCAATTCCAAAACCCTCTGCCCCTGTTGTCAGCGGTCAGGAGGTCGTCCGGCTTGACAGCAAGGGGCTTATCATCGCCCGGCCCGGCTTTACCGTTGACGGATCGACAGGTCGGCAGCGCATCATTGACAGCACACGCAACCCGCCATTCTGCATTATGGCAGATGAAATCATGAATATTCCTGCGGGGGGCAGTTATTTTGTCCCGGCTCCATACGGCGTGGCTCTAACCGAGAGTATGTTTGTTGATATTATTGCCGGAATTGCAGGCCGCGATTACATCTTACCGATATTTGACAGGGAATTGCACAATACCAATCAGGATGTTTTGATCACATATCGGTTGGAGCGGGGTGGCGTCACGTTTTTCAATGAAAGCGCGAACGTGGCCGTTAATATCAGGTATCTTATTTATTGTAATGATCTGGTGCCTCCATCATCGGGGGGAAATCAGGTGATGCGGCGTGTCTTCAACGACATCCAGATAAAAAAGCCCGGATCGAGTGATACTACCCCGGCTTTCAATGACATTCTTCTGGATACACGGTTTCCGGCAATGCAAATCCTGTCTGAGGCGTTCATTTCGGCTGATCAGTTTAATGAAAGCCCTGCGAACGCAATGTACGGGCAAGTTGCCAAAACCATTAATTTTAATGGTTCGGGTATGCTGGTTTTTCCAAAGGTCGTGGGTGTGTTTCCGAATGTGCTGCGTCAGTCTTATGCTGCACTTTACAAAATTCCCAACGGCTCCGGTGGTTACGGCATTTCCAATCAGTCTGTTGTTTCCGTTCTCTATGAGAACAGCATGAAAGTTCATTTGTCACCCAGCCAAGCGACCGGCGTGCGTTGGACGGGTAGCAATAGTTGGAACTACGATCATTCTTTCGATGGGCCAATAGGGGTCCGTTACTACATCCTCGGCGTAGCGAAGCGCTAACTCAAAGGTAAATTGGCATGACAACACCCACGACAGAACAGTCGGCGGAATCCACTCGCACATATATTGATCCTGTCGCAATGGCGAATGAAGCGCGAGCTTTGAATGATTTCCTCATGACGCAAAGCCTGCAAAATGCCAACAACGTGGTTTTGTTGTTGCGCAGGATTAAAGAATTAGAGGCGGCCGCAGAAGAGCAAACCAACGTCCATGGCAGTGAAATGCAGCGCATCACTCAGGAGCGAGACCAGATGATGCAGATGTACGATAGTTCCTGCCAGAAAATCAAAGAAATCCAAGATAATACGCTGGATATTCAGCGTCAGCTTAGCGATGCATTGGATGACAATGCAAAGCTAAAACAGGGAATGCGTACTGCGCGAAAGGCTAAGGTCAATGGCTGATAACTTCGATAAGTTTTACCCTGATTGGGTTGTTGGTACGCTTACGCTCACATCTGGATCCCTGAATTTCGCTGCGACAGACGCGCAATTGTTGCTCGCTGGCATTCGCGAGGGAGATACGATCCTTACGCCGGGCGGCTTGGTACTTCCGATAGAAAGCATCAATGCTGACGGAAGTGGTGGCGTTCTCGCGCAAAATGCACCTGTGTCGGCGACATTTACGACGCGCATCCGGTTTCAGTCGGATAATTCTCGTTTTACCGGAATGTTGGCGGCTCTTGTAGCGCGAATGTCGGGTGGCAACTTACAAGCGTTTGCAGGACTACTCGGTGCGCACGATAAAATGCCGATTTTCACAGGGCCCGGAACGCTCGGCCTTGTCGATAAAGGCGATCTAGGCATCCAAGATCCGAATGGCAGCCTTGAAAAGTTGGCGGCATTGACGCTTTCCGCACGGCAATTACTCCAAACCGATGACACAGGCGCGCTGAAAGCCATAGCGCTCTTAGCAAACAAAGCGCTTGTTACGGATGAAAATAAAGACCTTCAACAGATCGACCTTGGAACGCTCGGTCGTGCGTTGCTGGCGCTGACCGCAGGCACAAACGCGCAATACGTGCAGGGTGATGGCACGTTGCAGGAAAAATCCGCGCTGCCCGTAAGCACTCCCGTGCAGGCGGCTCTTGACGGGAAAGCTAATTTGTCAGGGGCGGATTTTACCGGAGGTGTTACAGTCAGATCATCTATAAATACGTGGGACACTCTTAAAATAAGATGTAATAACCAGTCTAGCGCCGGTGATATTGAGCACGTGAGAAATTTTGACTTTGTGCACATGTGGACAAGATATTTAGGTCACGTTTCAAGCGGTGATGGGCAATATTTAACTTTTAGTTACACACCTAATGGAAATTGGCAGCGCGATGTCATCACGATATTGCCGAACGGCAATGTTCGGGTATCAGGGACGCTTTCGGCGGCAAGTAAAAGCTTTGAAACTGATCACCCGTTAGACCCGTACAACAAAGACCTTGTCTATGCGTCAACGGAAAGCCCGTCGCACGGCATCGAGTATTGGGGATTGGCTCGATTATCAGGCGGAACGGTGGTTGTGGATGTTGACGAGCATTACGGAATGTCCCCCGGCACGTTTCAAGCAATGACCGCTGAAGGCGTTTTATTTTTCCAAAACCAAGACAGTTCAAAAACCGTTTATCGACGTTGGCTTAATGACGGAAGATTTGAAATCTGCTGTGAGGATCCGAATTGCAATGATCTAATCGGCTGGCAGGTCAAGGGTATTCGTAAGGATGCAGTCGTATTTACCTTGCCTAACACTAATCCGATCACAGGCAAACTAATAGCAGAACAAGAAAAGCCGGAGGCATAAATGCCATCAACACTACGAGTACCAGACAGAAATTTAATCGGTAAAAAAGGTTATCCAAGAAATTATGAAGCGCTCGGCATTGAACCTCCTATGAAAATTGTTCCAGTCGAAGATGGAGTGCCTGTTGAAAGCTATCCTGGCCTTGGCCCTGCTGATGTCTATCGTCTTGAAATTCAAGCGATGATTGACGCAAAAGCGAGAGAACGGCAGTACGACAACGGTTCAACGTTGGCGAGCTATGTGAACTCGACAATTAAGCAATGGTCAATTGAAGCACAGTCTTTTGTTGCTTGGCGTGATGCTGTTTGGCTCTATGCACTTTCAGAACTGGATAAAGTGCAAAAGGGCGAACGTGATCAGCCTACCATTAAAAAATTTATGGCTGAGTTGCCAGCATTCGGGTGGCCATTGGCTTCAGCCACTCCGCCAACTTGACTTACCGCACTGCCTTTGAGACAGTTCTGTACCGAAAGGTAACACAATGAATATGAAATTTTGCTAAAATCTACTTTTGGTTGGGGCTCGTCGAGAACGTAGTCTATTGCGTAAACAGCTGGCTTAAATGATGGCGACCCCCTACCACGAGACCGCCCACACTATAAAGTCGATCCAGAAAACGGGCGGCGAAAACTATCTTCGTTCCAAAAAGTATTATCCGCATGTCGGCATGGGGCTTTGTGCCGATTACGCGGTATTACAATTATGCGAGAGCTAGTCGACCACACGGCATCGACTTGTATAAGTAATCCCAAATCTCTTCTTGAGCCAAAGTGCGCCGTACCAATCATCATAGTAGGCATGGTTGAAGGTTGGTTTGCTCCCGACAAGCAAGGGTGTCATGGTCTTAATCGGTACATCTCACTTCAAAAATCAGGCTTCAAAGCCGCTCGTCAGATTGTCAACGGCACAGATAAAGCTGTTATGTTTGCAAACTATGCACGTGAGTATGAGAAGGCATTACTTTCAGATGGTTATGGCATTGATCCGAGTGTCAATATGCGGTTTGACAGGTGCACATCTATAATCTAGGTCATTTTTAAACAGGAGATTTAAATGTCAATAAAAGCACGCGTTTTGGTGTTCGGAGGCTCTGGATTCATAGGCACCCATTTATGTAAACAGCTCTTGCAAGATGGGTATGAAGTTAGTGTGTTTAGCAGATCGCTACCGACGCAAGTTGATAGCAGAATTGAATATATTCGGGGTGACTTCTCTGATGCAATGAGCGTACAAAATGCTGTCATTGGATACGATTACGTATTTCATCTCATACACGGAACAAATCCACCAAGCGTGAATGCAGATATAGCTGGCGATATTGATCGTTCCATTCTACCTACGCTAACATTGCTGGACGCCTGTTCACGATCCGATATAAAAAAAATACTTTTTTTAAGTTCTGGTGGAACCGTTTATGGCGATAATGGGATGATCGCGTCGCGAGAAAGTGACCCTACAGTCCCTATGAATGCTTATGGCGCGCACAAGCTTCTCCTAGAAAACTACTTCCGAGTTTATGCCAGCTCTAAAAAGCTCGACTATACAATTCTCCGGTTGTCCAATCCATACGGTCCCTTGCAAGCGATTAATAAAGGAGTTGGATTAATTGCAGCAGTAATCAATGCGATTAAAATCGGATTCCCATTAGACGTATACGGCGATGGATCGACACAACGAGATTTCATTCATGCTGCTGATGCAGTAAGAGCAATGTCTGCAGCTATAGCATATAAGGGTGACTATAAAATCTTTAATATTGGGAGTGGAGAGGGTAGAAGTATTAGTGAAATCATATCATTGGTAGAGCAGGCCATGTGTGGGGTTGTGATTAAAAATTTTCTTCCAGAACGTAGTTTCGATGTTAGGAAAAGCATTCTTGATATCTCTTTGATCAGAAATGAACTGGACTGGCATCCAGAAATTGATTTGCGGGATGGAATAAGTATGACAATTAAAAGTTTATAGGATGGGGCTGCCATGATCTATAACTTTATAAGTTTTGGAGCTTTTTTAGGTCAAATTCCTCTTTATTGTTTCACGGTGATCACTTTGTGAGTGTTGTTCTTCGATTAATCTAAGAGATTTTTGCCCCATTGCCTTTCTGATCGTAGAGCTGCTACGAATAAATCTTATAGCGTCTATATAGGCGTTAACTAACTCATCATCTGGCAAATGTGGATCGACCAACACCCCATTTTCACCATCTATAACGATCTCTGGAATCCCTCCTAGTTGAGGAGCTATTATAGGCATTCCCACAGATAAAGCCGATAAAAGAACGGTGGGTATGCCATCAAAACGTGATGTATATAGAAACAAATCGGAATGACGGTAAGGAATTTCTTCAAAGGATGAGTATATGCCTTTGAGCTTTACATTCTTGTATGATTCTAATTGTGATATGTTAGTGGTTCCTAAGACTGGCACCCCCCAAATATCGAGAGTTGTTGAGGGGAATGCTTCTTCGAGTGCTTCAGCGAGTAAAGGCAATAGCTCTGGTCTTTTTTGATCGTCAAACCGGGATGCCCATATAATTCTATCATGGATTTGTTTGAAACGGTTATCTAGTTCATCTTGAGTCGTAGATACGGTTGCAACGGAATAGAGCACATCCTGCTTTCCTGCCAGAAAAGGGAGGCGAGCACGATCCGCATCGTTGATATATTTATTATCGGAAAGGAGAAGTGATATAGTTTCTCCATACTCAGAAATAAAGTTGAAATCGAATCCGATCGTGAAAGATAAAGACTGCGTTTCATAAGCGCCATCACAGAAACGAAGAAGTATGCTTTCATGGTCTGAAAGCAGTTTTCCGTAGCGCCCCCAGAACCGATATGCATATGGCGAACTTTTAATATAGATTCGAGCATTGGGTGCAAATGCTTGTATCGTTCGTAGAGTTACAAGGTCGATTTTTTCTTCCAAAGATGGTTCACAAAAATCCGAGAGATTGCAAAACGTAACTTGATTGTTAATTTTATCCGTCCACTGTGGTCCATCAAATTTCGTTCCAAATAGGAAAAGAATTTCTCTGTTTGGATCTATCGATAAAATGTCTTTAATTATGGTAATAATAACTTTTTCCGCTCCACCCATAGTGAAAAACGGAAGAATGAAGACATCTGTAAAGCTCTTTCCAAGAAGATGCTCACAAACTTGATAGTAAGCTCTTCCGGCGGAAAGGTCGGTGTTTTGATTTGAAAATGTATTTGTAGGATTTAAAAGGCGAATATCAATTGCAGGATCAATAAAATTTGCTGCGGAAGCCATCTCAACTAGAAGAATTGAAGACAAAAAATAATAACAAAGACTGTTTGAAGAGTGCTCTGGCTGCTCAGTCAATGGATTATAATTGTGCTGTTTCAATGAACAAAGTTTCAGAAAATTTTCAGGTATAAAGTAATCAGAAAAAGGTATTACTTTGCTTGATGATGCATTGACAGTGTTTAGTAAGCTAACGCCTTTCTTTCTATAAAAGAAAACGGTGTTAGGGCACACTGTTAGTTCGAAGCCATTGGCTGCTAAGTTAGTGTTATGATGCCAATCCTCGTAGGCAAAATGGCCGCTAGATGGGACATTAGCGAGGCGAATTTCTTGGGCGTGATCACGTAAAAGAAATGAACGCGAGATAAAAGGGTGATGATCAAATAGCGCTAACTCACTAACTTGCGTCAGTGGAAACATTTTATACAAATGATGTTGTCCTCCAAATGCAACAAGCCAATCAGGAAATATGGCAACTTTACCCCCGTGATTTTCCGCTTGCTGGAACATCTCTAAAATCATGTTGTACGAAATCAGGTCGTCAGCATCGCTGAGCGCGACATACTTACCTTGTGCGATATCGATGCCAGCTTGACGGCATGGTCCAAGCGAGCCAACAGAAACTTCAATTTTCTGAACATTCGCAAACGCAGCAAAGTCGCATTGTTTCAAAGCATTAGGTATAGAATGATGCGGCTTATCCAGAACAATTACCAATTCAGTCGAGATTCCGCTGAGCGCAGCATAATTCGCTGCATCTGAAAATGACCAAATCGTGCGAGCCAGGTATTTGGCATCGTTGTGAACGCTTAAAATTATAGAAACGTCATAGTGAATTGGTGATGGCATGAGTCTACCTAATCAAAATTCTAGTGAGTTTACGGGCAACTCTTAGCGCGTGACCAATTACCGGCACTCCATAAAGTTTATTAATCTTTCGGCCAAGTCTGACGAACTTGGAGCGGCGATACATTTCAACCTCTTCTACAAGTTCTTGAATAGTCTTCATACCAGTTTGACGCGTGCCGCTCTTCCCCGAGTGTAGTTTTTCGGCATCCAAGTCTCTGGCCAGCTTATTAATTTTTGTTCTGTAGATACTAACTTCGGATCGAATCTCATTGAGTCGCTTATTCAAATTTTCGGTTTCTTCGATTTTTAAAGCCAACGAATGCTCAAGAAACTCAATCTTTTTCCAAGGTGAGATGAACGCAGGGTAGGACAAAGGTGATAGAACCGCTGTTTTTTCCGGTTCTGTGCCCCACAAGCCCACAAAGTAGAAACAATCTGTTAACGACGGTGCCACGTGAGGCGCGGGTGGAATGATCGATGTAGATTGGACTTCTGAAGCGTCTAAGACATCTAGTAACCGGGCATCCTTTCTCAAGGAGAATTCGTCATCTTTGGGGATGGTTATGATCCCTTGTGCCGGCGTTCCCAGGAGCCAGCCATGGGCTTCGCCTAAAACGCTTTCTGTCAACGATTTAAATTCCGCAAACGAGTATGTACCGAGATGAAAAGGATTGTCGCTTGAGAAATCATTCTTTTCATTGGGGCAGCTGATCGCCACAATAGATCTTTTGGATAAAAGCTTTTTTATTGAGTTTAGAAATTTAGCGGGGTTTCGAAGATGCTCGATCGTTTCAAAACAAGCGACAACATCAACTTTTTTTTGCTGCAGGAGTTTGTCTATATGATGGGCATCATACTTATGAAATTCTACGGTTTCGTTCGCAAAAAGCTTGTTGGCAGTATCTATGGCTTCATCGGATACATCAACGCCAATAACTTCTTTGGCCCCCCATTTCGAAAGAAGAGACGAGCCGTAACCTTCGCCACAGGCGATATCTAAAACGACTTTTCCTTTGCATAATGAGCGCAAAACTTCATAACGTCCCAGATGTTGACTGGCGTAAAATGGATCATAAGATTCACTATCTAAATGCATGCGCTCTTCAGTCATTGCCGCTCCGTCAATGCACCCCAATTTAAAGCCGAAAAAGAATAGCTCATCCTTCGAACGGCACGTTCTTTAAATGTAAATAGTTTAATAGGCCATTGTATAGGCCGTTCAAGTGGTATTTTTTTTAGCAAAATTCGTTGGATTGCGCTCTTATTTTATGAAGGATGTTGAATTTCCTGCGGAGGTTTTTCTGGTATGGTATCGCAATTTTTCTCTTATTTCATGCAGACAACAATAGTGTCTCCTATCTGCTCGATCTCCCAGAACGATGGTTCTTTATGCTGTTCACATGCGGTCGCGGGTGGTGTTGTGCGGGTATATTTTGTCGCGCTATTAAGCCATATAACGTTGTTATTGCTCCAATCTGTAGAGAAGGCAGAGATTCCGTTGTCCATGGATTTAATTGGATTAATATCTACTCCGTTTTTCCAAGTGCTTTTAACAGCTATTTTCGTTGCTGGGGTGAGTGTCGTGATTTTCGCGATGTCTGAAAGAATCTGATTCGCAGCAAACTCATCAACTAAGTTCTGAGCCATCGCACCGGACATTACTTTCATCTGATGAACAGAAGACACGGCTATAAAAACAATGAAAGTTGCAAGTAGCCATTGCGGCTTGAGGTGGTTACTATACCAATTTATTAGTACAAATGATAATCCGATTATGAAGAAAACACTAGCTGAGATGCTCCTTGGTGAAGGCCAAAATAGATCAGAAAATAAATTTAAAGGACTGGGGAAGATCAGGTAACCGCAGGCAAGGGAAATGATGGCTACCACACTTGATGGGAAACTGCGTCTTGGAACGCTCTGGAATACTGTTGCAACACTCATAACTGAGATTATTAGCACTGCAAAACGCTGAATCTGCGGATAAATATTGTTCTGCGCATTGATGCCGCTCAGCATTTCTTTCAAAGTGTGAAAGTAAGGAGAAATATTCTTAAAAAAGTTACTAGGCTCAACCGCTCTGCCTGAACCATTCGAGAGAATTTTTACGAATAAGAGGAAAATAATTACTCCGCATAGAAAGGCCAATGGCGAGCGGACTACATCCTTAAAAATGTCGTAGAAGTCTTCGTTTCCTTGTAACCATCTAGCTAAATAGCTAAGCGATGCGGCGTACAAAATAATGAGTGCAGCAGGTTGGTAAGACATCAGTGCTAGGCTAATGAGCACTCCCGCTGGTAACGTCCAAAAGAAGCCTTTTTTAAATCTGAGGCAAATAACCGCAAGCCCAGTAAAAAGAAATCCAAACCCGAATACAGAATAGGACATTGGGTAATAAAAAATATTTGTAAAATATCCATGAACTGTAACTATAGCTATGAAAAAAGGGGTATAGTATATGGGTAGTCGAGAATAACTTAATGTTGCATAGCAGCAAACTGTTATTCCCGCCACCAATGTAATTACCCATATAGGCATAACTTCATTGTAATGGATACCAAGTTTTAAAAATGGTTGAGAAATAGCTACAATAAAATAACGGAAATTATTCCAGTGAGTGTAAATTGCGGAGAAGGAGTCGGCTGGTTGAGCGTTTTGATGCACGTCATCAGGGCTGTTTATGCCCAAGAATAATGAAATAACGGAAATTAGACCAATAACAGAAACGGCTGACCACAGTAGTGTTTCTTTTTCTATTTTTGTAGATTTCACTTTTTAAACACCCAAGCCCGAGAGAGAATGAAAAACAGTAATGTGTATGAAGCCATAGCAAGTAGTTGAGGTATTAATACCTGGTAACGAGTGAGCGGCAATGAGAGATGCAAGATGTACACATTAGCGGCATAGCAGATGATAAAGGCTGTAATAAATCTTAGCGAGTGCGCCCAGCTGGTTTCCGATTCGAATGTCCACTTCATATTCCAGAAGTAGCTATTCAATAGTCCCGCAGCATAGCCTACGGCATTGGCAACGAATGGTGACGCACCGAGCCACGTCAGAATAGCAATGACCAAAAGTGTAATGAACGTGTTGACAAGGCCTACGAGCCCGAACCGTCCAAACTGAATTATCACATTCATCGCTTGTCCGTTAGATTTTGTTTGATGATGCTTCTGGCAGTTGTTAAGTCACTGGGCAAGCGAATTTCGAGGCTTTTAATGATTTCTGTTTCTATTATCGTTCCAGTTTATTCCGGCGAGGCTTATCTTAGGCAACTTTGCCAGCGCGTTGCTGGCTTACGGTCAAAGCTTAATGATTTGGGTGCACCGTTTCAGGTGTTCGAACTGATCTTTGTTGAAGATGGTGCTAAGGATACGTCTGGGGCGATTATTGATAGCCTTGGTTTAGAATACGATTGGGTTAAGTCGTTTCACCTATCAAGAAACTATGGGCAGCATGCCGCTACTGTGGCAGGTATCATGAAGAGCGTCGGTGATTGGGTCGTCACAATGGATGAGGATTTGCAGCACCCACCAGAAGAAATCGAAGTGTTGCTGGCACAGGCCGTTAACTCGGGTGGTGATGTAGTTTATGCGAATCCGGAAGAAGGTGTTCACCAAAGTTTATTGAGAGATTGGTCTTCAAAGACATTCAAGTCTCTAATGGTTCGTTTAAGCGGAAATCGGAATATCGCCATTTTCAATAGCTTTAGACTTATTCGCGGCAGTATAGCTCGTGAAGCATCTCAGGCGTGTGGCCATAGCACCTATTTCGATATGACACTCTCGTGGTTCACGCAACGCGTTTCAAATGTGACGATGCTATTAAAGGATGAGCGGTATATCGCGACAGGAAAGAGCGGGTACAGCCTCAAGAGCTTGTTCAGCCATGCGCGTCGCCTCTTGTTCTCCACGCAAGTTAAGGCTTTGCGCATTGGTAGCGCCATCGGTGGCCTGGCTGTTTGCCTCGCGTTCCTTTTCTCCTTGGTGGTGATTGTCGCCAAACTGATTGACCCTTCGATCATTCCAGTAACGGGTTGGGCGTCATTGATGATTACAATCATGTTCTTCAGTGGGGTATCGATCTTTCTGACGGGATTGGTTATCGAGTACATCTCAATCCTCGTCATGGATACTCACGGCAAGCCGTTATACAACTTTGTCGATCGGAGCTCGGACAAGGTGTTGGCAGATTACTTCCGGGACCTTCGAGCGGCTGAGAAAGAAGAGAAGGCCGTTTGATACGTCGGTAAGCAATGAAATCGCTGCAACATTTGAAACGCAGCCCATAGGTAGGAAATGTCGGAAAATTAAGGAATTAGTCTCGAAATTCCTCTTAAGTCAGCGTCAACCGTATAAAAATTGAGATTTTAACATCCAAATAAATCCGACCGAAACGACACCGATTACAATGGCCGATACAAAAGCCGTTCACCCAAAACATAATCTGCCCCTTTGATTGACCTGCGCTAATCAGTCCGAAGAAACATGCCATATGACAAGCCGCCTTTGAGGCGGTTTTTTATTGTATAAAAAGACCCAGACTTGCAGGTCGTGCCGGGGCTGCGCATTCTTGAGTTTGGGGACAAAATCACACCCAACCATAATCTCATAAGAATAGGAAAACACAATGAATATGCACCTTGGCGATACCCGCCTCTTGATTGAGGCTGGTCGAGAACGCGGGCTATTGCGTAATCAAATGGCGTATGTGTTGGGCACTGCGTACCATGAGACGGCCCACACGATGAAGCCAATCAATGAGATGGGCGGCGACAAGTATCTGCGTTCAAAGAAATACTGGCCTTATATCGGTCGCGGTTACGTTCAAATCACTTGGAAGGTGAATTACGAAAAGGCTGGTAAGATTCTGGGCATGGATTTCGTGTCAAAGCCTGAATTACTGCTCAAGCCTGAGTATGCGGCCCCCATTATCATTGCTGGCATGGTCGAAGGCTGGTTCACTGGCAAGAAGCTTTCCGATTACATCACTCTCCAAAAATCCGACTTCAAAGGCGCTCGACGGATCGTCAACGGAACTGACAAGGCCGAACTGATTGCAGGTTATGCGCGTGAGTATGACAAGGCATTGCTTGCAGAAGGCTATGGCGTTGATCAGGAGATCAAGGCCAAGACGGACGATGTTCTGCCGGAACCGGTCGTTGAAAAGCCAGTCGCGAAAACAACCCGATTCTGGACTTGGTTGACTGCCGCAGCACTCCCCGCCGTTGGCCTGCTCGACTGGAGAGCACAGCTTATCTCAGTGGTTGTCGTGGCCACTCTTGCAGTGTGGGCGATCTATTCTATGCCACAGATTAAGGCCAAGCTTGAAAAGCTGGTAGATGCGATATGAGCGCAATCTGGGCCTTAATCCCGAACTGGTTGAAGATGGCCGCCGCCGCTGTTCTGACGGCATTTTTGTGTCTGGCTACTGGGTATTTGGCTGGCACGCGTGACGGTCGATCCAGTGTCGAAATCAAAATCGAAAGGCAGAACAATGAAGCGACTGAGAAAGCCTTTGGTGCTGCTCTCCTTTATGATCAGTGCATTGACGCTGGCAGGGTGTGGACATTCAGGACCGGCAAATGTGAGCGGCGTCCGTCGCGTGCTCGGAACTGATTTGCTCGGCGCACGTGGCGCAACTGACGCGGATCAGCGAAAGATAGACCGCACAATCGTTCGAGGCTGCGCCGGTGGCGTCTGGTCGAAAGATGAATGTGCAAAGCATGATAAGAAATGAGGATGCACTTTTAATGGGTGAAGACATTAAATGGCTGATCGGAACAGCGATCACTCTCTGCCTTTTTTTCGGCGGGGCGCTGCTGACGGCGTTTCGTTCCCTTTCGTCGTCCATCAAGGTCGGCGATGATCAATTGCATGATCGCGTAAATCGAGTACGTGATGAGTATGTCAAGCGAGTTGATTTAGACGATCACGTGCGGCAGTTGCGCGAGGGTATGAAGGAAATGCGTGACGAAACGCGCGAAGGCTTGAAAGAGACAAATAAGCGCCTTGATCAGGTGCTTGCCGTCTTGGCGCAAGATAAGAAATGATAAAACCGTCCCAATCGATGGGGCCTTTTCCATTTAAATTTTGCCAGTCTATGTTGATAAAGTGGCTCTCAAATCAGCTGAAGCACGAATCAAGGCTACCTTTCAGGAGGCAAGGCGAGTTGAGCAGAGCAAGCAGCAAGAATATCAACGTAGGATGTCACGAGGGAATCGACCCGAATGTACGGTAGGCCGAAAATATACATAACGGGCGCTTCCTGTTCTGGTGTCTCTACGCTCGGTTCGGCGTTGTCAAAATTGTACGAAACACCGCAAGTTGACGTTGATGATTTCTACTGGATGCCGACCGATCCGCCGTTCAGCGTGAAACGCCCATTTGAGGAGCGGGTGCGCCTGATCGCCGAACGGCAAAGTACAGCTGACGGGTGGATATTGACCGGCTCCTTCATCGGCTGGGGAGAAGCCCTGATCCGTGACGTCGATCTGATTGTCTTTCTTTACACACCTTCCGCCATCAGACTGCAACGTCTCGACCAACGAGAGGCGGCGCGCCACGGTGATCGCATTCGCCCCGGCGGCGACATGCACGAAGCGCATTTAGCATTTCGGGAATGGGCATCAGGTTATGATGACCCCGACTTCGCCGGACGGAATCTCGCTCAACATGAACGCTGGCTTGGCCAGCAAACGGCTCCGACTCTTACACTGCAAGGCGAGAAGCCAACAGATGAGCTGGCAGGTGCGGTATACAACGAATTTGAGCGCATCCTTAAGAGGGCGGCAGGTTAACTGCGTTAGATATGTCGTGAGGTTTTTGATAGTGTTTATGCGGCATTTCCAAGTTGTTTGACCTTGAAATCTGCTTTTACGGAATTGAGGTGTTGTTTATTAGCAATTCTTCAAAAGGCATAGTGAGCTCTGCCTGCATTCATTTGAGCAATATCAAATCGCAAGCAAGATGGACGATTCCCATGAAAGCTGAGAGCGTTTTCTCGCATCGCGGTGCGATCCTGCTGAAATTTTTGATTCTGTTGAAGAAGCATTCAATCTGATAGCGCTCCTTGTAGAGTCCCAATTTATTGTAGGTATGAAACACGTCGGAAAATATATCCACATAACGCGCCACATTATGCGCCACATAGTTATCAAGAATGATGCTGAAAGCCCGCAAAATATGGGCTTTATAGATAGCGGTGAAGCGACCCGTCCGTACCATCTAATCTAAAATCACATTAATTCTGGGTCTTTACGCACTATTTTGAGTGCAACGTTTCTGTTTGGAACCAAATCCACCATTGATCATTGGCCTATTGTATAGGTTTCGAGGCAGGAGGAGGTTTGATCCGTGAAACAGCTAAACCCGGATGAAGCAAGGCAGGGCCGGGAGGGGAAGCCGGTTCTTATCATTTTGCTGATCAGTCTTGTTGCGGCTGCGGTAGTCTGGGTGCTCGTTGAAATATTTGGCAGCGTCATTGCGCCTGAAGTGCCTTCCAACAGTGAGCGTTCCGTTTCTCCTGCTGCAACGCAAACTAAGCCGCCAGCATCAGCAGAATGATCCGAGCAGATATCTGCCGTCTTTTGAGGACGGCTTAGTGATTGCTCGATGAGCCATGAAAAAGTGTTGCCGAATAAACCGTGTTTTGAGCTTGAAAGTTATCTTGATAATTTTCCAATGCAATTTTCAGAGAGCACAAAAATTGCATTGAAAGTATGTGAGCTCGTAGTGGCAACGCCAAGTTTATATTTTTTGAAACGTGCTCAACTGTTCTCTAAGGCGCGCAAGATTGCGTCCTTTAAGTTGAGGCGATGTTTGCGTAAATTTGTTTCCTCTTCTTCGCTGACCGGCGAAATTCTGGTTTCGGCGCGATGAATACGGTCGTTGATTGAGTCATATTCTTCAAGAATGCGCGCAAATTTTGGGTCTGCACTTTTTAAAGCATGGATGGCGCTGAGCTTGTCAGGAAATTCTTCACCCAGTGTATGTGGAGTGTTGGACATGATTTTCTCCTTTTATGAAGGCACTTTGGCAACAGGGAAATGAAGTATCATTGATTCCGATCAATATGGATGTTTATCCGCGCTGCCAGTAGGGCCGCCCTATCTGCGTATGACATCACAGATTTTCATCCATACCACGAACCAAGATATAATTGTCCACGCAGCCAGGAGTGTCTTGCGCTTAATCGTACCCAGAACGCTCGCTCTATCTTCTCGTTTTTATGAATGCCATTCTCGAAAAGGCGGTTCTCAGTTTTCCTGGACATGCTTTAACTATAAAGCCAGCCAGCTCGCTTGACGCGGCTGGTATCGGGACGTAATAGAGTTACGACGGTTCCCCGACCGAGAGCGAAGGGGATTAATAGGGAACACGGTGAGGACGACCCAAAAGGGACCGAGACCGTGGCTGCCCCCGCAACTGTAAGCGGATGCTGTTCATCCTCGTGACGCTGTCAAGGCGTTATGCCACTAAGCCCACAATGGCTCGGGAAGGCAGATGAACGGCCTATATTCGCGAGCCAGGAGACCTGCCGTCTAACGTAGTCCATTGTCACGGGCGGGGATGCCCGGAGCAGGAGTTGGTTATGACAGCTTTTCGCGTCGCAAGACGTTGTTTCCTATTGTCATTCATATCCTCGGATATGTCCGTTCACTTCAGGCGCCGGACCGGTTCCGCCGTTTGACGCGGCCATTTCTCACATTTCTTTCGGGGATAAAAATGAAACTTTCAGATCAGGCGCCTTTGGGCGCACTCTTGGCTGCTGCCGCCCTTTTCGTAACGAGCTTTGCGAGCAATGCTTTCGCTGCCGATACCACTTACCCGCTAACGCTCAAGAATTGTGGCCGCGATGTAACCTTTAAACACGCACCTGAGCGTGCGGTTGCCGTGGGGCAGAGCAGCGCCGAAATCATGTATCTGCTCGGCCTTGGCGACAAGATGGTCGGCACCGCCGTTTGGATCGGGCCGGTTCTCAAAGGCTATGAAGAAGCCAATGCCAAGGTGAAACGTCTTGCGGATAACGATCCGAGCTTTGAAAGCGTGCTTGCTGAAAAGCCGGATATGGTGGCTGCGCAGTTTCAGTGGCATGTGGGTCCTGAGGGCATTGTTGCAAAGCCTGAACAGTTTGAAGAACTGGGAATTCCGGTTTACACCGCGCCAGCCGATTGTGTAGGCAAGGATAATTCCGGCGGCGGTGATGGCGTACGTCACACCGTTTTCTCGATGGATCTTATCTATCAGGAAGTTGAAGAACTCGCGCAGATTTTCAACGTGCAGGATCGTGGTGCACAGGTTGTCGCTGATCTGAAAGCGCGCGAAGAAGCGGCTCGCAAGAAGGTTAGCTCTGTCGAAGGCAAGCTTTCTGCTGTGGTGTGGTTCTCCAGTGCCGAACTTGATATTGATCCCTATGTCGCGGGCAAAAATGGTGCTCCGGCCTACATTCTGAAAACGCTCGGCATCGATAATATCATTGATAGCGAAGAGGAATGGCCGACAGTCGGCTGGGAAACAATCGCCAAAGCCAATCCGACGATGATTGTTGCTGGAACGATGGATCGTCGTCGTTTTCCTGCCGATGATGTTGCAGTCAAGCGGGAGTTTTTGAAGACTGATCCGGTTGCAAGCCTCATGCCCGCCGTTAAGGAAGGCCATGTTTTTGATATGGATGCGCAGGCCATGAACCCGACCATTCGCACCATCGAAGGCATTGAAACACTGGCTGATGCAATTGCCGCCTCGGGTCTGAATAAATGACAATGCGCGCAGCCACGGGGCAATTATTAAAGTCAAAAGGGACGAGCGGCAGGGTGCTGTTTGCAACCTTGGCACTTGTTTTGTTACTTTTTGCCTTGTGGCTGGGCGCAGCCATTGGCGAAACACCGATACCTCTCGATGTGGTGGCGAAAACCATTGCTAATCGCGTCTGGAATGCCGGTTATCCGCTTGAGCTGATTGATGAAGGTATCGTGTGGAGTTATCGGCTGAGCCGCGCGGTTGTGGCGGCCTGTTGTGGTGCAGCGCTGGCGATGTCTGGCGTGGTCTTGCAGTCGCTCCTGCGCAATTCATTGGCAGATCCCTATATTCTGGGCATTTCAGCTGGTGCTTCGACCGGCGCGGTTGCTGTGGCAATTCTTGGCATTGGTGCAGGTATGCTTTCGCTGTCGTTGGGGGCATTTATCGGTGCAATCATTGCGTTTGTGCTGGTGTCCCTACTGGCGTTGCGGGCGGGCCATGGCAACAGCGCCATCATCCTGGCAGGCATTGCAGGTTCACAGCTTTTCAACGCGTTAACATCTTTTATTGTGACCAAGGCTGCAAATGCCGAGCAGGCGCGTGGCATCATGTTCTGGCTTTTGGGCAATTTGTCCGGGGTGCGCTGGCCTGACGTGGCCCTTGCGCTGCCTGCCTGTATGATCGGGCTTGCGATTTGTCTTTGGCATGCACGTGCGCTCGACGCCTTCACTTTTGGAACGGAATCAGCGGCATCGCTTGGAATTCCTGTGCGCCGCGTCTACGCCGTTTTGATTGGTGTCAGCGCCATGATGACGGCGGTGATGGTTTCCATCGTCGGCTCCATTGGCTTTATAGGTCTGGTCATTCCACATGCAGCACGCATGGTGGTCGGTGTTCGACATGGACGTCTGTTGCCCGCAGCGGCTCTGATTGGAGCGATTTTCATGATTATCGCAGATGTTCTGTCTCGCATCATCATCCCCGGTCAGGTTTTGCCGATTGGGGTCATAACAGCTCTGTTCGGCGCACCGGCATTTGCATTCCTGCTTGGGCAGAGGAGGGCACAGTCATGATGCTTTCGACACATAATGTCTGCTGGTCGGTGGGGCATGTTGAAATCCTTCGCGCGGTATCGCTCACAGTAAACGAAGGTGAATTTCTTGGAATAATTGGGCCAAACGGTTCGGGAAAAACAAGCCTTTTATCGCTTCTTTCAGGTGTTCGTCGCAGTCGTTCAGGTGAAGTCAAGCTTAACGACACGCCGATTCAACAGCTTAAACGTCGTGAAATTGCTCGTATACTGGCTTTGGTTGAGCAACAGGCGGGTACAACGGATCGTATTACGGCCCGGCAGGCGGTGGAATTGGGACGAACGCCTTATCTTGGAGCGCTTTCGCCATGGTCGGCGCAGGATGATGCGATTGTTAATCGTGCATTGGCCAATGTTGATATGGTGCATTTGGCCGACCGTTGCTGGCATACGCTTTCAGGCGGAGAACGTCAGCGCATTCACATCGCACGCGCGCTTGCACAGGAACCGCAGATTCTGCTTTTGGACGAGCCGACCAATCATCTTGATATTGGTCATCAGATCGGACTTCTCGACCTTGTTCGCCGCCAGAACCTGACAGTGGTGGCTGCACTCCATGACCTTAATCATGCGGCGATGTTTTGTGATCGCATCGCCGTGATGGATAAAGGTCGGTTGGTGGCGCTTGGCACACCGCGTGATGTGCTGCGCGCTGAATGTATCCGTAAAGTTTTCGGCGTTGACGTTGATGTTGAATATCATGGTGTCGATGGCTGTCATATTCGCTACCGCGTACCGCACCATCCGGCTCTAGAACTCAAGCACTCCGCATGAATGGGATTGGTATGACAATGAAAAAACGATTCTTCTTCGCCGCAGCTTTGATGGCTTTTTCCGTATCTCCGGCACTGGCTGAAACTTTTGAGGTCAAAATGCTGAACAGAGGAGAGAAGGGATCAATGGTCTTTGAGCCGGACTTCCTGAAGCTTGCTCCCGGCGACAAGGTGAAATTTATCGCGACCCAAAAGAGCCATAATGCAGCGACCATTGACGGTATGGTGCCGGAAGGCAATCCCGGTTTTAAAGGCAAGATTAATGAAGAAATCGAAGTGACATTCGATCAGGCCGGGTTCTACGGTATCAAGTGCTCACCGCATTACGGCATGGGAATGGTCATGCTGATCAAGGTTGGTGAAGCAGAGCTTCCGAAGGCCTATCGCGAGGTTAAATTCCCGGCGCGCGCCAAACCGCGTTTTGAAGAGATATTTGCAGTGGTTGATGCTGATAAATAAGGGGTTAATATAAGTAATAGCTAATTCAAATATGAGATATATCAGTAAGTCTATGTAAACATGTGACTTTTGTGTAAGTTTATCACAGCAAAGTGAGCCGGATGGTTGACAATCTGTTTCCATTTCGTTGACAGTTTGTTTATATGGTCACTCATAACATTCAGTTAAGCTCTCTTGGTTCCGAGTGAGCGAGCCCCGAAAGGCTGGCATGATCATATTTTGAGTATGGCACTCTTTCGGCAACTGGATGCAAGAACTGTCGTAGAATTCATCGCTCGATGATGGTTCACTTTGAATGAAGTATATATAACCGACATTCTTGTCTCTGCGGGGGCAGCACTTTGAACAAGCATGTTACCAAGGATTTTTTAAAATAAATTATTTTAGGTATAATGCGCGGCGGCCTTAAATTTTTGAAGGTCGCCGCTTTTTATATGGGGCGCTGTAAAAGTGTTTAACGCACAGCGGCTTTCAAACGTTGCTGGTCCAGATGAAGGTTGAGTTCCTTCGCGCGTGCAATAACTGGTACAAAGCGGCGCTGCTTCTTTTCCGCATGGTTGGATGCAATGTCTGCGATGCGGTGTTTGAGGAACGGGTTCAGAAAACGCTCGCGAACGCTGATAACATAGGCTTCCGCCTGTTCACCCAAGCCATCAGCCGCAAAAACCGGCAGAACTTCTTCGCGCCAAAGGGCTTCAAGCTCATGTCGGATTGTTTCATCCTGCATGGCTTCCAATACGATCTCATCTTTAGGGCGATTACCATTCAGCCATTGCTCGGCAATGAAAGTGTGGCCGAGATTGAGCAGATAAAGCTTGAGACGTTCATAAAGCGCAAGATTGTCCGTCACGACGATATCGGGATGCGTGCAGGGAAGCGTGAGTCCGTCTGTCTGTTCAATGGCCCAGATCGCATAGGGCTCGGCAATAGCACCGACCGGATCGATTGGCTCAGAAACGATACGGTCAACGAGGCTGTTGGCAAAAACGCAGTTGCTCTCGACCCATTGCGTGAATGCTTTCGGCAGGCTCCAGTTTTCTGCAAGATCAAGTACAATCGAGCGCAGCTTGTCGCCATTGCGCGAGATCAGCTCGCACGGGAAAATAGACAGTGGCGCATCTGGATTAACCTGCCAGCGGTGATGCAGCAGCACAAGCAGCTTGGCGGGGAAGCTTTTTGGTAGGCGACCGACTTCGCTTAGCAGGGAAACATCATCAGACTCATCAAGCTCAAAACCCTTGTCACCCGTATTGGACAGGATCACCTGAGCCTGCGTGGCGAGGGCGCGTATTGCCTGCCAGTCGGTGTGAGCGGAATAGGCGGCGCTCACGTTCTTTGCCTGATGTTTTTCATCAACTGGCTTGCCGTCTCGTAAGCCTCGAATGATGACCGGATAGCCTTCGCCACTGTTGAGTGCGCTAATACGGCGTGTGCTTTCAGGGTTGGAGGTTGTCTGAACAATGGCGATTGTGCCGATGGCATTGCCCTTTGCCAGAGCTTCCGAGATGAAAAAATCCGCATGCCCGAGCAGAAAGCGGCTGGTGCCAAATTGTAGAATCGTTGGCTGGTCGGTCATGAGTTCCTCCTCAAAAATTGTTTTGAAATAGCTATGCCAATGGCCAAAATTGGTCAAGCCACTCTTTAAAAGCCGTCTAAAGCCCGGTGCGACAAAACTGACAAACCGGTCAATATTCAATGTTTACAGCATAATAGGGTATCTTGCACTTTTCAGAACTTCAAAATATGGTAAGGCCAATTTGGGAGAGAGCATGAGCGAGCATATCGGCTCCGTGGAACCGCGGAGGCTTTACCAACAGATTGCCGACCGGGTCAGGCTGCTGATCCGCGAAGGACATTTTCCAAGCGGAAGCAGACTTCCCGCTGAGCGCGAACTTGCGCAGCAGTTGGGTGTTTCGCGCCCCTCTTTGCGTGAGGCACTGATCGCGCTTGAAATTGCTGGCAATGTCGAAATCCGTATGGGCTCGGGCATTTATGTTGCGTCTGAAGAGACGCGACATCCGGCGCAGGGCGGTTCGATTGGTGAAAGCCCGCTTGAAATCATGCAGGCGCGTTCGCTGATTGAAGGCAGTGCTGTCGTTATGGCTTGCAGCCAGATCAACATGGAAGCGCTGGAACGCTTGCGCGGTAATCTTGATGCGATGCGTTTGCAGATTGAGGCTGAACGTAAGCCGATTGAACTCGATCGCCAGTTTCATCTCATTATTGCAGAGCAATCGGGCAATTCGATTGTGACCCGCATCGTGCGCGATCTGTTTGACGAGCGGCATAGTCCGCTGACCGCGCACATGCGCACCCGATATGAAAACGCCGAAACATGGGCCTATGCTTTGGCGGAGCATGAGAAGATTTATGCTGCACTGGAGGCGAGGGATCCGCTTTTGGCGCAGGCAGCGATGCGCACGCATCTGGATACATCAAAGCAGAGATGGATGGAAAACGAGCCCCGATAATGAGGTTCATATTCATCGCTGTGGCGGTTTTGGGAGTGAGGTCAGAACAATGAATGATAAGGTTATCCCGGCTGTGACGCCGGTAATCCTTTTACATCCGTCCGATGATGTGGCGGTGGCGCGTATTCCGGTGCGCGCAGGCGACCCGATCGGGCTTGCGGGTATCATCGCACGCGATCTGATCGGGCGCGGTCACAAGGTGGCTTTGCGCGACATCACGGCCGGCAAGGAAGTGCATAAATATGGCCAGGTGATTGGCGTTGCCACCAAGGACATTGCGGTGGGCGAGCATGTGCATCTGCACAATCTTGCAATGCTTCCTTCCGAGCACGAGCACCAGTTTTCGGTCGATATTGAAGAACGCGGCATGTTGCCGGAAGCAGAGCGTCGCCACTTCATGGGCTATGATCGCGGCTTTGGTGGTGTCGGTACACGCAACTATATCGGCGTCATTTCTTCGGTAAACTGCTCTGCGACCGTGTCTCGCTACATTGCAGATTATTTCAACCGCATGGGCGGGTTGGATGGGTTCGACAACGTTGATGGTGTGGTGGCGCTCACGCATGGCAGCGGGTGTGCACTCAACACCAAGTCGGAAGGCTATCGTCTGCTGACCCGGACCATTCAGGGCTATGCCAAACATCCCAATTTCGGCGGTATTCTGCTGATTGGCCTTGGTTGCGAAACCAACCAGATCGCGCCAATCATGGAACATTATCGCATGGAAGAAGGCACGCGCCTTCGTACCATGACGATTCAGCAACACGGCGGTACGCGCAAGACGATCGATCATGCAATTGCCGAGATCAAGGAAATGCTGCCGCTGGTGAACTCTGCCAAGCGCACACCGCAGCCTTTGTCGAAGTTGAAAGTGGCGCTCGAATGCGGTGGTTCTGACGGCTATTCCGGCATTTCTGCAAATCCGGCGCTGGGCTATGCATCCGATCTGATTGTGCGCAATGGCGGCACGACCGTTCTTTCGGAAACGCCGGAAATCTATGGTGCCGAACATCTTTTAACGCGCCGCGCAGTCACGCCTGCGGTTGCGGAAAAACTGCTCCAGCGCATCGATTGGTGGCGCGATTATACAGCACGCAACGGCGACGAACTGAACAACAATCCGTCGCATGGAAATAAGCTCGGTGGTTTGACCACCATTCTTGAAAAATCGCTCGGTGCTGTCGCCAAGGGCGGCTCCATGCCTCTCAAGGCCGTCTACGAGTTTGCTGAAACAGTCACGGTGCAGGGTTTCACCTTTATGGATACGCCGGGCTATGACCCGGTTGCCGTGACCGGACAGGTTGCGGGTGGCTGCAATGTCATCTGCTTTACCACAGGACGCGGATCTGTTTCGGGATTCAAACCAGCGCCTTGCATCAAAATCGCGACCAATTCCGAAATGTATGAGCACATGAAGGAAGATATGGACATCAATTGCGGTGGCATCGTCACAGGTGATGAAACCATCGAAGAGTCCGGCACGCGCATTTTCGAACACATTATCGCGGTGGCTTCCGGTGAGCAGACGCTGAGTGAAATCTACGACTATGGCGATAATGAATTTGTACCTTGGCAGGTTGGCGCCGTAACTTGATCTGCCTCATGCAATAAAATGACAGGAATATTCTGATGGTCAAAGCTCTGCGTATCGAGAGCGAGAACATAACGCGTTTTGCCGAAATTCCCGAAGCGCCACTCTTGCCCGGTCATGTCCGGGTGAGCGTGAAGCATGTGGGGCTTTGCGGCAGCGATTTGAATACGTTTAAGGGGCTTAACCCACTGGTGGAATTGCCGCGCATTCCAGGCCATGAAATCGGCGGCGAGATCATTGAGGCGGGTGAGGGCGTGAGTGCGGCCTATGCCAAGGGCAAACGCGTTATTGTGTTGCCTTACACCAATTGCGGAACCTGTTCGTCCTGCCGCAAAGGCCGCTTGAATGCCTGCCGCTATAACAAGACGCTTGGCGTGCAGCAGAATGGTGGACTGGCAGAACAGATTGTGTTGCCAGCCGAAAAGCTGATCCTGAATGAGAGCCTCGCACCGCGCCATCTTGCACTGGTCGAGCCGCTTTCCGTTGGTTTCCATGCAGTCGAACGCGGACGTGTTCAGGCTGGCGATACCGTTGCCGTGCTTGGCTGTGGTATGATCGGCATGGGCGTGCTGATTGGTGCGGTTGCGCGTGGTGCCAAGGTTATCGCCATTGATCCGAGTGCTGAAAAGCGTGAACTGGCATTGAAGTTTGGCGCAACGCACGCGCTGCCGGGTGGTGAAGGCGTGGTGGCTTCCGTGCAGAAACTCACCAATGACGATGGTGTGGATATCGCTTTTGAAGCGGTCGGACTGCCGATCACTTTCACGCAGGCGGTTGACCTTGCAGGCTTTGCGGGTCGTGTTGTTTATGTCGGTTATTCCAAGTCACCCGTGACCTATCAGACCCAGTTCTTCAATCTCAAAGAACTCGACATCATGGGCTCGCGCAATGCGACGCTCACCGATTTTGAAGCTGTCATCGCGCATCTCGAAAAGCTCGGAAATGATGCAGACCTGCTGATCTCGAAAGTGTTTCCTTTTGAAGACGCGGAACAGGCGCTGCCTTATTGGGATAGCGACCGCAACGTTTTGAAGATCATCATCGAACGCTGCTGAAATCGAAGCGCATCTCCATGCCAGGGAAGGAACGGCCTGGAGATGGTGCGGAGGAACCCGGCCTATTGGCCATAAGTTAAGGACCCTAACGGGAGGATACCCATGAAGAAGTTTGTTACCGGCGCAATCGCGGCTGGCATGTTGCTGGCCGGAAGCATGGTGGCATATGCTGCCAATGTTTCGATCAAAGTTGCCTATGAAAACAATCCCGGCGAGCCTTTTGATGAGGTGATGCATTACTGGAAAGACGACCTTGCCAAGCGCAGCAATGGCGAAATCACGCTGGAACTTTACCCAAGCTCGCAGCTCGGCTCCAAGAAGGATGTAACCGAGCAGGCCATGATGGGCCTCAATGTTGTGACGATCTCCGATGTTGGCTTTCTGGCAGAATATGACCCGGATCTCGGCGTGCTTTATGGCCCTTTCCTGAGCGATGATCCGGCAGAGCTTTTCAAAGTTTATGACGGCGAATGGTTCAAGGGAAAGAGCGAAGAACTGAAGAAAAAAGGCATTCACATTGTGATGCCGAATTATCTTTATGGCATTCGTCAGATCATTTCCAAGAAGCCGATCCGTACACCTGAGGACCTCAAGGGTATGAAGATTCGTGTGCCGAACAACGTCATGCAGATCAAGACGTTTGAAGCCATGGGTGCAACACCGACCCCGATGCCACTGGGGGAAACCTTCCCGGCGCTTGCGCAGGGCGTGATTGATGGCGTCGAAAATCCGATTTCGGTTCTCTATGGTCAGAAGTTCCAGGAAGAAGCCAAGTATCTCAGCAAAGTCGGTTATCTGACCAACGTGGCTCTGATTGTCGGTGGTGAAGCCTTCTTCTCAACGCTGCCTGAAGAGCAGCTCAAGATGATCCATGAGTCCGCATATGATGCCGGTCTCTACAGTCAAAAGCTGACGATCGAAAAAGACAACGAAATGATCGAAAAGATGAAGGAGGCAGGCGTCGAGGTTATCGAAGTCGATCGCGCTCCTTTCAAGGCGCTTGCTGAAACGGTCTATACGCAGTTTCCTGAATGGTCGCCGGGTCTTTATGAAAAGATCAAAGAAGAGCTGAAGAACTGATCCATCTCAATTCGGATATTGCCGTGTCGCAGTTTTGCTGCGGCACGGCATCTGTGTGGAATTTAATCCGATGAAATACTTTGAAAAACTGATCGACTGGCTTGCAGCAGCCCCGCTGTTCATATTGCTTGCATTATTTAATGTGGCGGTGGTGATGCGCTATTGGCTGCATCAGCCGCTGCAATGGACAGAAGAAATTTCTGGCTTGCTGATGATCTGGATCATCATGCTGGGCAGCGTTGCCGCAGAACGGGACAACCAGCATCTTGCCATTCCGATGCTTGTCGATATTTTGCCTGAAAAGTTCCGGGTTGTGATGAATTCAATCATCTCAATCTTTTCTGGCCTGTTTTTGCTCTATGTGTCCTACGCCGGATACAAGCTGTCGGTTGCCGCTCAGTTCAAGGTGACTGACGTGCTGCGCATTTCCTATTACTGGATTGATATCGCGGTGCCTGTCGGCTTTGTCCTCATCGCTCTTTATATGTTTACTGGCGCTTTCAAATCCTTGCGCGCCGCGTTTGCGGGAGGCAAGGCATGAACCTGACCACCATCGTTCTCATCATGCTGGCGCTGATCGCGCTGAATATGCGTCTTTACGTGGCTATTCTGATTGCGGTCTTTACCTATTTTCTGTTCTTCAATCAGATGCCGATTGCCATCGCAGTTCAGCGTTTCATCAGCCCGGCACAGAACACGTCACTGCTGGCGATTCCATTCTTCATCATGCTTGGCACCGTTATGTCGCACACGGGTATCGCCGAGCGTTTGATCAAAGTTGCAGATATTCTGGTCGGCCGTATGCGTGGCGGCATGGCGCTGACAAACATCATGGTTTCAACCCTGATGGGCGGTGTCAGCGCGTCCAATCTTGCAGACAGCGCCATGCTAACCCGCATGATGGTGCCGGAAATGGTCAAGCGTGGCTATGACAAGGCGTTTTCATGCGGTGTGACGGCTGCCGGTTCGTTGATCACCCCGATTATTCCTCCGGGTATTGCTTTGATCATCTATGGTCTGATTGCTGACGTATCCATCGGCAAGATGTTCATGGCTGGTATTATTCCGGGCATTTTGGGAGCGATCATTCTGATGATTGCGGCTTATGTGACCTCTGTGAAGCGTGGCTATAAGCCAAGCCGCGACCGGCGTATGAGCGGCGCTGAGGTCGCTTCGACGCTTGCATCAGCATGGCCTGCGGTTCTGCTTCTCTTTGCTATCATCGGTGGTATTCGCATGAATATCTTCACGCCGACGGAAGCGGGGGCGGTTGCTGTTACGTTGGTTCTGATCATCGGCTTTGTGATCTACCGCGAAATGCGCGTGTCACACGTGGTGGATTCTCTGATCGAAACCGCCAAATCCACGGCCTCGGTCATGCTGGTTATCATGGCGTCATCCGCGCTTGCATGGGTGTTTTCGCTGGAGCAGGCAGGTCAGTCGCTGATGCAGCTGATCTCAACATTCACCAGCAATCCCTATGCATTTCTGCTGGCTGTTAACGTGATCCTGTTGATCCTTGGCGCGCTCATTGAAGGCACGGCGCTGATGATCGTTCTGGTGCCGCTCTTGATGCCGACAGTAAAAGCGCTTGGCATTGATCCGGTTCATTTTGGCATTATCGTCATTGTGAACCTGTCAATCGGCACACTGACACCGCCGGTTGGAACGGTTATGCTGATGGTATGTAATATCGCCAAGGTCAGAGTGGGGGATTTTGTCCGCCAATCTTTCAGCATGTATATGGCGTTGTTCATCCTGTTGGCTCTGATCACATATGTGCCGTTTATCTCGACATTTCTGGCGCATTGATTGATAGGGAAATGGAAAAAGGGCGCGGAGATTTCCGCGCCCTTTGTTATTTCACTGCACCCAAAGCCAATCCTTTGATGAGATAACGCTGCAACCAGACAAACAGCACGGCAACGGGCAGGGTCGCAACCAAAGTGGCAGCCATCACATAATGCCACTCGACGGTGTAGCGACCAGCCACCAGCGAGAAGACCTGAATAGGCAAGGTATAGGTTGCCTGACTGCGCAGCATTGTCAGTGCCACAACAAACTCATTCCAAGCATTGATGAAAGTGAAGATTGTCGTTACCGCAATTGCCGGCAAGCAAAGCGGCAGGAACACTTTAACCAATGTTTTAAAGCGCCCCGCACCTTCCATCCAGGAAGCTTCTTCAAGGTCCTTGGGAAGGGTATCGAAATAACTTTGCAGCATCCACACCGTAAATGCGACGTTGAAGGCCATATAAACCGCACCGACCGCCGTAACACTTTCAATCAGCCCATAGGCCGCCAGCAAGCGAAACAGACCAAGCACCAGAACGATGGGCGAAATCATCTGTGAAATCAGCAGGAATTGCCGGAACGCGCCGTCACCTGCAAAACGAAAACGCGACATGGCATAGGCGGCGGGGATTGAGAAAACAATGGCGCCAACCGAGGCAATCACAGAGACGTAGAGCGAATTGAGAAGCGCTGTGCCGAAGCCCGTGCGCACCCACATTTCCGAAAAATTCTGCCAATGAAATTCACTCGGCCACCATGTCGGAGAGAGAACTTCCTGCGGTGGTTTGACGGCGGTCAAAAACATGACAGCAAAAGGAAACAGCGTCAGAACAACGAGCGGCAAAAGAGCCAGCCATGCGAGGAGTGTACGTTTCAGCTTGGGTTTGTTCATGCTGTTTCCTTCCGCATTGCAAGGCGAATGTATATGGCAGTGAACACCAGCAGGATTGCCAGCATGATGAGCGATACAGCCGAGGCTTCACCGAGTTTTCCGAGGCGGAAGGCCAGCTTATAGAGATGCGTTACCAGAATATCGGTCGAATTTGCTGGACCACCTTGCGTCATGACCCAGATGATCGGAAAAGAGTTGAAAACATAGATTGTGTTGAGCACAATCGCGATATTGATAAAGGGTTTGAGCAGTGGAAAAGTGATCTCGCGAAACTGCTGCCATGGGCTGGCACCTTCAAGAGATGAGGCTTCGTAAAGATCATCAGGAATGGATGAAAGACCACCGAGAAAGATGGTCGTGGTGAAAGGCACAGTCACCAGAATGCCGACCAGTATTTGCATGGGAAAGGCGGTTTCGGCGCTTGCCAGCCATTGAATATTGCTGTCAATCAGCCCCAGATTGCGCAGTGCAGAATTGAGCATTCCACTTTCGCCATTCAGCGCCCAGCGCCAAACGATAGCCGTCATGGTGAGCGAAACGGCCCATGGCAGCATGACGATAACACGCGCCACGGAGCGCCCGTAAAAATCCATATTGAGAATGATCGCAACCGGAATGGAAACCAATAGAGCCCCACCGACAACGGATATGGTCCAGAAACCTGTGCGCCAAAGGGCATTGATGAAGTCGGGGGACGTGAAGAGTGCTGAGAAATTGGCCCCGCCGTTAAAATTGCGCAATTGCCCAAAGCGGTTCACATCATGGGTCGCAATTTCAATGAGATTAACGACCGGCCAGAAAATCACCACCGCAGCCAGAAGCAGGCTTGGCAAGATCAGGAAATAGGGCAGTGTGCGATTTTGCATCAGCCATAAACCCCATGTGTCGGTTGAAAAAAATGCCCCGGCAGCACGTCCTCGCACTGCCGGGATGACTGGAGCTTATTTCTTCAGGATTGCATCGGCTTTAGCGGCAGCATCTTTCAGGACGGCCTCCGGCTCGCCCTTGCCGAGATAGATGCTCTGCATGGCATTGGACGTGATATCCGCAATTTCTTCCCAACCCGGAATGACCGGTGCAAAACGTGCATCGGGGAGCAGTGCTGTGAAGGCCGCAAGATCGGCATTATTGACATAATAATCCATCTTCGCTTCTTCCTTGTTCACCGGAAGAAAACCTTCGCCCTGAGTAAACTTGGCACGCCAGTCTTTCTGGAACAGGAAGTCGAGCACCTTCCATGCTTCTTCCTTGTTTTTGGAATTCTGGAACATAATCACGGAATCGGTCACACCATATGTTCCGCGCGCACCAGTCGGGCCAGCAGGGATCGCCGCGACACCATATTTCAGGTCCGGTGCTTCTTCCTTGATTTGATTGGACAGGAACGGCGCAGTGATCATCATGCCGACTTTGCCCTGCTTGAAGAGGTTCTGAACATCTTCACGCGCATAAGACGTGACGCCGGGCTGTGTCTGTCCGTTATCGATCATGGATTTGTAAAGCTTGGCGGCGGCAAGTGCGCCCGGCGAACTCAGGCCAGATGTGCCGTCCTTATTGAGGATTTCAGCCCCTTGTGACCACATGGCATAGTAATAATAGACGTCGGTCTCGATTTCCTTGCCCTGAAGGCCAAAACCATAGTTCTCACCGCCAAGCGCCTTGATTTTCTCGGCAGCGGCTTGGACTTCATCCCAGTTCGCCGGAGGATTGGCAACGCCTGCTTTTTCAAGCAAGTCCTTGTTGTAATACATGGCGCGTGCCGATGCTGCGATCGGCAGGCCGTATGTCTTGCCTTCCAGAACCGAAGGCGACAGGAATGTTTCGATGAAGCGATCTTTGAACGCATCATCCATATAACCATCAAGTGGCTCTGCAATGCCCTGTTGAACGAAATCGATCAACCAGCGTGTGCCAATAATGGACAAATCGGCATTGGTGCCCGCAGAAATATCGGTGGTGAGCTTTTGCAGCAAAACATCCCATGGCACCACTTCGAAATTGAGTGTGATGCCGGGGTTCTCGGCTTCAAAGGCCTTTTTGACTTCTTCGAAATATGGCCCGGTTTTGGAGCTGTATTCTGCGACCGTCATACGCACTTCGCCAGCCTGCGCAAACGCGCTCATTGCCAGAATGCTTAAACCAGCCAGTAAGCCGGACTTCCATTTTGCTATCATCATGTTTTCGTTCCCCTTTTGCGACTGCCCAAGGCAATTTCTGCTAAATTTTTGTTATTTTCTTACATTATCGGCAAATGAGCGGCTTTCAAGTAAAAAGTTTTGTTGCAAACTTACATTTTGAATTTTAGTCTGGTCCCAATCAAAGGCGCAAAAAGCGCTATATAAAAGGGGAATGAAGTGGAAAATTCAGGCGATTTTGCCGGAAAATCCGTTTTGATAACCGGTGCTGGCGGTGGTGTCGGTACAGCACTCGTGCAGTTATTTGCGGCGCGTGGTGCGTGCATTGTCGGCTGCGATTTGACGCTTGACGCAATGCAAGGCGACTTATTTTCTGCGCGCCATGCGTTTGATCTGGGTGCGCCTGAAACTTTGGAAACGGCTGCCCAACACATTATCGCGACAAGCGGTGCGCCCGACATTGTTATCAACAATGCAGGATGGACGCGCGCCGATACATTCGAAGCCCTCGACGAGGGGCGGATCTCCACGGAAATTGACGTCAATCTGACCAGTGTGGCAGTGTTTTCGACTGCGTTGGTGCGATCAATGGCCAAGCGCGGAAGCGGCAGCTTTGTCTTCATCTCATCGATCAATTCGCTCATGCATTTTGGCAATCCGGCCTATGCCGCAGCCAAGGCGGGTATCAATGCTTTTGTGCGGGCGCTTGCGGTTGAATATGGTGCCTATGGCTTGCGCGCCAATACGGTTTGCCCCGGATCAATCCGCACGGCTGCATGGGATCATCGCATTGCAAAAGACCCGGCAGTTCTAGACAAATTGCGGCGGCTTTATCCTTTGGGGCGTATCGTCGACGTGGCTGAGGTGGCCGAGGCGGTGGCATTTTTAGCATCAAGCCGCGCCTCTGGGATAACCGGCACGGTATTGCCGGTCGATGCCGGGCTGATGGCTGGGTGCAGGCCTTTTATTGACGATATTTTAGGTGGGAGCTGAGTGATGAAAAACGTTTCCTTGCGCGGGATTACGAAGACTTTTGGCCAGCTTGATGTGCTCCACCGCATTGATCTGGATATAGAGGACGGTGAATTTCTTGTTCTCGTCGGACCGTCAGGATGCGGAAAGTCCACACTTTTGCGAATGGTTGCGGGATTGGAGCCGATCACCGGGGGAGATCTTATCATTGGTGGTGAACGCGCCAATGATTATCCGCCGCAAAAGCGCAACATCGCAATGGTGTTTCAATCCTATGCGCTGTTTCCGCATATGACCGCGCGGGAGAATATTGGCTTTGGTCCGCGCATTCGTGGCGAGGATAGGGCGACAACGGCGGCCAAGGTCGATAAGGCCGCAGGCATACTCAATCTCCATTCCTATCTCGACCGCTATCCACGCCAGCTTTCCGGTGGCCAGCGCCAGCGCGTGGCCATGGGGCGCGCTATTGTGCGCGAGCCATCGGTATTTTTGTTCGATGAGCCATTATCCAATCTGGATGCGCAGTTGCGCGTGCAGATGCGCACAGAAATTAAAGCCTTGCATCAAAGGCTTAAATCAACAGTGATTTATGTAACCCATGACCAGATCGAAGCCATGACAATGGCCGACCGGATTGTCGTGATGAATCAGGGAAAGATTCAACAGATTGGTGCACCGCTCGACCTTTATGACCGACCCGCAAATAAGTTCGTTGCAGGTTTTATGGGGTCCCCATCCATGAGCTTTATTCCGGGTGCGTTAATCGAGGGTGAGAAATTCCGAACCACGGCGGGCGAAGAGATCAATGTCGCCGTTAAGTCTGTGTCGGGACGAAGTGCTGAATTGGGCGTGCGGCCGGAAAATTTTATTATTGCAAAAGACGGTGAGGGGCTGACGCTCACCATTGAAGTGGTGGAACCAACCGGACCTGAAACTCACGTTTACGGGAAAATTGCCGGCGAAGCTGTGCGCGCTGTTTTTCGCGAGCGTATTCACCTTGCACCCGGAGAGCGAGTCCCTGTAACGGCTAGTCCGCAACATATTCATCTGTTTGATAAGGAAAGCGGCTTGCCGCTTTAAGCCAGTATGAGCAAGATCGCCGACATCCTCTCACAGCTTCACGCGGTGGCGCAGGATGGGTCAAAGTCTGAGCGGAGAATGGCAGCCCTGGTGCTTGCCGAGCCGGATTATATCTCCAAGGCTGCGATTTCCGAAATTGCCCAGCGCGCCGGCGTCAGCGAGCCAACGGTTACACGGTTTTGCAGAGCATTGGGTTGTGACGGGGTTCGCGATTTTAAATTTTTTCTCGCACAGGCATTGGCGATTGGCGGACAATATTTGTCGGCAGAAGCGCCTTCGCGGGATGTGCGTGAGGCGCGCATTGCGCTTGCGATTACAGATGGCGCCATTTCTGCCATTCAGCGCGCCAGTGACAATCTCGACATGTCGGTGATTATGAATATTGCCGGGCGGATTGCCGTTTCTGGTTCTGTTTTGTGTATCGGTTCAGGTGGAATTTCCTCAATGATGGCAACGGAAATGCAGAACCGGCTTTTTCGGCTTGGCATTCCGGTGGTGGCGCAGATTGATGGGCAGTTGCAACGCATGTATGCGGCAATTGCTGAATCCAAAACAATGGTGATTGCCTTTTCCGTTTCTGGCTATGCGCGTTCGGTGATTGAGGCGGCAGAGGTGGCAAAGCAATATGGTGCTGAAACTGTGGCAATCACGGCACCGGGTTCCGATCTTGCAGGAACCGTTAACACGGTTATTCCGTTCCTCGTGAATGAAGATGGTAATCTTTATAAGCCGACGTCTTCGCGCTTTGCTTTGTTGGCAATTGTGGACATGATTGCGACAGCCACTGCGGAGATGCGCGGTACTGAAGTGCTTGAACGTCTCAGACGCATCAAGCAGAGCCTGAATATGCTCAAAGTGGATGATCCGAGTTTACCACTGGGAGACTGACTGCCGGGAGACAGAATGAATGACAAGGCCTAAAACAATTGGTGAGATTGATACACCTGCCATCCTGATTGATGTAAATCGTGTGCAGGCAAATATAATCAAGGCACAGGCTCATGCCGATAAAATCGGGGTAAAGCTGCGCCCGCATATCAAAACGCATAAATTGCCTTTTTTCGCACGCCGCCAGATTGAGGCTGGTGCAGTGGGCGTTACCTGCCAGAAGCTCGGCGAAGCAGAAGTGATGGCTGATGCAGGCATTGTCGATATTTTTCTGCCCTATAATATTTTAGGCAAGGACAAGCTTGATCGGCTTTATGCCCTTCATCAGCGTATCACGATTTCCGTGACGGTTGATAATTTCACCAGCCTCGAAGGCTTGGCTGAACGTTTTACCAATGCAGGGCGTCCGCTAAAAGTCCTGATTGAATGCGATACAGGCATGGGGCGCTGTGGCGTGCAAACGGCTCAGGAGGCATTGGAACTGGCGCGCCGGATCCATGAGAGCAAGGGGCTTAAGTTCGGCGGTCTCATGACCTATCCGGCAACAGGCAAAGCCGCTGAGGCTGAGCAGTGGCTTTTTGAAGCGCGCAATCTCCTGGCTGCAAATGGTCTTGAATGCGAGACGATTTCGAGCGGTGGCACGCCGGATATGTGGTATTCACCCAGAGAAAACGTGATCACCGAATATCGTCCGGGCACGTATATTTACTTTGACCGCTTTCAGGTCGCAAAAGGTGCTGCAACGCCGGATGATTGTGCATTGAGCGTACTTTCAACGATTGTCAGCCATCCAACGGCGGATCGTGCGATCATTGATGCAGGTTCTAAGGCGCTGTCCAGCGATACTTTGGGCCTTGCCGATTTTGGCGAACTGGCAGGGCGACCCGATGCGCGCGTGACGGGCCTGAGCGAAGAGCATGGAACGGTGAAGGGTGATATTGCCGGTTTGAAAGTTGGTGACAAGGTGCGCGTCATCCCTGATCATGTCTGTGTTGTTTCCAATCTCTTCGACGAAGTTCATCTGATTTCAGGTGATGATGTCATTGATATTCTGCCGGTGGCAGCACGCGGTAAGCTGAAATGACGAACAGGGCCAATCCATTTACTGGTGACAATGACCGCGCGCAGATCTGGGAGATGCTGGTCAGTCGCGATATTGAGGCCTTTGTCTCCCAGAATTGGGAGCTGGTGGCCGATGATTTCGATGAAACGCGCTTTCTTGGTATTCACGCGCACGGTGAAGAAAATCCAGACAAATGGGATGCCGCTTTTCCGACACTCACGGCCTATCGTGATGAATGGCTGCGTCAGGCGGCTCACAGTGCAGCGACCGAATATGCCGAATCTCTTGCGGAAGGCATATTTCGCGCAACGCGACTCAGCGTGATTGACATCACCGGCGATGTCGCAATTGCACGAAAAAAATTCGATGGAGCCATCGCAAAACAGGACGGAAGCCATGATGTGCTCGACTGGCAGACACTTTATTTCTGCCGGCGAGATAGAGGCCGATGGCGCATAACGGGCTTCGTTGGATATATGGTTAATTGATAAATTAACCTTCGCACAGCAAGGCAATTTTTGGGGCGCATATCGACTGATTTGCGCCCTTTTTTCTGCCAGATGATATTGGGTAAGATAAAAGTATAATCATACAAATTTACTGTAATTTTGTTGAATTATAGTCTGCGAATACTAAATTACACGATGTCGCAGCCAATAGCATATTTGTCGCAGTTCGCTCCTGCGCAACCCTTTCACAGCATTACTATGATTGTCAGGCTGGCAGATTAACTCCGGTCACCGGATAGGTCTGCTAGCCCTCATATTTCGTAGCGTACCCCATCAAAAACGAACAAGGGGACGGGGTGCGCAAAGATGAATCCGTGACTGTGGGTGGACATGTCTGGAAATGACCTATATAAATAGAACACACCAAACGCTAATCATTCATTGTGGGCTGCTCACTGCCTGCAAGTTGCGCATGTCAAATTCGCGCATGAATGAGCAAATAATGATGTTAATAAGGAGATTAAACCCGCCAGCACAGCGGGGTTAAACATAATGCATGGTATTTTATACAAGGAAGATAGTATGAAGTCGCCTGCTAAGACAAAGATAAGCTTGAATGGCGTGTTTAAAGTCTTCGGCGACGATCCGAAGCGCGCAATGCAGGAATTGCGCGCAGGTAAATCAAAAGCCCAGATACACAGTGATCATGGTGCTACAATCGGCGTAGACAACGCGAGTTTCGATATTAAAGAAGGCGAAGTATTCGTCATCATGGGCCTTTCAGGTTCAGGTAAATCGACGCTGTTACGCCTGCTAAACCGGCTTATCGAGCCCACAGACGGTTCCATTGAAGTTGATGGCCGTGACATTGTCAAAATGTCGAAGCGTGAGCTGATTGACCTTCGTCGACGCGACATGAGCATGGTTTTTCAGTCTTTTGCCCTGCTTCCCAATCGAACCGTATTAAACAACGCTTCATTCGGACTTGAAGTTGCGGGAATGGGCGAGGCCGAACGGCATGAAAATGCATTGAAAGCGCTGGCAGCGGTCGGTCTTGAGCCTTACGCGCATTCGATGCCGGATCAGCTTTCAGGTGGCATGAAGCAGCGTGTTGGTCTGGCCCGTGCTTTGGCGAGTGAGCCGACAATTCTATTGATGGACGAAGCTTTCTCCGCGCTAGATCCGCTTATTCGTACGGAAATGCAGGATGAATTGAAGCGTCTTCAGGCTGAAAACAGCCGCACGATCATTTTCGTCAGCCATGATATTGATGAAGCCATGCGTATTGGCGACCGTATTTGCATCATGCAACATGGTAAGGTCGTCCAGGTCGGAACGCCAAACGAAATCGTTTCGGCGCCTGCCAATGATTATGTGCGTTCATTTTTCCGCAACGTTGATGTTTCGCGGGTGTTCAAAGCTGCAGATGTGGCGCGTGAAGACGAATTGATTGTCTTCGATCCGGCACAATTGTCTTCGGCATTGGAAAAGCTGGATGCAAGCGGCAAGTCATATGGCGTGCTTCTTGATGCGGATCGCATTTATCGCGGTGTGGTCACACGCGATGCGCTTCTCAACGGCGGTGTCAAGGCTGATGGTGAACATCCGGACGCTGCTGTAGCGATACCAGCGGACGCGCCGCTTTCAGGGCTTTTGATGCGCGTGGCTGAAAGCCCGTGGCCGGTGCCTGTCACCGATCGGCACAATCGCTATCTCGGCGCTATCAGTAAATCGGCATTGCTTGAGACGCTGGGCCGCACGGGTTGAATTGCGCCCCACACGATCTCAGGTTTTCGGGCATTTGCCCGGCCATAGGTAACTCGATCTGAAATGGACGGTAAACCATGGATTTGAATTTCAGTATCGGCGGATGGGCGGATACATTCGTCAATTATATCCTCGATCATTTTACGCCCGCGCTCAACATGATCGCAGCCACCATCGGCTTTGTAACCGACGGTATTCAAAACGCACTTCTGGCAATTCCACCCTATGCCGGTATTGCTATTCTCGCTCTGCTCGCGTTGTGGCGCGTTGGCTGGAAATTTGCAGTTTTCACGGTGTTGGCACTTGCACTCATCATTCATATGGGGCTGTGGATTGGCACCATGGAAAGTCTGTCGCTCGTGCTGGCCTCCACGATTATCGCGGTGGTTATTGGTATTCCGCTTGGCATTGCCATGGCGCGCAACGACACGGTCGCATCCGTTATTCGTCCGGTACTTGATCTGATGCAGACCATGCCAGCATTTGTCTATCTTATTCCGGCAGCAATGTTTTTTGGCCTTGGCGCTGTTCCGGGTACAATTGCGACGGTCATCTTTGCAATGCCGCCGGTGGTGCGTTTGACCAATCTCGGTATCCGCCAGGTTGATGCCGAATTTGTCGAAGCGGGTCTCGCATTTGGTTGCACATCACGGCAGTTGCTTTTCAAGGTGCAACTCCCCAACGCCATGCCATCGATCATGGCCGGTATGAACCAGACAATCATGTTGTCGCTTTCGATGGTGGTTATCGCATCGATGATCGGGGCTGGCGGTCTTGGTAATACGGTTCTGACGGGTATCCAGCGTCTTGATGTCGGCAAGGGCTTTGAAGGCGGCCTTGCAGTGGTCATTCTTGCCGTCATTCTTGACCGCATAACGCAAAGCTTTGGCAAAGGAAATTCCGGCGGCGTGCTGGGGTTCTTCAAAAAGCTGTCCTTTATGAAAAAGACCAGCGAAGAGCCATCCTCGTCATCGTTCCGCAAGCAGGAAGCATGAATAAAAATCGGGAACAGATTCAATTCAAAGGAGAAACTATGTTCGGTAAACTGACCAAAATTGGCCTCGCAGCCGTTGTTGCAGGCAGCATGACTGCCGGAGCAGCTTTCGCGCAGGATAGCAAAACCGTAAAAATTGGTTGGGCCCCATGGTCTGATGCAGAATTTGTAACGAAGCTTGCTGCAAAGATTATTCAGGACAATCTTGGCCAGAAGGTTGAACTGGTCCAGACCGATGTTGCACCGCTTTATCAGGGCGTAAGCCGCGGTGATATTGACGCCATGATGATGGCCTGGCTGCCGGAAACGCATGCCGATTATTACAAGCGTGTGGAAGACAAGGTTGAAAATCTCGGACCGCTTTACGAAGGTGCGAAGCTTGGCTGGATCGTTCCGGATTACATTCCTGAAAGCGAAATCAGCTCAATCGAAGACCTTAAAAAGCCAGAAGTTCGCGAGAAGCTGAAGGGCGAGATTCAAGGCATCGATCCGGGTGCTGGCCTTACCCGTCTGTCTGAAGAGGCAATCAAGAAATATGGCCTTGATTACAAGCTCAATATTTCCAGTGAAGCCGCGATGCTGACGACGGTTGATCGTGCGACACGTTCGGATGGCTGGTTTGTCGCCACGTCATGGAGCCCACATTGGATGTTCGGCAAATATAAGCTGCGTTATATTGCTGATCCTGAAGGTGCATTGGGTGGTGCGGAGCATGTCGATGCGATTGCCCGCAAAGGCTTCAAGGAAGATAACCCCAAGGCGGCCGCTTTCCTTACCAAGATGAGCATTCCGATCAGTGAGCTTGAAACGGCAATGTTTGAAGCGCAGGAAACATCTTATGAAAAGGCTGTCGACAAATATATTGCCGAGCATCCTGATCGGATCAAGGAATGGCTTGCTGAATAAGCAGCCCAGATAATCGATAAGCCCGGTTTATGCCGGGCTTTTCTTTGTTTATGGCTTTGCAAAGGAACTTCAAATTAGACAAATTTATAACAAGAATGAGGTTGCATATCAGCGCAAACGTGCGTTAAAGTTGTCCAGTATTATATATATCTTCTTCTGGCTTTGAGAGGCTTTGCCTTGGAAGATATACTTTTTAGCATCGACCACCTTTGGCGGGGGGCGATGCATTCGGGAGCAGGTTCTTGGGGAGGAGCCTGCTCCTTTTCATTTGGAGCCGAGTTTATTCCAGCCCGCAGGCGCGCAAAAACAGCGTCGAGACTTCCTTTTCGATGCGATCAAGGTCCAGAGGCTCGTCTTTACTCAACGACATCATACTGCGGACCTGTGCTTCAAAATCTGCATAATGTTGGGTAACCGCCCAGATATGCATCTGAAACAATAGCGGATCCACCGGCTTGATGCGTCCATCATCAACCCACGACTGAATGAGCTTAACCGCATTGTGGGTTGCAGAGACGTGTTTTTTCCAATGACGGCTCAGGAACGGTGCGCCATTGGCGATTTCGGTCGTGAAGAGGCGGGAGGCCTTTGGATTTTTTTGGCTGTATTTAAGTTTTGCGCGAATATATTGCCGGATGACCTCTGCCGGATCTTCTTCACTGCTGACGCCTAAGAAAATATCCTCCCACTCATCAAGGATGAAGATAAGAATATCTTCGTATAGCTCTTCCTTGCTTGAAATGTAATAATGAAGCTGCGGCTTGGTCAGGCCAGCACGCTGGGCGATGCCCTGCGTTGATGCGCCGACCAGCCCTTTTTCTGCAAATTCATCGATAGCGGCTGTGCGAATAGCACCCTGAATGCGACGCCTGCGGTCGAGAACCTTGTCTCGTCCGGTCAGTTCGTTCTCATCATTCTGGTCATCTATTGTCATACGTGCCAGCCGCTATCTTAATTACAGGCGCTTATTGGCCCAGTTGCTTCTTGATGTCGAGACCTGCACCTTTGTTAACAAAGGCATCGGTTGCAACCTTGGTCATATCCAGCTCATCACCGCTGACGATGCCAGACTTGCGCGCCAGCTCGTAAAACGCCTTGACGCGGTTCATATCGATGGCACCGATACCTTTTTCCAGCGTGTCGCCGCTGTCGATAAGCTGCAATTCTTTAAGGCGTGCAAGCTCCGCATCCAGCGTTTCCTTGCTCATATCCGCGTTGTCTTTGAGGATCAGCTCATAGGCCTTGCTGTTGTCACCATAGAGAAAGTTGTTCCAGCCTTCGATTGAGGCTGTCACAAAGCGCTGCACCAGTTCCGGATTTTCTTCGATCAGCTGCTGACGCGTTTCAATGGTGTTCGCGTATGTGTTAAAGCCCTGATCAGCGAGCAGGAAGGTTGTGACTTTCGCGCCTTCTTTTTCAGCATAGATCGGTTCGGCTGTAGCATAGGCCTGCTGTACGGTTTTCTTGTCGCCAAGGAACTGCGCAAGGCTGTAGCCATAAGGACGGAGTTGCTCGTCCTTGAAGCCGAATTCCTTGACCAGCCATGGCCAGAACGAGAACTGACCGTCTTTGGAGATCAGGATCGTTTCCGCATTGGCGAGGTCTTTAAAATCTTTGTATTCGCCTTCATGTGCCATCAGTGCCTGCGGGTCTTTCTGATAGAAAGCAGCCACAACAGTGGTAGGCACGCCATTGGCAACATTGTTGAACGACAAAAGCAGATTGCCCGTCAGCAGAAAGTCGAGACGCCCAGCGGCCAGCATTGGGCGATTGTTGACCTGTGGTCCGCCCATTTCGATCTGTACATCGAGGCCATATTTTTCATAGGTGCCATCGGCAACGGCCTGATAGAAGCCGCCGTGACCGGCCTGTGCCAGCCAGTTGGTGCCGAGTGTCACCTTGTCGAGTGCATAGGCCATCTGTGCGGAAAGGCCCATGGTGAGTGCAGCAAGTCCTGCAACGAGTGTCTTTTTCATTTTGGTTCCCCTTGATTAATTCTTCAATGCCATGTCGGTGGTCCAGCCACGGGTTTTGCCGGGATTAAGCAGTCCATAAGGATCCGCCTGTTTTTTGAATTCGATCTGCACGCTGTCGATTTCCTTCATGCCGCCATCTTCGATGGTATAGGCGTGAGGATCGTAAATATCGCAGCCATCAACCTGTTCGAGTTCATCGATCAGGCGGTACATTTCATCACGGCCTTCAAAGCGCACAAGCGGCAGGGCGAAAATCTGCACTTCGCCTTCCAGGCGCGCCATTTCGTGATGCATATATTGAGTGTCGCCGTAGCGTCCGATCTGGCGTGTCACCACATCGACGTCGAACGGCCGTGGATAGGCCACCTGCAAATAGGTCCAGCCCGGCTCAGCCTTCAGCGCCTGAAGAGTGGTGTGGTTCCAGCCGCATTCGTAAGCAGGCTGTAAACCCGCCTTGTGCAACTCATCCAGTGTCATCGAGAAGGAAACCTTACCGCCAAACTCTGTGGCCAGCCGTTCGAAACGCGCCACTTCTTCCGGCGCGATCATTGCAAAAACTGCATCCTTGTCGGACGGGAAAAGATCACCAAACTTGGTGTAGAAACGTGCAAATCGACGATCGACCGTTGTCAGCAGATAACAGTCGAGATTGTCTTCGAGCGCTTTAAGGCAGAATTTCAGCGTTGCCTCATAAGTATCGAATAATGCAGCAGTATGCACCCATTCTGTCGCTTTGGTGAGACCGATTTCAAGCTCAAGAATGATACCATTTGTGCCATAGGCGTGCTGCACCTTATGGATGTCGCGGCCTGTAAGCTCGATAATTTTCGGCTCCGGTTCAACGGTGAGAACCTTTACAGAAAAGACGTTGCCGTCATCGCGCAACATGCCGTGACGCAAGGAGCCGATACCGCCCGATCCGCCTGAGAAAAAGCCGCCAATGGTGGCAATGCGCCGGGTCGAGGGATACATCAGCAGCTCCTGACCCGTTTCGCGCACAGCATCGTCGAGGCGTGAAATACGTGCGCCACCTTCAACGCGAACCTTGCCGGGTTCGATTGCGATGATGCGGTCGATCTTGGTCATATCGAGAATGACGCCGCCTTCAAGCGGAACGCACTGGCCGTAATTGCCGGTGCCGCCACCACGAACGGTGATTGGAATGCGAAGTTTGGCTGCTGCGGCCGCCACGCGGCGCACTTCATCCTGATCTTTCGGGATGACGACGAGGTCGCCCAAATAATGGCCGATATCTTCCGTCAGGATCGGGCTATACCAGAAATAATCGCGAGACCGCAGTTCGACCTGCTTGGGGTCGTCATAAATGCGGATGCCTTCGATTTCGGCGCGAAACGCGGCCCAGTCATAGATGCGCTGTGGTGCGGCAGAATTCATGGGGTTCTCCGATTAATTTTTATACCATCGCGCCAGACGACGCGACGCGCCTGCGGACGGCTGATGAGATCATTAATGTCTGTGGCGTCATGCCAGATGAAATTTGCGCGCCCACCCTCAAACAGCTCTTGAACGCGGTCGCTTCCGATGAAGCGGGCGGGCAGGGTGGTGATGCTGTCGAGCCATTCATCCGGCTCAAGGTGGCAGACCGGTGTTGCCAGACGCAGAACCGAAAGCGGATCGTAATCGCCATAGGGATAGAAAGCGTCACGCACATTGTCGGAGCCGAGCATAGCGTCCATGCCTGCCCGACGCGCTTCTTTCAGCGGTGCTACACCGCGAAGCCGCGGTGATTTCCCGCCAAGTCTGTCTTGCAGGTAGAGATTGGATGTCGGAAGCGATACAAGCGCTGTACCTGCTTCTGCGGCAGCATCAAGAATGCGGCTCAGTTCTTGCGGCTCGCGAAGCGAAAGCGAACAGGCATGACCGCAAAGAACGTGCCCCCCCATATTGTGACGCTTGGTTGCAGCAACAATCAGCGAGAAGCCATCGGCTTCCAGTTCGAGTCCTTCATCGACGTGAAAGTCGAGCTTGAGATCATGCTGCACGGCAAGGCGAAACATTTCTTCTATTTTGGCTTCAAGATCAGCATTGCGGTAGAAGAAAGCACCAAGCACACCGCCATCTGTTGCCACGCGCTCAGCAATTGTTGAACCTGCATCAAGCACAAGATCGCCATGGATAAGGGCGGCGAGTTCAAGGTCAACACGGTCTTTCCATTCTTCGCGCAGCTCGTTCAGCACTGGCCACGCGGTCGGCACATCTGGCGTTGTCCAGTCAATATGGGTTCGCATCGCGCCAACGCCTTGCACATAGGCCGCCTCAAGGCCGCGTATTGCACGCGTGCGAATATCGTCCGCATTCCAGCTCTCGCGGTCGATATTCATCAGATCAATGGCATCGAACAGACATTCGACTTTGGCGCTGCCGCGCTCGGCAATGCGGCTAATAGTGAATGTCTTGTCGAGGTGCACATGCACATCAGCGAAGAGTGGTGTGATAATGCCGCCGCCTGTTGTTTGCGCTGGCGTCAGCGATGCAATGCGCCCATCGTCGATACAGATGTCGTAGTGACCACTGCGGCCAGCAATGGCGATGCCTTTCAACATATCAACGCTCACGACGAATCTCGCTTTCATGCCAGCGTCCCAGCACAAGGCGCGACAGCCAGCTTGTGATCAGAAAAATTACGATGCCCAGCAGCGAAACGAGGAAAAGGGCGGCAAACATACGCGGAATTTCATTGCGGAAGCTCGATTCCAGAATACGCGAGGCGAGGCCAGTGCTCTGGCCGGCGCTGCCTGCAACAAATTCAGCCACCACAGCACCGATCAGCGAGAGCCCACCAGCGATCTTGAGTGCTGCCATAAAATAAGGCAGGGCGCTTGGCGCAAGCAGATAGCGCAGTCGCTGCCACGGTGAGGCGCGATAAAGCTTGAACAGATCACGCAGATTATGATCCGCGCTACGCAGGCCGATGACTGTGTTTGACAGGATCGGGAAGAAGGCCACGATCCACGCGCAGATCAGCAGGGCTGAAAACGTATCGCGCACATAGATCAGGATCAGCGGTGCAATGGCAATCACTGGCGTCACCTGAAGAATGACGGCAAATGGAAAGAAAGCCATTTCGATTGGTCGCGACAGTGCGAAGATCATGCCGAGCAGAACGCCGCCGACAATCGCGCAGAGCAGCGAAATCAGCGTGAGCTTAACTGTAAACCACATGGAGTTCATCAGCGATGGGCCGTCTTTGATCAGCGTCTCGCCGATGAGCGACGGAGCAGGGATCAGGTAATGCGGCACATTGTAATAGCGCACCAGTCCTTCCCAGATGCCAAGTGCGATGATGATCGCAAGTGTTGGCATGATGATACGCAGATTGCGCTCACGACGGGCGAGGCGGTGTTGTTCGGAATTCAGAACAGGCGTTTGGTTTTGCATTTCCCTGTCCTCAGTGGTCAATGTCTTGCGACGAAAGCGTTGCGGTGAGTGCATCGGAAACGCGGGCGCAATCTGTTGCATAAGCTTCCGTGGTGCGGAAATTTTCAGCGCGAGGATAGCTGCCTTCAATCGCAATATCCGCAACCACGCGTCCGGGGCGTGCAGCCATGACGATGACGCGGTTTGAAAGATAGACAGACTCGTAAACACTGTGCGTAACGAAGATCACAGTGAGGCCATGTTTCTGCCAGAGCCGTAAAACATCATTGTTGAGCTTGAAGCGCGTCATTTCATCAAGTGCCGCAAAAGGCTCATCCATCAACAGAAGGCGCGGACGTGTGACCAGTGCACGGGCAATGGAAACGCGCATTTTCATGCCGCCCGAAAGCTCACGCGGATAGGCATCGGCAAAGCGCGACAGACCTACCTGTGTGAGCACTTCTTCGACGCGCGGCGTGGCATCTTTGCGCGACATGCCGGAAAGACGCAGCGGCAAATAAACATTGTCGAAAACGCTGGCCCACGGCATGAGCGTCGGTTCCTGAAACACAAAGCCGATGTCCTGCGCACCAATGGGGCCTTTGCCCGGTGTGTGGCCATTGACACGAATGTCGCCTGCCGAAATGGATTCAAGCCCTGCAATCATGCGCAGCGCTGTGCTCTTGCCGCAGCCCGATGGGCCGAGGAAGCTTACGAATTGACCTTGTTCAATCTTGAGCGACATATCGCTGACCGCAATGACGCCCGTGCCATATTGCTTATAAACGCCGTTTATATCAATCAGGGAAGATGGTGTTTGCGAGTTGGGGGCCACGCTCATCGTCCTTACCAGGCAGGTTGGTTATCGAGCCACGAGAGCGGCGCTCGTTCAATCTCGGCCAGAACTTCGACCAGCCGCTCGGCAGCAAAGTCGATGGTCTTACGACCTTTTTCGGCAGATGCGAGCGTAGCATCGCCAGCGGCGCCGTAAGGATTGATGTCCTGTATCTGCCAAGCGGGCTTCGCTCCACCGCCGAGTGACAGATGCTTGTAATCAGAAGCGAGTGTTTCGGTCAGTGTGCGGAAATTCTGTGCCTTCGACATGTCCACCAGATCGGGGTGGAATTCGAGCATGACCGAGGTTTCCATGTCACCGGCATGAATGCCGTGCTTGAGATCGTGCTCGCTGTAAACGCCTTCCGGCATTCCGAGGCCAAACCAGTTGACGCTGAACACCATCATATTGTGTTTGATACGCAATTCGCGCGCCACAATGTCCATGACGGTGATTTGGCCGCCGTGGCTGTTGAGCAGTGCCATTTTGCGAACGCCGCTTGCGGCAACGCAGGCGCCAATTTCACACCACATGCGAATGAGAGTCTCTGCCGAGAATGTCAGCGTGCCGGGGTAAAGGCTGTGCTCATTGCTTTTGCCGATGGCCTGCGTTGGCAGAAAAAGCGCGTGGCTCTCATTGGGCAGGCGGGCAATGGTTTCTCTGACCATGCCATCCACAATCGCCGCATCCACCGCCAGTGGCAGATGAGGCCCGTGCTGTTCAATTGCGCCGACGGGCAGAACCGCCACGATCTTCTCACGCTCGAGGCGGGAAAACGCTTCGCTCGTGTACTCAGACCAATATCTTTTCAAGGTGGTGGCTCCTGCATTCTTGGGAGGCGGTAAAGCTTTTTACTAAACAATCTGACCGATCGGTCAAACTAAATGTTTAAAAAAATAGCGATGCATGCAATTAAGGTGTGAATCCGTGACGATTTCGCCACGCGACAGCCCGCCACATGATTATGATACGCGGAAAATCCCCGGAGGTCCGATGGACAACAGATGCATTATTATTGGTGCGGGCCATGCAGGTTCGCAGGCTGCAATCAGTCTGAGACAGGAAGGCTATGCGGGCGAAATCGTCCTGATCAATGATGAGCAGGACATCCCCTATCACAAGCCGCCGCTTTCCAAGTCTTATCTGAAAGCACCTGAAAGCGGGATTTTGGTGCTGCGCCCGGAGAGCGCTTATCGCGATAATAATATTGAAATGCTTTTTGGGCGCAGCGTTGAGCATGTGTCTTTGACGGATAAGACTGTCACGCTTGATGACGGTGAGATGCTCAATTGGTCGGAGCTGGTTTTTGCGACCGGTGCGCGCGCCCGCATTCCTGATATGCCGGGCGTTGATCTGAGTGGTGTTGTCACGCTACGCCGTTTGGAGGATGCGCGCTGCATTGCCGAGATGATGCCACGCGTTGAAAATGTGGTGATTATCGGTGGTGGCTTTATCGGCCTTGAAATGGCGCATAGCGCAGTCGGTCTTGGCAAGAAGACGGTCTTGATTGAAGCCGCTCCTCGCGTACTGGGGCGTTCGGTTGCCACACATATTTCAACGCATGTTGAAACACGCAGCCGTGCTGCGGATATTACGCTTCTGACAGGTGTGGGTGTTGAGGCCATTGAAGGCGAAGACGGCCGCGTGACAGGTGTAAAAACAGCCAATAGTACGCTTTTCCCGGCTGATATGGTGGTGCTGGGTACGGGTGCTGTTCCAAATGTCGAGCTTGCACGCGACACCGGACTTGTTGTCGATAATGGCATTGTGGTGGATGAGCATATGCGTGCGTCGAGTGAGCATGTTTATGCGATTGGCGATTGCGTGAGCTATGATCATTTCCATGCAGGTCGTCGCGTTCGACTGGAATCAGTGCAGAATGCGACCGATCAAGCCAAGCATGTTGCACGCTCGATTGTTGGTCGCGGCACCCCTTTTCGTGATGTGGCATGGTTCTGGTCGGATCAGGGTGACATGAAGTTGCAGACCGCTGGTCTGTCATTCGATGCCGACCGTCATATTGTGTTGGGCAACCTCGAAGATAATGCGTTCTCGGTATTTCATTTCGCGGGCGACAAGCTGATTGCGGTCGATTCCATCAACCGTCCGGCGGATCACATGATCGCCCGGCGGCTTCTTGCAGCGGGTATCAACCCCACTGAAGACGATATTGCAGCGGGCGCTGCACGGCTCAAAGAATTGCTCGCAGCAGCGCCAAAGACTTAAGGATATAGAATGACTGTTTTGAAACATCTGCTGCCAGCCGATATGGCCGCACCTTTTGCTGCTTATAGCCATGGTGTGAAAGTAAATGCAGGGGCAGAGCTGGTATTCTGCTCTGGCCAGCTTGGCATTGCGCCGGATGGTTCCGTGCCGGAAGATGCAGGTGCACAGGCAGAACTTTGCTTTGAAAATATCCGCCGTATCCTGCGCGATAGCGGTATGGAATTTTCCAATGTCGTGCGCATCAATGCTTATGTGACGGATCGCGCTTATATGCGTGCCTATATGGATGTGCGGGACCGTCTGTTTCCGCAGCCTGCACCAGCCTCGACACTGATGATTGTTTCCGGCTTTACGCGCGAAGAATTCAAGGTTGAAATCGAGGTCGTGGCTGCCAAATAATCTGCTTGTTTGCGGCTCATTTGAACAAAAAATAACACCCGCCGCGGGAGGAGCGGCAGGTGTCATTTAGGGTAAGACCGGAATGGGAGGAGGAGGTCCGGTCTTGAGATCACCGAGGAAAATGGGAGGAGGGAACACCCCGGTGAAAACTCTGAAAACTTTAGAACCGCGTGGTTTTAAGTGTCGCGGTTCTTATTAGGCTTAAGCCTTTTGATGGCGCGCTCTTAGCGAGCAGCAGCCTTACGTGCAACGAATGGAATTTCCGAAGGCATAATGCCGAGGTCGTTCAGTTCGCGTGGGCTCAGGCGGCTCAGTTCGTTTACAGTGTTACGGTAACGGCGCCAGTTGTTGTACGAGCGGATCAGGTTCATTTCTCTCACCTAGTCAAAAATCAAATCTCTTTGTTGCCCACAGCATATAGGCTGCTCGCTTCGAAAGTTGCAGAGCCAGATTTGCATAGCTGCTGTGCAATTTAGCCTGTCGATTGCATGGATTTTGCGCGACTTGGTCATTTTATAATCACAATCATCTCACCACATGACCAAATCACTGATTTTAAGGCGCTCCACTGACATAATCCTTTTTAATGCGTTAATGGATAGGTCGGTCCATGCTCGTCTCGCTCCTACTTAGAAAGTTCTTTTGCATAACGGGCGCGCGCAGATTCTTGTCGCAAAAATCCGGGAATTTGTCGGTTGAAGGCAACAATTCTGCATGACTCCCAAAGCGGATTGAGATAAGTCAATCATGTCGTGTGATGGAGCGTTGTGTTTTACGAGATCGTTCTGTCACTGTTTGTCTGCGGGAGAGAGCTGATGCAAGTTGGCCACCGAAGGGGAAATCGCCCGAAATCTCTCAGGTACAAGGAACCGCAGGCGGGTAAGGCAACTCTGGAAAGTCGGGGGAAACCCTGCGCCGAAGGTGTAAGTGTAGCTTTATAGCTATGCGAGTCTCTCAGGCTTGAGACAGAGGGGCACGAAGCAACCGCATTTCGCGGAGGCATACGTGCGACTCTGGAGTTGTTATGGGCGATACCGCACACTTGAATACCCTGCCTTTGCAGGATCTGCATGAGGAAGCTGGCGCACGCTTTGGCGGTTTTGCTGGCTGGAATATGCCGATCACTTATCCGCTTGGCGTTATGAAGGAACATCTTCACACGCGTGAGCATGTCGGCCTTTTCGATATTTCTCATATGAAGCTGATTGAAGTTTCGGGCGCAGACGCAATTGCGCTTATTGCGCAAACTTGTCCGCTTGATCCTTCGGTTTTGAAAACCGGCCAGTCGAAATATACGTTCTTCCTCAATGAAAAGGGCGGCGTTCTTGACGATCTTATTGTCACGCGTCTGGGTGAGGACCGGTTCATGGTTGTTGCCAATGCCGGCAATGCGAGCGCTGATATTGAACACCTCAATGAAGCGGCATCTGGCAAGGATGTAACGGTCAATCCGCTGGATCGCGTTTTTCTGGCCATTCAGGGGCCGGAAGCCGAAAGCGTGATTAATGATGCCGGTCTTAAAGGCGCAGAACTCGGTTTTATGAGCGGCTTTGAACCCAATCCTAACTGGTTCATGACCCGTTCGGGCTATACCGGCGAAGACGGTTTTGAAATTGGCTTGCCTGCCGATGAGGCGCGTGCGCTTGCAACCAAGCTTCTGGCTGACGAACGCGTCGAATGGATTGGCCTTGCCGCTCGCGACAGTTTGCGTCTTGAAGCCGGCCTTTGCCTGCATGGTCAGGATATTACCCCAGAAACCGATCCAGTTTCGGCTGGTCTCACATGGGCGATTAGCAAGCCTGTGCGTGACAAGGCTGCCTTCCATGGTGCCAAAGCCGTGCTTGACGCGATTGCCAAGGGTGCAACCGCCAAGCGCGTTGGCCTTAAGCCGGAAGGCCGCCAGCCAGTACGTGGCGGCGCAGAACTTTTTGACGAATCCGGCTTTCAGATCGGTACTGTTACATCGGGTGGCTTCGGCCCATCCGTAGGTTTTCCGGTTGCCATGGGTTATGTCGAGGCAAGCCTCGCAGTGCCTGGTACCCGCATTTTTGCTGATGTCCGCGGTAACAAGGTTCCCGTTGATGTTCATGCACTTCCCTTCACACCGCATCGCTATCGCAAAGGATGATTTCCATGGCCAATATCCTGTTCACCGAAGATCATGAGTGGATCAGCGTCGAAGGTGGCGTTGCCACTGTCGGCATCACGATCCACGCACAGGAGCAGCTGGGCGACCTCGTATTCGTCGATCTGCCGGAAATCGGTCGCACTGTTTCCAAGGGCGAGAGCATCGTCGTTGTTGAATCGGTCAAGGCCGCTTCCGACGTCTATGCACCGGTCGATGGTGAAGTCGTTGAAGTGAACGAAGCCGTTTCAAGTGACCCGGCTCTCGTTAATCAAGCTGCAGAAGGCGATGGCTGGCTGTTCAAACTTAAGCTTTCCGATGAAGGCCAGCTTTCGGGGCTTCTCGACAAGGCCGGTTATGACAAACTCGTAGGATAAAAAAATGACGGTAACTGTTCTACCCTTTGTTGCCCGTCATATCGGGCCACGTGTGGAAGACGAGCGTGCAATGCTTGCAGCGCTCGGCCTTCCTTCCATGGAAACACTGATTACGCAGGCTGTTCCGGCATCCATCCGCCTGAACCGTGCGCTTGATCTGCCGGCAGCTTTGAGCGAACACGCAGCCCTTGCGGAGCTTAATGAAATCATGGGCCGCAATGTGGTGAAGAAAAGCTTCATCGGTGCGGGCTATCATGGTGTGCAGACACCACCTGTCATTCAGCGCAACCTGTTTGAAAATCCAGCCTGGTACACGGCTTACACGCCTTATCAGTCGGAAATCAGCCAGGGCCGTCTGGAGCTTCTGTTTCACTTTCAGACGCTTGTTGCCGAGTTAACCGGTCTTCCGGTTGCCTGCGCTTCGCTCTTGGATGAAGCGACAGCCATTGCTGAAGCTGTGGGCGTTGCCATTCGTCATCATCGCGACAAGCGTGAGCGGGTTCTGCTTGCAGGCGATCTGCATCCGCAGAGCGTGGATGTGATCAACACCCGCGCGGAGCCACTTGGCTGGCAGGTTGAAGCCGGAAGTGTTGTCGATGATAACACCGCTGCGGTCGTCATCCCATGGCCGGATACGCGCGGTGTTTATGGCGACTTCACTGCTGTCATTGCCGATGCCAAGGCCAAGGGCGCTTTGGTCATCGCTGTTGCTGATCCGTTGGCGTTGACCATTCTGGAAGCCCCTGCCAAGTGGGGCGCTGACATGGCTGTCGGCTCCATGCAGCGCTTTGGCGTTCCAATGGGCTTTGGTGGTCCACATGCTGCATATCTCGCAGTATCCGAGCCGCTGACGCGTATCATTCCGGGCCGTATTGTCGGCCAGTCGGTCGATGCGCATGGCCGTGCCGCTTATCGTCTGGCACTCCAGACCCGCGAGCAGCATATCCGCCGCGACAAGGCGACTTCCAACATCTGCACCGCGCAGGCGCTGCTCGCCAATATGGCAGCAGCCTTTGCCATCTGGCACGGCCCGACAGGTCTTCAAGCCATTGCAACGCGCGTTGCTACTCTTGCGTCGCGTTTTGCAACGGGCCTCAAGGCTGCGGGTGTCGAAATTGCAGGCGACAGCCTGTTCGACACGGTTACGATCAAAGTTCCGGGCAAAGCCGCAAACATTGCCGAAGAAGCCGATAAAGGTGGTCGTCTGATCCGCATCATCGATACGGATACGGTTGGTGTGACCTTTGATGAAACCTCGACCGAAGACGATCTTGCAGCACTCGCCATTTTGTTTGGTGCAAAGCCAGTTGGCAACGACGATCTGCTGGTTCCGGGTAAAGGACGCGGTGACGGCTTCCTGACGCAGGACGTGTTCCATTCGCACCGCTCCGAAACCGAGATGATGCGCTTCCTGCGTCGTCTGGCCGATAAGGATCTGGCGCTTGATCGTGCGATGATCCCGCTTGGCTCCTGCACCATGAAGCTCAATGCGGCAGCAGAAATGATGCCGGTGAGCTGGAACACGGTTGCCAATCTGCATCCGTTCGCACCTGCCGCGCAGACGACCGGCTATGCCAAGATGACCTCGGATGTCGAAGCATGGCTTTGCGAAGTCACCGGCTTTGCAGGCGTATCGCTACAACCAAATGCTGGCAGTCAGGGCGAATATGCGGGTCTTCTCGCAATCCGCCACTATCACCAGGCACGCGGCGAAGGTCATCGCAACATCTGCCTTATTCCATCCTCTGCACATGGCACCAATCCTGCCAGCGCATCGATGGCTGGCATGAGCGTTGTGGTCGTCAATTGCCGTCCGGATGGCGATATCGACATTGATGATCTGAAAGCCAAGGCTGAGAAGCATCGCGATAATCTCGCGGCCTTCATGATCACCTATCCGTCGACCTATGGCGTGTTCGAAGAAGGCATCAAGGCTTTCTGCGAGATTGTCCATGACAATGGCGGTCAGGTCTATTTCGACGGTGCAAACCTCAATGCACTCGTTGGCCTTGCGCGTCCTTGCGACATTGGCGCAGACGTCTGCCACATGAACCTGCACAAGACCTTCTGCATTCCACATGGCGGCGGTGGTCCGGGTGTCGGTCCAATTGGTGTGGCCAAGCATCTGGTGCCTTATCTGCCAGGGCATGTTGATCTGGGTTCCAAGCACGCTGTTTCCGCAGCACCGTTTGGCAGTGCATCCATTCTGGTCATTACGTGGATGTATATCCGCATGATGGGCGGTAACGGTCTCAAGAAGGCAACCGAGGCTGCAATCCTCAACGCCAACTACATCGCGCATCGTCTGAAGGACGCTTATCCGATCCTTTATACTGGCGCGCATGATCGTGTGGCGCATGAGTGCATCGTGGATACGCGCGTGCTCAAAGACAGTGCAGGCGTCACCGTGGAAGATGTTGCCAAGCGCCTCATCGACTATGGTTTCCACGCACCGACCATGTCATGGCCGGTTGCCGGAACGCTGATGATTGAACCGACCGAGTCTGAGCCAAAGTCGGAAATCGACCGTCTTTGCGATGCGATGATTGCCATTGCAGGTGAGGCGAAAAAAGTTGCCGATGGTGTCTGGCCGAAGGATGATAATCCACTAGTCAACGCACCGCACACGGCACGCGATACACTGGCGTCAGATTGGACACATCCCTACACGCGTGAGGAAGCCGTGTTCCCGGCAAGTGCGCTGGGTGGCGACTTTGACACGACAGCAAAATATTGGCCGCCGGTCAGTCGCGTTGACAATGTGGGGGGTGACAGAAATCTTATCTGTTCTTGCCCACCCGTTGCGTCTTACGGCTAGTAACACTTTGTTAAGCGAGGGAACGGAGCGGTACTCTATCGCTCCGTTTGAGATAAAATTTCCGGTTCTTCCTGTTGGAATTGTTTATAAGCAAAAGAACAGGAAATGGCTTTTGAGTGCCGGAATGATGATGAGAACTCCGTTCCCATTCAATCATTTTTCAAGAACACTATGCATGATCATAAAAAGCGCTGCGGGAACGTGGCGCTTTTTATTTTTGTTCTAACTTACTGAAATTTAGGCAAAAAAAGAGCCGGACTAAAAAGTCCGGCTAAGTTATGAAGGTGCCATAAAGGCAAACCTCCAGAGGGGAACACTTACCGCGCGCAATGGGAGGAGGCGCAAGCGGTAAGCACCTGTCATATGGACCCGTTGACACTATTCTTCAAGCCCTAAATGACGAAATTTTTGACCATTTCGGAAAATTCTGAAACTTTTTGATTGTTCAACAATTTTTAGGCGATGATTGGTCAATATTAGTGGCCATTTCTGCCACGAGAGTGCTCCAAATCGAAACAATCACCTGTTCCGTCGCCGGTACGTTGCGACTCAGAAATTGCGCCCAAAAGTTCTGGCAAGGATTTTCAGCACTTCATGTCTGCAAGATATATCGTAAGCACATTGGCATCAATGCGAATGAAGAATCCGGATCACACTCAAGTCATGAACAGAGGCCGTGTAGAGATCATCTGGCGCGCTGGCTGCGTTTTTATCGATCATTTCGCATCTGTAAAAGCCATAGTTTTTAGTCTTTTCAAGAGCTTATTCAGGCTCCCTCAAACTAGGCAGAATGTGATCATTCTCTTATTATTAACTCTATAAGCTTTTGAAATGGTTAGAATAATTCTAAAACATTCCTATGTGGGTCAAGTTCATTTTGCTTGCAGTACTGATGGCATGGATATAAAAAGATGACAAATAAAGGAAGGCTTCTGCCGGTTTTAAGAGAGTTAATTGAGGGGCAGGTTGACAACTCTGTCTTTTGGATAAATTTGAATGCTCGTACCATTTCTCATTATGTTCCGTGAAGGCGTGGAAGCAGCGCTGATCGTTGGTATCATCGCAAGCTACCTGCATCAGACAGGGCGCAGCGCATGGATGCCCGTTGTCTGGATCGGTGTCCTGCTGGCAATCGCTTTATCGCTGGCTGTCGGCGCAATTCTCCAGCTTATCAGCGCAGAATTCCCGCAAAAGGCACAGGAGCTTTTTGAGGCTATCATTGGGCTTATTGCTGTTTTCGTGCTGACTTCCATGGTTTTCTGGATGCGCAAGGCTGCCCGTTCCATCAAGGCTGAGCTGCATCATTCTATCGATGCAGCTTTTGAAACGCCGACACATAAGGGCTTCGGTCTTATTCTGATGGTGTTTTTTGCTGTGGCGCGCGAAGGGCTTGAATCTGTCTTCTTTCTGCTTGCTGCATTCCAGCAGAGCGAAGGCGGCGAAGCGCCGCTTGGTGCGCTGTTGGGTGTGGTTCTGGCAGCGTTTGTTGGCTACGGCATTTACCGTGGTGGCCTCAAACTCAATTTGCGGCGCTTTTTCCGCTGGACCGGTGTTTTCATCCTGGTCATTGCAGCGGGCATTCTGGCTAACTCCGTCATGGCGCTTCATGAAGCCGGCATCTGGAACCACTTCCAGACGGTCGTATTCGATATGAGCGAAATCCTGCCACTTGATAGCACCCTTGGCTCGGTTCTGGCCGGTATCTTTGGCTATATCGCGACACCGACGATCAGCGAAGTGGTTGCCTATGTCGGGTTCCTTGTGCCTGCGCTCATAATTTTCCTGATGCCGCCTTCCGCACCTGCGCAAAGTGCTGCCGCCAAGAACGCAGCTTAATCGAAGAGATTTTTTATGACCCAGCCGAAAAGCCCGAAATCTACTGCACCATTCTCGCGCAACCTTGCGCGCGTGGTGCTGGTGCTGGCCATTGTTCTGGTGTTGGCGGCGGGTGCTGCTTTCTATTACGCCTCGCGCGTTTCAGATAAATCGCGCCATGCAGATGGCGATGGCAAAGTGCAGATCGTGGTCAATGCGAAAAGCTGCGATCCAAATGAGTTGACAGTTCCTGCAGGGCGTACGGTTTTTGAAATCGTCAACAAGTCGGACCGCTCGGTTGAGTGGGAAATTCTTGATGGTGTCATGGTGCTCGAAGAGCGGGAGAATATCGCGCCGGGCTTCAAACAAACACTGTCAGCGAAGCTTTCGCCGGGCGAATATCAGATTACTTGTGGCCTTCTTTCCAACCCGCGCGGCAAGCTGATCGTAACGCCATCGGCAAGCAGCGAAGCTGAAAAAGGCAAGTTGCCGTTGACGGCATTCCTCGGTGCACTGGCTGAGTATCAGATTTATCTTGCAACCGAAGTTGTCGAATTCCAGAAGGCCGTTGCAACGCTTTCCGATGCCATTTCTAACGGCAATATCGAAGCTGCACAGGCCGCTTATGCACCAGCACGCGAGGCTTACGCACGTATCGCTCCAGTTTCAGAAGCTTTCTCTGATCTTGATACAGCAATCAATGCGCGCGCTGATTTCTTTGAAAAGCGTGAGCAGGACCCTGCCTTTGGTGGCCTGCATCGTATCGAATATGGACTGTTTGAACAAAAATCGCTGGAAGGTTTGCAGCCCGTTGCCAATAAATTGGTAGAAGACGCGGCTGGCCTGAAGGATCGCATTCGTGCGTTGCGTATTTCGCCTGACCGAATGCTGGCGGGCACGTCATCGGCGCTCAATCGCTTTGCGTCCACCGCTGCGGATGCAGGCGATGATCGTTACGCACATACAGATTTGCAGGTATTTGCAGGTCTTGTTGAAGGCGCAGCCAAGACAGCGGACGTGTTGCGTCCGATCGTCGTCAAAGTCGATCCCAAGGCATTTGAAGGGATTGATGCTCAGGTGTCTGTCGTGAAGGCGCTGCTTAGCGCTCAGAATGGCAAGGCATATAACACGCTTTCCAGTGATGAGAAGGCGAAAATCAAGGACGGCGCGATGGCTCTCGCCGACCAGTTTTCAAAACTCCGCGATCAACTTGGAGTGGATTAATGTCCAAGAAATTTTTCAAGAACGAGAATGTTAAAAAAGACAGCGTAGCATCGCCAGAACGCCGTGCAATTTTACTCGGTGCCGGTGCTACGGGGGTTGCAAGCGTGCTTGCATCGCAAGTGGCTCATGCACGCTCTTCCAACAATTCACTTTCTTCAGAGAGCGTAACCAACGCGCCTGAAAGCGACAAGTTGCAGGAGAGCCAGCCGTTTTATGGTATGCATCAGCCCGGCATTGTGACGCCGCGTCCGGCAACAGGCCTCGTAGCTGCGTTCGATGTTCTGGCGCGTGACCGCGCAGACCTTGAACGCATGTTCAAGCTCTTAACAGAGCGCGCAGCCTTTCTCATGAAGGGGGGCAAGCCACCAGTGCTTGATCCGAAATTCCCGCCTGCTGATTCCGGCATTCTCGGGCCAACGGTTACACCAGATAACCTCACGATCACCGTGGGCTTGGGGAATTCGCTCTTTGATGATCGTTTTGGGCTGAAGCCGTTCAAGCCAAAGCACTTGCAGCGCATGACGGGCTTTCCCAATGACGCCTTGCAAAAAGATCTCTGCCATGGCGATCTGGTAATCCAGTTCTGCTCGAACACCGCAGACACCAACATCCATGCGCTGCGCGATATCATGAAGAACATGCCTGATCTTCTGATGGTTCGCTGGAAACAGGAAGGCTCTGTTCCTGTGCAGCCGCCGCATTCTCCAAAAGCCAAGGAAAGCGCGCGCAATTTCCTCGGTTTCCGCGATGGTTCTGCCAATCCCGATGCCGCTGACAAAACGCTTATGGATCGCATTGTCTGGATACAACCCGATAAAGGTGAGCCGGAATGGGCGGCAAATGGCAGCTATATGGCGGTGCGTATCATTCGCAACTTTGTCGAGCGCTGGGATCGCACTCCGTTGCAGGAGCAACAGACTATTTTCGGGCGCGAAAAAGATAGCGGTGCACCGTTTGATGGTAAAACCGAAGCTGATGTGCCTGATTATTCAAAAGACCCAGAGGGCAAGGTTACGCCGATGGATGCGCATATTCGGCTGGCCAATCCACGCGATGCCAATGCCGAACAACATCTTATTTTGCGCCGTCCGTTCAACTATTCCAATGGTGTTACGAAGTCTGGCCAGCTTGATATGGGGCTGCTGTTCATTGCTTATCAGGCTGATTTGGAAAAGGGCTTTATCACTGTCCAGAAGCGCCTCGATGGCGAGCCTCTGGAAGAGTATATCAAGCCGATCGGCGGCGGTTATTTCTTCACGCTACCCGGCGTGAAAAATCAGGATGACTTTTACGCACGCGCACTCCTGCAGGCGAGTGGGCCGCAGAATGCGCGCGGGTGAAGGTCTTATCACCACGGAGAGGTAAATATGAAATATCGTCTGCCATTGCTCGCGTCGGCTTGTGTCGTCGCTCTGTCTCTCAGCTTTGGTGCTGCAAAGGCCGAAGTTTCCCCACTCGATCTCGTTCAGCCAATCGCTGACTATAAGATTTATGTTCAGGATAATCTTGATGTGCTCGTGAAGGACACAAAGGCTTTCACCGACGCAATCAAGGCTGGCGATCTTGCAAAGGCGAAAGAGCTTTATCCATCCTCGCGCGTTTCCTATGAAAAGATCGAACCGATTGCAGAGCTTTTTGCCGATCTTGATGCGTCAATTGACAGCCGCGCTGATGATCATGAAGATGCGGAAAAGTCGGACGATTTTACCGGTTTCCATCGTCTGGAATATGGCTTGTTCGCGCAAAACTCAACCGAAGGCTTGGCGCCAATCGCGGATAAGCTCTACGCAGATGTTGTTGAGCTTCAGAAGCGCATCAAGGACATGACCTTCCCTCCTGAAAAGGTTGTCGGTGGCGCTGCAGCCTTGATGGAAGAAGTCGCTGCAACCAAGATTTCAGGTGAAGAAGACCGTTATAGCCATACGGACATCTGGGATTTCCAGGCCAATGTTGATGGTTCCCAGAAAATCGTTGAACTGTTCCGTCCGTTGATCGAAAAAGAAAATCCTGAGCTTTTGAAAAAGTCGGACGCAAACTTCAAAACTGTCAACGACATTCTTGCGAAATACAAGAAGGGCGATGGCTACGAATTATACGACAAGCTGACTGAGGAAGACCGCAAAGTTATGGCTGGCGCCATTACCACGCTTGCAGAAGACCTTTCGACCTTGCGCGGGACGCTTGGCCTGAACTAAGGCTTCCGTGCTGCTCGGAAAATGGCGGGCATTGCCCGCCATTTTTAATAAAAAAATCAGATCGTGAAAAAAGTATTGTTTTACAATGCGCCCGGATAGACTCTAACCGGGCGATTGTCTTTGACCGACTCCATAACCACAAAAGTGGACGTGCTTGCCACATTCGGCAGGCTGGAAATCTTTTCGCCCAGCACCTCGCGATAACGCCGGATGTTGGGCGTTCGCACTTTCAACAGATAGTCGAATGAACTTGCAATCATGTGGCATTCTTCAACTTCACGTATTTTGCGCACGGCAACATTGAAGGCGGTAAGTGCGCTCTCGCGTGTGTCCGATAGTTTGACCGTCGTGAAAGCAATATGATCAAGGCCAAGTTTTTCGGGATCAATGGCTGCGCGAAACCCGATAATATAGCCTTCATCGACCAGCCGTTTGACACGTGCCTGACATGGTGTCTTTGACAGGCCGACTTTTTTTGACAACTCGGTCATGGCAATGCGACCATCGTCGCTCAAGACCTCAAGAATGCGCCGATCGAACTGATCCAGATCGTCTACAGAATCTATTTTTCGCATTCATTTTGCCTCTTTTCGTTATAATAATAAGACTGAATTTCCTTCATATGGATCAAATGAAGACAGAATGCAATTTGCGCCGATGATAGTGTGCGATCACATAAAAGCATAGTTAAACTGGGCGAGAGCCTGTTGTTGCGAGCATTGCACCATGACTGATAAACTATCCGCTCATACCACTCCTGTTTTCCAGAGCTTCGCGCCGCCAATCCGCGAGCAGACACCTTTGCGCAAGGTCATCACCGATGCCTATCGCCGGCCTGAGGCTGAATGCGTGTCTGCGCTGGTTCAGCAGGCGGCCCTGCCTGAGGAAACGGTTAAGCAGGTTCGCGAAACAGCGCGCAAGCTTATCGAAGCGCTTCGTGCCAAGCACAAGGGCACAGGCGTTGAGGGGCTGGTGCATGAATATTCACTGTCGAGCCAGGAAGGCGTGGCGCTGATGTGCCTTGCTGAAGCGCTGCTGCGTATTCCGGATATGGCAACGCGTGATGCGCTGATCCGCGACAAGATTTCAAACGGCGATTGGAAGTCGCATGTTGGCGGTGGTCGTTCGCTGTTCGTCAATGCTGCGACATGGGGCCTTGTTGTCACCGGAAAGCTTACCAACACCGTCAATGATAGCGGTCTTTCGGCAGCTCTCACACGCCTGATCGCCCGTTGTGGCGAGCCAGTCATCCGTCGCGGCGTGGATATGGCCATGCGCATGATGGGCGAACAGTTTGTGACTGGTGAAACTATTGATGAGGCACTGAAGCGCGCAAAAACGCTGGAAGAACGCGGGTTCCGTTATTCCTACGACATGCTCGGTGAAGCAGCCACGACTGCTGCCGACGCAGAACGTTATTACAAGGATTACGAGACTGCGATCCACGCGATCGGTCGCGCTTCCGCAGGTCGCGGCATTTATGATGGTCCCGGCATTTCGATCAAGCTTTCAGCACTGCACCCGCGTTATGCGCGCGCGCAGAGCGAACGCGTCATGGATGAGTTACTTCCAAAGGTGAAGGCGCTCGCAGCCCTTTCCAAGAAGTACAATATCGGCCTCAACATCGATGCTGAAGAAGCAGACCGTCTGGAGCTTTCGCTCGATCTTCTGCAGAGCCTGATTGAAGATCCTGATCTGGCTGATTGGGAAGGCATCGGCTTCGTGGTGCAGGCCTATGGCAAGCGCTGCCCGTTTGTGCTTGATTTCATTATCGATCTTGCCCGTCGCAACAATCGTCGCGTCATGGTTCGTCTCGTCAAGGGCGCTTACTGGGATGCCGAAATCAAGCGCGCGCAGGTTGATGGCCTTGAAGATTTCCCGGTTTACACCCGCAAGGTTCATACCGACGTTTCCTACATTGCTTGCGCCCGCAAATTGCTTGGCGCCCGTGATGTGATCTTCCCGCAGTTTGCAACACATAATGCGCAGACGCTTGCCACGATCTATCATCTGGCAGGCCCGGATTTCCAAACCGGCTCTTATGAATTCCAGTGCCTGCATGGCATGGGCGAGCCGCTTTATGACGAAGTTGTCGGTGCATCGAAGCTGGGGCGTCCAGCTCGCATTTATGCGCCGGTTGGTACGCATGAAACGCTGCTGGCCTATCTGGTCCGTCGTTTGCTCGAAAACGGTGCGAACTCTTCCTTCGTCAATCGCATTGGCGACAAGAGCGTGTCGGTTGATGAATTGATTGCCGATCCTGCGGAAGTCGTTCGTTCGATGGCCGTGGTCGGTGCGCATCACGACCAGATTAACCTGCCACAAGACCTTTATGGCATTCGCAAAAACTCGGCAGGTTTCGACCTTTCCAATGAAGAGCAGCTGGCGGAACTGAGCGAAACGCTCAAAGCCAATGCTACGCGCGTCTGGACTGCGGAACCGCAGGTTGCGGGTGCCAAGGTCAAAGGTGAATGCCGTCCGGTTCTTAATCCCGGCGATCATGCGGATGTCGTGGGTACGGTTACGGAAATCGCCGCCGACGATGTTGCGCAAGCAATGAAGGCGGCTGAGAAGGCAGTTGCAAGCTGGTCCAAAGTTTCGCCCGCTGATCGTGCGGCCTGTCTTGATCGCGCGAGCGACATCATGCAGCGTGAAATGCCGGAACTGCTTGGTTTGATTATGCGTGAAGCTGGCAAGTCCATGCCAAACGCGATTGCAGAAGTACGCGAAGCCATCGACTTCCTGCGTTATTATGCCGAACAGACCCGCCGCACACTGGGCGTTGCGCACAAGCCGCTTGGCCCGATTGTCTGTATCAGCCCGTGGAACTTCCCGCTGGCAATCTTTACCGGACAGATTGCGGCAGCCCTTGTTGCCGGCAATCCGGTTCTGGCAAAGCCTGCTGAAGAAACTCCGCTGATCGCAGCGCAGGGCGTTCGCATTCTGCACGAAGCTGGCATTCCAGTTGATGCTTTGCAACTTTTGCCGGGTGATGGTCGCATTGGTGCAGCCCTTGTTGCAGCACAGGAAACCTGTGGCGTGATGTTCACCGGCTCCACCGAAGTTGCTCGTCTCATTCAGGCGCAACTTGCCTCGCGCCTGCTGCCAAATGGCAAGCCGATCCCGCTGATTGCGGAAACAGGCGGCCAGAATGCCATGATCGTGGATTCGTCCGCTCTTGCCGAGCAGGTTGTGTTCGACGTGATCGCTTCAGCTTTCGACAGCGCCGGTCAGCGTTGTTCGGCTCTGCGCGTTCTTTGCCTGCAGGAAGATGTTGCGGACCGCATCCTGACCATGCTCAAGGGCGCGCTCAAAGAACTGTCCATCGGCCGCACTGACAAGCTGAAAGTGGATATTGGCGCTGTTATCACGGCGGAAGCCAAGGACATCATCGAAAAGCACGTTCAGACGATGCGCGATATGGGCCGCAAGGTGGAGCAGCTGCCGCTTGGGCCGGAAACGGACAAGGGCACCTTCGTTGCCCCGACCATCGTCGAGATCGACAGTCTGCGCGATCTGAAGCGTGAAGTGTTTGGCCCGGTTCTTCATGTGGTGCGCTACAAGCGTGATGACATGGATCGTTTGATCGATGACATCAACGCAACCGGCTATGGTCTTACCTTCGGTCTGCATACGCGTCTTGATGAAACTATCGCTCACGTTTCTGATCGCATCCGCGTCGGCAATGTTTATATCAATCGCAACGTTATCGGTGCGATTGTAGGCGTCCAGCCTTTCGGTGGCCGTGGTCTGTCCGGCACGGGCCCGAAGGCTGGCGGTCCTCTCTATCTCGGTCGCCTTGTTGAAACAGCGCCAATCCCGCCGCGCATGGCTTCGGTTCACAGCGATGCAGCACTCAACGATTTCGCAAAGTGGCTTGGCAATCGCGGCATGAACGAACTGGCGCAGGCCGCTCGTGAAACCGGCAGTGCTTCCGCACTGGGTCTGAATATCGAGCTTCCGGGGCCGGTCGGTGAACGTAACCTCTATGCGTTGCATCCACGTGGACGCATTCTTCTGGCTCCGCGGACCGAATCCGGCCTTTATCGTCAGCTGACCGCAGCACTGGCTACAGGCAATGAGGCTGTCATCGATGAGACTTCGGGCCTGCGCAATGTTCTGAAAGACTTGCCTGCAAGTGTCGCTGCGCGTGTTGTCTGGACAAAGGACTGGCAGGCAGATGCACCTTTTGCAGGAGCGCTTGTTGAAGGAGAGGGCGAACGCCTGATCGACATTAACAAAAAGCTGGCAGCATTGCCCGGACCATTGGTTTTGACACAGGCAGCAAACACTGCACAGCTTGCGCAAAATGCAGACTGCTACTGCCTGAACTGGCTGCTTGAAGAGGTTTCGACCTCCATTAACACAACAGCCGCAGGCGGCAATGCGAGCCTGATGGCGATTGGTTGACAGCATATTTTGATCACGCGCAAGAGGCGGCCTTCGGGCCGCCTTTTTGTTTAAAATAACAGTAGATGGCTTGTTAGAATGGAATTATTGGATTGTTTTTATAATTTTCAGAATAAAATTTACAAACGACATTGACACAGTGGTTTAAAAGGCAAAGACTGTGCACAGGCTTGCAAAAAGCTACAGCGTGGAGGCGCTGCATAACAAGTGGAGTTAGAGCGCAGATCTGATGCAATCATATCGAACGCGCTCTAAAGGGAGGAATATGATGCGTTCGGCACTTATGGTTGCGGCGTTTGCCGCTGGCGTTTCTTCATTTGCATTTCCGGCTCTTGCTTCGGGCAATCTTAACCTCATCTGTTCGGCAGATGTGGTCATCTGTGAGCTGATGAAGAACACATTTGAAAAAGACACCGGTATCAAGGTGAATATGGTTCGCCTGTCTTCCGGGGAAACCTATGCCAAGGTGCGTGCTGAGGCGCGCAATCCGAAGACCGATATCTGGTGGGCCGGCACCGGTGATCCGCATTTACAGGCTGCTTCTGAAGGTCTGACGCTTGAATATAAATCGCCAAAGCTCGACGAATTACAGGATTGGGCAAAGAAACAGGCGGAAAGCTCTGGTTTTCGTACCGTTGGCGTTTATGCCGGTGCGCTCGGCTGGGGCTATAATACCGAACTTCTGAGCAAGAAGGGCCTGAAAGAGCCACTTTGCTGGGCCGACCTGCTTGATCCGTCCTATAAGGGCGAAATCCAGATGGCCAATCCGAACTCTTCCGGCACGGCCTATACTGCGCTGGCCACGCTTGTTCAGTTGATGGGCGAGGATAAAGCTTTTGATTATATGGCAAAGCTCAATGCCAATGTTTCGCAATACACCAAGTCGGGTTCAGCGCCCGTAAAGTCGGCTGCGCGTGGTGAAAATGGGATCGGCATTGTGTTCATGCATGATGCGGTTGCGATGACTGCCGAAGGCTTCCCGATCAAGTCCATCGCGCCGTGTGAAGGCACTGGCTATGAAATCGGCTCCATGTCGATCATCAAAGGTGCCAGAAATCTCGACAATGCCAAGAAATGGTATGACTGGGCGCTGAGCGCCGAAGTGCAGTCGAAGATGAAGGATGCAAAATCCTTCCAGCTTCCATCGAACAAGAACGCCGAAGTTCCAAAAGAGTCGCCGCGCTTCGAGGATATCAAGCTCATCGACTATGATTTCAAAACCTATGGTGAGCCAGCCAAGCGTAAGGAAATTCTGGACCGCTGGGACAAGGAAATTGGTGCAAAGGCCAATTAAGGCATAGCCCCACTCTCCGTTATAGCGCTCTCGCCATTATGCTGGCGGGAGGCGGATAATTGCATCCACTTTGCGGCAATGCCCGAAGCAGGAAAGCGGATAAATCATGAAACAGCATAATCGCAGGCTTGATGTGGTTCTGGCGCTGGCTTTGGTCGCGTTCCTCATTCTGCCATGGTATCGCGTCGAACAAGGCTTTTTTTCCTTTAGTTGGGTAGAAGGATTATTCAGCGAAGCTGATCTCGCTCCAGCTATTCTCCAGATTTTTGCATATAATCGGTTGTGGCTCGCTGTTCTTGCAGTGCTGATGCTGGTGTGTGCTTTTGCGCGTTTTGCAGTGCCTGCTGAAAGGCGCACAATGGTTTTGATCGTTGCCAGTCTGCTTGGCGTCGGTTTTCTGGCCATTCAGGGATTGGCAATCGGCTTTACTGGCTGGAACTGGGCCATAAGTGAAAACCTGTTGGGCCAGCTTGCTGAAGGACAACCAGCTTTTGGCGCGGGTGCCGTGCTGACTGGCCTATGCTTTCTTCTGATTTTTTCGTTCAGTCTTGCTGAACGTGGGGTGATGAAAGGGGACGCATTTGTTGTCTCCTCCATCACCTTGCTGGTCGCACTTGTCAGCGTCTTCGTGTTTTATCCGATTTTCAGCATGTTCAGCGCGTCCGTGCAGGATTTTGACGGGTCATTCAATCCGGATGGCTTCATTGCCAATATTCAGGATTCTTCAATTTGGAGCCTTGCCTGTGTGATTGGTGAAGGCCGTTGTGGTGTTGCATGGCGCACGCTCTGGCTGGCATTGATGACCGCGTCCGGGGCAACTCTTCTGGGGCTGGCTTTCGCGCTTGTTGCAACGCGCACGGGCTTTCCGTTCAAGAAAGGGCTGCGTATTCTCACGGTACTGCCGATCATTACGCCACCCTTTGTTATTGGTCTGGCGTTGATCCTGCTTTTCGGTCGCGCTGGCGTGGTGACGGAACAGATTTCCAACCTGTTTGGTGTTGAGCCTGGCCGCTGGCTTTATGGTCTTACAGGGATATGGATCGCGCAGGTGCTATCCTTCACGCCGATCACCTTTCTGGTTCTGATTGGTGTGGTCGAAGGCGTGTCACCTTCCATGGAAGAGGCATCGCAAACCTTGCGTGCTGATCGCTGGCGCACCTTTAACAGAGTGTCGTTGCCATTGATGGCGCCGGGGCTTGCCAATGCGTTTCTGATTTCCTTCATCGAAAGCATGGCCGATTTCGGCAATCCGATGGTTCTGGGTGGCAGCCACGGCGTGCTTTCGACCGAGATATTCTTTGCCGTAGTGGGTGCGCAAAACGATCCATCGCGTGCTGCCGTTCTGGCGATTGTGCTGCTCTGCTTCACGCTGTCTGCCTTCCTCATTCAGCGTCTGTGGCTGTCCGGCAAAAACTTTGCAACCGTTACCGGCAAGGGCGATTCCGGCATGCATGCGGGCTTGCCACATGGGTTGAAGGTCGGTGTCTATGCCCTTGTTATTCCATGGATGGTCTTCACCGTCGTTGTGTACCTGATGATCCTGATTGGCGGGTTCGTGCGCACGTGGGGTCTCGATAATTCGTTGACATTCGATCATTATCGTCGTGCTTTTTCGGTTGCATGGACGGATAGCGGATTTGCATGGACGGGTGTTGCCTGGAACTCGTTCTGGACGACGATGGAAATATCGCTGATCTCGGCACCGCTTACCGCCGCAGTCGGTCTGCTCACTGCCTATCTGATCGTGCGACAACGCTTCTTTGGGCGCAACGTGTTTGAGTTTGCACTGATGCTGAGTTTTGCCATTCCGGGTACGGTCATTGGTGTCAGCTACATCATGGCCTTCAACCTGCCGCCGCTTGAAATGACCGGCACGGCGCTGATCCTGATTGCCTGCTTCGTGTTCCGCAATATGCCGGTTGGCGTGCGCGGTGGTATCGCGGCCATGAGCCAGCTCGACAAAAGCCTTGATGAAGCATCGCTCACGCTGCGTGCAGGCAGTTTCCGCACCATCCGCAAGGTGATCCTGCCGCTTCTGCGTCCGGCGATTACTGCGGCTCTGGTCTATTCCTTCGTGCGTGCGATCACATCAATCAGTGCCGTGATCTTCCTTGTTTCGGCGGAATACAACATGGCGACCTCTTATATCGTCGGTCTCGTCGAAAATGGCGAATTCGGTGTGGCGATCGCTTATTCATCAGCCTTGATCGTCGTGATGGTTGTGGTCATCGCAACCTTCCAGCTTCTTGTCGGCGAGCGCCGGTTGCGGCGTGAAAACCGTGTTGCCACGCTTAAGCTGATCAAAACCGTTCAACAGGAGAAAGCCGTATGACCACGATCCGTCCCGGCTCCGTGACCTTTCAAAACATAACCAAGAAGTTCGGCAACTTTACCGCTTTACCCGATCTGTCGCTGACGGTTGAACCCGGTACGCTTGTCACGCTGCTTGGCCCTTCGGGTTGCGGTAAAACCACGACCCTGCGCCTTCTGGCAGGGCTGGAGCATCCGACATCGGGCCGCATTCTGATCGGTGGCAAGGATGTAACCATGCTACCCGCCAATGAGCGGGATGTGTCCATGGTGTTTCAGTCCTATGCGCTGTTTCCACACATGAGTTCGCTCGATAACGTCGCTTACGGACTTGAATCTTCCGGATTAAAGAAGAAGGAGGCGCGTGAGCGGGCCGAGGAAGGGCTGAAGCTCGTTGGCCTTGCCGGTATGGGGCATCGCCTTCCGGCCGAGCTTTCTGGCGGGCAACAACAGCGTGTAGCCGTGGCCCGCGCGCTGGTGCTGGAGCCGCAGGTGCTGCTGCTTGATGAGCCGCTTTCCAATCTTGATGCGCGTCTGCGCCGCCGCGTGAGAACTGAAATCAGGGAACTCCAGCAACGGCTTGGTTTTACAGCAGTTTATGTCACCCATGATCAGGACGAAGCTTTGGCTGTGTCCGATACAATTATTGTCATGAAAGACGGCGATATAGCGCAGCAAGGCAGTCCGCGGGATCTTTATGAGTCTCCCGCATCTGCCTTCATCGCAGACTTCATGGGCGAGGCCAACGTCGTGCCCTGTGAAGTCGTCAGCGCAGAAAATGGAGAAGCTGTCATTCGTATCGGAAAGCTCAGTCATCGTCTTGCGTCATCACATGCAAGGCTGGGACCAGCACAGCTGGCGGTTCGCCCAAATGCGGTGAGCCTGCAGGCTCAGAGCGGCGGAGATTTCCCGGGACGCGTCGCGCATTCCGCCTATCTCGGTGATCATATCGAATATGAAATCGAGACCGAACACGGCAAGCTTTTCATCGTCGATCCGGCTGTGGAAGAAGCGCTTCCGCCACAAACGGAGGTGGCGATCCATTTCAAGCCGCGCGGCCTTGCCATCATCAATCAGTAGGCGCATGAACCATGCGCCTTTATTCCCTCGGACTGGAAACCAAGCATGACATCAGACATTTCAAAAGAGCTTGAAGCACGGTTTAAGCTTGCGCAGGACATTGCGCGCGAGGCAGGTGCACTGGCACTTGATTACTTCAATCGTCGCGAGACGCTGGTGATTGAAACCAAGCGTGATCCGCAGGATGTGGTGTCCATCGCTGACCGCAATGTCGAGCAGTTGATCAATGAACGTGTATCGGCAGCTTTCAGCGACGATGGCTTTTTGGGCGAGGAGTATGGGCTGCATGTGGGCAGCTCAGGCTATACATGGGTGGTTGATCCCATTGATGGCACCAGCCCTTTTGTCAACGGAATGCCGAACTGGTGCGTTTCCATTGCCGTGCTGAAAGATGGCGAGCCGGTGATCGGTGTTATTCAGGCGCCATGCTTTGACGAGCTTTACGCATCCGCCAAGGGGCAGGGTGCAACGCTTAATGGCAAAAAGCTTGTGCTTGATGAAACGCGTACAATTCGCAACGCGGTGACGGGCATTGGCGCCAATAATTACGTAACGCCGCAGGTTGTTGCGAAAATTGTGGAAGATCTGCTTGAAGCAGGCGGTACATTCATCCGTAATGGCTCTGGTGCACTGATGATTGCCTATGTGGCAGCAGGCCGCTTGGTGGGTTATTACGAGCCATACATGCACGCTTGGGATTGTATGGCGGGTTTTTGCCTCGTCCGCGAAGCAGGCGGCTATGCGCATCCATTCCCAACGGAAGGGGAGCAACTGACCAAGGGTAGCAAGGTTTTTGTTGCAGCACCGGGTGCTGTGAATGATCTTAAAAAGGTTGCACAGCTTTAAAAAAAACAAGCCCCGGAAATCCGGGGCTTATCTTTATGTTGATGGGTTATCGCGCTTATAAATCCAGTCGTGATCAGGGTGGTTTTTAAATCGCCATTTGCGGATGGGACCGGCCATGACGTTGAGATAATACATCTCATAACCATAGGGCGCGCCGCATGGGTGATGCCCCTTTGGCACCAGAACGACATCGCCGTCAGAAACGGCCATGGTTTCATCGAGACTGCCATCTTCGGTGAAGACCCGCTGAATACCATAACCCTGCGATGGGTTGAGGCGATGATAATAGGTTTCTTCCAGATAGGTCATATCCGGGAAGTTATCTTCATCATGTCGATGCGGTGGGTAGGATGACCAGTTGCCCTGTGGTGTGAAGACTTCCGTTACCAGAAGGCTGTCGGCGACATCCCGGCCTTCCATGGCAATGTTGAAGATGTTGCGGGTATTCGCACCGTGTCCACGCGTATCGAATGTCAGCCCTTCCGGTCCGAGTTTTTGCGCCTTGCGGCCCGGTTTGCCGGGTGCGGTGCAAACAGCAAGCACGCAATCGGTTGTTGCTAACGCATCCCAGTCGCTTTCAGCGGGCACATAAAGACAATGCGGAGCGAGTTTTTCAAACACGCTCATCCGCTCGCCCATTTCGCCGAAATCTTCTCCAGATGCTTTGAGCCTTGCCTTGCCTTCGACCAGCACCAGAATGACTTCCCGGTCGCCGGTTTTCTCGCTTGCGGTTTCACCTGCTTTCAGACGATAGAGGCCAAAACCGACATAGCCCCAATGGGCGCTTTCCGGCGTGATGTCGTGTACTTTACCATGCTTGCCATTGGGTTTGCGTAACAGATTGGCCATAGCTCAGTCTCCTTTGTCTAACCCTGCTTCGCGCGCAAATGCTTTGAGCGATTTCAGCCCTAGCGACTGATATTCAAATGGATTGCGCACATCTGGGTCCTGCTCGGCTTCGATCACAAGCCAGCCGTCATATCCATGTTCGGCCGCAATCTTGAGCACTGGAACGAAATCAACGCCGCCTTCAGGATCACCGGGAACCGTGAATACGCCGCGGCGCACACCTTCCAGAAAGGACAGGCTCTGGTCGCGTACCTGTGCCGCAACCGTAGGGCGCACATTCTTGGCATGGATATGCCGGACACGTTTCATATGGTTCTTTGCAACGCGTTCAGGATCAGCGCCGCCAAACAGGCAGTGGCCGGTATCGAGCAGCAATTTGGCATGTGGGCCGGTATGTTTCATCAGAAGGTCAATCTCGTCTTCGCTCTGAACAATCGTGCCCATATGATGGTGATAGACGAGTGCAATACCCTGTGCGCTCGCATATTCGGCCAGTGCTTCTACACCTGCACCAAACTCTGCCCAGCGTGCTTCTTCCAGCACTGGACGTTCTAAGAGCGATTTGCTCTCGTCGCCATGAATGGCGTTCGACGTTTCGCAAACGATGATGACCTTGCAGCCCATGCCGTTCAGAAGATCAAGCGTCGGCTGCATGGCAGCCTTCTCATCCTCAACGGAATTGGTCAGAAGATTGAGTGAATGCCAGCCAGAAACGTAACGCAGATTGCGTGGTTCGAGTACTGCTTTAAGTTCCGCTGCAACCTGCGGAAATTTATGACCTTTTTCGATTCCGTCGAAGCCGATTTTTGAAGCCTCATCAAGGCATTGATCAAGGCTTATATGCGCGCCAAGGCTGCGATCATCATCGTTTGACCAGGCAATCGGGTTGGTGCCATAGAGGATCATCGGTCAGTTTCTTTCTTTGATCTGAGCTTCATAATTTTCACGCGCGGCGCGTACTTCGCCGCGGTCCGAGACTTCCGGCACAGCCACGTCCCACCACCAGCCGCCGGTTTCAGGCGTCGGGTAAGGATCGGTATCGATGACGATAACTGTGGTGCGCGGGCTGTTGCGCGCTTCCGCCAGCGCATCTTCCAGTTCACGGATAGAGCCGACTTTTTGACTCACGGCACCCATCGCAGCCGCATGGGCTGCGAAGTCGATGTTGAATGCATTCACATGGGTTGTGTGGTCGAGCAGATTGTTGAACTCGGCACCGCCGGTCGCCATTTGCAAACGGTTGATGCAGCCATAACCGCGATTATCGGTCAGCACGACAGTGATCTTGATGCCCATCATGACCGCGGTAGCCAGCTCCGAATTGGCCATCATATAGGAACCGTCGCCGACCATCACGATGATGTCGCGATCTGGTTCAGCCATCTTGATGCCAAGTCCGCCAGCAATCTCATAGCCCATGCAGGAGAAGCCATATTCCATGTGATAGGACATCGGGCGACCGGCTTTCCAGAGCTGGTGTAATTCACCCGGCATGGTGCCAGCCGCGCACATGACGACGGTATTTTCTTTTGACTGACGCTGCACTGCGCCGATCACCTGCATGTCTGTGGGAAGCTGGTTGGCATCACCGGGGGTCGCCGTGAAACGGTCCGCTGCTTCAAACCATTTATCTTTTAGACTGCGGTCGAGGGAGGGGCGTTTATAGCCCTTCAAAGAGTGCGACAGTGCCTCCAGCCCGATCTTCGCATCTGCAACAAGCGAGATCGAACCTTGTTTGTGACTGTCATAAGGTTGAACATTGAGCGAGAGCAGCTTTCGGCCCGGATGTTTGAACAATGCCCACGAGCCAGTGGTGAAATCCTGAAAGCGTGTTCCCACCCCAATGACCAGATCGGCGCTTGCTGCAACTGCGTTGGCACTGTCTGCACCAGTAACGCCGACCGGACCGAAATTGAGCGGATGATCCCAAGGCAAAGCCGATTTGCCTGCCTGTGTTTCGATAACCGGAATATTGTGGGTTTCTGCAAAGCTTTTCAGTGCTTCATGGGCACCCGAATAATGCACGCCGCCGCCCGCAACGATAACCGGGGTCTTGGAAGCTTTAATCGTGGCAATTGCGGTTGCCAGCTCGTGTTCATCGGCTGGCGGTCGCCGCCAATGCCAAACCTTTGGCGCGAAGAACTCTTCCGGCCAGTCATAGGCTTCGGCCTGCACATCCTGACAGAGAGACAGCGTGACAGGTCCGCAATCCGCAGGATCGGTCATTGTGCGGAACGCGCGCGGCAGGGCAGTGAGAAGCTGCTCGGGGCGGGTTATGCGATCAAAATAGCGGCTTACGGGGCGGAAACAGTCGTTGACGCTGACCGTTCCATTGTTGAAATCCTCGATCTGCTGCAAGACGGGATCGGGACCGCGATTGGCGAAGACATCGCCGGGAATGAACAAAACCGGCAGACGATTGACATGGGCGAGTGCCGCCGCTGTGACCATATTGGTTGCGCCGGGGCCGATCGAGGAGGTGACAGCGCAAGCGCGTTTGCGACCGAGTTGTTTGGTATAGGCGATGGCCGCGTGCGCCATGGTCTGCTCATTTTGACCGCGCCACGTCACGAGCCTGTCGCGAATGCCATGCAGTGCCTCGCCAAGCGCCGCCACATTGCCATGGCCAAAAATCGCCCAGACACCAGCAATAAAGGGCTCGCCTTCGGGTGTCATCTGATTGGCAATATAGCGCACGAGAGCCTGTGCCGCTGTCAGTCGAACGGTGTTCATCTTTCCTCCCAGCGGAAATCCGCTTTCTCGTATTTCAGATTCAGGCCTCCACCTGTTTCCGAGATGCGTTTATTTCTGTCGCAGCCTATCCCAAAGATCGCAGAAACCGCGATAACGTTTTGCCATTTCGCCAACGGCATCCGTATCGCTTATCTTATCCGCAAGCCATTGCCGCGCGACATCGCCCAGAATGGTTCGACCAACGGCAAAGCCCTTCACCAGATCAAAATTGGCAGCAACTTTCAGGCTTGCTTCGAGTTCTTCCGCAGGCGCATCAAGCCCTAGAACGACAATGCCGCGCGTATAAGGATCATTGCGGGTTATGGCATCGCAGGTGTTTTGCCATGCCTGTTTCGTCGTAAGCGGTTCAAGTTTCCACCAGTCCGGATAGACGCCAATTTCATAAAAGCGTTCTATGACTTTGGCGGTGCTCATGTCATCGACAGGGGCAACCTTGGATGGAATGACTTCCAGCAGGAACTCCAAGCGATTACGCCGAGCGGCAGTGAAAAGCCGCTGCACGGTTTCTTCCTGCTGCATTTTCACAGTGTCACTGTCATCCGGGTGATAAAAGCAAAGCACTTTCACGACGTGCTCAAGCGGCCATTCAACAAGACCGCCGCAATCGGGACCGAGTTCGGGTTCTAGTTCCAGTGGTCGCGAGCCGGGCCATTCAGTTGGGCGTCCGATCCAAAGGCCAGTTCCAGCAGCACGATAAAGCGCGTCGCGCCCAAGCCTGCTGTCACAAAGGATGCCGTAGCCGTTTTGCCCGTCTGAAACCTCTAATGCAGCATTCAGGCACAATTCTTTGAATTGTCCGATTTTTTCATCGCTCGCCCCGGCTTCATGCGCCATCTCTTCAAGCTGAATACGATGATCAAAAGCGAAGACCCTGATATGTGGCCAGTCGCCGTTGCGGTTGGTTGACCAGTGCACCTGTTCGAGCGCCTGATCCTTGCGCAAGGCCTTGTCTCGAATGCCGCTTCGCAAGAAATATTGTAGCTCCTCCCAGCTTGGATAAGCAGGGGTACAGCCATGACGCGATACGGCAAAGGCACCACAGGCATTGGCGAACTTCAGGCTGGTCGGCCAGTCTTCCCCCTTTAGCCAGCCGCGCAAAAGGCCAGACATGAAGCCATCACCCGCACCAAGCACGTTGAAAACTTCAATCGGAAAGCCTTCACCCGATTGTCCCTCGTCGAGATTGTCGGGAATGTTGCCTTCAAAAACCACAGCGCCCATCGGCCCGCGCTTACAAACCAGAGCGGCCTTGGTAACTTCGCGAACGGCTTTGAGCGCCTCAAGCGTATCGGTCGAGCCGCCCGCGATATGAAACTCTTCCTCGGTACCGACGATGAGATCAAACAGGTGCAATGTCGATTGCAGCTTCTTGGTGACGGCAACGGATTCTATGAAGCGGTTCTCACCATCACCATGGCCGGACAGTCCCCAGAGGTTGGGGCGGTAATCAATATCGAGTACCGTGCGGCTTTGATTTTCTCGCGCCAGCTTCAAAGCTTTGAGTACTGCTGCTTCCGTGCGCGGATGCGACAGGTGCGTGCCGGTTGCCAGCACGCATCCGGCCTCGGCAATGAAGTCTGGATCAATATCATCCTCGCAAAGCGCCATATCGGCACAGTTCTCGCGATAAAAGATTAATGGGAAATGTTCCTGATCGCGGATGCCGAGGATGACAAGTGCTGTCAGACGCTGCGGATCGGTAACAATGCCGCGTGTATCCACGCCTTCACGCGCAAGTTCGTTGAGCAGAAAGCGCCCCATATGCTCGTCACCCACGCGGGTTATGAGGGCAGATTTGAGACCCAGCCTTGCAGTGCCTGTTGCGATGTTGGTGGGGGAGCCGCCAACATATTTGTTGAAGGATGACATGTCTTCCAGAAGACCGCCAACCTGTGCGCCATAAAGATCTACCGAAGATCGGCCAATCGTAATCAAATCCAGCCGCTTCATGAAAGCCCTCCCTGGCGCATGTTTGTTTTATAGCTTGGAATGGCTGCTCGTGACTCAAAAGGCGCAGCAACCGTTCTATTTTTTATTAAAATAGATTTATTATTCCATTTCAACTGAAAGATAGAATGGTGATCTGCTTTTACGCGAGATTACGTTTAAGACTGGCGTGACGTGCCGACAGCCACTGAAAGCGTGATGGCGAGACAAAGCGTTGCCGAAAGCGAGCGGAACGCACCAAAATCAACTTCCGAAACAAGCAAAGACTGTGTGGCAAATCTGCTCATGGGGCTGACAATCGTGTCGGTGATCGCAATAACATCAATGCCACGCGCATGTGCACTTTCTGCCATAGCGATTGTTTCAGGGGAATATGGTGAAAACGAAATGGCAATCAGTACATCTCCTTTGCGGATTGCGTGCTGGTTTTCGAGCTTGCCGACAGTGCTGTGCAGCATGGCCGGAACCTGCATTTTTTCAAGCGCATAGGCGAGATAGCTTGCAACCGGAAATGCCCGGCGAACGCCAATAATATGGATGGTCTCAGCACGCGCGAGACGTTTGACTGCATCTTCCAGCGCTTGCGGCTCAATGGTTTTCAGAAGACTTTCAAGCGATGTGCGTCCCGCTTCAGCAAACTCCGCCAAAAGGGCGGGGGGGCTGCCAGCTGCGGTTTCGCGCAGATGTTCAAGACGCGTGGAATAATCGGGCCAGCCACCAGCATAGGATTCGCGAAACAGCTTCTGCATTTCCGAAAAGCCGGAAAAACCCAATATCTGGCAAAAGCGCATGAATGCCGAACTCTGAACGCCTGCGCCTTCTGCCATTTCAGCGACCGTCGAAACAGCAATGCGATCCTGATTGGCTGCCACAAAGTCCGCGCATTGTTTCAGGCGCTTGGGCAGGCGGTCTGCGACTTCGAGCAGTCTTGCCTCGAAGTCCTTGACACTGGAAGGTGCATTTGGTTGCGCAGCAGGGGCTTGTTCGGTGTGCATCGCCATCCTTTCAGACACGGTCTCTTGACATCCTGTATATCACAATCTAGCAAAATAGAATAAATATTCCATTACACTTCATTTCCTGCAATAGTCGGGAAATATGCAAAACGGAATAGGGAAACTGTTTATCGGTCAATCGAGGATGACCGTTTTGGGAGGTTGAAAGCAATGGTAACACGTCTTGCTCTGCTCGGTGCTGGTCGTATCGGCAAAGTACATGCGGCTGCAATTGCATCGGACAGGCGGGCGCAACTTGTCGCTGTTGCAGACGCCAACCCTGATGCAGCCAAAGCAATCGCTGATGCAGCAGGCGCGGAAGTGCGCACCATCGACGAGATTGAAAAATCAGCCGATGTGGATGCAGTGCTGATCTGCACACCCACCAACACTCATGCCGATCTGATTGAGCGTTTCTCCCGTGCTGGCAAAGCCGTGTTTTGCGAAAAGCCGATCGATCTCAACATTGAGCGCGTGCAGGCTTGTCTTGGCGTTATCAAAGAAACCGGCGGTAAGGTTATGCTCGGCTTCAACCGCCGTTTCGATCCGCATTTTGCGGCAGTGCGCAAGGCGATTGACGATGGGCGGATTGGCAAGGTGGAAATGGTCACGATCACCAGCCGCGATCCGGGTGCGCCGCCTGCGGAATATATCAAGGTTTCTGGCGGTATTTTCCGCGATATGACAATTCATGATTTTGACATGGCGCGTTTTCTGCTGAGCGAAGAGATTGAAACTGTATCAGCCTCTGCTTCAGTTCTGGTCGATCCAAAAATCGGTGAGCTTGGTGATTTCGATAGTGCCAGCGTAATCCTGACCACAGCGTCCGGTCGTCAGTGTGTAATTTCCAATTCGCGCCGAGCTTCCTATGGTTATGATCAGCGCATCGAAGTGCATGGGTCGGAAGGTGCAGTTTCTGCAGAAAACCAGCGTCCGGTTTCCATCGAAGTGGCTTCAAAGGATGGTTATACACGCCCGCCGCTGCACGATTTCTTCATGACGCGCTACACGGATGCTTATGCTGCTGAAATCACCTCGTTCATTGATGCAATTGATGGCGGCAAGGCACCCAAACCGTCAGCGGATGACGGTTTGAAAGCCCTGGCGCTTGCAGAAGCAGCCCTTCTTTCGGTGAAAGAAGGGCGCGCTGTGAAAGTTGCGGAAGTTCTGGTCTAAGCACGCATTTTCATTTGCCTTTTTTCGAAATCGGTTGCGATATGCGAACATGGCTTATGAAATAGACACGCTGCCGCTCGACGCGCTTTTTGTGCCTGTGGCCAATGCCACAGCCGCACTTACAAGGCTTGACGAGCGGCTTTCCCGTTCTCCGATCCGCGATGGTATGCTGGAGCGTATGCATTTCCAGGATGCGGTTGCTTCCATGTGGCTTGAAGGTGAATTGGTCCATCTGGAAGACCTTGTTCTCCATGATGCACTTATGGATAGCCGCACGCCAAGTCATGCGCTGACAATCGCTCATTCCGTGTTGCGTTTGCGCAGGCAGATTGCAAGCCGCTCGGCGAGCTGGGCTTTAAGTGCTGCCGGTATCCAGCAATTGCTGGGCCGCAGTATCGACGTGCGCACGGAAATGACCAAAGACTATGACGAACCGATGCCGGGCGATAGCGACCCTCTGTTTGACGATATTGATGCTCTGCTGGCTCGCACGGATGCTCTGCTCAAAGGGGTTGTTCAGGAAAAGCCAACGCGGCAATCGCCAGAGATCGATCCACTTCTTTATGATGATGACTGGAATGAAGAAGCGCGCTTGCAGGAATGGCGCGATGTCTTTGATAAAACTGCCGGTTTGCCACCGCTTTTGCGTGCAGCATTGGTGCATGATGCGTGGTTTTCTCTGGAGGTGGTACAGCGTTCATCATGGGTTGGCCGCTTGCTCACAGCGGCTTTTCTGCGCCAGTCAGCTATTGCCACAGGGCATTTGCCAGCGCTGAGTATCGGCTTGCGTCTTAAAAGACCAGACGAGCGTCGTGCGCAAAGCCGGCTTGTCAGGTTGAAAACTTTCTTGGCGTCCATAGAGGAAGGCGCAGAGGTGAGTATGAAAGAGCATGACCGGCTAATGCTTGCTCGTGAGCAGATGCAGCGCAAGCTCAAGGGCCGTCGTTCCAACTCGCGGCTCCCCCAGCTCGTTGATATGATAATACGAAGTCCGCTTGTCTCAACGCAGATGGTTGAGAAAGAGCTTGAAGTGACTTCACAGGGGGCGCTCAAGCTGATCGTCGATCTTAATTTGCGGGAAATTACAGGCCGCGGACGTTTTCGTGCCTGGGGTCTTTTGTAGCCTATCTTTTCATGCATTTGCTGCGCAGATGGGCCGCGAAAAGCTGAAACTCATTGCGCCGTGCGGCATTTGCCCGCCATACCAAAGCAAGTGAACGGAAATTATGTTGTCCTTCAAAAGGCACGATGCTGATTTCGCTGCCACGCGTCACACCAGCTTTGATGGCCACCTCTGGCAAAAGCGTGACGCCCATCCCGAATTCAACAAGCTGTACCAGCGTCATGATACTTGTTGCATGAACATCACTGCCAGCCTGTGTGGGTTGCGAGCCAATGGCTGCCATCACGTGCTCGCGTAAGCAGTGGCCTGTTTCAAGCAGGAGAAAAGGCTGATCCTGAAGATCATTTGCGTCGATGCGATCACGGTTAGCAAGCGCATGATCTCTTCGCACTGCAAGAAAAAACGGATCTTTGCCGATTTCCGCAACTTCGAAGTCGTCAAGATCATAGGGATGAGCAACCAGTGCCACATCAAGCGTGCCAGACCGCAGGCTGTCGAGCAAAGTGCGTGTCAGTCCTTCGCGAACGCTTAATTGCAGTTCAGGAAATGCCTGAGCGGTCGCAGGAAGAACTTTTGGTAGCAAAAATGGCGCGATAGACGGAATCACTCCCAATCGAAGACGCGTCGTCAACGGGCGTTCAGCCTGCTTTGCGTATTCGGGCAGCTCTTCAATCGACGCCACAATTTCCTGCGCGCGGTTCAGAAAATCTTCCCCCGCAGGTAGCAATTGCATGCGTCGACCTGTGCGGTCGATGAGAGTGACCCCGATTTCAGCCTCCAAAGCCTGAATGGCAGCACTGAGCGTGGATTGGGTAACGCCAACCGCCTCGGCAGCGCGTGAAAACGATCCTGCTTTCACAAGCGCAATGAAGTAATGGAGTTGGCGCACACTGATGTTGAGCATTTTCTGACACTTGCTTTCATCGTTTTAAACGATGGATTTGATCGTTTTAATCGCTTTGACCGAATGGGTTGGAATGCCTATATATAGGAAGCAAGCAGATAGTTCTGAAATTTCTGAATTTTCTGCATAACAACGAATTTACAGGCAGGTATGAGATGCTCGGTATCGGTGACAAGCTTCCTTCTTTCAAAGTAACTGGCGTAAAGCCTGGCTTCAACTTCCACGAAGAAAATGGCGTTTCGGCTTTTGAAGACATCACCGAAACAAGCTTTGAAGGCAAGTGGAAGGTTATCTTCTTTTATCCTAAGGACTTCACTTTCGTCTGCCCAACGGAAATCGCAGAATTTGCTCGTCTGGCTTCGGATTTTGAAGATCGTGATGCGGTTGTACTCGGCGGTTCGACCGACAACGAATTTGTGAAGCTCGCATGGCGCCGCGATCACAAGGATCTCGACAAGCTGCCAATCTGGTCGTTCGCGGACACCAACGGTTCACTGGTCGATGGCCTCGGCGTTCGTTCACCCGATGGCGTTGCTTACCGCTACACCTTCGTTGTTGATCCCGACAACACGATCCAGCACGTTTACGCAACCAACCTCAATGTTGGTCGCGCTCCGAAGGACACGCTGCGCGTTCTCGACGCTCTGCAGACCGATGAGCTTTGCCCATGCAACCGCGAAGTCGGTGGCGAAACGCTTAAGGCTGCTTAATCTGCCTTCAATTGCATGAGACAAGGCGGGTTAAGGCCCGCCTTTTGTTTATCAAGAGCTGACAAATTAAAGAGGGTTCCATGTCCATTGATGATCTGAAGTCAAAAATCCCGGATTTTGCCAAGGATGTTCGTCTCAATCTTTCCTCTATGGCAAGCGATGAAACGCTGACTCCACAGCAGAAATATGGCCTGTTCATCGCCTGTGGTATTGCTTCGCGCAACGCTGATGTGCGCAAGGCGTTGGTTGCTGAAGCCACTGGGAAAATTGATGCCACAGTTGTTCAGGCTGCAAAATCGGCCGCGACGATCATGGGCATGAACAATGTCTATTATCGTTTCGTGCACCTTGCCACCAATAAAGATTATCGCACCATGCCAGCCAAGCTGCGCATGAATGTGATTGGTAATCCGGGTGTGGATAAGGTTGATTTCGAACTGTGGTCGCTGGCTGTTTCGGCAATCAATGGTTGTGGCATGTGCATTGATGCGCATGAAGACGTTTTGCGCAAAGCAAACGTGACGGCCGAGGTCATTCACACTGCAGCGCGTTTCGCGTCGATCATTCAGTCGGTTGCCATTGCTCTGGAAGCCGCCGACACCGAATAGGTTTGAGTTCTCCAAAAAAAGCCCGCGCGGAGCGATCCACGCGGGCTTTTTTGTTGCGGTTCAATACAGCTTAGTTGTCGCGCTTGAACGAGATAAATGCGAAGCCAATCAGCGAGACGACGGCAGCAGCAGTCATGTAGTAGCCGACATAGGCAAAGCTATAATGGGTCGCGAGCCACGTTGCGATATAGGGGGCAACCGATGCGCCAAGAATGCCTGCCAGGTTGAAGGTCAGCGAAGCGCCGGTATAGCGAACCGAAGTCGGGAATGGTTCAGCAAGAGCCGCACCAATCGGACCATAGGTCAGCCCCATCAGCCCAAAACCGATTACGAGGAAGAGAAGAACGCCAGCTGTTCCGCTTAAGAACAATGGAGCCATGAGGAAGCCGTACAGACCAATGAGGAGTGTGACGATGATCATCACAGGTCGCATGCCGTATTTATCGGAAAGCAACGCTGCAACCGGAATGGTGAGGCCGAAGAAGATCACACCGACCATTTGCAAGATCAAAAACTCTTCACGGCTATAACCGAGTGCACGCGTGCCCCAACCAAGCGAAAACACGGTCATGAGGTAGAACAGAACGAAAGTTGCAACAGCGCCGATCGTTCCGAGGAACAGGCTTGCCTTATGCTTTTTGAAAAGTGTTGCGACGGGAACTTCAACGCGTTCAGCCTTGTCGATCGCCTTCTGGAATTCCGGCGTTTCAGCAATCTTCAGACGGATGAAGAGGCCAACACCAACCAGCAAAGCGCTCGCGATGAAGGGAATACGCCAGCCGAACGACATGAACTGTTCTTCAGTCAGGAACTCGGCAAGGATCAGGAAGATGCCTGTTGCGAGAATGAAGCCGACAGGCGCACCGAGCTGTGGGAACATACCGTACCATGTACGCTTGCCTTCCGGCGCATTTTCGGTTGCGAGCAGGACTGCGCCGCCCCATTCGCCACCAAGGCCAAGGCCCTGACCCAGACGGCAGAGAGCAAGCAGGAGAGCCGCCCATACGCCGATGGATTCATAAGTAGGCAGGAAACCGATGGCGACTGTAGAAATACCCATTGTCATCAGGGCTGCGACGAGCGTTGCCTTGCGGCCCACTTTGTCACCAAAGTGACCGAAAAGAGCGCCACCAATAGGTCGTGCAAAAAAGGCAATCGCAAAGGTTGCGAGCGACTGCAGCAGCGCGGAGTTGCCGTCACTGGCCGGGAAGAAAAGGTGCGGGAAAACGATAACCGCAGCCGTTGCATAAATATAAAAATCAAAGAATTCGATTGTTGTGCCGATCATGCTCGCGGCTAGAACGCGGCGCGCAGAATTTTTCTTCGGAACAACTGCCTGAGCTACAGTCATTGTTTCTATCCATATTTGTGGGCCGATAAATGTGTGGGGGGAGGCCCGAGATGTGCCTTCTTAGTGCCACAAAATACGAAACCGCAAGCTTAAAAGGGCTATCACGTAATTTTCTGATTTCGAATGTGGTGTTTTCGAAACAAAATGAACGCATGAGGTAATTTCAGGGAAAATGTCTACGGCCTTTCAATTGCCTTAAGCCAGCCTTAAGCTGAAACTCAGAACATGGAATCACTATGACTGTGCAAGCGTTCAGACGCAGCAATATTGGTATGCGTTTTCGCAAACATTCTGTTTTGCGTATACCTTCCCGTATGCTGATTGCTCTGTTCTCGTTGTTGTTTCTGGTTTCAACCCAGCTTTGTTATGCCATGGCGCATGATCGACCGCAGACGATAACTTTCACTGACTGTCACACGACTGTGCCGGTTGCAAAGCATGATGGTGGGCATTCAATGCCGATGGATCATGGCAAGAAGGCATCTGCCACCTGCGTAATGATGAGCTGTGGCGGCATCATACAGTTTAACTCCAGTGTCGCTTTGTTCACGCCCGATCACGAATTCGGCCTGCCGCCACGCGTCGCAGCATTGAACAGCAGCGATCCCTTCGGCGTTCTTCGACCTCCAATATCCAGCCAGATCTGATCTTTTGAAATGCTGTCGGTTTTTCGGCAGCAATGAGCGCATCGTGAAGTTTTCGATGCGCATTGATAGAGATTTATCTGGAGAATGATTATGAATAATATGACTCGCCGTCGTCTTTTGACGCTTGGAGTAAGTGCTGCTGCCTTATCCATCGTCCGGCCTTTTGAGACGTTTGCGCAAGGCACCCATCAGCATCACATGCAGCACGGTGCAGCCAGCACACAGGCAACAGTGCAGACTTTGCCTATTCCGACTTTAATTGAACCCGATGCAGCCGGTGTGGTGAAGCTGACTGTCCAGAAGGGCCGCCATGCTTTCACGCAAGGCAGCGATGCAGCATCTGCCGGAATAAATGGCACCTATCTTGGGCCGGTCGTTCGCCTTAAAAACGGTGAAGCTGTCACGCTTTCAGTCGAGAACGGTATGGATGAAGGCACAACGCTTCATTGGCATGGTCTTTTCGTTCCATCAGCTCTTGATGGTGGGCCGCATAATGTCATTGCCGCAGGCACTCGCTGGGAGCCGAAAATTACGGTCAACCAGCCCGCTTCGTTCAATTGGTTTCATCCGCATCTGCATGGTGACACTGCGCGACAGGCACATATGGGCATTGCCGGGTTGATGATCGTCAGCGATGGCAAGGATGGTGAGCGCGGTTTGCCTGAAACCTATGGCGTTGATGACATACCGCTCGTTTTGCAGGACCGCAGGGTTATCGATGGCGATAAGGTTTACCAGCCCGACATTATGGACCTGATGCATGGCTTTCGCGGCGACAAGCTCATTGTCAATGGCGTTATTGCGCCGCAAGCGCGCGTTCCCGCCTCAGTCGTTCGATTGCGTATTCTGAACGGTGCCAATGCGCGCAATTTTCATATCCGTCTTAGCGATGACCAACCGTTACAAGTCATCGCGTCGGACGGAGGCTATATAACGGCGCCCGATCCGGTCAAGCGCCTGACAATCAGTCCGGGCGAGCGTTATGAGGTGCTGGTCGATTTTTCCAAATCGAAAGATATAATCGATCTGCTGACAGTCAGTGATGACAGTGGTGGCGACGACCAGCCTTTGATGCAGTTCATCATCGATGACAAAATCGAAGGTGCAATCAAAACCTTACCGGCAAAGCTTGATGGGCCGGAACAGCCGGATGAACAGCTTTCTGTTCGCAGACGGGCATATTTCTTCGATGAGCGTATGGCCGAGAACATGAAGCTTATGATGGGCGGCATGTCGAGCGATCCCCATTTTGGTCACAACATGGCACCCCCCAATATGGCAACTATGAGTGATCATGATATGCATAGCGGGCGAAGCAATGCTGATGCCGGGCCTGCGTTGCAGGCTTTAACATCTGGCGTTCAGATGGCGATTGCGAAGAAGCCTTTCGACATGAACCGTATCGATGCGGAGGTTAAGCTTGGATCGTGGGAGATATGGGAGTTAACGACGAAAGAAATGGCGCATCCATTTCATATTCATGGAGCATCGTTCCGCATCCTTACATTGAATGATGAGGCGCCGCCACAGCATCAATCCGGGTGGAAAGACACGACGCTGATTAACGGCAAGGCAGAAGTTCTTGTGCATTTTGATCGTGACGCGACGCGCGATCACCCGTTTATGTTCCATTGCCATGTGCTGGAGCATGAAGACGTCGGCATGATGGCCCAGTTTGTTACGGTTTAAGTAACGAACTCACTAAATCCAGTGCGCGATATGGAACGGCGGCGGATCGACAACTGGTCTTTCGCCGCCGACCATATCAGCAACCAACCGCCCCTCGCACCCACCTCGCGAAGCCGCTTGGGCTGCATAAGTTTCGAACGGGAGCGATTCTTTTGTTGAAATGCCGTTCTGTAGCAGCTTTATTCGCTGTTTAGCCGCGATATCACCCTCACCGTAAGACGAGACGCTTCGCATTTTGAACGTGTTTAAAGAGAGAGTTTGATTCTCAGCAATTATCCGTGGCTTTTCGCACATAGGTGGGGAGCCTGCGCATCGAACAACATAGACACCGTTGAGCTCGCATAGATGCGGAGTATCAGGAGAAACTTTTTCAATTGTTGCTTCTAATTTACAACAAGTGGAACTTCGAATCGAAGATTATCTAATAGAATCAATAATTTAAATAGGAATCGTACAGAAAAACTGGAGCGGGCGAAGGGATTCGAACCCTCGACCCCAACCTTGGCAAGGTTGTGCTCTACCCCTGAGCTACACCCGCTCGCGCCAGTCTTCTCTGAGAGAAGTCGTTTCCGTTAGGCAGGCGCTATATGGACTAATGATTTGCGGATTGCAACAGGGAATTTTACGTTTCGACGAAGTTATTCACAAAGCTTCAAAAGCGATTGTCCTAAGTGGGTGGCAGTTCCCAGCAGACCGTTGGCTGCGTCACTTCTGGCATGTGGGGCTGGCTATGCGCGTTGACTTCACCAGTTCCAGCCTTGCGAGCGATCAAAGTGTGGATTTGGAGGACTGGCCGACAGCCTGCTGTTAATGCGCGTGGCACATCGTTCTTATCGAATCGTGTCTGCGCGTGCTGGCTTGCCGCATGTTGATCTGTTGGAAATTGTGATCCAGCATATGGAAAACGGTTCTGAGGAAATCAGGCGGTTGGCCATAAAATTCAGAGACATCACTGGAGCCGTTGTAGCAAAAATGCCCAGCTGTTTTGCTTGGTATAATGCGTGAAAACAAACAGATAGAGCATTTTCAATTGCTCAGTCAAAATAGGAAGCGCTTTAGCCAGTAGTTGCCAATTCTCATGTTCTAATCCGCTGAAAGCCCGTCAGGGGACACGCCGTTTTTGCATTGACTGATTTTGTATCCAGGATATTGTGTCCAAAAGTTGGGAGGCTTTTCTTTGGCAGTTTTTGAGTGGCGCAGTCAGACCCGTTTGCTGGACGAAGTGGCTGAAGCACTTCGCGAGCGAATCTATGCGGGCGTTTATGCACCGGGTACGATTCTTCGTCAGGAGCATATGGCTGCTGAATTTGGCATCAGCCGTACACCGCTGCGCGAAGCTTTGCGTGTTCTTGAGCGCGATGGCCTGGTCATTCATTTGCCGGGACGGGGTGTACGTGTGGCTTCTGCCGATCTCACACGCCTCATTGATGCTTATGCCGTGCGTGAAGTGCTTGATGGTGTTACTGCCCGTTTTGCGGCTGAACGGGCGACGGATGCGGATATTGCGGCCCTGCGCGCGCTTGTTGCGGGGCAGGGCGCTGTCGTCGATCCATGGGACCCGAAAGCTTACACGCAGTCCAACGTTGATTTCCATATGGCGATTATGAATGCAGCGGGCAATGACTCACTCATTCCCTTTGTTCCACTTCTTCGAATGACATCCCAGGTGTTTGCGCCGTCTTTTTCACTCTCGGCTGACAGGGCACGTGAGGCGATCCGCGAACATGGCGCAATTGTTGAAGCCATTGCCGCGCGCAATGGCGAAGAAGCCGAAAAGCTGGCGCGGGCACATATTCGCGCAACCACGGCGAGACTGGAGGCTGAAAGACCTCTGCGGGAGAATGAAAATGAAACATGAAAACACAACCAGCGGAGCAGGTCTTCTGCGCTATGGCAATTTCATTGCAGGTCAATGGCAGGACGCTGTTGGTGGCGAGCTTATTACCCTTAAAAACCCTTCTGACGGCAGCGATCTGGCGCTGATTGCACGTGGTACAAAAGCTGATATTGATCTGGCTGTCGCTTCTGCACGTTCAGCACTTTCGGGTGATTGGGGTAAGCTTACGGCAACGGAACGCGGCCGGGTTCTGCATCGCATTTCTGAGGAAGTGCTAAAAAACATCGACCTCCTGACTGATCTGGAATCAAAAGACGTTGGCAAGCCGGTGACGCAGGCACGCGCCGACGTGGTGGCACTGGCGCGCTATCTGGAATTTTACGGCGCTTCCGCCGACAAGGTGCATGGTGACACACTGCCTTATCAAAATGGCTTTACGGTTCTGAGCATCTATGAGCCACATGGTGTGACTGGTCACATCATTCCTTGGAATTATCCGATGCAGATTCTTGGCCGCAGCCTTGGTGCAGCGCTGGCCATGGGCAATGCGGCAGTGGTGAAGCCAGCCGAAGAGGCTTGTCTGACCATTCTTGAGTTTGCGAAAATTGCTGAAAAAGCCGGTCTGCCAACAGGCGCATTGAATATTGTAACCGGGCTTGGTGCGGAAGCGGGCGCGGCTCTGTCCGAACATCCCGACATCAACCACATCTCCTTTACCGGATCTGTCCGAACTGGTGAGGCTGTACAGGCGGCTGCTGCGAAAAACACGGTGCCCGTAACGTTGGAACTTGGCGGCAAGTCGCCACAGATCGTCTTTGCCGATGCGGACCTCGATCGCGCAGTGCCGTTTCTCGTCAATGCCGGCATTCAGAATGCGGGTCAGACCTGTTCTGCTTCATCACGTATTCTTGTCGAACGCAGCATTTACGAAGACGTCATTGCCCGAATGAGTGAACGCTATCGTGCTTTGACAGTTGGACCGGCCAGCACTGATCCCTCTGTTGGCCCAGTTGTGTCGCAGCGTCAGAAGGCAATTGTCGAGAGCTATCTTGCGCTTGCAAAGCAGGATGGTCTGTCCATTGCTGCTCAGGGTGAGATGGTCGCAGATGCGCCGGAAGGTGGAGCCTATGTGCTTCCGACATTGATCCGGGATGTGCCCGCTGATCACCGTTTGGCACAGGAAGAAATTTTCGGTCCGGTGCAGGTTATTCTACCTTTTGATACCGAAGAAGAAGCCATCGCGATTGCCAATGGCACGCACTATGGGCTTGTTTGCGGTATTTGGAGCAATGATGGCAGTCGTCAGTTCCGCCTTGCACACGCTATACATTCCGGTCAGGTGTTCATCAACAATTACGGAGCTGGCGGTGGCATTGAACTGCCATTTGGTGGTGTGAAAAAGTCCGGTCATGGCCGCGAAAAGGGCTTTGAGGCACTTTACGGCTTTGCCTCGCTGAAAACGATCTCCGTGTATCACGGATAAATATCGCAGTTTCAGGAACAATGGGAACCGGTTTCCCGTCTGAAAACGCGCAGGAAATTGCATTTTGGAGAATGACAGTGTCGCTTGAAGGTAAGGTCGCGCTCATTACAGGAGCAGGTTCGGGATTTGGCGAAGGCATGGCGAAGCGCTTTGTTGCAGGCGGCGCGAAGGTCGTTATCGTCGACCGAGATAAAGTGGGAGCCGAACGTGTAGCGGGAGAAATCGGTGATGCAGCACTCGCTGTCGCCGCCGATATTTCGAGCGAAGCGGATGTGGATGCAGCTGTCGAGGCTGCAATTTCAAAATTCGGCAAAGTTGATATTCTGATCAACAATGCCGGTATCGGACATAAGCCGCAAAGTGCTGAACTGGTTGAGCCCGATGAGTTTGATCGCATTCTGGGCGTCAATGTGCGTGGCGTTTACCTTATGACGCGCAGGCTGATTCCGCATTTCAAGGCTAATGGGGAGGGGGTCATCCTCAATGTTGCATCGACAGGCGCGGGGCGTCCGCGGCCGAATCTCGCCTGGTATAATGCCACCAAAGGCTGGGTTGTTTCTGTAACCAAAGCACTTGCAATCGAATTTGCACCGGCAAAAATTCGTGTTGTCGCGCTCAATCCCGTTGCGGGTGAAACACCGCTTCTGACCACATTTATGGGCGAAGACAGCGAAGAAATCCGCAAAAAATTTCGCGATTCCATTCCGATGGGCCGGCTTTTGAAACCTGATGATTTGGCTGAAGCTGCGGCTTTCCTTTGCTCGCCTCAAGCCTCTATGATTACAGGGGTTGCGCTCGACGTGGATGGCGGGCGTTCGATTTAATAATTATAGGAAAAGGGGAGTCATGGGTAAGCTGCTGAAAGCCGGGCTGATAACAGCCACGATGCTGGCATCGATCAACGGTGCTTTTGCAAAAGACACACTGGTGGTTGGCGAAGTGCTGGAGCCGCCGGGCCTTGATCCGACGGCGAATGCTGCAGCTGGTATCAGACAGGTTACCTATGCCAATCTTTATGAAGGTTTGGTGCGTATTGTTGAAGATGGCACCGTCAAACCGCTTCTCGCGGAAAACTGGACGGTGTCCGACGACAAGAAAACCTATACATTCAAGCTGCGCGAAGGCGTGAAGTTTCACGATGGCACGCCGTTTGATTGCGCGGTGGTAAAGTTCTCCTATGAGCGTGCAGTCGCCCCAGATTCCACCAATGCGCAGAAGGGCCTTTTTGAGCCGATCGCAAGCACACAATGTCCTGATTCTGCGACGGCTGTTGTCACCCTCAAACGCCCAAGTTCGAACTTTTTGTTCAATATGGGGTGGGGCGATGCGGTAATGATTGCGCCTAATTCTGCGCCTGACAACAAGACCAAGCCGGTTGGCACGGGTCCGTTCAAGTTCAAGCGCTGGGTACAGGGCGATCGCGTAGAGCTTGAACGCAATCCCGATTATTGGGGCGAGCCTGCAAAGCTCTCAGCCGTCACTTTCCGTTTCATCAGCGATCCATCGGCTGCCGCAGCGGCCATTCTTGCTGGTGACATTGATCTGTTCCCGATGTTTCAGGCACCGGAGCTGATCAGCCGTTTTGAGAGTGATGACAAGCTGCATGTTGAAGTTGGTGATACGGCAGGCAAGGTTCTGCTTTCGCTTAACAATGCTAAAGCACCTTTCGACAATGTAAAAGTTCGTCAGGCACTGGCCCACGCTATCGACAGCAAGGGCCTGATTGAAGGCACTTACGCCGGGTTTGGTACGCCAATCGGATCACATTACGCGCCGGTCGATCCGGGCTATGTCGATTTGTCGGAAACCTATCCTTATGATCCGGCGAAAGCAAAACAGTTGCTGGAAGAGGCCGGTATTCCGGCTGGCACGTCAATCACCATCACGCTCCCACCACCGGCCTATGCGCGTCGTGGCGGCGAGATCATTGCCGCGATGCTGGCAGAAGTCGGTATTCAGGCCAATCTGGTGCCAATGGAATTTGCGCAGTGGCTTGATCAGGTGTTCAAGCGTTCGGATTTTGATGCGACGATCATCGCGCATACCGAACCGCGCGACCTCGATATCTATGCGCGTGATAAGTACTACTTCAACTATAACAGCCCGGAATATAAGGCGCTCTACAAAGCCTATGCCGAAGCTGGCAGTGATGAAGAACAACTCGAACTCGTCAAGAAGCTACAGGAAAAGCTTGCCGCCGATGAGCCGAATATCTTCCTTTATGCGCTGCCAAAAATTGGTGTGTGGAACAAGAACGTGAAGGGTGTGTGGAAGAATATGCCGATCCCGGCGAACGATCTCACACAGGCATACTGGGAAAACTAAAATGGTTTCGCCCCGATGCGTAATGCAAAGGGGCGAATACTGACACGAAGAATGGCTATGCGCTCCATAAAAACAAGGGGAAGGCGCTTGGCAGATTGGAATGTGGAAAGTGGGAAATCCTGCTTTCCAAGGAGGTCGCATTGCTGGCTTATATATCCGGGCGGTTCGTATCGCTCTTACTTACGACGCTTGCGGCTTCCGTCATCGTCTTTTTGCTAATGCAGGTTTTGCCGGGAGATCCCGCAGCCGTGATCCTCGGGATCAATGCGCAGCCGGAAACACTGGCTGCATTGCATCAGCAGCTGGGCCTCGATCAGCCGCTCTGGTGGCGCTATCTTTCGTGGATCGGTGGCTTTCTGAAAGGTGATTTCGGCACAAGTTACACCTATTCAGTGCCGATCAGTGAATTGCTCGGCCCGCGCATCATGGTCACGCTGCCGCTGGCTTTGCTTTCCATGTTGCTTTCGGTGGCAGTTGCCATTCCGGTGGGCGTTTATGCAGCATCAAAACGCGGCAAGACTGGCGATGTCCTTTCCATGGGCGTGGCACAGGTTGGCGTTGCTATTCCAAATTTTTGGCTCGGACTGCTTCTCATCCTTTTGTTTGCTTTGCAGCTTGGATGGTTCCCGGCTTCGGGTTTCGCTGGCTGGGAAGATGGGGTCTTGAACGGCCTTCGGTCGTTGTTTTTGCCTGCTCTGGCTCTTGCTTTGCCGCTTGCCGCCATCCTTGCCCGTGTCACACGCTCGGCGGTGATTGAAACATTGGGCGAAGATTTTGTACGCACCGCGCGCGCCAAGGGGCTGACACGTAAGGCGGCACTCTGGCGGCATGCGGTACCCAATGCACTGATCCCCGTTGTCACCATCATCGGCCTGCAATTTTCATTCCTGCTGGCGGGAACCATCATCATCGAGAATGTTTTTAATCTCCCTGGCCTGGGGCGTCTGGTGTTTCAGGCGATTGCACAACGCGATCTTGTGACCGTGCAATCACTGGTAACGCTGCTCGCCGCATCTGTGATTACCGTCAATTTCATTGTTGATCTGGTCTATGGCTTCATTGATCCCCGCCTTTCGACAGGAGGCAACCGATGAGTGATGTTCAGGTGTCCGCCAAACCAAACCGCTTTCGGACATTGTTTTTAAGCCGTAGCCTTATGATTGGCGCGTTGATTACAGTTATTCTGGTGGCAATGGCTGTCGCGTCCTATTTTTGGACGCCCTATTCGCCAACCGCCATGAATTTCCGCGAAAAATTGCAAGGGCCAAGCCTTACGCATCTGTTTGGCACAGATAATTTTGGCCGTGATGTCTTTTCGATGATCATGGTTGGTGCGCGCAATTCCATCGCTGTGTCACTTATTGCCGTGTTGGTTGGCGCGGGTATTGGCATTCCGCTTGGAGCGTTTGCTGCGGCGCGCGGCGGAATGATCGATGGTTTTGTGATGCGCATGACCGATCTGGCCTTTGCATTTCCGGCATTGCTGACCGCCGTCATCATCACGGCCATTTTTGGCCCCGGTGCGGTTAATGCAATGATTGCCATTGGTATTTTTAATATTCCGGTCTTTGCCCGTGTCACACGTGGTGCATCACTCGGCCTATGGAAACGCGAATATGTGCAGGCAGCGCGCTGCGCAGGGCGCGGCGATATATCGATCACGCTTTTGCATGTACTGCCCAATATCAACCATGTGTTGATTGTGCAGGCAACAATCCAGTTCGCACTCGCAATCGTTGCCGAAGCCGGCCTGTCTTATGTTGGACTTGGAACGCAGCCACCAATGCCAAGCTGGGGCAAGATGCTCAATGATGCGCAGACATTTATCTATGACGCGCCGTGGCTCGCAATTTTCCCCGGCCTTGCGATCACCTTCGCAGTTCTGGGTCTGAATATGCTGGGTGATGGTTTGCGTGACGTGCTTGACCCACGCGTGAGGAGGCAGAGATGACCACACCTTTGCTTGAAATGGACAACATGTCCGTCGAATTGCCATTTGGCGTGCGCACGGCTGACATCGTGTCGGACATCACGCTTACGCTTAATCGCGGCGAACGGCTTGGAATTGTCGGAGAATCCGGCAGCGGCAAGTCCATCACAGCCCTTGCCGCCATGGGCCTGCTGCCTGACCGAATGCGGGTGCGTGGCACATTGCGTTTCAATGGTCAGGATCTGGCGAATATGCCGGAAGCGCAGCTTTGTAAAATGCGCGGACGGCGCATGGCGATGATCTTTCAGGAGCCGATGACCGCGCTCAATCCGGTTAAATCCATCGGCGCACAAATTGCAGAAGGACGTCGACTGCATTTGGGTGAAAGCCGAGCTGACGCGGAGCGCAAAGCGCGCCAGCTTCTCGACCGCGTTGGTTTGCCTGCACCGCGCTTTAATCTTGATCTTTATCCGCATCAGCTTTCAGGTGGCCAGCGCCAACGCGTGATGATTGCCATGGCGATTGCCTGCGAGCCTGATCTGCTGATCGCCGACGAACCAACAACAGCGCTCGATGTGACTGTTCAGGCGCAAATCCTTGATCTGATGGATGATCTGATCAATGAAACTGGAACGGCCCTGATGCTGATCACCCATGATCTTGGCGTGGTTTCAGAAATGACCGACCGCATTGCCGTCATGTATGCAGGACGCATTGTCGAAACTGGCCAAACGGACGCTGTATTTCATCGCATGGCGCATCCTTATGCGCGGGGCCTTTTCGCAGCTTCTCCTCATGGGGCTAATCTTGTGAGAGATCATTCACAGCCGCGACAGCGCCTTGCCGCAATTCCGGGCGTTGTGCCAGACCCGCTGGCACGGCCGCCTTATTGCAGCTTCGCGGATCGATGTGCTTTTGTCGAAGGTGACTGTCGTCAAATCATTCCACCGCTTGATCTTATTGGTGAAAGCGAAGGAATAAGCCATCGTGCCGCCTGTCTTCATCCATGCGAAGGCGAGGTGATCGCATGAACAAAATGATTTTGCAGGTTCGCGATGTCGTGCGCGAATATCAGCTGCCGCGCCCATCCTTTCTTTCGAAACCCGGATCACTGCGTGTTCTGCATGGTGTGAATGTCGAGATTGAAGCCGGACAAAGCCTTGGTATCGTTGGTGAAAGTGGATCGGGAAAGTCCACGCTCGCACGTGCCGTCATGGGATTGGAACGTCCGCAGTCGGGCCAGATTCTGATCAATGGTCAGGATATTTACGCCCTTGATCGTTCCAGCCTGCGCGAAGCGAGAAAAGGGTTTCAGGCAATTTTTCAAGACCCTTATGGCTCTCTTGACCCGCGCCATACGGTCAGGCGCATTATTTCAGAGCCGATTGTGTCTCTGGAGCGCGGCACAAGTAGCAAAGAGCGTGATGAGCGCGTGGCGGAAGTGCTGGAAGCCGTTGGCCTGCCGAAAGCTTCCGCCGAAAAATATCCGCATGAGTTTTCTGGCGGACAACGCCAGCGTATCGCAATCGCTCGCGCATTGATCACCAAACCCGCGCTCATCGTTGCTGACGAACCCGTTTCGGCGCTTGATGTTTCTATTCAGGCGCAGGTTCTTAATCTGATGATGGATTTGCAGGAAAAATTTGGCCTCAGCTATCTGTTTATCAGCCATGATCTTGGCGTTGTGCGCGCAATCACCGACCGCGTGGCCGTGATTTATCACGGCAATATTGTCGAACAGGGACCGACGAACGAAGTCTTCGACAACCCGCAGCATGATTATACGCGCGCGCTTGTCGATGCTGTGCCCAAGCCGTTTGCAGGACGCCGCAAACGCGCACGGCGCGTTGATTCTACACTCAGATTGCCGGAATGAAATAAGGGAACACCATGTCTGAACTTGCCGATTTGTCAGCCGTCGAACTCGTCTCCGCTTATAACGCCAAATCCCTTTCACCCGTTGAGGTTACGCAAGCCGTTATTGAGCGTATCGAAGCTTATGAGCCAAAGCTGAATGCGCTTTGGGCTTATGATCCTGATGCAGCACTTGCATCGGCAAAAGCTTCAGAAGAGCGTTGGGCGAAGGCGACACCTGCCGGTCCGATTGACGGTGTGCCGCTGACGATCAAGGAAAACATTGCCACGCAAGGCACAGCCGTGCCGCTTGGTTGTGCGGCATTGCCGCTTAAGCCTGCTGCGGTTGATGCCCCGCCCGCAGCACGCACCCGCGAGTCCGGTGGTGTGCTTTTGGCAAAAACAACCATGCCTGATCTTGGCATGCTCTCGTCGGGTCTTTCGAGCTTTCATAAACTTGCACGCAATCCATGGGATCTGACTACCAATCCGGGTGGTTCAAGTGCCGGTGCAGGCAGTGCAGGGGCGGCAGGTTACGGCCCATTGCACATCGGGACCGACATTGGCGGCTCCATTCGTTTGCCAGCAGGCTGGTGCGGACTGGTTGGCCTAAAACCGTCTTTTGGACGTATTCCGATTGATCCGGCATTTCTTGGCCGCGTTGCAGGGCCAATGACGCGAACTGTTGCTGATAATGCGCTTTACATGTCGGTGCTTTCGAGACCCGATCGCCGCGATGCCATGAGCCTTCCTTATCAGGATATTGACTGGATGGACCTCAATATCGATGTGAAGGGCCTAAAGATTGGACTTTGGCTTGATGCCGGTTTTGGCGAAACAACCGGTGAGGAAACCCGTTTGGCCGTTGAGGCCGCAGCCAAAGCTTTTGCGGATGCAGGAGCGATTATCGAGCCGGTTGAGCCTTTCCTCAATCGCACCATGATTGACGGTCTTGATCGCTTCTGGCGTGCCCGCTCATGGGCAGATGTTTCGAAAATGACGCCGGAAAATCGCGCTAAAATCCTGCCTTATATTTATCAATGGACGGAAACTGCGAAATCGCTGACCGGCGAAGAAGTCTATACGGGCTTTGCGCAGATTGATGCTATGCGCTACGCAGCATTGGCCGCATCCCAAAACTTCGATTTTATTCTTTCGCCAACCTCGCCGATGCCGACCTATCCGGCGGAATGGGCTTCTCCTGTCAATGATCCGCAGCGTCCGTTCGAGCATATCGCATTTACCGTTGCGATGAATATGTCGGAGCAGCCAGCAATTTCAATCAATTGCGGCTATACGTCGAAGGGATTGCCGATCGGATTGCAGATTTTCGGACAGCGCTTTGATGATCTGGGCGTGCTTCGGCTTGCAAAAGCTTATGAGGATATGCGACCAGGGCAAAAGCCATGGCCCATCATTGCAGGATAGAAAATGGCCGCGTCATGCGGCCTTTTTCTTATTTTGGTCTGATTGGCGAACGTTCTTTATAACGATCCACTGCGGTGAGCTTCTGGATCAGCGGATCGGCATCGCGCCACGCGTAAATCTCCGTGCGCAAATATTCGAGTTCGGCCTCGAGTTCATCTTCCCCGATTTCTGTCCACCAGGATTTCGGACGTCCATCGCTACCATCTGACCAGCGATAGCGGCGCTCTTTCAGCTTGTCTTTCATTTCAAAAGGGCTGTTTTCGGCATAAATTCGCAGCCGCGATTTCTGGCTTGATTTGAGCAATTCGGCAAAAGGAGTGGTCTTTCCCGATTTTTCCTTCAAAACGGCAAGCAGCGCCTGACAATCATCTTCGGCCCGGTGACCATTATGGAAATATCCGCTCTGGCCGATCAGATAGCCGAGCTTGGTTCCTTCAAACCCGCGTGCCGTCCAATCGATTTCCTTGACCGAACAGGCCCAGGGCTTGTTCTCGAAAACCGGCGAAAAACGCTCCAGAAAAGGCCGGTCAAAGCCCGCATTGTGCGCGATGATAATGTCAGCTTGAGAGATCAGCGCTTCCAGCTTTGCGCGCGGAATAATCTGTCCTGCAACCATTTCATCCGTAATGCCAGTGATGCGGGTTATTTCTGCCGGAATGGGCTTCGATGGCTCCTGCAAGGCGCTAAAAGTTGCGCAGACATCACCAATTGATCCATCATCTGCATAGCGGAAGGCCACTGCACCAATTTCGATAATTTCTTCCTGCGCGGCACTCAGCCCTGTTGTTTCCGTATCGACCACAACGCCAAGCCTTGGAAAAGCGAGCTTATCAGCATCTGGCACGATCGGCGGTGGATCAAGGCGCTGTAATATGCGGTAACGCCCGCTGTCTTTAAGAAGTTTGACCATTTCCGCTTCATCAGGACCCGTCATTTTTCCGGTTCTGGCGCGGGCAGGGCGCCGTGCTGTCCGTTTTTCCTCATCCACAACGGGAGGAGTAAAGAGGTCGAACTGATGGCGCATTTCATTTCTCCGCAATAAGGCAGCATCCTTATGCCCTTTGGGATGGACAAGGCGTGAAGCAATAAAATGGCATTTTGTTAACTCTGTACCAAGCCCGCAATATAATTAGTAACAGGTAATACCGGTGACTTGGCTCCACTGGGCACCTGTTGGCGAGAGGGCCGCACAAATGTCGGACGAGATTCAAAGCGTCAATTTCAATCCCGATGAATAGATGCTGAGAAATCGCTACGCCGCAGACATGATCACTTACTGTATCTGTGGATAAAAAATTCCATAAAAGACACCCCGATGATCATGTGCCCGTTCGATATGATTGTTTATCATCAATTATTAGTTTTCACTTATAAAATATAATCTGAAACTTAAATTCAGATCTACTTATAATCAACAAAAGTTAACTTGACTTTCTAAATTGTATATCGTTCGAAGTAACATTGAATTTGAATTTTTAACTGTTTTTTAACCTGCAGGATTACACGTGAAGTTCGTCCCACCTTTGCTGATCATGCTATTTGCAACGACGATATGCGGCGTATGGATGCTGGATATGAAGCGCAGGCATATGCTGTTTTTCGGATTGAGCTTTGCAACTTTCACATGTGGGTTACTGGTCCAGATATTGCAGGTTTTTCCGCGCCTTGAGGTTGCGGCCCTTGTGGCAACGGCGTTTTATCTTGCTGCCTGTCTTATGTTTTGCGAAGCGGTCATGCTGCGGCTTGGGAAGCAGTTTTCACCATTTGCAGGTAGCTTCATCTGCGCAATAACGCTGATTAGTATCGGTTATATGACGCATGCGGGCATGCCATACGGGGACATGGCAACAGCTGCCAACTTTGGCTTGGGCTCTTTGCTGACCATTCTTTGTTTCAAGTCTCGGGAATGGCGCAAAGGCGATTGGGTTGAGCGTATTTTTCACGATGCGCTGATTGTTTTCGCAGCCCATTTCTTTTTGCGCAGTGTTTTCACAATTGGAATGCTCAATGACGTCTTAAGCCCTGAGCAGCTTGTTGAGTCGCGGTATTGGGGGATCGCCACGATCGGACTTTCCTTCGCAGGGGTATTGTTAGGTCTTCTGATTTTGGTGGTCGCAACCTCTGATGTCATCAACGAATTGCAGCATGAGCGGGATGCAGATCCCATGACCGGTATCCTCAACCGCCGCGGACTCGAACGATATGCAAACAAGTGGCTAGCCACGGAGGATTACCAAAATCATGCCATTATCATGGCTGACATTGATCATTTCAAGGCAATTAACGATGACTTCGGTCATGCCGCCGGTGATCAATTGCTGATAGAGTTTTCAAACCTGCTACGCAGCATCGCAGATGGCAGCAGTATCGTTGCTCGCATTGGCGGGGAGGAGTTTCTATTGCTTGTAAAAGGTACACCGGAGCAATGTGAAATGTTCGGCAATAGGCTTTGCAACAAAATTGCGCGCTATCCTTTTTCGGTTTTGCCTCCTGGGCGCCGGGCGACCAGCAGTTTCGGTATTGCAATGCTGCGCCAACGTGAGACGTTATGGGCAGCCGCCGAGCGCGCCGATATAGCTTTGATGCGCGTAAAAAAGCGAGGCCGTAATCGGGTGGGTGTTGAAGGACACGAGTTCCCGAGTGCCGTCCATGCTGATTATCTTCTCACGGCTTGATATAATTGTTGAGCAAAATTTCGTTATATCTCCTGCTAAAATTCGGAGCGTAAATAATTTAGTTACCATAATTCTTCATGCTGGGCATGGCTTTCCAGTCAGCGCTTCGAAGCAAGCCTATTCGCTTTTTCGTCGAATTCTTGTTGCAAAGGGCTGGCTCGAAATTTTATTTTATTCGGGTTTAGTACAATGGCGCTGGTTACAGATACATTTGATTCAAGATTTCAGTTTAATATAAATATCTGGAAACCCTTTACTGCACAGCAGCGCAGCAAACTGGCGCGTTTTGTTACATTTACCTGTGCCGGGCTGATTGCAGGCAGCTGCATGATAGGGGCATTCGGCGTTATGGAAGCGGTTTTGCCTGCTTTTGTACCTTTCGCCCCGGTTATGCGACGTTTACCCGAAGCCATGCCACGACAGCTTGGAGTGGTTAATCACAAAATCGGTATAGATCATGTGATCCGTCAACGTTTTATCGAAGCCTATACTGCCAATATGCCTTATTCCAATCTCGATTGGCATCGTAACAAGCTGGATCACGATGCCAATATTATTGCTGATATCGGCGCCGAAGGTATCGTTGAAGAAAAGCCGGCAGCAGTGGCGCCCATAATCGAACCTCGCGCTGAGCGCGTGCCGTTTACTCCGGCAGCCGAAGCAAGCCCGGCGGTGACAGTTGTCCCTCAAACTGCTCCTGATCGGGTTCCACTGCAGGCTTCTGCTAAAGCAGCGCCTGAATTGTTTGTGCCTGAAGATGTACCGCTGCCGTCGCGTAAGCCAGTTGTTGCACAGCCGCGCAAGCAAGAGGCTGCAAAACTGGCCTACGCACCGGCGACTGAAAAGACCGAAGAGCCAAAGCACGAGGGCCTTCTCAGACGATTGTTTCGATCACCGACTGCTAAGCATGCAGCGATTTATGATATTTCTGCCGCAACCGTCTATTTGCCGAACGGTGAAAAACTGGAGGCGCATTCAGGCATTGGCCCGATGCGCGATAATCCGCGTTCTGTCACACAGAAAAACCGTGGTGCAACACCACCGCATACTTACAATTTGCGGATGCGCGAAAGCTTGTTTCATGGTGTGGCAGCAATTCGCCTGACGCCGGTTGATGGCCGCAATCCACATAATCGCGATGGTCTTCTTGCGCATACCTATATGCTGGGACGAAATGGCGATTCCAACGGCTGCGTTGTGTTCAAGAACTACGAGCGTTTTCTGCGCGCCTTTAAGCGCGGCGAGTTTGATCAATTGATCGTTGTTGAACATATGAATCCGACGCCGTCGCGCGTGGCTTCAGTTTTATGACGGCAGCGATCTGATCCCAAGCACAGGGCAGGGCGGATGCCTGACCCTGTGCTTGGGTTTCATTACCGTTGGGCGACAGGACGTATCAGCGGCGTAACGCGGCGGATCGTAACACGTCGATTTTCCTGTTCCGCAGATTGCGTGCGGATTTTCAGAAAGCGTTCCCCATAGCCTTGCGTTACCAGGTTTTCAGCCGGGATGTCATAGACTTCGGTTAACAGGCTCGCAACCGATTCTGATCGCTTGTCAGAGAGAATAAGGTTGGACAAATCCGAACCGACCGCGTCTGTGTGACCTTCAATGAAGAAGGTTTCTCCGGGATCTTTCTGAAGCACTTTATGCATTGCATCCGCAACTTTGCGCAGGGTTTTGGCCTGAGACAGCGATATCTCCGCACTGCCTGTTGCAAAGTGAATTGTATCAAGATCGATACGACGCACCTTATCGCGTAGACGCGCTGAGTGTCTGACTTCGTCAATTGTATAGACGCGTTCGATGCGCTCCACAGGCGGCCTTGCGAGGAAATTATAGAAGTCCCGATCGGGATCGTCGGCAACATCGATGATATAATCACGAACCGGCACAGTCAGACGCATCGGCGGCAGATCGTAGCCCACATCGACAATTGCCGCGCGCGGCCCATCATCATAGTCAGGCGCATACATCATCAGATATTCATTGCCATCATCATCTATACGGGATCGCTGAATAATATCGCCATAGCGATTATAAACAGTCACGATTTCATAACCGTCAGGGCGCACGATTGTTTCGCGCAAGCGTCCACCGGGGAGTTCGTCATAATAGGAACGTTTGGCATCGCGACGCAGGCGAGGGCGGTCATCCCCACGTACAAAGATACGATCTCCAGTTTCCAGAATGACGCGATTGTCTACCTGCTCTATAACTTTAACATTCGTCACGTTGTTATTGACGTTGTTTACATTATTGACAGTCGTATTATTCACTACGGTATTATTCACAACCGTATTGTTGATAATATTCGTTGTGTCCGGCACGGCAAAGACGGGGGCTTGTTCTTTACGAACGCCTTCTTCTCTGAGATTTGCTTCCATCCTTTTGGGCAATTCAGCCTTCAGAGCGTCAGGAATTGCAACCTGCGCGGCGGCATCATCTGTGGGTGGGACAATGTTTTCTTCTGCTGCACGCTGCTGTTCGCGCTGTTTGCGGCGCTCCTCGCGTGATTGACGCCCACCGCGATTGTCAGCGTCTTTGTAGCTGTCAAGGATCGCCGCACCATTTTCGATCGGAAGAACCACAGTGTCGTCGGTCTTTGCGGGATCTTTGGCTATTTCCTGATTGTCCGCATTGGTGCGCGGATCAACGATTGCCTCTGTGGGGGCGGCTGGTTGGTCCTGCTGCTGCGCACGTGGCTGTTCGACTGGTTGCTCGGTCGGAGTTTTCACTGGCACTTCCGCCGGTGCTCGCTGCTCTGGTGCTGCCTGATTGTTCTCATCGGGCGCTGCTGACTGTGCGGGCGGTTCGGGATTCGTCTCTGGTTCACGAACAGGCGCGTCCGGCTCATGAGTATCAACAGGTGCGGGCGGTGTTTCAACAGAACGCTGCTTCTCCGCCTCCTGTTTTGCTGCTTCTTCAGCAGCCTTTTGGCGGGCCTGCTCCTCGATAGCCTTCTGCTGTTCTTCATTGGCCAGCTGTTCCGCAGCTTGACGCTTTGCTTCTTCCACGGCCTTTTCTTGTTCGCGCGCTTGCTTTTTGGCTTCTTCCTGTGCGGCCTCTTGCGCTTCATCGGCGCGGCGCCGCATTTCCTCTTCTGCGGCACGCTGCTGTTCTTCAGCTTGCTGACGCGCCTGCTCGGCCTGCTTGCGCAATTCCTCTTCGTTCAAGCGCTGCTGTTCAGCTGCCCGCTGTTGCTCTGCGGCTTCGCGCTGAGCCTGCTCGGAGGCACGCTGCTGCTCCTGCGCCTGACGGTCGGCTTCTTCCTGAGCGGCTCTTTGCTGTTCCTCTGCCTGACGGCGGCTTTCTTCCTCCGCCGCACGTTGCTGCTCTTCGGCTGCACGGCGCGCCTCTTCTTGAGCGCGTCTGAGCTCTTCTTCCTGCTGTTGTTGCAGGCCCTGATCGTCTGATGGCTGGTCGCTGCTATCTTGCGCAAGCAATATCGGTGCATTAGGCGTTTCCGCGCGCGCAGGCTGCGTAATCATAGATACTGTGAGTGCCGGTAAGACGACCGTTGCAAGAAGCATCAAGCGCTTCGAACGAATAGACATGTCGCAGCTCCTTAGAGCATTTCCAGCAAAAGCGTGAGCCGATTTCACATTAGGAAATGCGTAGAATTCAATAAAATAGAGCGGCAGCTTCGGAAGCTTCTGCTTGTCCCGAGACCGCTCTATCAAAGGCGGATATTGCGGACATCACCTTTGGGTGATGTCCCTTGATGGCTACCATCGATATTTGCTAATTTAGAGCAAAGTACGACAGCTTCACACAATCGTTAGCTGTTAAATAGTGAACTCAGCCTGAATGGCGATATTGCGGATTTAATTGCTTTATCAAATAAAATGAATGGCTTTCACAGAATGCTGCCGCAATCGCTTTAGTTGATGAGTCCTGAGCCTAAACGGCCCGACTGTTATACCAGTGTCATCTATTTTTCTTATCAGCGTCTCCACACGCTTTACACAGTGGAGATTCTTGATATGCGCAGACTGCTTCTCTCTCTTGCCTCCGCAACCATGCTGACGACAGCGGCTGGCGCTGCAACCGTCTACCCGATTGACCGGGCGACAATCCTTGTTAATTCGCCTTTCGATTTCAAGGTTGAGTTCGATAAGGTCGTGAAGCCCGAGGACGTGAAAGTTACCGTCAATGGTCAGGACTACGAAGCTGTATTCGGCAGCAAAGCCGACTTTACCGCTGAAGAAAAGGGGGCTGAAGATAAGGTTCTGGGTTCTGCGCTTATTCTTCGTGGCCTGACGATCGGCAAGGCTGGCGATTATAAGGTTGAAGTTTCCGCCGGTGATGAAACCAGGTCTGTCAACTGGGATGTTTACTCGACCGGCAAGGAAGCCAAGGCGAAGAATATTATCTTCCTGCTTGCTGACGGTCTCTCGGTTGCTCACCGTACCGGTGCCCGTATTATGTCGAAGGGCATGACTGAGGGGAAGGCCAATGGCCGCCTCAACATGGATGATATTCCGCCAGTCGCTTTCATTGGCACATCGTCCACCCATTCGATTGCAACTGACAGTGCCAACACCATGTCGGCTTATATGACGGGGCATAAGTCACGCGTGAATGCACTTGGCGTTTATGCTGACCGCACGCCTGATACCCAGGACGATCCAAAGGTCGAAACCATTGCAGAGGCTCTGCGGCGCGAAACCAAAAAGTCGATTGGCATTGTTTCAACAGCCGAACTTGAGGACGCCACGCCTGCAGCATTGGTTGCACACACACGCAAGCGTTCCGACAAGGCTGATATTGTCGGCATGATGTATAATGTGAAGCCGGACGTGCTTTTGGGTGGTGGGTCGGCTTATTTCCTCGCCAAGGATGTTCCGGGTTCCAAGCGCAAGGACGACAAGGACTATATCCAGTTGTTCAAGGATGCCGGTTACGCGCTGGTCACAAGCAAGGATGAGCTTGCTGCATCGGGTACGTCCAATCAGGATAAGTTGCTCGGTCTTTTCCATACTGGCAACCTCGATGTGACGCTTGATCGTGAATTCCTCAAGAAGGGCACGGTTGACAAATTCCCGAACCAGCCGGGTCTTGTGGAAATGACCAAGACTGCTCTCGAAAAGCTCTCCAAAAATCCGGAAGGATTCTTCCTGATGGTTGAAGCTGCGTCGGTGGATAAGATGAGTCATCCGCTGGATTGGGACCGCGCACTGGTCGAAACCATTGAGTTCGACAAGGCTGTTGGGGTTGCCCGTGAATTTGCTGAAAAGAATCCGGATACGCTGATCATTGTCACCGGCGATCATACCCATGGCGTTGCGATCATCGGTACGGTCGATGATGAAAAGCCGGGGGATGAAATGCGCGAAAAGGTCGGCACTTATGATGCCGCCGGATTCCCGAATTACGAAGACACCAATGGCGACGGTTACCCGGATCGTATCGACGTGTCGCGTCGTCTGTTCCTTTCGGCCAACAATGGCCCGGATCATTATGAAACCTTCCGTCCAAAAATGGATGGCGCTTTCGTGCCTGCTGTTAAGAACGAGAAGGGCGAATATGTAGCCAATGAAGCCTATAAGGACGTTCCGGGCGCAGTCTTTGTTCAGGGCAACATCCCGAAAGAAGATGATAGCGGCGTTCACGCGGTCGACGATGTCGTTCTGCAGGCAACGGGTCCAGGTTCTGAGGAGCTGCGTGGCTACATGGAACAGAGCGATGTTTACCGCGTGCTCGCTGACACTTTCGCGCTTGGCAAAACAAAGTCCGAGTAATCACGTTGAAATGAGGGCAGGCGGGCAAACCGCCTGTCCATTTAGTCCGGGAGTACAAGATGCGCGCAGGACAGCATTTCAATCGCAGGCAATTCACGCTTGGCGCATTGGCAACCGTGCCCTTGATGTGCATTGCTAACAAGGCCAATGGCGCGGAGCAGCTTGGCTTCGATAATCTTTATAAAAGCTTTGGCGTTCTGGGCCTGGAATTCTCCGATCAGGTCAAAAGCGCTTCCGGCAAAGAAGTGGCAATCAGCGGGTTCATGGCGCCGCCACTCAAGGCGGAGGCCAATTTCTTCGTTCTGACCGAAATTCCGATGTCGATCTGCCCGTTTTGCTCGTCGGATTCCGACTGGCCGGATAATATCATCGTCGTCTATCTGGCGTCCAAACAGACATTTGTGCAGTTCAATGCGCCGATCTTGACATCGGGCACACTGGAATATGGCTCCTGGACCGATCCAGAAACGGGCTTTGTCAGTCAAATTCGCCTGCGTAACGCTTCCTTCAAAACGGTCTGATGATGAACCTTATCAAGCATTTGGGGTTGTCACTCGATATTGCCAATCTGGAAGTGCGCTTTCCGGGGCTTGAGCTACCGGTTCTTGCCATTGAAAAGTTCAATCTGGTCGCTGGTGGTCATCTGGCGATCACAGGAGCATCTGGCTCGGGCAAAAGCACGCTGGTCAATGCCATAACTGGCCTTGAGCCGATCAAGACTGGAAAAGTCGTCTGGGGTGGAACGGAAATCAGCAGCTTGTCTGCCTTCAAGCGCGATGCCTTTCGCGCCCGGAATATCGGGCTTGTGATGCAGGATTTCCATCTGTTTCCAGGCCTGTCAGCGCTGGCCAACGTGCTTTTGCCACTCAAACTGACTGGCAGGGTGAAGGCTGAAGATCGCGCACGGGCTCTTCAATTGCTTGAAACGGTCGGTATTGCACGACCTGCCCAGCATATCGAAACCTTGTCGCGCGGTGAAATGCAGCGCGTGGCGATTGCGCGCGCGCTTCTTTCAAAGCCCGGTGTGATCGTGGCTGATGAGCCAACAGCAAGTTTGGATCAGAAAACCGGTGCCGATGTTGCAGAGCTTCTGGTGCGGCTTGCGAGCGAGGAGAAGGCGACATTGGTTGTTGTCACGCATGATCCGCAGTTGATGCAATATTTGCAGCGCCGCATTCGTCTTGAAGGTGGAAGGATTGCAAGGGACAGTGCGGAGACAGCATTATCATGATTGCATTCATTCTTGCCGATCTACGCCGTTTCTGGAGTGGTGCCGTTGCGATCATAGTTCTTTTGGCGTTGTCGGTTGCTTTAAGCTCTGTTGTCACTTTGCAGGAGAGGGCGGTGCGGCTTGGCACGGCGCGTGCATCGGACAAGTTTGACCTTGTGATCGGTGCTGCCGGAAGTGACACGCAGCTCACATTGTCATCCGTCTTTTTGCAACCATCACCTTTGCCGCTGATGTCTGGTGCGATGCTGGGTAAGCTTGCCGATGATGATCGCGTGGCTTTTGCGGCACCCATTGGCTTTGGTGACAGCGCAATGGGTTTTCCGATTGTCGGCACAACAACCGCACTCATCTCGGCCTTGTCGCCGAAACTTGCCGAAGGCGCGCTATTCTCGCGTTTGGGCGAAGCGGTTATCGGTTCGGCGGTCGATCTGCCAGTCGGAGCCAAGGTCAATCCTATCCACGGCACGGTCGAAACCGGCGGACACGCACATACCGAATTGAGCTATCATGTAGCAGGAAAAATGGCACCGACAGGCACGGCATGGGATCGGTCCATTCTGGTGCCCATTCGCACAGTGTGGCAGCTGCATGGTATGGAGACTCATGACGAGCACGCTCATGCTGACCATGATCACGAGATTAATACCGATGCCGCCCTTGACGAGAGTTTCGATGCCGATAGCCCAGGTATCCCTGCTATTCTCGTCAAGCCGAAGACCATTGCGGATGCTTACCGGCTGCGTCAAGAATATCGCTCTGATCGGACATTGGCGATCTTTCCGGCAGAGGTCCTCACGCGGCTTTATTCAACATTGGGGGATGCCCGCAGTCTGCTGCTTGGTATAGCCATCAGCACACAGGTCATTGTGGTTTTCGCCTTGTTGCTGGTTGCTGTGATGCATATTGGTGCGCGTAAACGTCAGATAGGGGCATTACGGGCGCTTGGTGCGCCGGTCCGCTCTATCATGGCAATTGTCTGGGGTGAGTTGTTTTTCCTGCTGCTTCTAGGGATATTTCTTGGGCTGGCAATTGGGTATGCAGTCGCACAAGCCATCACATCATGGCTTACGGCAACAACGGCGGTCAGAATGCCTGTGGAGTTTGCGATGAGCGATGTCTGGCTTGTTCTCGGCTTTATCGCTGTTGCAGCGGCAGCTTCAATGGTTCCGGCGCTGATGACGCTCCGCATGCGGATTGCCACTGCACTGCGATCATAAAGGCTTTGTGTAAGCTATGTTATCATTTGCAAGTCGCACTTCAAACAAGAACCCACCCCTGGAAAAGCTACTCCAACTGCATCATGCCGGCGGTGAGGGTATCTGATTAAGCTGCTTCCTGCAAAAGTGTAGCAAAAGCCTCGGCGGGTGTCTTAAATCCAAGACACTTGCGCGGTGTTGCATTGAGATTATGGGCGAGGGCGGTCAACTGTGCCTGGCTGACTTGTGTCAGGTCCGTGTTGCTGGGCAAATACCGTCGAATGCGCTTGTTGATGTTCTCAATTGCGCCTTTCTGCCAGGGTGAGTTTGGGTCGCAAAACCAGCTTTTTGCCCCCATTCCATCCTCCAAAGCCCGATACGCCATAAACTCGGAACCACGATCAAAGGTAAAACTTCGACGTGCGTGATAAGGCAGTGCAGCAAAGGCCTGAATGATTTTATTCATGATAGGCTTTGAATGCCGACTGTTGTTTTTAATGATGACGCAATAACGACTTTTGCGTTCAACAAGGGTCATGACATTGGCTTCTCCAAGGTCACGATCAAAGATAATCAAATCACCTTCCCAATTTCCAAATTGCAGACGATTACCAATAAAATCAGGGCGTTGATGAATACGAAACGCTTCTGGAATGCGGGAACTGCGCGATCGTCTGGTGCCACGTGGGCAGCGCTTTGTTCGCATCTCGGCCAAGTGTTCATACAGTTTCAGCGCGTATTCTTCCTTTGAATAAATGAAGCGATAGATCGTTTCTGCGCATAGACGTATCGCGCTCAGGCCATGACTAACCAGTCGGCCACAGATCTGTTCCGGCGACCAATGTGCTTCCAATTGTTCTATGACGAACTTGCGCAGCTCTGGATAACGTCTGAGCTTTCGCAACCGTGTTCTGCGGTCTTTGCTGATATTGTCGGCAACAACGCTATGATAGCCATTATAGTCTGGTATCTCAGTGTCCCGAAAGCTGTTGCGTTTGATCTCGCGATAGATCGTCGAGCGATGGCGACCCATCAGCCGCGCAATGTCGCCGAGAGGGACTTTAAGCTGTTTAAGTTCGAAAAGACGGCGGCGTTCATGCAAGTTGATCTGTGAATAGCAATTTGACATCCAATTTCCTCCATGGCTAACCACATGAATTCATTGGCATGTTGCAGTTTAAAATAGAATGTACCCCGTTATAAGATTTGTTTTAGCAAGTTAAAGTTGCGACGTTCCCAGCAAAATAGAGATGCGACAGGTGCTGACGTTCAGCCCCCATTCCGAGAGGCTGGTCGGGGTTGCAAACGAGGAAT